>CAIOKO010000070.1 GCA_903858935.1 uncultured Schlesneria sp. | reverse complement strand
CCACTTGGTCAACGTGACTCGCTCTTCGTCCGTCAATATGATCGTCTTCGCTACTCGCATGACACTGATCCTCCTTATACTGAAGATCAGACGCCAGCGAATCGAATAAGTTCCCGTAATTCTGAGTCACTACACTAGCGGCCTGGAAGATCTGTTACTTCAAACCCGGTCTATGTCATCCGAAGCTCAATATGAAGCACTTAAACATTGGGTGCTGCCTAATGACGACCACGCCAACTTCCGCCTTTTCGCAGATTTTACCAGTGACAACGGAATCCCGAATAAAAACCGGCTGACGGGAAGACTTGATTCCAATGGCGACGACAATATCCCGTCATTTCGTCGGCAGAAAATGGGTGGAGATCTGATTGCACCGGCGCTTGATCTGGTTGACGTCGCCAGGAAACTGAACCGCCTCGACGAACTGGCGAAGCTGGTGGAAGAAGCTCCCGACGACAAAACTCCGTTTGCAGCCCGGTCTAAGTTAGCCATGCAGATCATGATCAACACGGCGAGGGGAGACTTTGCGAAATCGAATGAAGGGATTAATCAACTGCTGCCGCTGTGCAAAGCGATTCCCGAGAATGCTCGCATGGTGAAACGTTGGCCGGAAGTCCTCGTGGGAAGCGATGCCACTCGACATCCTGAACTGCGGGCTTCGGCTCTGACATTGTTAACGCAAATTGTCGATCATCAGCATAAGCGTGGTTTAGGAGAAACGTGTGAAGGTCGAACGACCGGACTGCGGGATCACTGCAAGAGACTGATCGATACGAATCAGTATCCTGCGGCCGGCGGTTCATCGCCGAAAGGCCAATGGGCCACGGCATCGATCGAATGGGCCGATGCCCATGCACGTGGACCTGTTTCCCGCTGGCATTTCCAAGAGAACGAAATCACACACGTCGCGGGATACAGTCATGACTATCTGTATTACCAATCGCCATTACGCGGGTCGTTTACCGTCGAAGCCGAGCTTGCCACACATGGCTGGCGGGAAACACGATCGATGTATCACGCGCACTGGGTCGGTGCTCAATACACGCGTGAAGTTGTCGATCTCGGCGATCTTACCAGCAGTTGGCAAAGTCCGAAAATTGAACCCAAGGTGGAATTCGGCGACTGGTGTCTGATGAAACTGGCCGTCGAACCCAATAAAGCCACGTACTACATCAATGACCGCAAAGTTCATGAACAGTCGCTGCCTGATCAACCCGATCCCTGGTTCGGACTGATGACCTGGGGCAATCTCTCTGGCGGAGCGCGGATGATCCGCATTAAAGGCCAGCCTGAGATTCCTGATCAGCTCAACCTGTCAGCTCGCAACGATCTGATCGGCTGGACGGCCAGTCTCTACCACGATCCGATGAACAATCGGCAACCGAATGAAAACGAAAATGGAAATGCGAACGCCTGGATTAAGAATGGCGACGAAATCGTAGGACAGCAATTCATTAAAACGCCGGGTCGCAAGCGAGCAAGTCTGCTGCGTTACCATCGGCCTCTTGTCGAGGATTCGGTTGTGGACTACGACTTTTTCTACACCCCGAATGAAACACATGTGCATCCCGCACTTGGTCGCATGGCGTTTCTGCTGGAACCGGACGGAGTCAAACTTCATTGGTTGACCGATGCACAATGGGACCGCTCAGGTATAGCGCCGGATAACGTCGAATCGAATCCGGAACATCGTCGTGGTCCTGCCACGTTGCCATTAAAGAAGGATGAGTGGAACCACCTGCAAATGACGACTAAGGGGGACGCAGTTCTACTGAAACTGAACGACTCCGACGTCTACGAGGGCCCGATCGCGTTGACCAATCAAAGGCAACTGGGATTGTTCCACTATGTTGAAGAGACCGCTGTTCGCGTCAAGAACGTGGTCTACCGGGGCGCCTGGCCTAAGACGCTTCCATCGTTGAAAGAACAAGAGTTCTCGAACATGGGTCCCAAGCATTACGACCTTGCGGACGCCGATCTCAAAACCGATTTCAACTGGAATTTCCAGGGGGCTAGCCCCGTGATGCTCAAGCCGTGGGGAGTGGTCAAACCGAATCTGATGGAACAAGTGGAGGGGGGATTGAAAATTATCCGTGGCGAAAACGCGACCCCAGAAGCGATCCCCTGCGGATATACATGGGATTCAGATATCCAGGGTGACTTCGATGTCACCCTCAGTTATCGCGACTTGCAGTCGAAAACCGAACAACCGGACTGGCAGATCCCGCGAGTTGAAATCCATTTGTATATCGGTGGCGGATTAAATGATGCGACAAACACGCATTTTATGCATATGGGACATCGTCAACGAGCAGACGGAACGTTAAATGTTTATACGGGTCATGGCATTCGAGTTTCCGATAAACATGAAATGAAGTATTCGGATAGAGAAGCACCTGAAAAGTCGGGAAAGATTCGGATTGTCCGCAAGGGTGACACGGCTTACTACTTGTACTCCAAGCCAGAGGCCGACGAATGGATTCTGCTGAACTCAGGGCCAGTCAGTGCCGCGCCGCTGACGGGGGGAAATCTCTGCCTGCGAGCCGAAATGCCAACCTCGTCAGCCAGTGTGGTCTTCACTGGATTAACCATCAGATCGAACAAACAAGGTCAGATCACCCAGATTTTGAAGCCGTATGAGTTTGCTCAGGGTGAACTGACAACAAAACTGGTCTGGAATTTTCAGGGGCCGAAGCCAGAGTTCCTTCATATCTTTGGTGATGTGAAACCAAATCGGATGGAACCGGTGGCGAAAGGGTTAAAGCTGGTTCGAGGGGAAAACGGTACTGACGATGGAGGGTTTTGCGGTTTTATCTGGAACACCGATCTGAAGAGCGACGTTGAAGTGACAATCGGTTACCGCGACTTCGTTTCGAAAACCGAACAGAAGGACTGGCAAGCTCCCCGAATTGAAGCTCAGTTTGATATCGGTGGCGGATGGAACGATCCAGAAAATACAAATGTCGTTCTCGGGGGGCTCAGACGACAGGCCGACAAACCGATCCTGTTTGTCGCAAATCGTATTCGTGTGAAAGACGATTTTGATTGGAAACATGCTTTTCGTGATACAACCGAAGCATCGGGCAGGTTACGATTCGTCCGCAAGGGAGAAACCGCGTTCTACCTGCATTCGAAACCAGACGCGAATGATTGGGATCTGATCTACCAGGGACCAATCGGTTACGCTCCGCTCAAGGGAGGCAATTTTGGACTACGATCCGAGATTCCCGCTTCAACCGGCGAACTTGTTTTGACAGACTTCATTTTGAAAACGAAATAGCCGCCGGCGCAGCCGGTTGATGCGCGTCGGACGACAGGTTCAGATTAGGTTGATCATTCGCGCGTTGATTCAGACAGTAGCGGCACAGCCGGTTTGTACGCGTCGGACGACGGGTTTAGAATAGGTTGATCACTCGTGCGTTGATTCGGTCAGTAGCGGCGGCTTCCAGCCGCCGATCTAAACACACTGAAGTTGGTCCGCCCATAAAAGATCGTTTGATTGTATGCACTCTGCCACTTTGATTGTTGAAAGTTATCTATCCGGCACTCGCGTCGATACCTTTCTCGCGAAACACTTTCGCAGTTACACCCCCTGGCGAATGCATCGAATGGTCCGGGCCGGTCAAGTGACTGTCCAGGGAACCGTTGCACAACCCGATCGACGGGTCTTTACGAACGAATCGGTCACCGTGCGGTTGCTCGAACCCCCCGATAACCTGATGCCTGCCGAAGAGATTTCGTTCGGCGTTGTTTTTGAGGACCAGTGGCTACTGATCGTCAACAAGCCTGCCGGATTAATCGTTCATCCGACGGGAATGAACCCGTCAGGAACATTGACCAACGCGGTTCAGTATTACCTTGATCAGAACTCGTCCTTTCCGGGTCAATCGAAACCTGGCGTGGTCCATCGGCTTGATCGCGATACAAGTGGTTGCGTGGCATTGGCGAAGGACCACCTGTCGCACCGATTGCTCTCGATGCAATTTCAGCGCGAGCGAATTTCCAAGTCGTATATCGCACTTGTGGACGGCATCGTGAAACAGGATGAGGGGACGATCGACCTGCCAATTGGACGAGCCCGTAGCGGAGCCAGCGCCCTGATGTCGTGTCAGGCAGACGCGATCGACGCAAAGTCTTCGAAGACCAATTACGAAGTTCTCGAACGGTTTTCACGTCATACCCTGGTGAAAGCAAAACCACGCACGGGCCGACTACATCAGATTCGAGTCCACTTCGCGACGATCGGTCACCCTGTTATCGGCGACGATTTCTACGGAATGTTGGGAGAATTGAAACCTGAACGAGAACGACCATCAAAGGGTGAACCGGCGCTCGCTCCGATTTCGCCGTACATCAACCGCCAGGCATTGCACGCGGCGGAATTGTCGTTCGCTCACCCAATGACGGCCGAATGGCACACGTTCTCGGCGCCATTACCTGACGATATGGAGCGTGCGGTTGATCTCGTTCGGGAAGCCTTTTGAAATTTCCATGAAACGGTCTTTCGGGAACAATTCGCCCTGAGGTAAAACAAATTCCGTCAAATCTCGAAAGACCTGTTCAATGCTGGTTCGGTTCCGAACCGCTCACAACCCCGTTCGCGCAAAGCCGTTCTGCGGACGTTCCACTCATTCTCCAGAACAGTCCAGGGTGAACGACATACTCGCAGATTGTCGACGTAATCAGGCCCCCAAGGATCACCGTGGCTACGGGATATAAAATTTCCTTGCCCGGCTGTTGGCCACCCATCACCAGTGGGACTAGCCCGATTCCCGCCGTCAAAGCCGTCATCAGGACTGGAGCCAGACGCTCCAGGCTGCCGCGAATGACCATTGATTCTGTGAAACCTTCGCCCTCTTCTCGCATCAGGTGCAGATAGTGTGAGACCAGCAGAATTCCGTTGCGTGCCGCGATGCCACCTAACGAGATAAACCCGACGAGACTAGCCACCGTCAGAGTCTGACCTGTTAACCACAACGAACAGGCACCACCCACAAAGGCGATCGGTAACGCAGACATGATTTGCAAGACGATCGTCGTTGAGGGAAACAGCGTGTACAGGACAAGAAAGACCCCAACCAGAGACACGAGACTCATGATTGCGATTTGTCGCGTTGCTTCTTGTTGAGCTTCGAACTGACCTCCATATTCGACAAAATAGCCTTCAGGCATATCGATTTTTGCGACCGCACGACGGATGTCAGCCACAACACTCCCCAAATCTCGACCGTCTGCGTTGCCGCGAATCGCAATCCGCCGGCGGGTTCGTTCATGATTGATCGTATTCGGTCCACCCGCTTCATAAACCTTGGCAACGGCGGAAAGAGGGATCCGTCCTCCCTCCGGAAGCGTCAACGACAGCCGTCGTACAGCCTCAATGTCCGTTCGGGATTCATCATTCAGTCGCACGACCAGATCAAACGTTCGTTGTCCATCCAGGACAGTAGAGACAACGCGACCATTCATCGCCGTCTCGATAAATTCATTGACTCGACCCGCGGTCAGACCATAAAGAGCCAGTTGTTCCCGGTTCAATTCCAGCCTAAGTTGGGGAATCAGTTGTTGTGACTCGACGACGGGTGGCAACAGGCCCGGAATGTTCGCCAGCGAATTCTTGATCTGCTCTGCTTTCTGACGCAAGACGTCCAGGTCATCGCCAAACACCTTGATAGCGATTTGAGCGGTCACTCCCGACAGCATGTGGCTCATTAAATGTGCCAGCGGCTGTTCGACTTCGTATTCGATTCCGGGGACTTCGTCGAGTTCTTTTCGCAGAGTTGCCAGGGCATCAGCTCGAGTCAGTCCACTCTTCGGATTCAGTGAGACGATGTATTCGGTGACATTGACCCCTTCGGCGTGTTCATCCATTTCCGCCCGGCCACTTCGGCGTACGAACGCTGATACGAGTCCGGATGGGTTCTTATCAGCCGAACGAAGATGCGTGGCCAGTGCCGCGTCGACCATGAGGCTTGCTCGATTGGATGCCTCCAGCGACGAACCGGGCGGCAAAGCGAAATTGATCTGAGCGGCACCCTCATCAAATGCGGGCAAGAAGTCTGTTCCAAGATTAAGGACAAGCACAATACTGGCTGCGATCGCCGATCCGACAAAAGCGAGGATGACCGTTAAACCTGTTCGTGAGAGACTTGTCCTGACGACCGGAGTGACCCATCGTTTCAGCAGCCATAAAAGAGGGCTGTCGCCGCCGTGGCAGACGCTGCTAGCGTCGGCAGCGTCAAGATTGAGGTTTCCAGCACCATCTACGTCTCGTCCGACGCTGGCAGCGTCGGCCACGGTGGTAGAACCACTCAACAGCAGGCTTCCCAGGACGGGAGTGATCGTCAGCGAAACGATAAGTGAAGCGAGAATCGAAACGATGTAGGCAATTCCCAGCGGTGTGAAAAGTCGGCCTTCGATCCCTGATAATGCGAACAACGGAATGAAGACCAGAATCACGAGCATCGTGCCGAAGACGATCGAACTGCGAATTTCGATGCTCGCATGGTAAACCACTTCCAGTGCCGGCTTCGGGTTCGACGATCTTGCGTTTTCATTCAGTCGACGGAAGACGTTTTCAATATCCACGATCGCATCATCGACCAATTCTCCCATTGCGACTGCCAACCCACCCAAAGTCATGACATTGATCGAGATATCGAACCAGTAGAAGACCAGCCCCGTGATCACGATCGACAAGGGAATGGCGGTTAAAGTGATAAACGTCGTCCGAAAATTCATCAGAAACAGAAACAGTACGATCAGAACCAGAATCGCTCCGTCGCGTAGCGCTTCAAATACATTGTGGATCCCCCGGTCGATGAATTCACGTTGTTGGTACAGTTCTGTCACTAGTTCAACGTCTTTCGGCAGCGATCCTCGAAGACTTTCGAAGGTCCTGGTGATTTCTTCCGTCAATTGACGAGTGTCCGCCGTCGGCTGCTTTCCGATCGTCAGCACAACGGCGGGATGCCCGTTCACGGACGAATCCCCTCGCTTCAACTGCGGCCGTTCTTCAACACTCGCAACATCGCGAAGCAACACCGCCCGTTCGTTAGAACTCTTGACTACCGATTGAGCGAGATCATCTTTCGACTTGATTCGTCCCAGGCCTCGGACAAGGTATTCCATTGAACCTCGTTCAAGATATCCACCCGTTGCATTCTGATTCGCTTCACCGATCGAGGCTTCCACTTCAGCCAGGGTGACGTTGTGAGCCGCCAGGCGATTCGGATCGACCATGACCTGGAACTGTTTTCGCCCCCCGCCCATCGGAATGACTTGTGACACACCGGGAATCGTCAGTAAGCGCGGACGGACCACCCATTCGGCAAAGGTCCGAACCTGCATCGGTGATGTCGTCCCGTCACGGCTGTACAAACCGACCATCATGATCTGGCCCATAATGGAACTGATTGGTGCCAGTTCCGGCTTCACGCCTGCAGGCATGCGACCAAGAACCGTTGCGATCCGTTCATTGACGATTTGACGAGCCAGGTAAATATCCGAACTCCAGCCAAACTCGACATAGACGACCGACAGTCCAATCCCCGACGAACTTCGCACGGTTTGAACTCCCGTCGATCCGTTCAGAGCGGTTTCTAAGGGGAGCGTAACGAGTGTCTCCACTTCTTCAGGAGCGAGTCCAGGACATTCGGTCATTACGACGACGCGGGGTCGTGTCAGGCTGGGAAAGATATCGATTGGCAGACGGGCCATCGTGATCGAACCAAGCACCAGTGTCACCAGTGACAGGCAGACGACCAGCAATCGATTCTGCAAGGCGAAACGAATCAGTGAATTCATCAGTGATTATGCCCTTCATGGCTGTGTCCCGCGTGGCTATGTCCGCTTTCACCACCCCCTTGAGTCCTCTTCATCGCCAGATTCAGCTGATAAGCCTGATTGCGAGCGACGAAATCACCGGGAAACAAGGCTCCATCGTTGGCCAGTACCGCTTCGCGCGAATCGAGTGATTCAACCCTCACGGCCACTCGTTCTAGAAGTTTTCCGTTCATCCGAAAGACGTACGCGTCGGCCCCTTCTCTGACAATCGCTTCGGCAGGCAGCACGACTCGTCGTGTGAAATGATTGACCGGCACCAAAAGGCGAACTTTTTGTCCCGGCTTGAATCGCCAGGCACGATATGTGAGACCGTTATTTCCCGTGCTGTCACGCAGAACTTCGTTCACCAGGGGAACGTAAAACCGCAGCGTGCTCGAATCGACATCAATCACGTTATCGCTGTAGAGAATCGTTAATCCCTCGCGGACAACTGGCGATTCGTCCGCCGTCTCGAAGACCGCTTTCACCGGCCATTCGTTTTCCAAGGCCCGCGCCACGAGATGGCTTTCACGTTCGAATGCGCGTCCGGCGATCAGCAGATGTGAATGCCGAGCAAGTCGACAAAGTTCGTTACCTGGTTGAACATGCTGTCCAAGATGAGTGCTCAGCGCTTCGACGGAGTAGACCGAACCATGTTCATGAGTCCGTGGAATGGCCAGCGGACCTGGTCCATGCGCATTGTCAGCGACGGTATTTCCCGTCAACTTGATCGCAGGTGCCTCTTCGTCCCCCGTCAATGTTCCAGCAGGGACTCGAACAGTGATGCGACGAATCAGCGTTTTAGTTTTAATGATCTCATCGATCTGTGCGGGCGAGAGTCCGCGGACCAATAATTCCTGAGTCTGGATCAGGCGTTGCGATTCCAGTCGAGTCCGTTCGTATTCTTTCTCCACTTTCCGCATGGCGGGAGTCGCGCCAGACTCGACGGTCGGCGTAATCCGCTCGATCTGCAGTTCAACCAGTTCCATTTCCTGAAGTGTCTTCAGCAATGCCGATTCAGCATTCGCCAGTAGCTCCGCTGTTGGTTGAATGTCGACCAGTGGATCACCCGCACGAACTGTCTGACCTGGAAAAGCATGAATCTTCAGCACGATTCCATGGACCGTTGACGAAACACCCTGTTCACTGTGACCTGGCTCTTCGATCACTTCGGCCGGGATAGAAATCGTCTGCCACCAGTCCTGCAGTTCGACCTTTCCGGTTTGAAGACCAAGGTTCTGTCGCGCCCGATCCGTCAACGAGATTGAGGTCGTCGTACCTTGACCGGTCACCGCGTGGGCATGTCCAGCCTGTTCCGATGACACTTCGGACGCGAGCGTCGCAGGTGAGCGATTCAACAAGGGGAGCCAGTGATCACGAGTGAGATATGAAAAGCCACTCACACCAGCGATCAAACCAACCCCGATCAACGCCCGTAGAAGTTGTGGAACCCGTTTCGACATAGAAAGGCCTCCCAATGTGCCATCATCGCTCCGCGTGATGAGCATGTGTCACGGAACACTCAACAAAAAGTAATGCACCGGACCAGATCAGAAGAAAAACGGGCTGATTCAAAAGCCCCGTGGTATGGACTTCAGCCCGTGGCTCAAAAGAAGTGCGGCGCGAGACCCACAACACACCAAGAATCGCGACGGCGCGCTGACCTAAATCCGGTACACACCAAGAACCGAACGTTCCGGCCCAGCCGATCGCAACAAGAGATCACCATCTCGATCTCGATTCGTCGACGATTCAATCATCGACCAAAGGCCGACAAAATCCTCGGTCCAAAAAACATCAAATCCCTGGATCAGCACCAGCTGCGACACATCGAAGCGCTCACCCGTGACAAAGAACAGATGGGTCCCCACACAGACATGATGCTGATGGCCATCCGCAGGGTGCTTTTCATTATCTCGATTAGCAGTCTCGCTGATATCGTTCACATCGTGTTCGTGATGACCACAATCAAAGTGCCCAGAATCAACGGTCTCGCAGATCGCCTGCGGTGAATGATCAACATGAATGAACGACGCACAAACTCCGGCACAACAGCAAGCAAATTGCTGAGCGGCAAAGCTGACGAGCATCACAAATGAAATCAACCGACTCACGTGGATTCCTTAAACGAACACCAGTGAGTGTGTCCGAGATCGCTTATCGGTGTCAACACCGATTTGGAATTGCTGGCGTTTCCCGATTGTCGGTCTGCTGAAATCGGCGAAAAAAAAAATGGCAAAGTTCGAATTGAAAAGGCAAGGCCAATCAGACGTCGAGGCCCGCTCTTGATTGACGCGATCGCCGTTTCGAACCGCTGATTCAATCATGAGCCATTACGTCGCGTGCGCGTGTTCTGGTTTTTGAGGAAAACGAAGAAAAAGAGGTGCGGCAACGAATCTGTCGAATCGCACGAATAAGAAATCGTAATTTGGTCATACCAATCGCGTAGTCGCTAATGATCACTCACCAGCCACACACGTTATGGAATTGATGACATCCGTATTGGCTTCCGGAAATTTCAGAGCTTTTAAATCTTGGACGGAATGCCAACGGAACTGGTGATGCTGATCTTGAACTTCATTTTGATTGGCTGGATGGCAGAGCACGAAATGAAGCGAAACATGGCCGTGGGGATATTCGAACTCCTTGTGTTGCAACAGACGTTCGGGAATCACGGCCAAGCCTGACTCTTCCAGGCACTCCCGGATGGCGCAATCAAACGGCGACTCGTTGATCAGGAATTTCCCGCCCGGAAATTCGGCGAACCCGGCCAGCGGCACGTCCGGTCCGCGCACTCCAACCAGGTACCGTCCAGCATGTTCGACAACCGCAATTCCGACCTGTTTCAAGGAAGTCATAAAAATGAGCCATGAGGATCAGGAAAAAAGGAATTCTAAGATTTGGAACACTAATCTGCACTAATCTTCGCTAATCAGAAAATTCAAGATTTCGAATTAAGTGTCCGTTTCCCGGCATTTTTCTTATTAGTGCAGATTGACGAAAATTAGTGTTCCAAAACTCTTTCTTTTGCCGTTCGTCGTCTTTTACTGTGATTCAAGGTTTGCGTTGTCGACTCATGCGGGAACCGGCAAAAACTTGAGGTTGTCGTTTTCGAGATCCAGCAAGGCGACAGTGAATTCTTGGGCTCGGTGAAGAGCGCCGGGATTGATAAATCGAGTGACCCCTTCGCGATGATCGGCTGCGATATGGGAATGACCCGTGAACAGATAGTCGGGATTGGTTGCCAGCAACCGGCGATATTCTTTGTAGAGATGACCGTGAGTCACGGCGATTCGTTTTCCGGCAAGTTCGACTTCGTTTCCCCATCCTAAGCAGACGGCTCCATCAGCTTGTTTGATTGCTGCCTGTATTTCGTCTACATGGTACACGTCGTTATTGCCAAAGACGAAAAAGCAGGGCAACAGGGCACAGAGGCCGACAATGTCGGGGTCGGTAAGGTCGCCGCAGTGGATTAGCACTTCGGCTCCTTCGGCGTGCAAAAGCTGAATCGCAGCCGCAGTTCTTTTCGTCTGGTTGTGCGTGTCTGACAGGATTCCGATAAGCATAAGTCGCTCTTTTTATGTCCTGGAAGGACTTAAGCCATTAGTCGGTAGTTGCCCGTCGTTTGGATTTCGAATCTCTCGGTCGTTACGATCATCCATCGGTTCTAGCCACTTTCAGGGTCTTTGTCATGCCTCGTGATGATCGTCGTCGTAAACCAAATCTCAAGCCTGCCTCGCACCTGTTGCGTCCCGATCCGGGACCTGGAGTCTGTCCAACCTTTGACTCACCAAATTCGCGTCAGTGGGAAATCGTGATCCGAGGCGCACTGGAAGATGACGAGGATGGTCTGCACGAGAAACTGGTGGAGTTGCCGCGAGGGTCGCGTGGTCTGATTTATTTTGATTCTTGCGGGGGAAGTGCATTCGTCGGATTGGCACTGGCCAGCCTGATCCGACTGCGCGGCCTGAAAGCGACGGGTGTCGTCGTGGGGGAATGCAGTTCTGCGGCACTAATGCCGTTTGCCGCGTGCGCTCAACGATATGTTACGCCGCATTCGACGCTGCTGTTCCATCCGATCCGATGGCATAGCGAAGAGAACGTCAAGCTGGATGAAGCGGCGGAATGGGCTCGTCATTTCCGTGTGATGGAAACCGATCTCGACCAGTTGCTTTCTCGTTTATTCGGTTGCGATGTTGAAATGATTCGCAGTTGGAACAATCCCGGTCGGTTCGTCACGGGGGAAGAACTCGTCGCGGCGGGCCTGGCCAGGATTCTGGATCTTTTCGCCGGGAATGTCTGGCAGCAGATCGCCGCGTCGAATGGCTGAAGATCTTTGGTGAAACACTTTCGTCCTGAGTCATTGGGCGATATCTTCCAACGTAGCAATCATCGCTTCGCGTGATGAGCAAGTGTCGGAAACGATTCAACCGCTGCCTTTGCATCGGAACAAGTAGTTCGTTTGAATTCCTCTTTTGAAAACATATGTTGCCTCACTAGGCAACTCTTAATCCACTGACGAGACAATAGCATGCGCGCCATTCAGCTTGAAAAACCGCTCCATTTCCGCCTGATCGACATTCCCGAGCCGGACGCGCCGGTTGCCGGCGAAGCTTTAGTTCGCGTTCATCGTATCGGAATTTGCGGGACCGACCTCAGCGGGTACCTCGGCAAGATGCCGTTTTATTCTTATCCCCGTATTCCCGGCCACGAACTTGGTGTCGAGGTCGTCGCCGTCGGCCCTGATGTGACGAACGTCAAAGCGGGTGATACCTGTTCGGTCGAACCCTACATCAACAACCCGAATAGTTTTGCCAGTAAGCGTGGCCGAACCAATTGTTGTGAAGACCTGCAGGTGCTGGGGGTCCACACTGACGGTGGGATGCGGCCGTTGTTCAAGCTGCCCGCTCGCAAGCTGCACAAGGCGACCAAGTTGTCGATGGAACAACTGGCGCTCGTGGAGACTCTCGCCATCGGCTGTCACGCCGTCGTTCGCTGTGCTCCGCAGCCGGGCGAGGACGTGCTTGTGATTGGTGCCGGTCCCATCGGACTGAGTGTGATTGAATTTGTGAAGTTGACGGGCGCGAACCTGATCGTCATGGACATGGTCGCCAGTCGACTGGAATTCGTTCGACATTCAATGGGGGTTAAGCACACCGTTCTCGCGGGTGACGGGAACGAAGAAAAAGCGTTGCGGGATTTAACAGATGGTCATCTTCCGACAATTGTGATCGATGCCACCGGCAGCGCGAAATCGATGTCGCACGCGTTGAATTACGTCGGCCATACGGGGAAGCTGGTCTATGTCGGTATCACGACCGACAACGTTTCTTTCCCGCATCCACTCATGCACCGGCGCGAGATGACTCTTTTCGCCAGCCGCAACGCGATGCCCGAAGATTTCGATCGGATTATCAATCTGATCGAAACAGGAGTGATCGACACTCGTCCCTGGATCACTCATCGAACCAATTTCGACGAACTGATTGGCCAGTTCCCCAGCTATACAAAGCCTGAAACCGGCGTCATCAAAGCGATCGTCGAAGTTCCCAATTCGTAATCGGTGAAACAACCATCGGGAATCAAAAGTGGGGCGTCCAAGATTACCTCAGACGCCCCACTGCAGAGTTTCACGATGGAAACGGGTTCGACTATCCAGCGGTTTTGGCTGATGCACAGCAAGAACCCTTGCCTGGACAGCAGCAGTTGCCAGTCACGCAGCAACTATTTGATTTGGCCACCGCAGCAGTTTGTGCGGTGGCAGATTTCGCCTTCACGCAGCAAGCCTTCTTCGTCTGTAGCGTCGTTTTTGCATTCGAGTTGGCACAGCATGATCCTTGCCCTGGACAGCAGCAGTTGCCCGTGGCGCAACAGCCTTCGCTCGCGTGTGAGACAGTTCCCGCAACGTCTGAGGATTTATGAATGCCCCAGGCTGATCCTGCAAGAATCACACAAAACACGAGGCTTGCTAATATTTTCGTACGCATTTTGATCTCCGAATGATTTGAGTTTGTGTTGCTGAAGGGATATTTCGCGATCGCTGCATCGCGTGCGAACTTCAGCACTGAATTCGGGCCGAAAGAAATGACGGCCTGGTAAAAAAGATCCGTGATCAGGCCCGGCTGGCGACTACAAGGCAGTTCATGCCAACACGCATCCGAGCCAGAAGCAATCAAAGAAATCAGCTCAAAACAACCAGCGGCAGTACAACACGTTGAACTGACGGGGTGGAACAGACGAGAAAGAGATCGAATGACGTACGGCATCGATCGTTACCAGAGACAGTTCACGGTCGACATTGATCCCCAATACGCCGATCTCGACGTGATCGAACTCAAAGAAGTTATTCGTGACCGTCGCGTTTCTGTCAGCACAGGGGCAGTCTTGTGCCGGAACAGGTCTCGCTGGCGAAGGTTCCGAATCGACCGGTAAGCGTCTGCCGCAACAGTCATTTGCGAATCTCGCAGAGCATACTTTCGCTTGGGAACTCGCCGTTTTCGAAGCGATAGGAATCAAGAACGAACACCACCACCCCTGAGGGAATGCCAGAGACATTCCTGCAAGTAGCATCAAGCTGCGAAGTGTGTTGCTGTACATGATGATTAACTATACCCCGAATGATTGACGTATCAACCCCCGTTTTTCATCTGGTGGTTGGGCCTGATTGAATAGGTCTCTCGCCTTATTTGATGCCGACGGCATCGTAGTCGTTTCAACATTATGGCGCCAGCACGTCCGATTTTAGTTTTCAGATTCCTTTGATCATTGCGCAAGAAAAAAGAGAATTTGAAAAGGTGCAGAAAAAAGTGCAGATATCCGCAGAGTCACCACGGAGAAACATCAGGCGGCTTGTGACATATGGAAAGGTGCGACGATAATCAGGCACAAGCTTTAAACGATTTGTTAAGGAAATCAGGTTCATGGAGTTCGCAAAAACCTCAGGGTTATTTGTCCTGACAGCTGTCGCCGAGATTCTCGGTTGTTATCTGCCGTATTTGTGGCTGAGAAAAGAAGGCTCGCCGTTATTATTGATTCCCACGGTCATCAGTCTGGCGGTCTTTTCGTGGTTACTGACATTGCATCCGACAGCTGCAGGACGGGTTTACGCCGCTTACGGTGGCGTCTACATCACTGTCGCGCTTGCCTGGCTTTGGGCCGTCGACGGAATCCGACCTGGCGTTGGTGATTGCGTCGGGGCATTGCTATGTCTCGCGGGGATGGCGGTCATTATCTTTTCGGCCAAATAGATCGAGTCCCACGACGGCAACCGGCGGTTCTGATTGCCCGGGAAGCGAAAGGTTCGAACCAAGTCCGCTTTCCGCGATTGCAGCACCGGATCACGACCTGTTCCGGGACAAACTTTGATTAATGTCCTAAATTTCAGGCTCAATCTGAAACAACGGAAAGTGAAGGAAACTTGGGAACCAGTCCGGTCCATTTCACGAACATCTCACGTGAAGGATACTGCGACTGATCCACAAGCTGACCGTCGACGAAAATCAACGGCAGGCAATCCGTCCCTTTCGCGGTTAACAGTTCATGCACGACACCATTTTTGATAAAGGCATCAGGCTCCTGGGCCAGGTTATACCGCTCGACGGACAGGCCGTGATTTCGCAGCCAGTCGAGATCGGCAGCAAAACGTGGCAGCACCGGATCAACCTGCGGCCCGCAAACACCCGTCGAACAGCACAGTGGCTTGTCGTAAATTTGTATGGATTTCATTGCGATCCTTTGTCAGGGACCTGTTCGAAGGTCAAAGATACGAATCGGAATCAGCAATACCTGTCGACAATTTACTTGGCAGTTTTCGGTGCCGCTTTACGTTTTGTTGGTGTTGGCGTCGGTGTCGCGGTTGCTGTTTTATTGATCTTTGGTCTGCACAGTTCGGCTTGAGGTCCGCAACAGTCATTCAACACGAAACCGAGCAATCCTTTAATCCCTTCGACATTCAACGAGAAAATGATCGAGGCACCCTTGTGAAAGTCCCGTAACAATCCCGCCTTCAAGAGCTCATTGACGTGATACGAAAGTGTGGCGTCCGGTAAGCCGAGCTTCCTGGCGATTTTACCCGCCGGTAATCCGACATCACCCTGCTTTGACAACAGACGCAAGATTCGAAGTCGAGACTCATGAGCTAACGACTTGAATGCGTCAATTGCGTCTAGGTCTTGCATATTTCCAACATTATCGAAATGAGTTTTGATTTCAAGAACCAATTTCGAATGGTCCCTGTCACAGTCTGATCATTTTTTAATTTATCAAATTACAGATGGAATTGCAGGTGTTTTTCCGATTTCGTGAAAAGCAGATAAGCGTTTCAAGCGGGGGGCCACGGGCCTAAGCCGGGATATTGTCAGACCGACGGGGGCTTTGAGGTTTCCACAACCGAACTGCCTTGAGCTTTCTTTTGTTCTTCGAATGCTCTTTTCATCGACGAATATCGGCGTTCCAGAAAGAAGATGATCAATATGATGATCGGCACGCCACCCCACTTAACGATCATCGAATTCTCGAGGTTGTCGGGAAGGCTGTCCTTGACGACCACGGCAAGAAATAACATGGCCGCGTTGCCAATGACTGCACCAATGGTGCTTCCCCAGAAGATGGCCCAACGCGAGAGGCCCAGCAGGCGACCGAAGATCGCACCTCCGACGCTGCCCGTCGCAGCCAGCGGAAATGCAATAAAAGCCAAAAGGCCCAGGAACGTCATTCGCTTCATCCATGGCTGATGCGCCAGAATGAATTCACTGTCACTCGACAACGAAGCAATTTTGGGTCCGATCCAGGGGACTCGAAACATAAAGCCGACGTGGAACGCAAAGAACAAGGCTACCATCGCGTCCTGGTAAGTCACCATCCAGAACAGGTCGTACGGGGTCAAACCGGGGAACGGTGTGATGATCGAGAAGCGTCCCAGGAATGCGAATGAACAACCCGTTGCGACCAGCAGTTCCCAGCAGTACTTTTGCCCTGCGACCACGTAAATCACACCGAACAGGATCAGCGTGACAATTAATGGTCCGATTAACGTCCCCAGCCAGAGAGGGAAGTAGTTTTTGTGGAAGTTCTTTTCGAACTTCAAAAACGACTCCAGCAGCCGCTCATGTTCGCGGGCATCCGGGATGACGATCTGGTGTGGATTGGCGGGGGGGGTATCGGACATGTCTGTGTCGCGCAAACTCAGTCGGTATCCGAACGAGCATTCAATGAGAACATTTAAACAAATCAGGATGGCGATCGCAAAATCGAATCTGTGGCACGGTAAAGCACCGGAAGTGCCGTTCAACGACACATCTCACAGATCGTGTTCGCAATCGCCGGAAAATCAACTTACGGCATAATGCTCTGAATCGGGACCCAAAGCCAGCCAGGCAGGAAGAACAATCCGAGAGTTCCCACCAGGCACAACCCTGCAGCAATCAGCGACGGCGTTTCGATGATCGTTTCTTGTGGACTACGGTTGACTGGTTCTCGCAAGAACATCACTCCGATAATCTTCAGATAGAACCACGCACCCAACGCGGCATTGATCGCCAGGATCACTGCCAGCCATTTGCTTGATTCATACCCTTGTGCCCAGGCAGCAAAAAACAGGTTTAATTTACCCAGAAAACCCGCCGTTGGAGGCAATCCCGCCAAACTGAAGAGAAAGATTGCCAGTAAGAGGGCCAGCGCCGGGCGCGTTCGCGACAGGCCAGACAGGTCATCAAACGTTTCAATACGTTTGTCGGTACGGGCTGCGGCGATCAAAACCGCGAACGTTCCAAGTGTCATCGCTCCATAGACGGCCAGATAAAACAACATCGCTCCAATACCGCTGACGGATTGAGGAATGGCCTTTGTCAGCAGGTGCTTCTGGCCTTCGTGTTCCATGCCGACCAGCAAGCCAACCATCATATAGCCTGCGTGTGACACGCTGGAATAAGCCAGCAAGCGACGAATATCTGTCTGCATCAGGGCCATCAGGTTTCCGACGAACATCGTCGCGACAGCCAGCCACCAGAGTAATGGCGTTGCCGCTGGAGTCATTGTCCACGGATTGATTGCTTGTTCGGCCCCCGTTGCCGGGACCATCAACCGCAGCAGTGCGACAAATCCGGCAATCTTGGGTATGAATGAGAGCATCGCAGCGGCAGAGGTCGGAGCACCTTGAAAGACGTCGGGGGCATAAAAATGGAACGGAACAGCTGTCAGCCGGAAGCCAAGACCGGCAATCAGCATGACGGTTGCCACAGCCACAAGGGGATTTGCCTGTTGACCATGTGCTGCCGAAAATGCGGCGTGAATTCCCGACAAGTTTGTGGTTCCAGTGGCCCCGTAAAGGTAACTCATACCAAACAGCACCACGGCCGATGAAAAAATGCTGAGCAAAAAGTACTTCAGTGTTGCTTCCTGTGCCGGCGCATCGCGTCGCGGCAACAGCAGAAACAGGTACGTCGGAATGCTGACCAATTCGAGAGCGACGAACAGTCCGACGAGGTCGTTTGAGGCCGCAATCAAATTGACACCCGCCAGGATTGCCAGCAGACAGGCGTGACTTTCTGCCGAACGAGCGTCATCCGCCTGGTTCCAGTGTAACAGCACCAGGATGACACCAAAGGTCAGTGTCAGTCCGCGGATATACCACGTCAGTTCGTCAAGGACGAAGGGACCAAGCGTCCGTGTGACGGGGGGGCTTTGCCACCAGACACACCCTGCGATCAGTAAGGCAAGCAGGGACAAGCAACCCCAGCGGTGGCGAAGGCCGACGGGTGCTTCACCTCGGTCGTTGACAAGAAACGGTGCCGCAAAAAATATGAGACAGACCGCTGCCAACAGGACGGCGTCAGGAGCGATGAGTGAGAAGGCATTATTCAATTGCTGAATGGCTGCGTTCACGGGCGAACCTCCGAGCCGAGAGCCACGCTCGGCAAATTCTTCTGGGATGCGTGATTGTTCAAGGATGCGTGTTGTTCAGCGTTTGGGTTCGTGGCTTGTACGTTGCCATACAACTTGGCGACCGCTTCGACGTCAGGTCGGATTAAATTCAGAAGAGGTTGTGGAAACAGTCCCAGGACAAGACACAACACCAACAGAGGAGCCAGGGCCGCCACTTCGCGTGCATTCAGGTCCGCGATCGGTTCGTGACCAGGACCATGATGCTCGGCCGGCAGATGCACAGGTCCGAAGAATGCGTGCTGTACGACTCCCAGCAGATACCAGGCACCCAGCACGACGCCCATGGCACCTAAGGCCGAGAAAATGACCCCTTGTCCGTCCCCTGCGCGAAACATTCCGGCCAGACAGAGGAATTCACCCACGAAGCCATTGAGGCCAGGAAGGCCGATACTGGCGAACGATGTGAAGACCATGGCAACGCCCATCAGCGGCAATTTAGTTGCGATTCCGCCCAATTCGTTCAGCTGGCGGGTGTGATACCGTTCGTAAAACATCCCGACGATACAGAACAACGCCCCGGTCGACAGGCCGTGATTGATCATCTGCAACACGCCACCGCTGATCCCTTCGACATTCAGTGCGAACAGACCCAGCATGCAGAAACCGAGGTGAGCCACAGAACTGTAAGCGACCAGCTTTTTAATGTCGTTCTGAGACAAGGCACAGAGCGAGCCGTAGACGATTCCGATGGAAGCCATGGCTCCAATCAGCGGCAACCCTGTATGCAGGCAGGCATAAGGGAGCATCGGCAGAAGCATCCGCAGAAATCCGTACGTTCCCAATTTCAGCAGCACCCCGGCAAGCAGAACCGAACCGGCCGTGGGAGCTTCAACGTGTGCCAGCGGCAACCATGTATGAAACGGAAATAGCGGAACTTTGACCATGAACCCTGCCGCGATCATCAGGAACAACGTGAGTTGAACCGATTTATCCAACGGGTTCTGAGTGAGCGCATTGGCCAGATCAGGAATCGAGAACGGCGTCGTGAGGCCTGGATTGGCTTGAACAGTTGTCACGACCAGCGAAACCAGTCCGAGCAGCGTGATCAGACTACCGCCGAGCGTATACACAAAAAACTTTCCGGCAGCGTATCGACGAAGCGGTCCCCCCCAGATGCCGACAAGGAAAAACAGCGGTATCAATGTGAATTCGAAGAAGACGTAAAACAGCAGGATGTCAAAAGAACAGAAGACGCCAATCAAACCCGTTTCCAGAATCAACAGACAGGCATAGAACTCTGCGGCGCGATCTTTGATAGCGGTCCAGGAAACAAGCACGGATGAAATACTGAGTATTGTTGTCAACAAAACGAGTGAGAGACTGATGCCATCCAGACCCAGAAAGAACTCGAGCTTCACTCCGGGGCTTTGGGGACCTGCCTGTGACAGATCCAGCCAGGTATGTCGCAAGACCATTTGCGGATGAACCGGTCCCCGTGCCGACGCTGAAACTTCCGGCAAAGCGAGAAATTGAGCCGCAACTCCCCATGAAACCAGAAAGGTTGTCACAGTCCCGAGAAGCGCCACCCAACGTGCGCGGACGGCCGTCGCCTGCGGGTCCAGCAGCAATAATGCCACGGCCGCAATCGCGGGCAAAAAGATCATTACGACTAACAAACTGGGCATCGAAGTTTCTTCCTCGCGTCGTTCCCGCCAACGTTTTGTGCACTGACGAAGTCCGGCTCAAACCCGCACTCCGACTAAGACCCTGAAAATCAATGCGTTCCTGCTAATGCTCTCAGCACTGTGATCAAACAAACGACCAGACCAAGCATCATGACCGCAGCGTAGTTTTGTACCATCCCGTTCTGGATGGGACGAATAATGCTCCCGAACAACCCTGGAATAAAACCGACGCAATCAACAAGCGTATCAATCACCCAACGGTCGAAGAATTCACAGATTTTGGCCAGACCCCGAAGAGGAGCGGCGATAAATTTGTAACCAAACCAGTCGATGTACAGGCCGTTTTGCGAAGCTTGATACGCCAGCGACAGCCGGCGTTGAAGATTCTCAACGATTTTGGGGGAAACGACATACAGCTGATACGCCGTACCGATTCCAACAGCAGCCAGGATTGAACTGATGCCCATCATCAACCAGTCAATGGGGAACTCGTGCCCTTCCGGCAGACCTGGCGTGTGATGCAGGTAGTGACCGTACAAGTGGGTTGGTCCCGTCAACAGACCAATTCCGAGTGCCGCGGCGGCAAGAATTGCCAGCGGCACCGCCATTGCCGGAGGTGCGTCGTGAGGATGATGTCCCGCTTCTTCCGGGAATTTTTCTTCACCCCAGAATGTCATGAAGTACGCGCGGAAGGTGTAAAAGGCGGTCATCAATGAGGTCAGCAACGCGATGCCAAGGATCACTCCATAGAATCCGGCATGCTCCCCCTCACGCGATGCGGCCGCCAGGACGGCCAGAATCTCGTCTTTGCTCCAGAAGCCGGATAACAGCGGAACCCCGGCGAGTGCCAAAGCTCCTGCCAGGAACGTCCAGTGCGTGATTGGCAGTGCTTTACGTAGTCCGCTGAATCGCCGCATGTCGATCACGTCACCCATGGCGTGCATTACAGAACCAGCCGAAAGAAACAGAACCGCCTTGAAGAAGGCGTGGGTGAACATGTGGAACATCGCAAACGTGACGGCGTGCAGAGCAAGCCCATGGCCACCACCTGCGGCCCCCAGGGACATGAACATGTAGCCCAACTGGCTGACCGTCGAATAGGCCAGGACTCGCTTCAAGTCGTACTGCGTGAGTGCAGTGATCGCCGCGATCAGGGCCGTTGCCGCTCCAATACCAGCCACGGTCATTTGCACATAGGGTGCATGGACGAAGAACGGCGTGCAGCGAGCAACCAGATACACACCGGCGGTCACCATTGTGGCGGCGTGAATCAAAGCGGAGACAGGGGTTGGGCCTTCCATCGCGTCAGGCAACCAGACCTGTAACGGGAATTGAGCTGACTTACCAACGGCACCAATAAACAACAAGATGCAGATCCAATGAAAGATGTCGGGCTGACCCGCCAGGATTCCATTGATGAGATTGGGTGATTCAAACAAGGTCGCAAAATCGAGTGTGCCGAAGGTCTGCCAGATCAGAAAAATCCCCAGGATCAAACCAAAGTCGCCAATTCGGTTGACGACGAAAGCCTTCTTTGCGGCAGCAGCGGCACTTGGCTTGTGAAACCAGAAGCCGATCAAGAGATAACTGCAAACCCCTACCGCTTCCCAGAAGACGAACAGCAACAGGAAATTACCGGCGAGAACCAGCATGCACATCGAAAACACGAACAGTGACATGGCAGCGAAAAAGCGGGGATAACCGGGATCACCTTTCATATAGCTGCTGGCAAAAATTGCGACGAGCAGACTGACCGAGGTGACCATCGTCAGCATCAAAGCTGACATTGCGTCAGCGCGTAAAGTGACAGGAACGTCGATCGTGCCGATTTTGATCCATTGATAGACCGTCGTCATCACAGAATGACTTGCATCATGTTCGTCATGACCGAAGCCGTGGGGAACAACAACCGTTAGAAGATAAAGCGATGCGATTAACGAAACGGCCAAACCCAGCACCAGTGGTCGATGAGCGTACTTTCGACCGATGACCTGTCCAACCAGCACGATCCACAGGCACGCCAACAGCGGGGCGGCAGGGATCAACCAGAGTACGTTCTCATTAAGCCAGTTTGTCACGGTCAACTCCGCGTAATCGTTCGCTAATACTTTTCGTCAACTGAACCAGGCCATGTTATGTCACGGCGCTCGTCAGGCTATTTTCAAACAGGAAATCCGGGAGCCGATGATAGTTCCCGGTTCGCTCAATTCATTTATCGAGAATTTTTTTACGTTTTCGTTTGCGGTCCAGGTTGTGTTTTGGGCATACGACCAGCCGGTGTTAAGTGCGGCAAGTCAACATTCGGATCAACAGTCACGGTGATCGGAGGAGCTGGCGAGCCAGAAAATACGGGAAGATCGTCTTCACCAAGTTTGCCCCAAAGGAAAATGTCCAATGATTTTCGTCGCTGATAAAGTGAGAGAATCAGGGAGAGCGCCAGACCTGCCTCACAGGCTGCGATCGTCAGCACGAAAATCGTGAAGACTTGCCCCTGTGGATTGCCGTGATATCGACTGAATGCGGTCAGGTTAATCGAGACCCCGTGAAGCATCAATTCGGCAGAGAGCATGATCAGAATCAGGTTTCGTCGTGTCAGGAACCCGATCACCCCGAGGATGAACAGAGTGGCTCCAACGATCAGCTGACTTTCTAAAGCAGTGGCGGTCATAATGTCCCCTGAGACCTCCGTGGAGCAATCGCGATGGCTCCAATCGTCGCAATCAATAAAACCGTTCCCGCGATTTCCACCGCGAACAAATAATCACCAAACAACGACCGGCCCAGTACACGTAACGAACCAATCTCGTGTGGATTGTCTTGCGGAGCTTGACTGAGCGGATTCGGCTGAATTCCTTCGGGCAAAGCGATGAACTGTCCAGGCTCGGCGTGCTGATTGGTGCTTTTCCCATCGATGTGACCCCATTCCTGCAGCGTGAATAGAAGCGCTCCGAGCAGAATGAACGCACCAATCGTTGCCATAGCTGGTTGAATGGGCTGCTGGTCGTAACTGGTTGCCGTTCCCGATTGTTGAGCAAGCATGATGACGAACAGGAAGGTGACGATAATGGCCCCTGCATAGACGATAATCGTTGACGCCGACAGGAATGGTGCGGAATTGAGTAAGAACAGGCCACAAACCGCCAGTGTGACCAGCGCAAACCAGAGAGCAGAATAAACCGGGTTTCGATCCGTGATCATCAGGCCGGCGCTGATGACAGCGGCAGCGGCGAAGAGGAAGAACAAGACGTTACGAACGTAATCTCCGGCCGGAGGCAAAAGCATCAGCTGCATCATTAAAATGGCAGCCAAAGCGGCGAGTCCACCGAGAATTCGAGGTCGCTGTTTGGCAGATGGCATTAACCACCAGACGGCCAGACACCCCAACCCCAGTGGGATCAGTAGCAGTCCGTTCTCTTCGTTCCATTCCATCGCAATCTATTCCAGCTAAAAATTTCAGGGACGAATATCATCCCGGCTCTGTCTTAATGTCAAAGGTCCAGAGGGCCTATCCCTGCTGGTTTCCGTCGATTACGGAAATTCTTGTTTGCCTTGATATCAACTTCAATTACTCGATTACCCCAGCCGAATTTGCCTTTGCCGACCGGTCATCCGCTCGAACGGTCGTTGCGGGTCCAAGTGTATGCAGATTTGTGAAGTCACTCGCGTGACCAAGCTTACCTTTATGAGTTCGTACAGGATTATTGGCTGAATCTTTTGTCTGATCGAAAACACTCAGCAGCTTTTCCTTATCGAACATCATTTCTTGCCGTGACATTCCCGTCAGATCGAAGATATTCGTCAACTCAATTGAATCGACAGGGCATGCCTCTTCGCACATGCCACAGTAAATGCATTTGAGTTCGTCAATCACGAACGATTTTGGAAACTTGTCCCGATCGGCCCAATGGGGGTCATCCTTGGGTGCATCCTGAGCGACAATGTCGATGCAGCGAGCTGGACATGCCGTTGCACACATCATGCAGGCCACGCACTTCACACGGCCTTTATCGTCGCGGTTCAGTCGATGAACACCGCGGTAATGTGACGGCAGATCAGGCTTCTGTTCTGGATAAAACTCGGTGACCGGATGGAAATCGGCAACGTGTTGTCCGGTGGTACGCAAGCCATCAAACACGGCGGGAAGATACGTCGATTCCCAGAAATTCATCGACGGTTCTTCGACCCATTCGATGTCTTTCGGATTAATTGGCATGATTGGTCCTCGTTCTCTTCTCGTCCGAATTGGCTCGTGATTGTCTTCGTTGCCAGAACTCTCAGGACATTATTGAGAGCAGATGGCCTTTTTTGGTAGTTCAATGAGCATGTGCGTGATGCCCGTGTGCCTCGGGGACTGGTTCCAAAGTTCGACGAGCAAACGGCCGAGACGACTGGGTACCGATCAGCCCTGCCCCAAGGAACAGCCCCGCAGACATCGGCAGCAGCCACCATTCATTCAGATGAAACTGTTTAACGATCATGACACAGACGACATTGAGAGTTGCCAGCGGGATTAACACCTTCCAGGCAAGTCCCATTAACTGGTCAAACCGAAATCGCGGAATCGTCCAGCGAAGCATCTGAATCACGATGATGAATGCAAATGATTTTGTCAGGAGTACCAGAACTTTGACCAGCGTTGAACCGAGGTACTGACTGTCGGGTTCGGCAATCCAGGGGAAATGCCAGCCACCGAAAAACAGGATACTTGTCAAGAAACTGATGGTGATCACGTGCGTGTATTCACCCAGGAAGAACAAACCCCACTTCATTGCACTGTATTCCGTGTGCCAGCCACCAACCAGTTCCTGCTCACACTCGGACAAGTCGAACGGCAACCGTTGTGCTTCAGCCATTGCGGCGGCGAAAAAAATCACGCAGGCGAGTGGCTGAAACCAGATATTCCATCCGAAAATTCCCGCATCGGCCTGATGCAATAAGATCTTTTCAATACTCATTGATCCGGTCAGAAGCGCCAGGCCAACGACGGACATCCCGAGCGGGATTTCATAGCTGACAACCTGAGCACTCGCCCGCATCGCTCCCAGTGCACTGTACTTATTGTTCGAGGCCCATCCGCCGAGGATGATCCCATAAACAGCGAGACTGGTCACAGCGAAGATAAACACCAGTCCAAGATCGACACCCGGTGCAATGATGTAAGGAAACTGACCGTCCGTTGCACTCAAGTTTCTGGGGACAGGACCAAAGGGAACAACGGCAAACGCCAGCATTGTTGTAAAGACAGAAATGCCGGGGGCAAGTACATAAAGAAACTTGTTGACGTGACCGGGGATCACGTCCTCTTTCAACAGCAACTTCAGCATGTCTGCGACCGGTTGCAGCAAACCCCATGGACCAACGCGGTTCGGTCCGATCCGGTCCTGCATCCATGCCGAAAGTTTGCGCTCGAGAAGAATCAGGTACGAACAAACACCCAGATTCACCTGAAGCACGATGCCAATCGTGATCATCGGCATAATGAATGGGCGAGCCCATTCGGGAAACCAATTGATGAGTTGTTCTAACATTTCGCTGACCGATTCAACTTAAAAATGTCCAGATGGACAATGGTATTCAATTAACCTACCGGCTGTGGTTCGGTCTTGGCCGCTGAAGTCAGTGACACACCGAATTCACCCAGATCACCCACACTCAACGCAGCCAACTCCGGAATCTGACTGGCGATTTCCTGACGCAATGATGCGGCGTGAAACAGTCCACTTCGACCTGACAGCTCAAACAAAATCCGGCCGTCCGGACGCGATCCTTCCGGACCCCGCAAACCTCGATGGATGGCTTGAGCCAGCCCGTTATGATTCACAAACGTCCCATCCTTTTCGGCCCATGCCGCTCCGGGAAGAACAAAATGAGCCTTGGCGCTGGCTGGCGATCCGAGCAGGTCTTGTACGATCAGCAGTTTCAGTTTATCGAGCTTGGGAACGTCAGCTTCGCTGATCCAGCCCTCGGGATCGCCCCCAAGTACAAATAATGTGTCAACCGATCCGGATTCAACGTCGCCCAGAACTGACGAAAACGGAACGACTTCCCCTTGGAAATGATTCAGTACCGCTTCAACTCCGCGACGGTTCGGACACTTTTCCGCTCGAATAGTAAACCTGGTCGGAAGCGATGGCTGGCCGTGAATGTCTTTCGGATAAAGGTCGTCTTCACCGACGGTTCTAACCGGGCCCAGTGCTAATCGTGCGTTGGGATTCACGTCTTTCGCGAACTTCGCGAGTAAATAGGCTTCCTCGACCGTTGCCCAGGGAGAGATCGCGACAACAAACGCACCGGACTTTTGATCGGAAAGATCAGCCAATGTGGTGCCCAATGAAGAAAGCACGACGTCCCAATCCCTGGAAATCGTCTTACCGGCAGATCGTTGTTCGGGCAATGTCAGCCGTCGATCCGATTGAGCATACTTCCAGCCGAATCGGCCTTCGTCGCACATGAAGCTTCCCTGAGCCTGCGGATTTTCGCGTGGCTTGAGCCGGTAAAGAACATCTTCATTCTGATCCACGGTGATGCTACAACCTGTACTGCAACCGGGACACACACTGTTCTTTGATTTCAGCCACCAGACCCGTTGCTGGTACAGGAAATCCTTGCTGCAAAGAGCACCGACCGGACAGAGATCGACGACGTTGCCGGCCAGTTTATTGTTGCAGGGCTCACCCGGGAAGATGTCAATTTCTTCGTGTGTTCCCCGGCTGACCACCTGCATCTCTGCCGTTCCGCTGATCTCACGAGTGAAGCGGACGCAGCGGGTACACATGATACAGCGATCAGTGAACAGCGTAATCTGGTCGCCGATATAGTCTTTATCGGGTTTAATATTCTTGGGTTCTTGCAGACGGCTGTAGCCACGCCCGTATTTGTAGCTGTAGTCCTGTAACCCGCACTCCCCGGCCTGATCGCAGACGGGGCAGTCGAGCGGGTGATTCAGCAGCAGGTATTCCAGTGTCGCCTTTTGAGCGGCAAGAACCTTTTCGCTGTTGGAAACGATCACCGTGCCATCTTTCACCGGGGTCTGACAACCGGGTGAAAGCTTTGGCTGCATGGCTATCGTGCCGTCTGGCTTTTTCTCGCCAACTTCGACCAGGCACATACGGCAACTGGCAACCACGGACAGGTCGTGATGCCAACAGTAACTCGGGATCGTATCCCCCGCACGCTCGGCTGCTTGAATGCAGTTGAGCTTCTCGGAAGGACCAATCTCGACCGGCTTATTGTTTACAATGACGGTTGGCATGGGCAATCAGTGGTTTATTGCTAGTGTAAAAAAACTCTGTCGCGTCGAACCGACCATTTCAATGATCAATGCACTTCCATCAGTGCATCGGATGGCTTGACCGTCTTGCGACCGGTCTGGATGTACTCTTCAAACTCGCTTCGGAATTTCTTAATCGCGTTTTTAATCGGCCAGGCGGCCCCGTCGGACAGGCCGCAAATTGTCGTGCCTGGGATGATCCCCATCGAAGACGCAACTTCGGTGAGCAAATCAAGGTCTCGGGATTGACCTTCTCCCATGCGGATTCTGGCGAGAATCTTGTGCATCCACGCGGTCCCCTCGCGACACGGAGTGCATTGACCGCAAGATTCATGAGCGAAGAATCGAGCGCAATTGAACAGCACGTCGACCATACTCGTATGGTCATCAATGACAGTAATTGCCGCAGTCCCCAAACCAAGGCAACCCACTTTACCAGGACCATTGAAATCGAGCGGAGTGTCAAGTTCGCTGGCTGAAAGAAAGCCCATACTGATTCCACCAGGAACCACTGCTTTCGCTTTTCGGCCCTTCCAGACACCACCACCATGCTCATCGATCAATTGTCGCGCTGTGATCCCCATGGGAAGTTCAACGCAGCCCGGCTTATTCACGTGTCCGCTGATACAGTAGAGTTTTGGTCCGTAGCTGCCGGCATCGCGAGGATTACTGGGGTCGGGGGGAACACCCATGCTTTTGAACCAGTCGGCACCGCGGTCAAGAATCTGTTTGACACAAGCCATCGTTTCGATGTTGTTAACAATTGTTGGCTTGCGGAACAGGCCTTCAATGGCGGGAAAAGGTGGCTTGATTCGAGGCCAGGCTCGTTTTCCTTCCAGGCTTTCAATCAGTCCCGTTTCTTCGCCACAAATATAAGCTGCCGCGCCGCGATGCAGCACCACGTCGAGATCAAACCCGGTACCATGAATGTTTTTGCCGAACAGTCCGGCGGCGTAGCATTCCTCGATCGCCTTCTTCAGTGCGCGATAGCTGCGACCGTATTCATAACGCAAATAAATATAGGCTTTCTTTGACTTGATTGCGTAACAACTGATCGCAATCCCTTCCAGAACCTGATGCGGATCTTGTTCCATCAGAATGCGATTGTTGAACGTCGCAGGTTCAGACTCGTCGCCATTGATGGCGAGATAGATCGGACCCGGATGATCTTTAGGGAGGAAGGTCCACTTGAGTCCGGTGGGAAATCCCGCACCACCGCGACCCCGCAGCCCGGAATCCTTAACAAGATTGATGACATCGACCGGTGCCATTCCAAGAGCTTTTTTAAAGCCCTCATAGCCACCATCACGCCGATAGGTTTCAAGCAACTGACTATCGGTTTTGCTGATCCGCGCCAGTAGTGTAGGTTCAAAAGTAGACATGGTCTTTTTCGTTGTGTAATCGTCTTCGCAGTGTTTGGTACTTCGTGTTTTTGCAGCGATCGACCGGCATCATCAGGTTTTTTACAGTATCAGACTTATCACAGGGACTTCAAAAGTTCGTCCGCTTTCTCAGGCGTGATATTCATATGAGCTTCGTCGTCAACCAGGATACACGGAGCTCCATCGCACGCTCCCAGGCATTCCGCGAATTCCATGGTGACCTTGCCATCCGCAGAGGTCTGTCCCGGGTGCACATGCAGCTTTTCACACATATGCTGCAGCAGTTCTTCTCCACCACGCAACATGCAGCTGATGCTTCGACAGACCCAGACCCGATGCTTACCCAGTTTGTGTTTTTCGTCTTTGAAGAACTGGTAGAACGACATCGTGTCGTGGACTTCCGACGGATGCAGTTCGAGCAACTCGGCGATTTCACGCACAGCTTCGATTGAGACGTGTCGCTGCGCATCCTGCACAAGATGCAAGGCAGGCAAGACGACCGCACGCTTATTCGGATAGTTCGGAAACTGCGCCCGAATCTGGTCTCGCAGTTCCTCGCTCAGCACGCCCATCGGTTCTCTCTTTTCACGTTTTCGGTATCCAGTCAGGCGAATTCCACCCTCCCGGATTGTTTGTTTCGCCGCGAATTCCTGAGGCTTACACCAGCAGGTTCGTCATGACTTATTCGAACTGTTTTTCCTTCGGTCAATCCAACGAATTATCGATCCAATTCCGCTGCGATAATATTCAAGCTGCCAAGTACCGCGACGACGTCGCTCAGCTGATGATTCTTAATAATTTGAGGGAACACGGCGAAGTGAATGTAACTTGGCGGACGGGTTCGTGCCCGATAAGCCCGCGGAGTTCCATCACTGACAATGTAATACCCCAGTTCACCGTTGGGCGATTCCGTCGCCGCATAGATCTCTTCTTTTGGCGTGGGAAACCCACGGTTGGGCATCATCACTTCAAAGTGCTGAATCAGTCCTTCAATACTGCGGTAGACCGACGGCTTGGCAGGGATGACCGCTTTGCTCCCTGCGTCCACATTCACCGGACCTTCAGGAATATTTTCAATGCACTGCTCGATGATCTTGATACTTTCGACCATCTCTTGCATACGAACGAGATATCGAGCGTAACAGTCACCATCTTTTGCCGCGACAACTTTGAAATCGAGATCCGGGTACGCGAGATACGGTTCGTCTTTACGAAGATCTCGCAAGACACCGCTGGCTCGCGCCAAAGGCCCCGTCACTCCCATGTTGATACAATCTTCGGCACTCAGGTATCCGATCCCTTTGACCCGCTCGATAAAAATTCGATTACGTGTCAGCAGGCGATGGACTTCGGCGTGTACCGCAGCAAAGCCTTTGACAAAGCTGCGAACTTTGTTGACCCAGGCGTTGTTGACATCAAATGCGACGCCGCCAACACGCGTATAACTGGTGTGAAATCGCTGTCCGGAAGCTGTTTCAACGATGTCGTAAATCAGTTCACGCTGCTGGAAGAAGTACAGGAACGCCGTAAAGCCGCCCAAATCCAGGGCGCACGTTCCTGTGTTCAGCAGGTGATCCTGAATCCGCATTAACTCGGCCAGGATCGTTCGCAGGTACTTGCAGCGCGGAGTCAGCTCGATCCCAAGCAGCTTTTCGACGGCATGATGCCACGAGATCTCGTTATGCAGCGGCGAGATATAATTCATCCGGTCGACGATCGTCACATACTGGTTGAAATCGAGGTGTTCACCCAGCTTTTCAAATCCGGAGTGCAGGTATCCGATATGCGGGACCGCATTGACAACGGTCTCACCATCCAGTGTCAGGATCAATCGCAACGTGGTATGCGTCGCCGGATGCTGTGGCCCAAAGTTGAGCGTCCAGAGATATTCCTTGTCAGGAGCATCCAGTTCTGCGAGATCGGAAACTTCAAAAGGCATGATCGTCTCTTGGACGGTGATAAATGATGTAAACCAACAACAAAATCGACTGGCAGCCCTGAGATTTATTCAAAAGGCTGCCAGATAAATACGATTGATCAACTTTCCGCTCGGGTCAGTACGGGGAAGTTATGTCGCTCACCGCGCCCCTTCAGTGGATAGTCTTTTCGCAACGGGTAGGCAGTAAATTCATCGGGAGTCAGAATCCGTCGCAGGTCAGGATGTCCTGAAAATCGAATTCCGAACATGTCGTAAACTTCACGTTCCAGCCAGTCCGCTGATTTCCACAACGAATAAACAGACGGCAACAGAGGCTCTGGATCGTTGACGAACGTCTTAATGACCAGGCGTTCGCCAGATTTCGTACAGACAATAACGTACACAACCCCAAACCGGTCTTTGGCACCCTCATATTCGAGGTAATCAACGGCTGTGACCTCGGCAAGCATGTCAAAATTCTGTTCGTTTTTAAGAAACGCGAGAACCTCGAACAGTTTTGCAGCAGGCACCACAATGCGATGATTATCGCGGAACTGACTGAAAGCCAGTTCTCCGCCATCAAACTTTGACTTCAATGCATCTTCAGCAGACATGGTGTTTAATCAACTTTAGCTGCGAGGATTATTCTGGACACCGGGGACTCAGCGTCCCTGTGCAATTCATGGCCTGGAGCTCGTCCTGTTATTTTCACTCAATTGATGGAAATCAATTTTTCGTTCGCTTCTCGAATTCGAATCAATTCGTCGAGATCATAAGGAGTCGGTCCGGTGGGTTGAGTTCGCTTTCCAAATTCTGTTCCGTTCAGCGTCCCCCCGTGCTTAATCTTGTCCTGCAAAGCGATGATTCCGGCCATCAGTTGTTCCGGTCGAGGTGGGCAACCGGGAACGTACAAATCAACCGGGATAAATCGATCCACACCCTGCACAACCGCGTAAGTATCAAAAACGCCACCCGTACAGGCACAGGCACCCATGCTGATGCACCACTTCGGCTCAGGCATTTGCAGCCAGATTCGCTGCAGAACGGGCAACATCTTCATGACGACACGACCCGCGACAATCATCAGATCGCATTGTCGAGGGCTGAATCGCATGACTTCTGCCCCGAATCGAGCGAGGTCAAACCGTGAAGAGGCGGTCGCCATCAATTCGATACCGCAACAAGCGGTCGCAAACGGCATTGGCCAGAGACTGTTGGATCGAGCCCAGCTTGCCGCTGCATCAAGGCTGGTCATAAAAATATTGTCAGGAACGTCTTTCATCGCCATCGGAAGACCCCTTTGCGCCACGCATAAATATAAGCAATCGCAAGTGTGGCCATAAAAACCAGCATCACTGCGAAGACAGTGCCTCGTAATTCAACCGGAACGCCTATTTGATTAGCTCTTAATGGGTCGTCAAGGTAAGCGGAAACGGCCCATGGATACAGGAACAGCAATTCGACGTCGAACACAAGAAACAGAATTGCGACGAGATAAAACTTGACATCAAATGGCTGACGGGCATCACCAACCGGGTCCATGCCCGATTCGTACGGCATCTGTTTCACAGCCGTTTTTTTGCGGGGCCCGACAATGTGAATAATGATCAAGTTCGTAATAACGAACCCAATCAGGACCGCAACAAACAACAATATCGGATACGAACTTTCCATACGTTTCAGCCTCTGACTTTCGCGGATGGACGCCCGACGGAGCGGCGACCAGAACAGCAGTTCGTGTTGAATCGCAAGATTCGAGCCACAACCGCCGTCAGGCTCGGGATTCTAGGAACGGTCCCGGCAAACTGCAACGCAATGAGTCTACCGAAACCTTCATGTTAGGGTTTCGATACATGGAACCAGGCGTGAATTCCCAAATTTGCACAACAATCGGGCATTCGGGTTTTTACGGTTGCAGGTTGGCCGGATCATCGTTCGCTGATGTGACTTTTGATGGGATTGGATCAAGGAACCAACCTCCAATACCAGCCAATTCGGGAGGTACGTCGGGGAATTCTTCTCCGGTCATTTGAGTCAGTGCCCATTGCAAGGTCAACGAGTACGTGTCATTTGACGGCTTTTTTCCCAGTTTCTGCCGAAACTCAGCTGCGTAATCGACGGCCTTCATCCGACCCAGAGAAACGATACAAATTCTTTTAACAAGTAGATTTTCGACCGGAGGCATCGAATTATCGTTCACACGCTCGATCAGTTGACGCCCAATCGATCGATCTGGTTTGCCGGCGTACAACCACCCCAATGCCCAAATGGCGCAGCAACGAGAACGTTCTCCATTCATCAGGTTTTTGGGAACGTAAACTAACATCTCAGGCTCGGCTTCTTTCGCCAGCATTCGAGCGCATGCTTCAAAAAGATGGGCAACTTGAAGGTCGATCTCAGCGGACTGATTTGTCTTTCTGACCTCGGTCTGCCGCCGAATTTTGTCAACGATCGCTGGAATCGACTCGGGATCTGCGATTTTACGCAGGCCCCAGGCCGACCCGATCATCACTTCTGGACGTGATGATTCCAGCAGTTCGGTCATTCGTTTCCACGAAGGTTTGTGTCCTAATTCGCCGAGCAGCAGCGCGGATTGCTCCTGACCTCGCCAACGATCTCGCGATAGAATTTCCATCGCGGCAGATTGAATCGTTTCTTCAAACTCCGGCTGCTTTGCGATACGAGAAAGCTCTGTGCAGACTTGTCTTCGCAGATCCGGAACAGGATCGTCCAATAACTCAGCGAGAGTGCGGATTCGGTCCTTCGTTGGAAGCTTAATATACGCGAGTGCGGCTTGAGTGCGAACGTTCACATCTTTGTTCTGTAGTGCGAGTTCAACGAACGGCAGTACGAGAGTCGAATCAATCTGGTTCAGCCGCTTCAGCGCGGCAGCGGCGACTGAGGGTTCGGGGTCTGTTGCGCGTTCAGCCAGAAGTTTAAGTGTTGTTTCGCTCGTATGCCGCGCGAGTAAACGGAGCGCACAGTGACGATTGATCGTCGAAGATGTGCGTGTTTCCTGCACCAGCCGATCGGCATCGGCTTCAAGTCCTGTTTCGGCCAGCTCCCCGGCAGCTGATGCCGCTTCAAGGCGAATTTCCGGTGTTTGAATAAAGTTGAGCGTCATCTGTTGCAACGTGGCCAACGCCGATGTTTCACGGACGCGGCGAATTCCGCGAGTCGCCAGAATCAAATCTTGCGGCCGGGTTTCCCTGGTCTCCAGACGCTTTTTCCAAACGGAACGAATTGGAAGATAATCCCATGCCGCTAAGGCCGGTTCGATCAGTTGCCTGAGTTCCGAACCATGTTTCTGTGAGACATCAAACAGTTTTTCAGACGAACTGCGCGATTCGAGCACGATCAGTGCCCGTGCGGCTGCGTAGCGCGCCGAAGGATGGGACGACTCAGCGGTCAAAACCGTTTCGAGGGCTGGAACCGCCTCGATCAAGTCCGGGATTCCTTTCTGATGTGCAAAAGCGATTGATTCAGCAGCCATCCGCTGATAATCGATCTCAGGACGAGCGAGAACTTCAATCCAAAGCCGTATGTGTTCCGGCATCGATTTCTTGACTGGCGACAAGCGATCAAACTTGGGGTCGGAGTCCATCAGGAAATCCGGTTTAATTTCAGCTCGACTGACGCCGGAAAATAAGACAAGGGTCACAATCAGGTAAATGAGGGATTGATGCGACATGGCTGATGATCTCAGGACAAAAATATTGCGATCGTTCACAACGTCACTACGTGCAGAAAACAGAGCCTTTCGGCGCTCATTGCGGACGGGAAATACGGTAGGTCTGTGCCAGAAGGATCAATAAAGAAGTGATCGATCCAATTCCCAGGAACCACCAATTTGCCGGGATCAGTGAGTAATCCTGAAAACCGGGCATCCGAATCACCGATAATGCGGCTGCGATGGGATTGACTGACAGTGCCGCTTCGACGGTCTTGTGCCCGAAAGGAGCATCTCGCCCCAGCCAGACCAATAATGGCAGAGCGCAAATCGACAGCAGGGCACCGTAAGCCGCTGCCGTTGCGGCGGCAGTGCGCTTGAACAAGCTTCCTACGGCGGCGCTCAACAACATCGCGAAAACCGCCATTGCTGCCAGGCAGATAATCACTCGCTCAACCTGCAATTTCATTCCCGGTTCGATATAGACCATGACCACGTAGCCAGGAAGAGTGGCACACAGAATCAGCATCAGTGGCAGAATCACGCTTAACAACTTGCCCCAGACAATGCGCGTGATCGACATCGGAGTTGTTTGAAGCAGTTGCCAGCCCCGGCTTTCGCGTTCGCTGCTCAACAGTCCGGCAGAAAGACTGGGGGTGATCAGTGCCAGTAGTGCCACCTGCATCACGACCATGATCCCGCCGATCGTTTCCACACCCCAATCGAACGTTCCTGCCGTTGTTGCATACGTCAGGCCGAGTGACAGAACAGCGCATATGGCAACCAGCCTCAACAGCCAATGGAGTCGCCCGAATCGTCGACAGCGGAACTCCTTTACGGTAATGGGATTGGCGAAGGAAGAAATGTTACTCGAACGTCGTTGAGGGTCGACCAGAAAGAAAAGCCGACGAAAAAATCGCACCGACTGAGTTTGATCATCACTAATCGTTCCCTGGGACCGGGCCTGGTCGAAAATCGTGTGATTTAAGCGTGAGACTGACCAGATGCTGGCGATCACCGACACAATCAGCGACGTCACGGTGAATCGTCCAAGCAATTCGGTTTTCGTGATTAACCCTTTGCTTCCGACATCACCGACACCCGTTAACGACATCATGGCTGCGAATGGTGAAAGCGAATAGAGAACGTCACCAATCTCTGCCAGATATCCTTTTGTCCCCTGAAAGAAATAGTGTGGACCAAGAGTCATAACGCTGAGTCCGAGGACCAGTCCATAGGTTAACCGTACGGCCGAATCGATCGAATTCGAATACGTACTCACGAGCAGTCCCAGGACGGCGTATTCCAGGGCCGCGACGATCAGGACTTGATAGACCTTTGCTATATCGTCATAGAGCGACAGCCCACCCATTGCATAGCAGGCGCTTGCAGCAGGAAGGCTCATTACGAGAATGATCCCCGAAAGTGCGAGCACCGCCGTCAGCTTGCCGAAAAAAATCCGCCACGGACCAAGCGGAGTGTTCAACAGTAAAGCCAATGTTCCCTGTTTTTTTTCCCGGACGATGCTCGTCGCGGGAAAAACAGGCATGATGAGCAGGAGCGTCGCCAGCAATCCGTATCCGAAAAGCTGAAAGACCTGCTGTGAACGACTTCCCGTTAACGCCATGCGAGCATCGGTCGGCCATCGAATCGCGACCAGGACCGCGAATAAAGCAACAAGTCCGCATTGCAGCGCCATCATTCTGCGTCGCCGCATCAGCGTCGTCAGTTCTCGCTTTACCATCGCCTTAAGCATGGGTTTGACCTCCCGCTGGGACGGGTGTGGCGACAATTCCCTGCTGAGGCCTTGTGAACGACATGAACGCTTCTTCAAGGTCGGTTTGTACTTCGCGGAATTGCGTGACCCGGATTCCTTTTTGAATCAATTGAGCGAGGACTTCGCCAAGTTCGGATTCAGGTCGAGCCGTTCGGAAGCGTACGATTGCTTCCGCCGGAGCTTCTACGACATCGGCTCCAGGTTCGATCGCTTGTCGGATAATGTTCGCGGCGATCGAGACCTGATCGGCTGAAACAAGGTGTGATTCGATTGTTCGCTGCTGGCTGACCTGACGTCCGATTTCTTCGACCGTCCCGAAGGCTCGTAATTTGCCGTGAGTCATGATGGCGACGCGATCACAGATTCGAGTCAATTCTGGCAGGATGTGGCTTGTGACAAGCAGCGTCTTTCCTCGTTTTGCGAGTTGGATCAGAAGGTCTCGCATTTCGATTCGAGCCTGGGGATCAAGTCCGTTGACGGGTTCGTCAAGAATCAGCACCTTGGGGTCGTGTAATAATGTGCGAGCCAGACCGACTCGTTGCTGCATCCCGTGGCTGAGGCTTTCCACGAAACGATCTTTCATGTATTCCGTGCCGGTCGTCTCCATGACCTCACCGATTCGTTTGGCCCGGGCGCGAGGTGCGATTCCGAATGTTGCTCCGAAAAAATCCAGATATTCACGAACCCGCATATTGTCGTAAGAACCAAACGTGTCCGGCATGTATCCGACCAGGCGTTTGATTCTGGCCGAGTCACTAACGCAATCGACTCCATCGATTTTTGCCGTCCCTGAGGTGGGGCGGATCAAACCGACCAGAATCTTGATGGCGGTTGTCTTTCCTGCGCCGTTCGGCCCGATCAGGCCCAGAATCTGACCTGCATTTAACGTCAGTGTTAAATCATTCAGAGCTGTGAAGGAACCATATTGCTTTGTCAGATGCTCCAACACCACGACCGGAATATCTGTCGCCGTCTTACGCGGTTGGTCAGTTGTCATTTTTCAGCTCTCGCGGTCGGTTCAGTTGCCGTCACCCAAAGTTGCATTGTCAGCGACTCGATTCGCCAGTAGTTCACTTTTGTATTTCGACTCGCGTCGTTAGCGGCCTGGCCGGTCGCATTCACTGCAGGTTTTCCGGCGGAATGAGTCAACTCGGGACGATTTGGATCGCCGGCGTAGAGTCCCAGCGATAACCCTCCATCCTCGTCGATCGAAAGGGCCTCGGAGTCGTTCACGTCGATCGACAAGTCCCCAACGGGGTCCATGACTGTTCGGAGACTGATCACTTTGCCGTTTTTGAGTCCCATAATTTCGACGCGGCCGATTGGCCCGGTCACCGTAAGATCAATCCGCGCCTGGTTTGCGGTCAGCGGCAGAAGTTCCCTGGGAATTTGAAATCTCAACCAGGCGATACCTGGTGATGAACGTTCATGCCATTCCTTCCGTCCATAGTTCCACAACGTCGAACTGGGTTCCCCATCGGGTTGAGTCCGATTTCGATAGGTGAGTAATGGCGAAGGAATCAAAAACTTCGTCCCATTTACCGGCCGGTCGAAGTTCAGGGGAACTGCGACAAGCGTTGATCCCTGTCTTTTCAGTCCGTCCCCAAATTCAAACCCATGTTCCCACTGATCAGACCAGAACATCAATTGTGGTTTAACGGGATATTCTGTCCGTTTAGGATGAGCCAGAAGCTTTTCAAAAGTCCGTCGACGTCGATCCTGTTCATCGCTGACCAGATCAGCATTCAGATACTGATCTTTCTCGAACACATCATTGGCCCGGGCGACGAATCTTCCAGGACCGTCAAATGTCACTGCGAGGCGGCCGCTGCGTGTCGCGATCAGTGCATCGGTTCCTGCGGCAAGACCACCGGAGTACGTCCCGACGAGACCGTTGCCATCAAACGTTGCATGGGCCTCGATCCGATCCATGACGGTTTCTGCCCGGGTGAATTCAGTGGCTCTCAGCCCGGCGGGCTGAGCCAGGTTTTCCCAATACCACGCCCCAAGATCGGTCGAAACCATTCGGCGAGTTGCGTTTTCGAGACCGGTCATATCGGGCATCATCCGGCCTCCGCCGTTGACTTTGATTTTCGAACGCGTCCCTTCCGGCTGGTAGACAGCGACCAGGCCTTGTGTTCGGGTATCGTCCGTACCCTTGATGGCCTGAACCAGCTGGACACTGGCTACGGTTCCAGGGATTCCATGCCGGTAAGAACGGCCAACCGATAGCAAAAGAACGCTCACCGCAATCGCCATCAACGATCCAATCCAACCGAGATGCTCAAGTCGGCCAATACGCAGCAGCAGAATTCCGATGGCAAAGAGAAATGTGGCGAAACCAAAAAGTGTGCCAACGATCATGTTCCACGAGGGGATCGAATATCCAATGTAATCCCGAACTTGAGGTTCGAGCGAAGTCAGCGGCAGCAATTCGGGTTCTCGCTGACTGAAGAACTCCGTCGCAAAGTCGTTCATCGGCCCGGTGGCAGTGTAATCAGACGTCTTCGATGGATCAGACGATTGTTTCGCATTGGGCGGGGTCGGCTTCATCCATCCGTGGGGACCCAAAGTCGTAATAAAAACCTTGCCTTCTCCAACCGCTATTGTCGTCAGGGCAGGCCAGCCATTGACCCGATACAGGACGTCCAGATTTGAAGAGACCATGCGTACTAAATCAACCGGTTCTTCGTATTCGACAACCTCTCCGGTCATCCCATCAACATCGGTTAACGTCGGAGCTCGATCTACTCGTACGGATGTCAGTCTGACCCGATCCAAAACCTGTCCGGTAAATTCGTCGCCCAACAGTCGCTCAAGTACGATGGGGTCGGCTCGATCGAGCATCACCCAGAGATGTCCACCCGCATGAAGCCAGTGACGCAAAGCCCCCAGTGCGGCAAAGTCGTTTGTGATCCGATTGTCTGCGATCACGATCTGGTCGTACGAATGCAGGCCACTTGCGTCGGCTGGAAGAAACTGGTCGTACAGCGACACAACTTGACTTGTCAATTTTTGACTGGTTCGGCCGGCCTGGATCAATTCTGAAACGGCGTCCGGCAACTGACCATTCGCTTCTCCGAGCGAATTGACCAGGCCGGTAATCTGTGGAGAACGCGTGATAACCAATGCCCCGTCGTGAAGATTCTGTCCAGAATCGTTCTTTAAAAAGACTTCGTCTTTCTCCGAAGCGTCGAGTACCACCGTATGCAAGTTCAATACGCGTCCTCGACTTTCATCATATTTGGGGATTACAATCGGATGCGAAATCCGTAAAACCGATTTCGCAGGAACCCAAATCCGCCGGCCGAACTGCAACTGGGGTTGTTCGTCGAAAGACGTTGCGCAAATCATTTCGCGAGGTACTTCGCGGGCGTTCACAATGCTGAAGTGAAGTTCGCCCCATTTCTCGGGTACGTAAACGTAGCTTCCTCCCGTGGAAAGCCGCACCACAGAGAATTGAAAATCATTCGAGGGAGTCGATTCGACGGTTGGTAAATTGTTGACCACCGTCTCAGTCTGTTCCGTCTGGGCCAACGACGACGATTTCATCCCGAACATTGCAATCGCGAATGCAACGGAGAAATGAAAACAGGTTTGTATCCGTAATGAATTGAGACCCATGGCGTGTGTCTTAAGGATTTGGTCAAAGAACCAATTCAGAAATGGCGTATCTCACCGACCGTCAAAGCCTTTCAGGGTACAGTCTCGTGAGAAGATCCGCTACACGACCCGCATGTTCGCTCCACTCGCTACCGGGCATGGCAGTTTAGCCTCGTCGTTTTGGGAACAATCCGTATAGGCAAAACAAACTCACATATCTTACCAAAGTAGAAATATTTTACCTATTGTGAAGCTTGTTTTGAAAAAGCGTTGACTTTGACGGCGTTAAAGTCACGTCCATTTTGACTGACCGCTACAGGCATTATAACCGCGATCAAAAATGACGCCAACTCCTTGAAAAATAACAGCTTGTGATATTCAAGAGCTGCTGGTTACACCGCCGATCCAATGTCCAGACCCGCATGTAGCGAAGTTCATAGCAATGAAATGAAACGAACGTAGCGTGGGCTGTGAGGGGGGCGGCAGTCGGTTTCGGCTGTTGCATAGATTTTAAATGGAGAGTGCGTTTGTCGACGATTAGCTCGACCGGGAATTGAATTTCGACAAAGTCGAAAGAACTGCGACGCGCGTCGCGGGCGGTTTGCATCCTCCAAGGACTTCGGAGTGCGCCGCCTGGGGTTCCTAGGCTCACAATCCCGGTCGGAAATGAGTCAGCGAAGACTCATTTGTTTTGAGAATCCCAAGGGAAGGAGACGTTGTCTTATGCGATGGATCAAGTTCTGTGGTGCTGTGCTCGCCGCCATGAGCATGGCTAATCTGGCCGACGCTGGTTTCTGTGGTCTCACTGGAGCCTGTGGTGCTGCCAAGAGTTGTGGTTGTGCCGCGACGACGCAGCCAGCCTGTTGTAAACCCGTAATCGTTCGACCTTGCGGTCCAACGGTTCACACGTATCAAAGAAAATGTTCGGATATTAAGCCACCATGCTGTGACTCATGTGGTCCAGGTGCATGTGGTCACACAGGCAGTGCTTGCGGAAACAGTGGCAATGGTTGTGCCGCTCCTGCTGCTTGTGGTTCAGGAAATGGTTGTGCTCCCGCTTGTGCCGCTCCTGCGTCACTCTGCGGTTCAGGTAACAGCTGTGCTCCTGGATGTGCTGCTCCTGCTGCCAACTGTGTTGGTGCTGGTGCTGGTGCTGGCAGCTGTGCTCCAGCTTGTGCTGCTCCTGCTGCCGCTTGCGGTAACGGTGGCGGAAACGGCTGTGCTCCAGCTTGTGCTGCTCCTGCTGCCGCTTGCGGCACCGGTGGCGGAAACGGTTGTGCTCCAGCTTGTGCTGCTCCTGCAACGAGCTGCACACCAGCTACGACCTGTGGGACGAAATCACATGGCAGCCTGTTGGGCTGTGGATTTCTGAAGGGTCTGTTCGCTAAGCACAACTGTGCTTCAGCTTGTGCTCCAACTTGTGGTGCTCCAAGTGATCCAAGCTGCGGTGCTCCCGCAGCGACTTGTGTACCTCCAGTTGAAACACGATGCTGCAATGCGAATGCTTGCGATATCGCCAAGTTGATCTACACATCGCAAACCGCTTGCTATGCTCGTCAACGAGCTGCTGCTCTTCGCAAACTCGGTAACCGATATGACTGCATCTGCAACCCAGAAATCATGTCAGCGTTCATCTACGGATTGAACGATGCTGATGAACGAGTTCGCAGCACTGCTGCCGATAAGATTGGTGATCAGATTCGTGCGAACTGCTGCTGCTGCCCAGAAGTCGTAGCCGCCTTGACCTGTGCTCTTGGTGACTGCGATCGTGGCGTCCGACGCCAAGCCGAACAAGCTCTTCGCTTGTGCGGATACGATATCGTAGATGGCAACTGCGACAGCTGCTGCTCAACCGGATGCAGCTCAAGCGGATGCAACAGCACTGGCTGTGCTCCTTCGGTTGCTCCAGTTGTTGAACCAGCTTCGCCAGCTCCAGTTCCTCCAATGGAAAAGACCGGATCGACCCGCAAGGGCCACCTGTCGACCCTCCTCGGAATGCGGATCTGATTCAGCGAATGAAAGACAAACCATCTCAGACACCCTGAGATGACATACTACAACGAAACGGCGGCCTCCGAATTCTTTCGGGGGCCGTCTTCATTCTTTGACAGATGATCGCATCGACATGCAGGCAGTTGTGACTGATGCCGTTTTCTTACAGCCACTTTCGAACGGGTCGTTCAAACACTTCTTTTCGATCGCGGACGATTCGGGTATATCTACATCAACATGCCTGAATGCCAGAAAGAAAAGAACATCAAGGCCAGCCGATGGCTAACTTCCCTTGACTTGCCTGCTTCGACTTTTCGCTCCGTCCATTCGGCGCCCATTGAACGATCAGTATTTCTCCACGGATTGGCATTATGTCGCTTACTCGAGTTGCTCAGATATTAAAAGCCGGTCAGCCGGGGACGACAGTCGATGTGCGTGGATGGGTCCGTACCAAGCGAGAATCGAAGCAGGACTTCGCATTTCTTGAAATCAACGATGGCAGTTGCATGAAGAACGTGCAGATCGTCGTGGACGCCAAAATTCCCGATTACGCCTCACTGATTAAGCAGATTTCGACGGGTGCCAGTGTCGCGGTTGTCGGCGAAATCAAGGAATCGCTTGGTAAGGGCCAGCGGGTTGAGGTTCATGCCCAGTCCTTGAAAGTCCTCGGTACCGCCGATCCCTTAACTTATCCTTTGCAAAAAAAAGGGCACAGCTTCGAATTCCTTCGCGAGAAGGCACATCTCAGACCTCGAACAAACACGTTTGGTGCCATTGCACGAATCCGAAACGCTCTTTGCTCAGCGATCCATAATTTCTTTCAGGCCCGCGGATTCCTCTATGTCCAGACCCCCATTATTACGACCAGCGATTGTGAAGGGGCCGGGCAGGTGTTTCAGGTCACGACGCTTGACCTGGCAAAACTTCAACAAAGCAAAGGACCTCTTGATTATTCTCACGACTTCTTTGGAAAAAAGGCGGGGCTGACGGTCAGTGGTCAACTTGAAGGGGAAATCTTCGCGACGGCCGTGGGTGATGTTTATACCTTTGGTCCTACGTTTCGAGCGGAAAACTCGAACACGACAAGGCACCTGGCTGAATTCTGGATGGTCGAACCCGAAATGCCCTTCTACGAACTCGAAGACAATATGGACCTGGCCGAATCGTTCGTCCGCACGATCGTGAAAGATGTTCTGAATCGTTGCTCGGAGGACCTTGAATTCTTCAATGAACGGATCGAGCCGACATTACTGGCTTCATTACAAAACATCGTCGAGCACGACTTCATTCGCCTGACGTATACTGATGCGGTCAAAATCCTTGAGACATCAGGGCATAAGTTTGAATACCCGGTCGCCTGGGGCCACGACCTGCAGTCGGAACATGAACGCTTTCTAACGGAACAACATTTCAAACAACCGGTGATTCTGACCGACTACCCTCGGGCGATTAAGTCGTTCTACATGCGCTGTAATGAAGATGGCAAAACAGTTCGAGCGATGGATGTTCTGGTCCCTCGTATCGGCGAAATCATCGGTGGCAGTCAGCGAGAAGAACGGCATGACGTTCTTATTGACCGGATGAAAGAATGCGGACTTGTTCCCGAAGACTACTGGTGGTATCTCGAACTCCGTCAATACGGAACCGTCCCGCACAGCGGCTTTGGACTGGGACTTGAACGGACGGTGCAGCTTGTTACCGGAATGACGAACATCCGTGATTGCATTCCGTTCCCGCGAACTCCCAAAAGTGCTGACTTCTGATCGACGTCAATCCGACGTCGAGGGGGATTCAGTCCCGGCAGCCATTTCCATGGCGCCTTCCTTGTGACTCGCAGATGAATTCGCCGCGTCGGTTGTTGCCGCTTGCGGTGACGCGGAGACTGAAGTGCTACGTTCCAGTGGATAGAACAATTGATCCACCAGTGAATCGGGTATTTTGGCCTTGATGCCGTATGCCGTCGGAAATTCTCGCCTTGGCAGATAAAAAGTTCCGAAGAGGATGTCGATCCACGGAAGTGTCGAGGCGTAGTTTCGATTAATTGGTGTCTTGGTATGGTGCCAGTGATGAAATGCTGGAGTGGAAATCAGCCATTCCAGCGGCCCAAATCGCCACCACAGATTCGCGTGAATGAAGAACCCCCAGACGGTTCCAATCAAGGTCACGATAACCGGGACGAGACTCTCGTTGGCCCCTGTCGGTCCGCCTAATCCCAGAACGTAAAGTGGTATGAAACCACAGAAACGTCCGAACACCATATCGATCGGATGGGCGCGAGTATTGACGAGATAATCAATCTGTTCGGCACTGTGGTGGATCGCATGGAATTTCCAGAGAAATGGAATTTCGTGACTCAGGCGATGGCCCCAGTAATATCCCACTTCTGTGGCGACCAGTCCAATGACAGTTTTTGCCCAAAGCGGCAGTGTTACCATCGTCTGCAGAAAAGTTTCCGGAATCGTTTGATGTACCGACCATGCCAGCAATGCGATGGGATAACTGAGTAACACGGCCGGTAAAAGACTGCTTAGAAAATAGTAGCCCAGATCGGTGACAATCTGCCTGCGAACGATCTTTTGCGGATGGACTGCGAACAGTCGCTCCAGAGGAACAAAGATCACCGTCAGAATGGTCAGCCATACTGAGAGACGGAATACATCTCTCAGGAATTGTTGAACCTGCGGACTGAGCAATTGTTCCATCTGTTTAGACCTGGTACTTCTGCAAACAATATTTAGGTAAATGGCGCGCCCAAAGAATATACTTGCTATCCGTGTTCGACACAATTTATGACATGATTTGTCAGGCGATCTGGAAAAGATGCGACTTTATTACACCGACGAATTTGTACTTCCATTGCCACCGACTCATCGGTTTCCCATGCAGAAATACGCGCTATTACGGGAACGAATCGTCCGCCATAGATTGGCCGAACGTCATGAACTTCTTCGACCGCCAGCAGCGACTGACGAGCAACTTTTACGAGCTCATTCCGCCGAATACATCGAGCGTGTGACGACGGGGCAACTCAGCGAGATCGAAATCAGGCGGCTTGGTTTTCCCTGGTCGCCCCAACTGGTCGAACGCTCCCGAAGATCGTCCGGTGCCACGATCTCGGCCTGCCGCTCTGCTCAAGACGACGGATGTTCCGTTAACTTGGCGGGAGGCACGCATCACGCCTATCGGGATCGAGCGGAAGGCTTTTGTCTGTTCAATGACAGCGTTGTCGCCGCGCGCGACCTGCAGTCGAACGGCTTGGCATCAAACGTCTTGATTATTGATTGTGACGTTCATCAGGGGAACGGAACCGCGTCGATTGTTCGAAATGACCCGTCGATTTACGCCTTTTCCATTCACAGTGAACGAAACTATCCCCAGCCCAAAGAAATCAGCGATCTCGATATCGGTTTACCAGACGGCACAGGCGACGCAGATTATCTTGCCGCACTGAAGCACGGGTTAACCACGGCGTTTCGCGAGTCGGCTCCTAACCTTGCAGTCTTTCTGGCGGGAGCTGATCCGTATCACGGTGATCGGCTGGGTCGTCTGGCGCTAACACTGGAAGGTCTGGCGGCTCGCGACCGAATGGTCCTGCAAACCTGCCGCGAAAAGTCTGTTCCGGTTGCGGTATCAATGGCGGGCGGCTATTGCCCTGACATCCATCAGATCGTCGATTGTCACTTCCAAACAGTATCCATCGCAGCCGAATTGTTTGGAAGTTGAGGTTTCAAGTGTGGTCAACACGTCACTTCATTTGTGATCACCGACTGATAAGAATTGTTTCAAGAGCGGCATGGATCGAAATCCCCGCATGAATAGAAGTTTGAGCCTCGGTGAACAATTCACGTAGTGAGGCATGGACCTTCCGAAATTTATCTGGAAAAGGCCAACAACAGTGAAAATGAAACTTTGCCTGCTGTCGATGTTGGCGATGGTCGTCTGGCAGCCCAAAATCGTTCGTTGTGACGAACCGGTTCGACGGACGGAAGACGTGATTTACGGACGGAAATTCGGCATGACATTGACGTTGGATGTTTTTCAGCCAGCCAAACCGAACGGAGCGGGGCTACTGTTTCTCGTGAACGGAGGTTGGCTGTCGAGCAAATCAACGCCAATGATGGTGACAGTCCGACCGGAAGACTATCGGGTCTTTCTTGATCGGGGTTACACGATGTTCGCCGTTGTGACGAGCTCACAGCCGAAGTTCACTGTTTCAGAAGAAATTGAAGATGTGCTGCGGGCCGTTCGTTTCGTTCGGCGAAACGCGGCTCAGTATGGAGTCAAACCTGATCGTCTGGGTGTATTGGGCGCCAGTTCGGGTGGACATCTGACCCTGTCGGCTGCTACGCGTGGTGGTCCGGGAAACAGTGATTCGCCCGACCCGGTGGAACGGGAAAGCAGTGTCGTTCAAGCAGCAGCCTGTTTCTTTCCTCCCACCGATTTTCTGAATTACGGCGCACCTGGAATCAACGGAGCAGGTGCGGGTCCGCTGGCGCCGTTGCAGGTCGCGTTCGGCCCGTTGGCTCTCACGGCTGAGGGCCGCGAACAACTCGGTCGTGAAATCTCGCCGATTAGCTACGTGACCGGCAAATTGCCTCCGACCCTGATCATCCACGGTGATCGCGACGAAGTTGTTCCAATTCAGCAGTCTGAAAGTTTTGTTGCCAAAGCCCGTGCCGCAGGTGTCGCGAACGTTGAGCTGATCGTTCGTGTTGGAAAAGGCCATGGCTGGGGTGATTTCTGGAAATCCAGCGAGGATATTACCGCCTTTGCTGATTGGTTCGATCGGCATTTGAAATAATCAATGTCGATTCTGTCGAATCTTTGTGATCCGACAGGCTCGCATCTTCGTTGACATTCATTGAGTCTTGTTTTCACGAATTCAAAGGAATTTCCAGGTTTACGACGATGATGTTTGACCCGATTTACCTGTTGTTTGCTGCTCCTGGGCTGCTTCTTTCGCTGTGGGCCAGTTACCGGGTTCGTACCGCGTTTGACCACTATTCAAAGGTGGGAACAATGCGCGGTATGTCCGGTGCCGAATCGGCTCGACATCTGTTGGACGCGGCTGGCTTGACCGATGTGGAGATTGTCGAGACGGACGGTTACCTGTCCGATCACTATGACCCTGTATCTCGGCATTTGGCCCTCTCACACGACGTGTTTCACGGTCGATCGGTGGCGTCAGTCGGGGTTGCCACTCACGAAGCGGGACATGCGCTTCAGCATGCTCATGGGTATCTTCCGCTTGGACTTCGTTCGGCGCTGGTCCCGGCAGCGGGGATTGGTTCTACACTCGGATACATCGTGATGGGTGTGGGGCTGTTTCTGCACCCATTGGTGGTGGTGCTGGGTGCAGCGATTTTCTCATTGGTACTGCTGTTTCAGATCGTGACACTTCCCGTGGAATTTGATGCCTCGGCCCGGGCAAAACGGCTGGTCGTCGAAGCGGGAATCATTCAGCGAGAAGAACGCGTGGGAATTGACCGGGTTCTCGATGCGGCAGCACTGACATACGTCGCGGCGGCAATCAGTTCATTGTCGGTACTGCTTTATTATCTGTTCAGGGCAGGTCTGTTGAATGGTTCGCGCGACGACTAAGTCACTCGCATATCCGCTTTAGAATCTGGGACTGCGAGGCTTGCATCGAGCTGTTTACGTAATCAATTGGTTTATTTTGCCGGGCTCGCCTCTTCAATTACTTCCGGCAACTTTCGGGGTGCGGTCTGCACGTAGGTCACCATCACCAGGATGCCTACTAAGGCAAGTATCTGGACCATGGTGATGCGCTCGCCGTCAGCTCGACCCCACATGACGGCACCGATCGGGACAAGGTTCGTGGTCATACCGGCGAAGAGTGGTCCCTGATCTTGAACCAGGCGGTTAAAAAGAAACGTTGCGATCCCCGTACCGACGACTCCCAGTAGTCCCACAGCCAGCAATGCGGAACCGAGTTGATCCAGATTTGCCGTCCGATGGTTACGAACGGCCATTGCGAGTGGCAACAGGATGCTTCCCGCAGTGGCCAGACAGATCAGCGTTAACTCAAGCGGTGGAAGGTGCCGAAGATATCGCCGGATAATACTGTTGGCGGTTGAGTAAGTCAGCGGGACACTGATTGCCAGAAGGATATCGGCAATGGGAACCGACTGACGTCCGTAATCAAACATCAAGGCCATCAGACACACCAGTGCTCCGATCACTCCGATCGTTTGCCGGAATGTTGGCCAGATGCCAAGAATTGGAATTGAGACCAGAATTGTCAGCAAGGGAGTGAGACCGACGGTCAGTCCGACGAACGCGCCGCCGTGTCGAGCCACCAGCTCCGGTTGGATCGAGTGCGGCCAGACAAACCCCAAAAAGACAACCCCCATCAATGGCAACAGGTTACTTCGCCGAATGGTCCAGGGTTGCTTCAAAATCAGAAAGATCAGTGCAAGCACGAGCGTTCCGCCAATGGCACGACCCGCACCGACACCAATCGGCGAGAGGCATTCCATGGCGCGCTTCATCAAAATGAAGCTGCTGCCCCAGATTAGACAGATTACCGAGAACCAGAAATACGGCATTTCTCACCAAAAATGATCATTTTGACATTTCCCAACTATGGCCATCCCACGCGATGACCTGCTCAAGGAACTGACTGACTCCAGTGGAAAACGCCTGAAACAACGCCTCTCCTTTTTCCGGTGTTGCTGCGTTCGGCTGTCCAATATGACCGGGAGCCGTACGATCCTTTGTTGTCCAGCCTCGGTAAGCTGGCTCAAAAGCAAACCCGAACTCAACCGGCTTGACTTGATTGATGTCTTTTACCAATTGAGGTGCCAGCCTCATGATCATTGACGTTTCCCACTCGCATGCGTGTCCCATTTGAGTCTGGACAAGATCCGAGCGAACCTGGTTCGGGGTTCCGTGTTCCCAGTAAGTGGCAAACAACAGCAACAAATCTTTTCGAGTGCGGTGCCGCTGGCGGATCTCAAAGACCGCCTGTTTGCCCGGTGTCGAATTTCCGCCATGCCCATTTAACAACACAATCCTGCGAAACCCGTGTGACAGCATGTTTTCGACCAGGTCATTCAAGAGATCGAGGTAAACTCGCGGGCTGGCCGACATCGTTCCGGGAAAATCCATGTGGTGGTGCGAATTTCCCAGCCACATCAGCGGCGTGAACAAAACCCGTTGTTTCATGGATTCGCTGACGCGACGAACAACTTCGCCGAGCAGCATGCTGTCGGTAAAAACCGGCAAGTGGTGACCGTGCTGCTCAAGCGCTGCGACGGGAATGACGACAGGCAGATCACGCGACAGCGCTGCGACTTCGGGCCAGGTGAGATCACTTAAATTCATTGTCGAAACTCCAAAGCGTATGAATCGTGGGCGGACTCCCAATCAATTGAAGACGGAACGAGAGCGTCATTCCGCCGAAGAATCCGGGCGTAACGGCAGATCCTTGAGTTCAGACAACTTCGGAAAGCGGTCTCGATAAAGCCATCGCTCCCACCACCGAGCGTGCCTTAAACGAAAATCGTCGACCGCGACGGTACGCTGCTTGCCTCGACGGGTCACCAGCTTCACCTTTCCATCGGTTAGGACTTCAATCACGGTCCAGAATTTGTCGATTTGATACGAATACATTTCGCCAGCAGGAGCCGGGTGGATATCGACGGCGCGCGGACCGGGATCGGTACTTTGTTTCGTGATCCTGAAGATCACTGGATCGCCCGGTTTAAAACCGCTCTTCATCTCGCTCCATCCACGCCGGATTGCCAAGCAAACTGGATCGAATTCTCAGGACACAATAGGGTCGCCTATCTCATGCGACAAGGAGTCTGCACAGAAAATTCCGAATTCAGGTTTGCATACGTGCAACAGCTCCAATCGCAACGGCCAAAGTCCCGAAATTTCTGCACTCGTCGTACCTGCTGCTCGGCACGTCGCCTACTGCGCGAACAAATGCCAAATAAACAGGCAATGTCACATCGCTTTCCCAAACCTGATTCACTGAGAATTCACCACCAAAAAACCTGTCACCAAGTTGTCTTACTAAGCGTGAGATACCGAACGTACGCAGAACTGGAAGTAGATTTCGGCTGCTTGATCGAGTTGTGAAATCTCGATCCATTCGTCTTTCGTATGAGCTTGAGCGATGTTGCCGGGGCCGAACACGACGGACGGGACATCTGCCCTGGCAAAGCGAGATGCGTGAGTTCCATAGGGGACGCCGATCGTTTTTCGCGGGCCGACAACTGCCTCAATGGCTTGCATTAATTCGTGTGACAACTTGCTGTTATTATCGTCACCGAGTGCCGGGCTGGCGCAATAGGGCGCATCATGGATCACTTCAAAGTCGAGTCGAGATCGCAGGTATTCAGCAAGTTCGTCGATGACGCCAAACCGGTCTTCACCAGGAATGACTCGGCGATCAATTTCAATCGTACATGCGTCAGGAACGATGTTAACGCTGCTTCCGCCGTCGATTCGACCGACACTCAGTGTTGCCGGGCCGCAGAGTGGATGAGCAGGTCGCGAGCCGGGTAACCAGGCTGCGTACTCTTCCAGATATGCGACCACCTTTGCCATGCGATAGATCGCGTTGATCCCTTCATGGGGACGTGAACTATGACAGGCTCGACCGGTTGTTCGCATTTTCCAGCGAGTTGCTCCGCGATGAGCCACGACGATATCAAGCTCTGTTGGTTCGGCCACGATCGCGACATCCGGCCGGACAGGGCACAGTCGATAGGGCACAGTCTTTCCGGACCAGCTGTCCGTCAGATGATTGATGCCAATACTTGTCGATTCTTCGTCGCACGTCATCGACAAAACGACATTCGGCATCCCGGCGGGCCGTTCAAGAGCCAGGCGAGTGAACGCCGCCAACATCGCCGCAAGGCCACCTTTAACATCACAAGATCCGCGACCGTAAAGGCGGCCTGATTGCTCGATCGGATCAAACGGGGCGATCGTCATTCCATCAACGGGAACCGTGTCTTGATGAGCATCCAGCAACACCGTCCTGGTTGCTCCTGGCGAGTCGAGGCGAGCCAGCACATTCGACCGTCCCGCAACGATGTCCACTTGTTCAAACGGAACGCGTAAATCTGTCAGATAATGGACAAGGTATTCCGTGACCCGCGTTTCGAAGTACTCAGGTCCCGAGATGTCTCGTCCCATCGGGTTCACACTGGGGATGGCGATCAGGTCTTTGAGTAACTTTAAGGGTACTGACAAAGGAGCGTATCCTGAGAAAGAGTTTTCGAAGCGTTTTCATTTTACGTTCGACAGCTTGCATCGTCTGCAAGACGTGAGCCGTTCGTTTCGCGACTTCACATTCTAGTTAGTTGATGCGTCGCCGTCCAAAAGCACCGCTGCACCCTCCTTTTGCAACTTTTTCAATCGAGAATGCTTGTAAGCGTTACAATTCGCGGGCTTCAAAAACGGTCGTCACCCGAAAGCGGCTGAGTTCCTGCTTGAAAACAGGCTGTTTTTCAGGGGAATTCGTTATTCTACGAAAAATTGTTTCAAGAAACATTCTTTTGGCACGCCGACTGCTTTAGTCAGCATCGGAGTGAACAATCACCCAAGTGATTCACGCAACTACTCTTCAGTAGTTCGAGATTCATACATCCTGCCGGCCTGAGGGAGACAGGCCAAGCACCCGCCTACAGCACACCTCGACTTTCCGCCTACACAGGCCGGTACGTTGCCCGCAGCGTACCGGCCTCTCGCCTTCTTTGGGTGCCAAAAACGTGATTGATTCCATATCTCGACGCTCGAGCGAGGAAGGGATCTTAATCCGGTGAAAACGAAGGGAAGATCCTTCGCTTGCGCATCGGGCCAACGCTTCGCGGCTTTCTTGTTTCCTCTATTTTGCCCGTTTCACCAGATCAAGAAACCGTCCGTAGGCGTCGTTCCACTGTGCCGTGTTCTGTGGTTCGTACCTCTGCATCGTTGAGGAGGCTCGGACGATGTCCCGGATCTGTCCCAGTGAACCAACCGAACCGCTGGTACGTGCCTGAACCAGGACGTTGCCGAGTGCGGTGGCTTCTACCGGGCCAGTAATGACGGGGCGTCCCGTCGCGTTGGCGGTGAATTGGTTAAGCAGTTCATTCTGAGTTCCACCACCAACGATGTGGATGACTTCCGTCTTCTCGCCGGACAGTTCTTCGAGCCAGCCGAGGACCATTCGATACTTGAGCGCCAGGCTTTCCAGAGCACAGCGGATTAGTCCTCCGTCAGTATCCGGAATCTCCTGATTCGTCTGGCGGCACCAGTCCCGAATTGCTTCAGGCATATCATGCGGGGCCAGGAACGCGGGGGAATCGGGATCGACAAACGCTCGGAACGGTCTGGCATCGCGAGCGACCTGGGCCAGCAACCCGTAGTCGTAGGCCGAACCGCTTCGTTCGAACGACTTGCGGCATTCCTGAACCAGCCACAAACCCATGATGTTCTTGAGCAGGCGGTACGTGCCGTCGATACCACCTTCGTTGGTGACGTTCAGCTCCAGTGCCCGTTGCGTCAGGACGGCATGAGGCAATTCGAGACCCATCAGCGACCATGTCCCGGAACTGATATAGGCCCAGTTCGCTGATCCCGTTCGTTCCGTCGGGACGGCAGCGATGGCGGCACCTGTGTCATGCGTGGCGGGGGCGACAACTTCCAGACGAGGCAAGCCGGCTCGTCGAGCGACATCCTCACGCAAACGGCCCAGTTTCGTTCCAGGGGCGACAACTTCGGGGAACATCTGCGTTGGAAGTCCAAGCTTTCGCAGCATGTCGATCGACCAGTTTCGATTCGTCGGATGATACATTTGCGAAGTGGTCGCATTGGTGAACTCGACGACGCGACTCCCTGACAGCAGCCAGTGAAAGAAGTCAGGAATCATCAGGAACTTGTCGGCCATTTCGACCAGCGCCGGGTTCGTCTGATTCATGGCCAGTAACTGGTACAGTGAATTGATTTCCATGAACTGCAGGCCAGTGTTGGCAAATACTTCAGCACGTGGAACACGTTGAAACGTGTGATCCATCACGCCGCGAGTCCTCGCATCACGATAGTGGTAGGGTTGCCCGAGCATTTCGCCGGTTTTCGAGAGCAGCACGAAATCGACACCCCAGGTGTCGACCCCGACGGAAACGATGTTCTGTCCGAATCGGGCAGCCGCTTTTTGAAGTCCGACCTGAATCTGCGACCATAGCCTGAGCAGGTCCCAGCGCATTGTATCTGCGACGTTGACGGGACCGTTCGAAAATCGATGCAGTTCTTCCAGGCGAATATGCTGACCATCGAACATCCCCGCCATGACGCGACCACTTTCCGCACCCAGATCGATCGCCAGATACACTTGTTCTGCCATGTCCGAACTCTCTCGTTGTTTAACCCGTTGTTTAATAAATCAGTCAATTTAATCTTTTAGCGACCAACATGAGCCCGCGTCGTCAATCGACCAGTTCAAAGATCGTTTCAACTTCCACGGCGATGTTCGCAGGAAGCGATCCCATCCCGACGGCACTGCGCGCCCCTCGGCCTTTAACCTCGCCCCAGATTTCGACCATCAGATTGCTGAAACCGTTAATGACTTGCGGGTGGCTTCCGAAATCCGGTGTTGAATTCACCATGCCGAGCGTTTTCACGAGTCGGTCGATTCGGTCGAGTGAACCGAGTTCGCGACGAAGTGTCGAGAGCATAGTCAGACCCACCTGACGCGCCGCCTGATAGGCCTCGGCTTCGGTCATTGTGTCGCCGACTTTTCCCGTGATCATCGAACCATCGGATCGCAGCGGGCCATGTCCGGAGACGTATGCCAGCTTCCCCACGATTAAGACGGGATGATAAATCCCGCCTGGTTTAGGTGCGGGAGGAAGTTCGAGTTGCAATTCGGCGACGCGGGCTTCGGCACTCATCAAAAAATCCTTTCGGTCAAGCGAAGTTCGGGCAGGTCAGCCATCATAACCACGAGTCACGTGCTGATATACTGAATCGAGGAATCGGAAAATTGCGAAAAAATCGGGTTACCAGTGCATCACGAACCCACCGTCGATGTTGATTGTCTGGCCAGTCATCTCTGAAGCACGGTCAGACGAGAGAAATGTCACCAGATTGGCGACATCTTCCGGTCGCTGCCAGCGTCCTAAAGGAATCACATTCCGGACTTTCTCGTTCGCCCAGTCCTCATAGCTGCGTCGAAGTTCAGGCGATTGCTGGTCATTCCAGGCTTGCCAGACCGACTGATTCAGCGGCGTTTGAACCATCCCAGGGCAAACGGTGTTTACACGAATTCCGTGCCGGGCCAGGTCCTTAGCCAGGCATTGAGCGAAGTTGATGTTTGCCGCTTTGCTCGCGCTGTAGGGGGGATCGGTCTGAGATCCAATCTGGCCGGCGACCGATGCGATAAAAACCATTGAACCACTTCGGCGAGTAATCATTCGTGGCGCGATCGCGTGCGCAACATGCACCATTCCTAAAATATTGACGTTGAGGACTCGATTCCAATCGGCGGGATCGACATTCGTGAACGGAAATCCAAATTTTCCAGACGAGACGGCCGCCGCATGCACGACCAGATCAACCGGTCCGAGTTGCTGTTCCGTCTGATCAGCCGCCGTTTCAACGTCTTGCAGGCGGCTGACATCGACCGTTAGACCTAATGATATCACTCCGCAATCTGTGCTGAGCCTGGAGGAAACCTCAGCACTTTTCGAAGAGGCATCCCAGATGGCGACACGGCAACCTTCACGAGCCAGTTCTGCTGCACAGGCAAACCCGATACCACTCGCTCCGCCCGTGATGACAGCCACATTACCGCTTAACTGAAGGTCCATCCGTTTTCTCCCGACTCAAAGTGGGGTCCTGGCGAGGATTCGCCTTCGTTACCCAATTTGCAGCAATTTTCAAAATTCCCGGTACTCGGTTTCGAGAACAGAGTAATACGATGGGATCAGATTGTCTTGTTCGTCCATTTGACCTTGGAATTGGCGTTAGCGGATTGCGGAAGGTATCCTCTGTTGTGTTGGGAGTAAAAAAGAGCGGTTCGCATGAACGGTTGAAGATGTCATTGAATACAGAGGCGGGTACTGTTGCCAAAATTCGGAAGCTGCTGTCGGATTGCGGCTTGCGAACGACAGCGGCTCGTTTGGCCGTAATGCATTGGCTGCAACGAGCGAACTCGCCCGCGACGCACGCCGAGATTTCTATCGACCTGGTCCCACTGGGTATCGACAAGGCGACCGTGTTGCGCAATCTGACCGACCTGGTTGAAGCGGGACTGGTGACACGCAAAGAACTGGGTGATCACGTCTGGCGATTTGAACTGCGTGATGCATCACATCCCGACGGCTGCGAACATGCCCATTTTATCTGCGTCGATTGTGGTCGTGTCACCTGCCTTCACAAATTCGATTTCCCGAAATCGGCGCTCAAGTCTGTAACGGAAGTGGGTAATGTGACCGAGATCCTGATCCGCGGACAATGTTCGCTTTGCCAATGAAAGAAGAAATGCCCAAGCGAGTTGTCCTGGCGATGAGTGGTGGAGTCGATAGTTCGGCCTCAGCCGTGCTGTTAAAAGAGCAGGGGTACGAGGTCATCGGGCTTTTCATGCGTTCAGGGGCGGTTGAAGAAACAGCCTGTCGAGTCGAACCCAAGGCAAACTTAGTCGCATCCGGTGCGATGTCTGGAGCAGAATCGCAGCAGGTGGCGTCAGCCGCACTTCCGACGCTGCCCATCCTGGGAACAAAGGCCAACAAGCAAGGGTGCTGCAGCGCGTCGGATGCTGCCGACGCGCGTCGTGTGGCAGATGTTCTTGATATTCCTTTTCACGCGCTCAACTTTTCGGACGCATTCGGGCGGATCAAGGATTATTTCGTCGATGAATATCTTGCAGGACGAACTCCCAATCCCTGTGTGATGTGTAACAACTGGCTGAAGTTTGGCAAGCTTTGGGATTTTGCGGTCAGTGTCGGAGCGGACCTGATTGCGACAGGTCACTACGCCCGAATTCAGACCATTGATGGCAGCCCTGCCCTGCTGCGGGGTCGCGATCTCACGAAGGACCAGTCGTACGTTTTGGCGGGGATCAATCACAATATCCTCGATCGAATTCTGTTTCCTGTCGGCGATTTCAATAAGCCCGAGATTCGCGAGCTGGCCGCACAAGCGGGTTTGCGAGTGGCGACCAAGCCTGACAGCCAGGAAATCTGTTTTATTCCAGATAACGACTATGTCGGGTTTCTGGAACGTTACCGGGGTCGTCCCGACATGTCGGGTGAATTCGTTGATCCAGCAGGCAACGTTCTGGGAAAGCATTCCGGATTCGATCAATTCACGATCGGACAACGACGCGGACTGGGCATTACGTTTGGTGAACCTCGTTTCGTCATCCGCATCGAGCCCGAGTCACGCCGCGTTGTCCTGGGGACTCATCAGGATCTGGCGTGTCGCGAACTGGAAGCGGATGGAATAAGCTGGCTGGTCGATGGCCTTCCCGCTGAATTCGATTGTCTCGCACAAATCCGTTATCAGCACACGGCAGCAGTCGCGCACGTCGTCCGAGTCGCCCCGGATCATGTGCGAGTGAATTTCACAGAAGCACAATTCGGCGTCGCGCCCGGTCAGGCATTAGTCCTCTATGAAGGGGATCGTGTTCTGGGTGGTGGCTGGATCCGACAAAGTGAAAGCCGTTGAGAGTATCGAAGTCGATAAAGGAAGAAATCGCAAAGGCCATTCGGCCACAGATGCACACAGAGCTACACAGATAAAACACGCAAACGTATTTGGAATCTTACTCCCGATTCCACGTTGAATGAGGACGTCAATTGCATTTATCTCTGTGAATCCGTGTGCATCTGTGGCGAATATTCTTTTCCTAACCTGATTCTTTTCCCTGTGAAAAAAGTCGAAGTGATACATTTTTAACAATGTCGTCCGGCCGAAAGACCCACACACGGGACTTTGAGAATTGACCGTGTCAGGACATTGCGTTTCAAGTACGCCAACAGTTCGATTCGACCACTCATCCTCGAGGCATGGCTTTTTGTGATGCAAACCTTCATCCGACTTTTTTCGTATGTCTTGTCATTCGGCTTCATCACCGTGGCTTCGGCTGCCGAACCATTAAAACTTCCAGTGACGCGGGATGTCTGGATCTCAGCTTATCCTGGCGAACAGGAAGGAAATAACGGAGGTGCTCCCCGACTAAAGTTTAAGGGGATTCAGGAGTTTTCGTTGCTCGACTTCGACAGTGATGCATTGCGCGGAAAGCGAATAAGCCGTGCTCAGTTGTGGTTGCATCTGGAATCGAAGGAAGCACCTCTGCGGCGAATGACGGTTTCCACGGTCGCCAGCCCTTGGGAAGAAGGGAACGGTAGTGGATACGCGAAAGGAACAGGTGCATCGTTTCGCTGGGCGAAACCGGAGCAGCCCTGGAATGGTCCTGGTTCAGACGTCACCTCGGTGGTTAACAGCGAGTCGGGGACCATCTGGGGCTTTGGTGATGCATCGCCACCTGATGCTAACGGGTGGCAGGTTATTCCCGTTGATCCCAAAGTCATTGAGGCCTGTGCCGACGGACGAAGTCATGGTGTTTTCGTTCAAGATGATGTCGGTTCCGAGTACGAACGCGACGGCGAAAAGTTCACGTGGAAGCTGTTTCCAAATCGCATGGTCGCCTCACGCGATATGAACAAGACGGTCGCCCCATACTTCATGGTCTGGACCGACGGAGAAGCCAGTCAACCACCAGCTCTCACAACGCAAACGTCCCGTCAAACGGAAAAATGTGTTCTCCCGGCTGCGATGACGAAACGACCGAACGCGGAAAAATCGTTACTCACCGATCTGATGGGTGTTCCACTCACAAGCCATCTCTATGCCGCCAAGAATGAAGCGGTGACTTTCTTCATCGAACGTATTGAGAATGAAACGGTCGAAGTCGAAGCGGCTGATCTGAAACCAAAATTATTTGGACTGATCAAAGCCGCTGCCGCAGGTGATGTGGGAGATGTCCTGACCGAATCTCTTCAGCCGGGTCGCGTCGTTTGCGAAATCTATGTGCCTCACGCAGTCAGTAGTGGAAAGCATTCCGTGACGGTTCGGATTGGCAAAAAGTACTGGTCCATTGAGCTGCATGTCTGGGATTTTACGCTGCCCGATCAGCTCTCTTTTGTCCCCGAAATGAACGCTTATGGATTGCCAGTTCCTGCAGATCAAGAAGTCGCCTGGTATCGGATGGCTCATGAGCATCGATTAAACCTCAACGTCCTTCGCTATGGTTGGAACGGACGCGTGGCCGATGGCTGTGCGCCGGTGAAGAAAGCGAACGCATGGGACTGGGAGGCCTGGGACCGCCGGTTTGGCCCCCTTCTCGATGGGACCGCGTTTCACGGTTTGCCACGAACGGATGTTCCGGTTGATGCGTTTTATTTGCCACTTAACGAACATTGGCCTGCCGACGTTCATCGTCATTTCAAAGGAGGATATTGGATTGAGAATGCCTTCGATGAAAGTTATTGGAACGAGTTTTCAACGACTGCCAGAGAATTTGCGGATCACGCTGTGAAGAAGGGTTGGACGAAGACCTGGCTCCAGTTCTACCTTAATAACAAAGTTTATTTCAAAGAACAGCGAGGAAACTGGAGCTCCTGTTCAGCACCCTGGGTTTTCGATGAACCAGTCAATACTCAAGACTTCTGGGCCTTGCGCCGTTACGGCCAGGAATTTAACCGAGCGGCCCGGTCGATTGCTCCGAATGCCGTCTTTCGTTGTGACATCTCGAGGCCAGAATGGCAACGTGATCTGCTGGACGGCGTGAGTGGTGTGGAAGTGATCAGCGGTGCCCTTCGACCGTATCAAGAACGAATTGAGCGTCGACAGGCTCGATACGGCACGATGGTCACATTCTATGGAACGACCGCGCCCCCGACAGAATTTCCTGTGCAGCCGGTCGCCTGGTGTCTGGATGCGTGGTGCCTTGGGGCGGACGGAGTCTTACCGTGGCAGACGATTGGAACAAAAGAATCCTGGGACAAGCCGGACGCACTGTCGCTGTTCTACCCGGCTCGCAATCCGCAAGACCCGGTGGTCTCACCGAGCCTTCGGCTCAAATCCTATCGTGAAGGTCAACAACTGGTTGAATACCTGACAGCGTATACCTTATTGACAGGGCAATCTCGCCAGGCGGTGGCCGAAGCGGTACGGGAATTTCTTGGTCTGGAAGTCGATCTGAAAAAGAAAAATTCTGAGGATGCCGGGACAGCCGAATACAAACCGGCGGTCGCCCAGAAACTGTTTGAGCTGCGTGGACGACTTGGTCTGTTTCTTGACTCAAAACACCCGGCAACCCAAAAACAGCTGGTCCGTTGGAAGATTGAAACGAACGAATCAGCGCGCGCTGTGGTGAAATGATCCCGGAGCAGCAAGGTGAAACAATGAATGTGTCCCCATCGTTTAACCGCGCCTCGAAGAGAAGCGGCAGCGTAACGGCGGAATTGGAGTTAACCGAAGCGTCATTTCTCGTTGGGCCATTGAGAAAAACAGGCCTGCGGCAACGTCTGAAGAAATCGGCTGAACGCCGATTCGCCTGCGCCGCTGGCTGCGGGTTAAACGACGAACCCGTTTTCTTCGTTTAACCGCGCCTTGAAGAGAAGCGGCAGCGTAACGGCGGAATTGGAGTCAACCGAAGCGTCATTTCTCGTTGGGCCATTGAGAAAAACAGGCCTGCGGCAACGTCTGAAGAAATCGGCTGAACGCCGATTCGCCTGCGCCGCTGGCTGCGGGTTAAACGATTGAAGACTGACAAAGCGCTATCGTGAACAGCAGGCCAGCGGACGATGTCCCGAAGGAGGCGTCGACTCGCACTTCTTCGTCTGAGTCAGATGCTGCGACGCCATCTCGCGGTCGAGCACTTCCTGGTAGTAGGCCAGTCGTTTTGCTGCGACATCCAATGAACCACCGAATGAACGCTCTTCTTCCAGATAAATCAGAGGAACGGCAAACTCAACGATCTTCATTTTTTGAGCGGCTGCCTGCACCCAAAGTTGCAGAGGCATCGCGTAACCGAGTTCAGTGATTCGCAGCCGGGCAAGTGAATCAACTCGGTAGGCTTTGAAGCCACAGAATGCGTCAGTCAGGTTCAGCGAAAACTGGTGGTTCAACCATTCGGTGATTTGGAGGTTGATTCGGCGTCGTTCGATGGGAGGCTCACTGGCGCCATCAAAAACTTTTAAATAACGACTGCCTGAGACAATGTCGGCTGGAGCGTCTTCGTGATTGAAAACCGCTGCAGCCATTTCGGGAATCAGTGCCGGTTGATGCTGTCCATCACAATCAATCGTGACCAGCACGTCGTATTGACCCGACAGGGCATACGTAAATGCCGTTCGAAGACCGGCACCATAACCTTGGTTCTGCTGGTGCCTCACGACATGCACGTCACGCATCGATTTCAGCAGTTCCGGCGTTTTATCAGATGACCCATCATCGACAACGAGGATCTCTTTTGAGTATTTCCGGACCTCCGTGATCACATCGATCACGTGACGTTCTTCATTGAACACAGGTAATGCCGTCAAAACTCGCAGGGACATAAGCGACTCCCGCTATAAAAAACTGAGCCTCCGTAACAGCATCCCTGCACGCCGGGTCGTGATTCTAGACCACCAGCCCGAAGAGTCAAACCGATCGGCAGTTCCAAAAACCGTCAGGCTACGGTGACCCACAATATCTGTGGTTTAAGACTTGCAATTCTCAAAACCCGCAGAACCATGAAATCTCGCCATGATCGCGTTGAACAGCGACGCCGTGAACGATTTCGGTATCATGTTCACATCGAAAACCAACTCCCCCCATGCGGGGTTGATTAACCGGCCTATACCCTCGCGTCAGTTTTCATCCAACCGGTAATGGTTGAGACCCTTCGGTGTTTTGCTTGGACGCAAACCAGCCTGTCAAGAACGTCTCCAGAAGCAACACTGCGATCACAGCCACGAGAATCAGCTGCCACAACTTTTGCGATTGTTCTAATTCGACCAGTTGGAGTTGACGCTGCCGTTGGCGTTGACGCTGCGGATCGTCCGATCTTTCGCGTCCTTTCATTTTTAATCCAAAACTTTCCAGTTGCTCAAGCGTCAGCGGATTCGTCCGACTTTCTTCGGCAGCAAGATTCACAGCAATTTGTTCTGTTCGACCGGGCACACTTAATTGATAGAGACCTGGAGTCGATGTTGCGTGGAACGGTGCATCGGTCGGTAACGAAGATAACTCGGCACCATCCGGCAGTCGGGCCATTCCCGTCGCCGAGGTTTCGGCTCGCGATGTGGTAGGCCAGGCGAGTGCGCTGCCAACGACTTGTCCTTCTGTTCGTGGGGTGAGTTTTGTCGAGTGTTCCAGCAGACGAAACATCAACATCGGGAATTTGGAACTGCGAGCAAATTGGCTGTCGGCCGGTTGCCAGCCGGCCGCGAAGACAATGACAGTTCCCCGTTGACTTGAAAACTCGACGATCGCAGGATCGCCGTCATCGAAGCGGGCCAGTACTCGGTCTGCGTCCCCGGTCGAATCGACTCCAGCCTTTTCCGATTTCGAATCGACGACGTTCAATCCTTCCAGCTTTCGATGTTTCCAGAAACGTACGCCTGTGAAGTCGCTGAATTGAGACTCCGCAAAGGGAGCAAATACCGGATCTTCATAATCGATTTCGCCGAGCATGGCATACTTGGAAACAGTCGCTTCGCTCACCGAGATTCCTTCGCGCCCGCACAAGGCGAGACTCGCCGCAGTCGCTTCTGGAGTTGCCGATGCAATCAACACTGTTCCGCCGTTCGACAGATGATTTCGAACGAGCGGCTGGACGTCAGCGTCAGGCGCGGTCAATACAATGAGCGACGGTTGGGAATCTGCTGATGCGATGTTTGCCTGACTGGGTTCACGCAACTCAATTTTGAACCGATGCGAAGCAGCAAACAGTCGGTCAAGATAAAAGCGTGCACCATCGGTATCATTGGCGGATTCAGGTCCGCAGTAGATCACCAGTCGTGTTTCCGGGACGCTCTCGGCAACATAAACCCGATTATCAAAATCGTCATCGTCCCCTGCCAACTGCAGGACAGAGGAAACCAGACCCGCAGGAAGTTTGGGCGGAAGCAGGATGCGGCTTTGACCTGGTGGAACGTAAACAGAAACTTCTGGCGAATCGTCCAGCCCCCATTTCAAAGTAAACTTTTCTTTGACCGAGTCGGCAGCGTTTGTCACCCGGACTCGCAAAACTTGATCTGCCGATTCAGGGTTCCGTTCAACAACCTGTAATCCTGCATTCGATGGTGATTTCGGGTGGGCGACGATCAGTTCCACAGGCAAATCGTCCGGCCATTCATAACCTTGCAAAGCAACGGTCTCGGAACCGCTTTGCAAATCGCTCGCCAGCCAGATCCGCTGAGGAGCCTGCTTGGCCCGTTCGGTCTGAGCTTCCTGTAGCGAGGTCGCTGTTCTGATCAGAGCTTCGCCTAATCGAGTCGATTCCCAGGTCGGCTTCAAATCCTTCAGTCGAGCCCTGACCAATTCACGTCCAGCCGAAGCTTCCATCGATTTGAGTTCTTTGAAATCCGCGACAGGAACGAACGTCTGATCGAATCGATAGAGCGCGACTTTTGTCTGTGGTGGCAACTTCGCCAAGCGCTCGTCAATTTGTTGGATCAGATCGGTCCAGACTCCCTCCCGTCGCATGCTGGCACTGGTATCGACCAGGATCGCCAATAATTGTTCGTTTGTCGCTTCGTCGGGCTCGGTCACCGCCGCTCGCCAAAGGGGTCTCGTAAATGCAAATGCCAGCAATCCGAGGGCCGCCGCACGAAGCAGCATCAGCAACCAATGCTCGATCCGACTGCGGCTGGTGATCCGTGGTGGCGACGGCGTCAGAAACATCAACGTCGAAAACTGTCGTTCACCACGCGGCATTCTTCGCCACATGTGAAACAGAACAGGTCCAGCGGCTGCCAACGCACCCAGCCAATACAATGAGTAGAGCCACGTCATAAAAATATCCGAAGTCCGAAGACGATCAACAAACAAGAATGTTTTGCGATTGGCAGCATACCCGACCGGCACACGCGATCCCAATCGTCACCGCCTGAGATTTCTTTGAGCGTTACTTGAGAATCAATATTTGGGTATCGTTCACGTCTTCAATGCGTGCCGACAATTTGAAACACTTGCTGGCCTTGTCCGTCAATTTTCTTCATCTTTTACGAGCACTCTCAGACGAGATCAAATATGCGACTTGGTTATAATACCAACGGGACGACCGGACATCGCTGGGATCAGGCGATTGAACTCATGGCCGAAATCGGCTATCGATCGGTCGCGATCACGGTTGACCACAACTGTCTCGACCCATTCTCGACGAACATTGCTTCCGAATTGATTCGCATGCGACGCGTTTTAGAGCGGTTTGAAATGGCAAGCGTCATCGAAACCGGTGCCCGCTTTCTGCTTGATCCTCGACGAAAACACGAACCGACTCTGGTGAGTCCTTCAGCCGAAGCCCGTGCCGTTCGTGTCGACTTTCTCAAACGCTGTGTCACTATCGCCAGGGAACTCCATTCGGAAGCGGTTTCGTTCTGGAGCGGCATCATTCGCGACATCGCCGAACCAGAAGAAGCGTACCGTCGACTGGCCGATGGCTGCCGTGAAGTTCTTGATTTCGCAGAACCGTCAGGCATCCGACTGGCCTTCGAACCAGAACCGGGAATGCTCGTCCAGACGTTTAATGACTACCAGCACTTACTCTCTCTGGTCGATGGGCCTGGTTTCGGACTCACCGTCGATATCGGCCACGTACACTGTCTCGAGCCGCTGCCGATTTCGAATTATCTCGAAACGTGGCATGATCGAATTTACACAATCCACATCGAAGACATGAAACGAGGTATCCACGACCACCTGCGATTCGGCGAAGGAACAATCGACTTTCCGCCCGTGTTTAAGACTCTCAAATCGCTCAACTATGCAGGAAGTCTGAACGTGGAACTGAGCCGCCATAGCCATATGGCTCCCGAAGTGATGCAGGAATCGTTTGACTTCCTGGATCGGCATTTAGGCTGATTCAAACGAAGAGGGGGTCGGGCGTTCGGTGTGTGACGGAATGGAAAATGATCGCTCATTTGTCAGGTCCACGGCCGGTTGCAAGACAGAGGATCAAGATGATTACCACCATCGATGGAATAGATGCAATGATCCCCACCACCAGTCCAAGCGGCGCCAAAAAGACTGCGCCGATCCACCCATACGCAGTGAATCCCCGGATGGCTCCCTCAAGCACCCCGGTGGCGGCTCCAATTGTCATCGTGATATCAGGAATTGAAAGACCCGCTACAAGGCTAGTGAACAGGCCGAGCCAGCCACCGACGATCAGTGCCAAACAAATTAGAAACATGTCCCCGGAGTGGATTGCCCAAACAAAGCATCCACTAACGCTGACAAGCACTACGCGCGCAATGCGCTCCATCATCTCATCCAACTTACCGGGACCACTTTTCTCAACATGGGGTCTGATCTCCGAGTTCATTTCATCTCCCGATACCTCACTTCCCGCCGCAAGTTCGGCTCGTCAGTCGGCATGCAATCAACCCTGCACGACTTTGATATCTAAATACCCGACTCCAGAGCATAACGCCTTCATCAGCGGGCACGATTTCGAAATCGGGGCACCCTGACGATATTGCTCAAGCAGTTGATGCGATCGTTGAGCCAACATGCGCCGGACTTCCCGGCGTTTGCCCTTTTCCCTGGGGATGTGCATGTTGTCGTATCCGGTCGTCTGATGACGCATCCAGGCGATGACGGCTGCTTCGGCTCGCTGCTCGACCGGGATTCGTTTTGTGCGAGCGACCGTGCCGCTGCCGACCGGCGTGGCATGTTCGGTGACGGCCTTCGCGAGACGGTCAGCGAGTTCAGCATACGTTTCGTGAAATCCCAGAAATGTGACGACCGCCCCCAGGAAATCTTCGACGTACTCCGACTGGACCTTTTCCCGGCGTCGGGCATCGGCCTCTTTCTTTCTGGCAAAACTCTCAGTGGATCGTTCCGCTTCAAGATCACCTCGAATCGACTCAACAGTGGCTGCCAGGGTCCAGACTCCTCGCGAAAAAACCTTCCGGCCCTTCTTCTCGGCGACAACCCAATGATCACCAGCAGCCTTCACGCGACGAGTCAGTGCCGCGTCACCAGGAGGTAACAGGACCCAGCCTTCCGGCACCGTTAGTACTTTTCCATTGGCGTCACGCACGGTATTCGGAGAAGGACCGGGCGTAAAAGTATTACTCATCATCAGCCTACTTTCGGTGTTTGCAATAGGCGTTGGACTCGTTAACCGAATACTTGTTCTCCAAATCGACATTATTCAAACTGCTTTTCTTTCCCCAGCCGAAAATTCTTTCGAATAGCGGTAGCAGCGGATTGTTCTCGAGACTTTTCTGAAAATAGACCTCGTGCTCCTTCTCTTTCATCCCCATTTCGTACAACTCGTCGTCGTGGGCCGTAATCCCGACTTCGTGGAAATATCTCATCATGATGAAATACTCACAGACGTTTCCGCTTTCCAGACGTCCGGCGAAGTAGTACGGCATGAACCAGCCGATCACATAGCAACTGAACGAGATGATTCTGCCAATAATGTGATACTTGATCTCGTTGTAACGTGACGGAGCAATCTCATATTGCTGCATAATCGAGAGAACCGTTTCCCGGTGCCGCCATTCATCCAGTTCGATCTGCCTGATCGCAGCTTTCTGTTCCGGATTCCTTACGGAACCGGCGTGGCCGATGTAGGCAAAGGCAGCAGCTTTCTCAGCGGAATAGGCGAGCTGAAGCAGCTTGACCAGTTTTGGATGACTCAAGTTCAATGCTCGGCCTCTATTGTTTTTCCGTCTCTGGAGACGCGTTCAATTCATCTGGTTCGTCCGAATGCGCATATCCATCGCAACGAATTATCGGCTGTGGAGGATACTTGGGATAGTGATTCAGGCTGGCGGATAATTCACACAGCAGGAAGCGCGAGCGTGCCGTGCGGACCTCTCGTCCGTTGCGGCATGTGTCGCACATCGACATCCCTGGCCAACTCGCTCTTGTAGTCAATCAATCATCCCTGTCATGCTTAACTCGAAGCAATATCTGCGCTTTCTTTCGCACCGGGATTACACGGTGAAACGGACTCAATTGGCAAGTGATCGGCTTTCCTTTACAGGGGAAGCCTCGTTCATTAAATGGATTTCACTTCACACGGACGCGAAAAAATGAAAATCGGCTTGCAAGCATGGGGAATTGAAGAAGACGTCCAATGTTTGAATCTCTCGTGCCTGATGTGGTCACTTTATGAGAAGTTACCTCCTTCATGGACAGCGCTACGTTCCGTACGATTTCTGCCGAAGCGAAGGAATGAATCTTGAGTGAACAAGCTGCTCCCGTGACTTCATCTGAACGACAGGCTTCGATCGACGTTCTTCGAGGCTTTGCCCTGTGTGGCATCTTGACGATGAACATCCTTTCGCTGGGACTTCCTGGCACGGCACGACTCAATCCGAACGTCGCTGGCGGCTTTACAGGTGTGAACTACGTCGCCTGGCTCGTCGGTTATTTCTTGTTTGATGAAAAGATGATCACGATCTTTTCAATGCTGTTCGGTGCGGGTCTTGTCTTGATGACCGATCGAACAACTCAACAAGGAAAGTCGTCCACGATGCTGTACTATCGGCGGGTCGGCATCCTTCTGGTCATCGGCCTGATTCACGCTTACCTGATCTGGGACGGCGACATCCTCGTCTCGTATGCCCTCTGTGGAATGCTCGCCTACCCATTTCGAAAACTCTCACCTCGAACGCTCGTGGTCATTGCAGTGCTTCTTACGCTCCCCTCGGTACCTCTGACAGCTGCGGTTGCCGGGCTGTTTCAATCGTTTCGTGACGCATCGGTTCGAGTTCAGGCAGCCGAGCAAAACCGCCAACCCATTTCCGCTAAGGACAAGGAACTGGCCGAAGGCTGGAACGGCATCCGCAAGGCTTTTCATCCGACGGCCAGCGAAGTCTCGGAAACGATCAAGGGAAACCGAGAGTCGTCTTACTGGAGACTGGTCGTCAAAAATGCGCCAGAAGCGTTCGGAGTCCAGACCACGGTGTTTGGCAGCGCCTTTGTCTGGACCATTACAGGTCGAATGTTGATCGGTATGGCTTTGATGAAGTTGGGCGTCTTCTCGGCGACTCGTTCCTTGCGATACTACCGACTGCTTGCACTCTTTGGTTATGGCATGGGCTGGCCGATCGTCGCGTTCGCTGCCAACCGCTTGATCCAAAACGACTTCGATGTCGTGACCCTGTTCGGCAGCTGTTTCCAGATCAATTTCTTCGGCAGTCTTTTGGTTGCACTGGGACATATCGCGGTCGTCATGTTGATCTACAAAGCGGGATTGTTCGCCTGGCTCACTTGTCGACTGGCAGCGGTCGGACGAATGGCACTGACGAATTACCTGATGCAATCATTGCTCTGCACGACATTCTTCAATGGATACGGATTCGGCTTCTACGGGGCCTTTGACCGAGTTCAGCTCTACGGGATTGTGGTAGCAGTCTGGTGCTTGCAACTCTGGTACAGCCCGCTGTGGCTAAGATATTTTCGTTTCGGTCCGATCGAATGGCTATGGCGGTCAATGACCTATGGAACCATTCAGCCGATCTGGAATGCGGTACAAGCATAACGGAATTGCACCGAACACAATGGGAACAGGTCACCGATTTGTAGAGCCGAGTCCGTTGGGAAAGCTGAGGATTTCATGGAAGTCATCACACGAGCCACTGTATGCGATGTGCCGCAATTGGCAGGCCTGCTGAATCTGCTGTTCAAGCAAGAAGCCGATTTTGAGCCTGATCAAGAGAAACAGGAAATAGGGTTAAGACTTATCATCGAATCGGCTCACGTTGGTGTCATTCTTGCGGCACGAGACGGCGATCAGGTTGTCGGAATGGTCAGCCTGTTATTCACCGTCAGTACGGCCGAAGGTGGTCCCGTCTGCTGGCTGGAAGATATGGTCGTTCGCCCCGACCGGCGCGGCGGCGGACTTGGTTCTCGGTTATTGCAGAGCGCCATCGACTACGCACGCTCTCACGGTTTCTCACGCATCACACTGTTGACTGACAAGCTGAACGCCGGAGCAATTCGGTTCTACGGACGTCACGGGTTTATCGAGTCTGAAATGACAGCGATGCGCTTGATGACAAATTCTTAATCGCGACGGTTGGTATCGAAATGGTTTCGAACGCCTGATGCGGATGACAAAATAACAAACGATAATTCATTCGCAATGCCCGTGACGCGCGACTCAACTCATTTAAAAGGTGAATAACTCAAATGGCTCAAATCAAGATTTACGGCATTGCTGAGATGTTAAATCCAGTTAAGCCCAAGCTTTCAGAGGTCATTCATTCGTGTGTGGTCGAGGCGTTGCATTTTCCGACAGACAAGAAGGCCCACCGCTTCTTTCCGATGGATCGTTCCGATTTTTATAGACCCGCAGGACAAGGGCGAACAGACGCATACACGATCATCGAAATCAGCATGTTCGAAGGGAGATCAGTCGAAACCAAAAAGCACTTGATCCACCTGCTTTTCAAAAACATTAGCCGTGATGTGGGAATTGCACCTGCCGATCTAGAAATCACGATCACAGAAACCCCAAAGCACAACTGGGGTTTTCGAGGACAAACCGGCGACGAGATTGTTCTGGACTACAAGGTTGAGCTGTGACCGAACGTGTTTCGATGCTGGCGAAGGGATTAATAGGTTAACTCCGGTCGAAGAGTCGATCCTCGAAAAGCATGTGCGACGTGTTCGTAATATTTCGCAAATCCATCAATGCCACACGTGCATCATTTCATTTCCGCCACGCTGAAACTCGTAGTCAACTTTCTTGATTTCGAAATTGAGCCCTGTCTCTCGCAGTTGATTCGTGACGGCGGGAAGATGTTGAGACGGAAGGCCGCCAAGCTTGAGCAGTGGAAAAATGCGGACTTCCTGGCTCACTCGGCAAAGTTCCAGGATCGATTCAACGTGGAATCCTTCGGAGAGATGTTCGCTGTAAAGAAAGAGAAAGTGCGAGCAGACGGCAATCTCAAAGCTGTTGTCGGCGAATGGCAAATGAGGAAGTTCGGCATCCACGTACCGGTCAGAAGCCTTCCCTGCATCGTAATCATTGAGAAACGTCATCATGGTCGACATTCGTCGCTGTCCGAGTGCTTCGACGTCAGGGAGGTCGGACGTCCACACAAATTCGTCAGCGTTCTTTCGGGTTTGTTCCATCACCGTCAGAAAAGTCTGATCGATCCGATTTCTAATCTCGTCGCCGCGAAACCGATAAAGAGGATCGCACGAGACGATTGAACAACCAACTGCCGTCGCCTCGGCGTTGAAGCTCGCCGGTCCATCCGCACAACCCAGGGTACGACGGCACAGATCTGCACCCGTCAGGGCAAACATGCGCTGGTATTCATCCAGAGAACGACCCCATGGAACGACATCATTGAGTTTAAACATAGCGCCCCACGAATTCGCGTTTCAAAAATGTTCCTGATGGTCTTTTGTCCTGACATCACTGACGAAGACGTCAACAGTTTCGGGTAATTGGTTGGACAAGTTTGTTTCTCACGATGCGAACACAGGGCCTGTCTGGAAATCCAACTCGGCGCTGAAATGCGTCAGGACGGTGCAACCGTGTACTGAAGTGTGAGGGCCATGCGTGGTTTGGGCCTTCCCCTGGAAATACGAACCTCGCTCGTAGCTCACGCCATCTTCCACGAAATCTCCTTCCAGAACATAGACCATCTCATCGGCTTTCGAATGCCAGTGTGCCGGAATGACTGCTCCAGCGTCCATGTGAGTCATGACCGTCATGGCTCCGCTCGTAATTTCTTTATGCAGCACCTTCATACGGACTCCCGGAATTTCCAGCGGGGTCCATTCGACATCAACCTCTCGAACTTTGACCTGGTACATCTTAATCCCAATCAAACCAATGAGATGATCGTTCATGTGAACGGCTGCGTCGCTTCGGCTACTCATTCTCCTCTCAGATAGACGCGAATGAGCTCCGCGGGATTGATCGGCCAGCCCCTCCTTACGAATGCATCTTGCGTCAGTGTTCGTGCTCCGTGTTTAGTCCAATCCTGGTTTCAATTGCATTGTCTCGTCGTATTCGTCAAGCGTTGGGAAATGGATTGTCTCGGTAGTACGCCAGTTACGGAGCCGTTCGGCATATTCCCGCAGATATTCTTCCCGCTGCTCTTGCGAACTTCTTGCGACAGACCAGGCAACCAACGGCGGAAGTACATCGAAACCCAGGAAGTAAAACATCCCATGCTGGATCGGGAACAGCAGCGAGTCCATTTCGCCGTTTAATCCTGTCGGACTGTAAATCGTTGGCCCGCCACCCGTCGTCAAACTGACCATCGCCCGCTTGCCTTTGAAGATGCCGTTGGAGTACCACCGACCACCCCCATAGGTCAGGCCCGCAGCGAATACCCGGTCCACCCATCCCTTCATAATCGCCGGAAGACCGAACCACCACAGCGGGAATTGAAAGATCAGCAGGTCGGCCCGAAGCAGTTTTTCTTGCTCGCCAGCGACGTCCGCTGAGAACGTTTTGGCTTCGCTCGCCTTCGTCTGCTCGATGCCATATTTGAAATAGTCCGGGTCGGCCAATGCGGTGAAGTCATGCTTCCCACCGACGGGATTGAAATTCATGGCATAAAGGTCGGAGACTTCGACGGTATGCCCTGCTTCCTGAAGGACTCGAACAGCCGTATCTCGCATGGCCCCATTGAATGACTTCGGTTCTTCATGAGCATAAACAATCAGCACATTCATCGGACAAACTCCTGTATGTCAGGTTGTGGGAGTAGCGAACAGTGCCTCAAAGCCGGTGAATGGCGTCAGGGGCAGGATTTCCACGCTCAGTAAGCCCTGCTCAACCATCGGCAACTTCTTGACGTGCTCATCGGCCTCGTGTTCATCGACCGCTTCGAGCATCAGGACTGCTCCGACTGGGCCTTTGATGTAATGGACTGAGCGAACGACACCGGATGTCGTCATATCCCAGACATGTGACGCTTCGGGTTTGATCAGCGGACCAAGTGTTTCCCGGGGCGCATCGGGCTTAACTTTGAGGATGGCGAGGAATTGCATTTGCTTTTTCCTTTGCTGAGGGAACTGGCGGGTTATCCACGTAACACTTTGGTTGCGATGAACGGTCCCAGTCCCATCCCGTAGGATAACTGAACGTTGAGCATACCAGCGGGTTCAATGAATCGTGCACTGGTCAGCGGGCCCGCATCAACGGGTTCGAGATCAAGGTCGCGCAGCAGTGACGCGACGACAGATTTGGCAGCGGCATCATTGCCACAATAGAACGTGCTGATCTGGTCGCCGGAGAGGCGATGACTTTCTGCCGCGAGGATTTGTGCCATCGGAGGCAACGCCTCGACCACTCTGGCTTCTGGAGTTTGTTTCTCGATTTCTTCGGCAGCCGAGGTGGTTGTGCCAAGCACCAGGCCGCTGAAGTCGGGATTCAAGCAGTTGCAGCATGAAAAGAGGATCTTTCCCCCGATCGGCCCCGCCGCCTGAAGTGCGTCTGTGACCGCTGCCCATGGCACGGCCAGCAAGACAACGTCTCCAAACGCCACGGCGTCGACGGGTGTTCCAATTCTTGCCGTCGGACCGGCTGCAGCGGCAATGGCCCTGAGTTTGTCCTGGTTCTTAGAGTAGCTGAACAAAACATCGTGGCCCTTGCCGGCCCAGGTCTTACCCATACTCGCTCCCATATTTCCGGAGCCAATAATGCCGATTTTCATTTGTCCGTTTCCCTGCTTGCGTGTTCTACGAACGATGATGACATTCCTTCGGCGGGATCGTAGAATCCAGCACTCCAATCAACAAGTACGCATTTTATTGTTGGGTACTTACATGAAAGTAAGCGTCAAAGATTCTGAGTGTACGGACACCGGCTTTAACTGCCCGGTCGAGGCAACTCTGTCCGTGATCGGCGGCAAGTGGAAGGTCGTGATCCTGTTCCATCTGTCACATTCAGGGACGCACCGCTTCGCTGAATTGCGGCGGAAGATCCCTGGCATCAGCGAGCGAATGCTCACGCAGCAGCTTCGGGAACTCGAACATGACGGCATCGTCCACCGCGAGGTTTATCCCGAAGTGCCTCCCAAGGTCGAATATTCACTGACCGAATATGGCGAGACACTTCGTCCAATTACCGAAATCATGTGTGACTGGGGCAAAAAGCACATGAAGAAGATCAAGTTGAAATCAAGCAAATGATCGGAATTCGATTGTTCTTGGGTACGATCCATTCTTGAAAGAATCAAAAATCCATAGTGAATGCTTTCACGAGGTAATGAGATGGAAACGCGTCAAGCTCTGATTGTAAACGACCAGCAGGGAACATGGATTTCCTGGCTCGGTTCCCCCATTCGATACACGGCTTTGAGTACCGACACCGGAGGTCGCTACGCCTTCTCAACGGGTCGGGTTCCTGTGGGGGCTGGTCCTAAACCGCACCGACATTCATTCGAAGAATCGTTTTTTGTAGTCCGGGGAGAACTGAGTTTCACTGCTGGAAACGAGACGGTGATCGTCCCTGCGAATGGCTGTATCGCCATCGGGGCTGGGACGGCACATTTCTTTAAAAACTCCGGTTCAGTCGAGGCAGAAGTCATTGTTCTCGTGGCTCCCGCAGGATTCGACGAATTCCAGGCGGAGGTTGGAGGAATGCTGCCAGGACCCGATGCACCGATTTCATTCGATCCCCCCAGCTTTATCGCTCGAATGATGTCAGCTGCACCCAAATACGGGATCGATCTGAACCCACCAGCGTCGGCTTTCGAGCAACCGCCAAATATCAAGGTCACGATGCCATCCGAGGGTCGCACCGTCGCGGTGGTTGGCGACGTTTATCGCTTCCTGGCGACGGCCGACGATACGAACGGCAAATATGCGTTCTGGGAAGCCATCGTCCCTCCAGGTGGAGGGCCACCGCCACACGTTCACAGCCGCGAGGAAGAAGGTTTTTATATTCTGGAAGGCGAGATCACGTTCCAGATCGGCGTGGATCGGGTCGTGGCAAAAGCAGGTACGTTCGCCAATATGCCCGTCGGGACTCCGCATTCGTTCAAGAATGAGAGCGACAAACCGGCCCGGATGTTGATTGTGGTCGCACCAGCCGGTTTGGAGCAGATGTTCTTCGAAGTGGGTGTGCCGCTGGATGATGGAGCCACAACGGCATTGCCCCCCACGAAGGCAGAAATTGAAACACTGATCGAAGTCGCTCCCCGATACGGAATCGAACTCAGGTTGCCGACGCATTGAGAATCCAGAGAGGCTTCGCCTCAGACCAAAGTGGCCATCATCGCTCCGTGTGATGAGCATTGTTCGAGAACCGCGCAGATACCGATCGGCATGCTTTCAAATCAGGAATTCAAACGATTTAAATGTTGCGAAGTTGAGGCAATGTTTGAATCGTTTCCGACAAATGCTCATCACGCGAAACGATGATGGCTACTTTGGAACAAATCATGAAACTCGATTCACTGAGTCAAGTTCCAAACCCGAAGATGTCTATTGAAATCGTTTTCCATTGTTGGCGCTTTTCACAACCCAGTCAGGATCAATCATGAATTCACGGCGAGCGTTTCTTCAGACATCACTTGGCGTCGTCGCTGGTGCAGCGGCAACGGCAGGCAGCAATGATGTTGTTGCACAGGATAAGTCGGCGCTCACAGCACCAAAGGTTGTTACCGGGAGCGAGGGAACCAAGGTCTGGGCGATGGGGGTTCTGGTAACCGTCAAAGTCAAAGCCGCAGATACGGGCGGGGCCTATTCGGTCTTTGAAGATCTGATTTCGCCTGGCGCAGGTCCGGTGCCACACACGCACACAAAGGAAGACGAAACGATTTTCGTGCTTGAGGGTGAACTACGTGCATGGCTGGGCGGCAAGCAGTACGACGTGAAGGCGGGTGATTTCGTCCACATGCCGCGCGGGGTCCAGCACTATTTCAAAAACGTGAGCGACAAGCCGACCCGGCTGTTGCTCTCGTACACCCCCGGCGGCTTTGAACAATGGTTCCTGGATATCGGAACGCCGGTGTCCGGAACCGACGAGAAGCCACCCGAGATCAAGCCGGAAGACATCAAACGAGCTGTCGCCACCGCCGAGAAATACGGAGTGAAGTTTGAGAAGAAGTAGAGCTGCCAAGCGCCGCACTGCCGATGAGATCGAAGTATACGCCAGGAAAAATCTTTCCGTCCCCTTGACGGTAACAGACAGGTCTGTATACTTTGGTCATGGAACGCACGAAAGCTACTTCTGAAGTCCGCCAGCGAATTCTGGAAACTGCCGATCGGCTGTTCTACCAGGACGGTATTCGGGCGGTTGGCATTGACCGGATCATCGCCGAGGCGGACGTTGCCAAGATGAGCCTGTACAAGCACTTTCCGTCGAAGGACGACCTGATCCTGGCCGTTCTGAAGTATCGGGAAGAGAAGCTTTTAGAGTTCTTCACCGCTGGGATGGAACGGAATAGTAAGAGGACGAAAGATAAACTGAGGGGCTTTTTCGCCACCCTCAAGGACTTTTTCGAAAGTCCCGGTTTCCGCGGATGTGCGTTTCAGAACGCTGCCGTGGAACTGGCCGACCCTGCACATGCAGGGACGCAGTTCGTGAAGGAACACAAGCGCCGGTTTCAGGAGTTTCTGACGGGTTTGGTCGAGGAATCACTCGGTAAGGGGGCGGCGAAGGTTGCACCCGCTGTGGGTCTACTCGTCGAAGGGGCCATCGTGACAGCGGTGATTCAGGGTTCGCCTGACGCCGTAGACGTCGCTCGTGACGCTGCGTTGAAAATGGTGGCGGTAGCAAAAAGCTAGTAACTCTTCTCTTTTTTTGGCATCAAAAAGACAGACCTGTCTGTATTTATTGTCGAGGTTGAAAGGCTGCGATCTGAAGTGACGGTTCATGTTGGATCGTCGGATCGTTGTCCGGGGCTTGAGTCGGGGAGTTTTCAAATGATGAGCGGCAAGAAAGTCTTCTTGTACGGCGAACTGCAAATGACGGTTCCCTTCAGCGACGTGGACTGGCGGTCAATCAACGCTGGTCTGAAGAAGGTTCCTGGTCTGGTTCGTAAGACGTGGTTGTATGGCATCCATGGCGGATCGGTGGGCGGGTTCTACGAGTTTGATTCTGAGGAGAATGCCCGAAAGTTTGCAGTCGGCCCGTATGCCGAGGAAGCTGCCAAGTTAGGGGCGAGCCTGACCGTGAAATTGTTCGACGGGGAAGTCACGGAAGCTCCCAGTCGTGAAATGAAGTCCCCGCACTACGGGTAATGCTCGGTAACTGAAATCAGACACAGCTCATCGAATCGCTCGCTAAGAGAAGTTCGGCATCGTGGACCACTCATTGATCCGTTTCCGTTCGACTGGTCCCCGAGGGACAACCAGACTGACATCCTTCATCAGGAGAATTCCATGTTTCCACGTATCAGACTATCCTCGATTTTCACTCTTGTGGCTTTTGGGTCGGCTTTAACGCCGATCCATGCGGGTGAAACGAAGCCGGAAGACCCGAAAGTGTCGCATCACACCGCCAAGATCGACAGCCAAACGAACACGACAACTTTGAACGTCAGGACCGTCCAAGACTTCTACGACCACTTAAGCCGTGGAGAGATTTCCACTGCCACCGAGTTGTTTGCTGACAATCTCATTTGGGTTGAACCACCGTTTCCTGGGCACGACGGCGGGACATATCAGGGTAAAGATAACATTCTCAAAAATGTCCTGGGGGTTTTCATCGCCACTTGGACGGAATTGACTGTCACTCCGGAAAAGATCAGTGACACAGGTGAGTTGGTCATCGTTCACGGCCGCTACCGGGGCAAACACAAATGGACCGGGCAACCGTTTGAAGCCCGGTTTGTTCATACTTGGACACTTGAGAACAGCAAGGCCGTCCGCTTTGAAATGTTAGCTGATTCCATCCAGTTCTTTCGTACCGTTCGCCCCGATAGCGGCTCGATTACTGTCTCGCATAACACGGTAAATATTGACGGATTGGAAATCTTCTACCGGGAAGCGGGTCCCAGAGACGCACCGACACTTCTGCTACTTCATGGCTTTCCAACGTCCTCGCTAATGTTCCGAAACCTGATCCCTGCTCTGGCCGACCAGTACCACGTCGTCGCTCCGGATTATCCGGGCTTCGGCCAAAGTTCCGCTCCATCCGCGGACAAGTTCAATTACACCTTCGACAAACTGGCCGAAGTCGTGGACAAGTTCACCGAAAAGGTCGGCCTGACGAAATACACACTCTACGTCCAAGACTACGGTGCGCCGGTCGGCTATCGGCTCGCCGTAAAGCACCCGGAGCGCGTCACCGGACTCGTTGTGCAAAACGGAAATGCCTATGAGGAAGGGCTGAATAACGATTTCTGGAAACCACTTAGGGCGTACTGGAAAGACCACACCGAGGAGAACTCCAAGCCGCTGCGTGGTTTCCTCACCATCGATGGAACCAAGTGGCAGTACACCCACGGGGTTCGCAACGTCGAGTCAATCAGCCCCGATACCTGGACCATCGACCAGACACTTTTGGACCGTCCTGGCAACCAGGAAATCCAGCTGGCCCTGTTCTATGACTACCGTACCAACTCACAACTCTACCCGGCGTGGCAGGCATACTTCCGCAAGTATCAGCCGCCGACACTGATCGTGTGGGGCAAGAATGACAAGATTTTCCCCGCCGAAGGGGCGCATCCCTACAAGCGGGACTTGAAGAACATCGAGTTCCACCTGCTCGATACCGGCCATTTCGCTCTGGAAGAAGAAGGCCAGCAGATCGCCAGCCTGATGCGAGATTTCCTGCTCAAAAACGTAAAAAACTAGTACCGTATTAACTTTTATTCGATTTCAACCAAGCATCTGAAACCCTCAACAATTTGGAGAAAATCATGAACTCGTTCAACAACAAAGTGGTCGTCATCACAGGTGGCAACAGTGGCATCGGCCTGGCCACGGCCAAAGAACTTCATCGACGAGGAGCAAAAGTCGTCATCAGCGGGCGAGACGACAAGTCGCTTAGCGAAGCTGCCGCAGCCATTGGCGGCGACACCTTGGCCGTTAAAGCCGATGTATCCCGTCTCAGTGATCTGGATGGACTGTACGCACACGTCCAGAAGCGGCATGGCAAGATCGATGTCCTGTTCGCCAATGCCGGGGTTGCCAAGTTCGCTCCGGTAAGCGAAGCAACCGAGGCGCATTTCGATGAAAATATGGATATCAATTTCAAGGGGGTCTTCTTCACGGTCCAGAAATCGCTACCGTTGCTTCAGGACGGTGGAGCGGTGATCTTCAACACATCAGTTGTGGACGAGAAGGGCTGGGCGGGAACGAGTGTCTACTCGGCAAGCAAGGCCGCATTGCGGTCGTTCACCCGGACCCTCGCGGCAGAACTCGTCGGTCGCAACATTCGAGTCAACGCAGTGGCTCCAGGCCCGATCTCGACCCCGATCTACGGTCGAATGGGAATGCCCGCTGACGCCCTTGACCAGTTTGCCAGCGGGGTAAAGGGTCAGGTGCCGATGAAGCGTTTCGGCGAACCGGACGAGGTTGCCAAAGCCGTGGCGTTTCTCGCCTCGGACGAAGCGTCATACATCACCGGAGTGGAACTCAACGTCGATGGTGGATTAGGACAACTGTAAATCACCATTCGTTTGGGGGGCGGGTCAGACCCGTCCCTTTTTTTGTGAAGCGGGACAATGATACAACTCATTGAAACGCCGATGCTATCGCCCGTTTCTACGCCAACATCAGGAACCGGCGATAAACCACCGGAGATCAATCGGGAAGACATCAAAAGCGCTGCCGAGTATTACGGCGTGAAGTTTGAGTTGAAGCAGGACACCCGACAGTCCATCGAACAGGCTTCAGGCGTCCACATTGAAGCTTTCTCGATGCCAACAAAAGTCCAACTCATTTGCTGATCGAAATTTCAAGGATCTTGATCCGAGACGCGAGTGTTGTTGGCTTCACGCCCAGCCTCGCGGCAGCTCCGTCCGGGCCATAGATCTTTCCGCCGGATGCTTTCAGTGCCAATCGAATATTATTCGCTTCAAAACTCCGCACTTCAGCCTCGGTCAAAATTCGTTCGGATTCACCAGAAGATTCTGTAGAGACCGTTCGCTTCGCGATGTCGGTGGGGAGTTCCAGCCGAAGCCGTCCGTCGGTTGCACCGATCGAGGCTCGCTCAAGGACATGTTGCAGCTCTCGAATATTGCCAGGCCAACTGTACTGTTGAAGCGTTTGAACATTCGCAAGGGTCAATCTTGGTCGGCGTTGCCCCAGCTTGCGCGAAAGGCGTTCGAGAAACTGTTCGGCCAATAATGGGATATCCTCGATGCGATTACGCAGCGGCGGCAGTTCGATCGGAAAGACACTCAGCCGGTAATACAAATCTTGTCGGAATCGGCCCGCTTCCGATTCTTCACGGAGTTTTCGATTGGTGGCGGCAAGAATGCGGACATCCACTTTTCGAGTGGTTTCATCCCCCACTCGTTCAAGCTCACCCTCTTGCAGCACGCGCAATAATTTGGCTTGAAGATCCAACGGGATCTCTCCAATCTCGTCGAGAAACAGTGTCCCTCCGTCGGCCAGTTCAAATCGACCGGCACGATCACGCAGGGCACTGGTAAACGCTCCTTTCGCGTGCCCGAAGAACTCACTCTCGTAAAGCTCTCTTGGGATGGCGGCGCAGTTGACCTTGATCAAAGGACGGCTCGCACGTCGACTACGGCGATGTAACTCACGAGCGACAAGCTCCTTTCCCGTGCCGCTTTCGCCCAGAATCAGGACCGACGAATCGGTTGGTGCAACCAGATCAATCTGCCGCGAAACCACTTGTAAAGCAGGGCTTTGTCCGACCAGTTCACCATAAGATTCCGCTTGCTGAACTTCTTCTCGCAGGTACTCGTTTTCAAGCTCCAATCGTTTTTTAAGGAGTTCGATTTCGTTGAGTGCCCGGGCATTCGCAATCGCGGCGGCGAGGTGATCAGCAATCATTCGTAACCATTCAAAACCCGATTCCCCAGGCGGCTGACGCGAGAACAACCCGAGCACTCCGAGCACCTGGCCTCGAAAGATGAGGGGATGACCGGCAAACGATGTGATCTTTTCATCACGCACCCACTCCGGGCGCGCGACCCAGGCGTGGTTCTCGGCGATTTCCGAGACTTCGAGTGACTTACCCGTTTTCGCGATCTGCCCGACTTTTCGGATGCCGATCGGAAATCGACGGAAAGATCCATCGAGACGATTCCATTCGTCGGCCGAGGCGTTGAGCGATCGGCCAGCGCTCGCCACGAGATGCAGGCAAAAGTCACGTTGAAAGCACTCTGTGGCGAATCGGCAATCGGTGCAATCGCCGGCGAGTGGAGGTTGCAGCAGCCATACCCGCACCAAAGCAACTGATGGCCCTTCACTAAGCCGCTGAGCAGCAAGCGTCAATATCCTGTCGACATCGAGCTGTTCCGCCAGCTCAATCAACAGCCCCTTGGGATTCCGAGCGAACAAGTGTTGATCAACGAGTGAATGCATCATCGAAGAATAACGAAATTTCGTTGTTACGCAACGATTATTCGTGTATCAACGAAAAATCGTTGTTATCAATTTTGAGTTATAAATACGTAAGTATCTGTTGTTAAATGTGTTATGGAATATTTTGCTTTTGGCACGGAAGATGAATAAAGCACTCTCGCCAGCCGCTGATAAGTTCAGGTGGCGAATCAAAAAACCTGTTCTCTGAAAGGAACAAACCATGTCACGCATCAATCAAATTTCTCCAGAAACCGCGACCGGCAAAGCGAAGGAACTGTTGGATGCCGTCAAAAGCAAGCTCGGTCTCGTTCCAAATCTGACGCGAGCACTCGCAAACGCTCCCGCAGCCTTGGATGCCTACCTTCAATTCAGCGGCTCACTGGGGAAAGGGACCCTTTCCGCCAAGAACCGTGAACGAATCGCCCTCGTCGTCGCTCAAGAAAATCATTGCGACTATTGCCTCGCTGCTCACTCCACGATCGGCAAAATGGTCGGGCTAACCGCTGACGAGATTCGGGACAGCCGCAAAGGGACATCCACTGATTCAAAAACGGAAGTCCTGGTTCGATTCGCTCAAAAAGTACTGGAAACCAAAGGGCGAGTGTCAGACGCCGACTTGCAATCCGTGCGTGATGCGGGATTCGATGATGGAGCACTCGCCGAGGTCGTCGGCAATGTGGCACTCAATATTTTTACGAATTACTTCAACCACGTCGCCGGTACAGACGTCGATTTTCCCGCCGCTGAAGTGCTCGTCTGAAAGCAGTTAGCCCGGACGTACTGTCCAAAACGCGGGGGCGACTTGCTGCGAGTCTTCGTGGTATCACCGCCCCCCTTTGTAAGGAATCGATCATGACCGAAACCTGCGTGGTTAAAACACCGACTCCAATCATCGTTCCACCGTTTACCTTCGAAACCGCGACCGCCAAGGTTCGAGCTGCGGAAGACGCATGGAACAGCCGTGACCCCGAACGAGTTGCAATGAGTTATTCCGTGGACAGCCAATGGCGCAATCGCGGCGAGTTCGTTCGAGGCCGGGAAGAAATCAAAGACTTGCTCCGCAAGAAGTGGAACCGCGAACGCGAGTACCGCCTGGTGAAGGAGCTTTGGGGCTTTCTGAAGAACCGTATGGCTGTCCGATTCCAATATGAATGGCAGGATGATTCCGGTGATTGGCATCGCGCTTATGGGAATGAACTGTGGGAGTTCGACGACGACGGATTGATGCGCCGGCGTGAAGCCAGCATCAACGACATTCCAATCGCGGAGTCCGATCGCAAGTTCTTCTGGCCCGCTCCCGGTCCTCGACCGGTGGGCCATGAAGGGATCATTGACATCAAGTGACCCAAGGTTCGTTACGGATCGCGGTGACTCATCCGTGCGGCTGGCAACGGCTCATCCCGCACGAGTTCGGTGTCTGGTCACTTCGCCCTCGAAGAAGTTTGTGCCAAAATCGCATCGCTGATCAACAATCAATTCGGTTCGTGTGCAAATAGCAAATTGTACCGAGCGGCAGCAGGATGAATGCCGGACGTCAAATACAACGGACGTTGAACAGAAGTCAAATACCAAGTCGCCGTCATCGCGGGTGGAATAAACGGCGCCGACCTTGCTACGGCCAGGGACCTTCGTCGCCGAGGCGCAGAAAGTCGTCATCAGCGGGCGAGACGACAAGTCGCTTGGCAAACCTGCCGCAGCTATTGGAGGCGACACCCTGGCTGTTCAAGCCAACGTTTCCGGTCCCCCTTTTGAGGAGGAGTCGGGCCACGACGGAACCGAAGACGTATTCCGATTTCGTCGTCAGCTTTTACGCCGTGCTCCGTTCCAATGACCTGGAAGCGTGGTTGGCGAATTTCGCCCCCGGTGCCATCGCTCACGTTCCTGTCGGTGCGCCTTCACATTACGGTCACACCAGGTTGCGAAACTTTCATTTGCGTCTTGGCTCAGTTCGAGACGTTCGGGCTGGCGGAGACCGATGTGTTTCATGCACCGCAAGTTGCAGCCGTAAAATGAACAGGGAGTGACCATAGCCGAAACCCTCGGACCGTCGAGTTCCAGGGGATGGATTTTGAATTCGATCACGAAGGAAAAATCCTGTCGCTCAAGGCGTATTGGGACGCCGCTCCGGTGATGGCGACGCTTTTCGCAGCCCCTTGTGATCAAGAAGAAGTCCGTTTTTTAAAAAAATGTTTCGGACGGGGTAAGGAAACAGATTGTCGCGGCGTCCAAGAGGGTGTGGAGAGACAAGACCATCTGACGAAAACCCTGAACTGGAGAGAATCATGACAAAGACAATCGACGCAACCATCGGTGGATACAGCCCGGTATCGTATTTCGAGAAAGGACAAGCCGAGCACGGCAATCCGGAATTCCATGCCGAATACGAAGGAAAGACCTACTTCTTTACGTCAGCTGCTCAAGTGGCGACGTTCCAGGAGAATCCCGGCAAGTTCGCCCCGGCGTTCGGCGGCCAGTGTGCCTACGGCCACGCTGTGGAAAAAGAGTTTCCCGTCGATCCGACCAACTTCAAGATCGAAGACGGCAAGTTGCTGCTGTTTCTGAAGAATGCCGAAGTCGATGCCAAAGTCCTATGGGAAAAGGAAGGCAACGGGGCCTGCATGATCAAAGCCAATCGGAACTGGAACAAGGCTCACCAGGGCTAAGAAGTCGATCTTACAGTTCGCTCAGACGACTTAATCGACCGTAAGAACTCAATGGCCGACCCTGCGGGGTGACCTTGTTGGTCATCCGAAGCAGGTCGGCCCTGTCGAGACAATCAGCTCAAAGGAAAATGTTATGAACCTTCGATTCGTCAATCGCCAAGTTCACGCCTGCATCGACTATCCCGTTGCCATCAGTCTGATGGTGATGCCGTTTCTCCTCAATCTTGGTTCTTCGAACCCCGTTGCCAAATGGCTTTCTGTCGCAACTGGTGTTGCGGCGCTTATTCTGACACTGCTGACCGATCATGAAACGGGCGTCATCAAGGTGCTGCCGTACTCGTTTCATGTCGCCGTGGATCGTTTGGTGGGCATGACATTCGTCGTGGCCCCGTTCGTTCTCGGCTTCAGCGGACTCGATGCAGGCTACTATTGGGCCAATGGAGCCGCCGTCTTGGCTGTCACGTTCCTGCTGAACGCTCACGTGTCGAAAGTAAGCCCTGCTCTTGCGGTCGCTTGAAGTTCACAGTCTTTTTCCGACCGGAAGAGTGCTGCAACACGGCAATGAAGAATGAGCGCCATGTACTTATCACATCTTGAACTCCAGAAAATGCTCGATGTCGTACGTGCCACGCATCCTGTTGAAATCGACTGCGATGTGTGCTTGATGCAGGTCGGGGAGTTCGCCGAATTGAATTTACTTGGCAAGCCGATCCCCGAAGGGATCGAAGCCATCGAGCAGCACCTTTCAATCTGCGACGAGTGCCGGGAAGAATACGAGATGCTTTGCTTGGCCCTCTGCAATTAGCACTGACCCTGAAGAACACGGCGCGATTAGCGCCTGCATCCCAAGGGGTGGCGACGTTCCTGCCGAGCGGCTAAGTCGATGCGTGTCCCTGCCTCGCAGCTCGGCGGAAACCTTTTCCTTCCGTGGAAAATCATGGCGGTGCGCGAAGAAACCAAACGTTAGTACTACAAAACCAGGGCTCACAAGCCCCAATCTTATTTCACAGGAGTTTAACCATGTCTATCGCAACGCAAACTGTCGCAACTAAGAAGAACATCGTGCCGGCCTTTTGGGAAGATCGCCTCGTTTCCCTGCTTCAAACGAGCGGCGTCCATGTGACCCGTTACAGTCTGGTGCTGGTATTCCTCTGGATCGGGGGGATGAAATTCACGAATTACGAAGCGGAAGGGATTCGGCCGTTCGTGGCAAACAGCCCGCTGATGAGTTGGCTCTACCAGATCTTCAGCGTAAACCAGTTCTCGGCGATCCTCGGCGTGGTTGAGATTGTCGTAGGCCTGTTGATCGCAACCCGCCCCGTTTGGCCGAGAGTGTCGGCCTATAGCAGCCTGGCCGCCGCTGCCATGTTCGTCGGGACGCTGAGCTTCATCGTAACGACACCTGGATGGGAACCGTCGCTGGGATTTCCGGCCTTGTCCGTTCCGGGCCAGTTTCTCCTGAAGGATGCTGTTTTGCTCGGTGCGTCATTGTGGGTCGCAGCGGAAGCATGGCAGACAGCGTTGAGCCAGGGCAAAGGACCGCGTTGACGCCTTTCGATTCGGACTTCGGTTGAGAGATGTCGATGATCTGACTTTGACACGTTCGAAGCGGCGAGAGGGGGCGGGTGAAGGGAATACGTCAGATTTCTCGAAGTTACCCCTTGAACTTGCCGATAGTTGTATCTACAATCATTTGAGCGGTGAGGGAGCCGCATGAGTATGGACAAGCCTGTCACCAACATCGAAACCATTGCCAAGACCTGTATTGCCGGCCGGCTACGCCTGATCAATCGGGTTGTCTCTAACATTTATGATGATGCACTGAGACCTTTTGGTTTGAAGATCAGCCAGGGGAATATTCTGATACTCACTGGCAAACTGGGTGTCGCCAGCCCGGGCCAGATTTGCGAGCATTTGCAGCTCGATACTTCGACACTCAGCCGTAATGTGGAACTGATGCGCAAGAATGGCTGGCTGGAAGAAGTTCCCACTGACGACGCTCGCAGCCGTCCCTTCCGCCTGACGGAAGAAGGGAAACGACTCATCGAACAAGCGATCCCGGCATGGGAAAAGGCTCAGGCAGAAGCCAGAGAAGTGCTGGGTGATGACTTCGTGTCGCTTCTCAATAATGCGGCCAAAAGAGCCAGTGAATCGAATCGTGTCTGATGCCGTGTTTTTTTGATCTTATGCTTGTATATACAATAATGGGGGGTGCGATGAAACTGACGGAGGAACAGACAAAACCAGATCACTCGAAATCAAACAGGCTGGATTCTGTCTGGCTCAAACAGCTTGCTCTCGATCACGGGGCTGACGATGCCGGGTTGGTTCCGATTGGCGATCCGGGGCTGGATGACCAGCGGGCCGACATTTTGAAATTCTACCCGCAGACCAAAGCGTTACTCGCCATCGTCTGCCGCATGAACCGCGAGCCGATCCGGAACCCGGCTCGTTCTGTGGCGAACCTGGAATTTCACTCAACCGGTGAAGACGTCAATGACGTGTGCCGTGCGGTTGTCACCGCGTTGGAACAACAGGGGGTATCAGCGATCAACCCACCAATGGGGTTCCCGATGGAATCCGACCGTTTTCCGGAAAAGATGTGGGTTGTCTCTCACAAGCCGGTCGCCGTTGCGGCAGGGCTCGGCATGATGGGGATTCATCGCAACGTCATCCACCCGAAGTTTGGCAACTTCATTTTGCTGGGGACGGTTCTCATCGGCGCCGAGGTGACCGAGTATGACAAACCAATTGACTACAACCCGTGCCTGTCATGCAAACTGTGCGTGGCAGCGTGTCCCGTCGGAGCGATCTCGCCGGATGGCAAGTTCGACCTGGCATCTTGCTACACGCACAACTATCGGGAGTTCATGGGTGGCTTCAGCGATTGGGTGGAACGGGTAGCCGACGCGAAGAGCGGTTTAGACCTGCGCAAGAAAGTGACTCGTCAAGAAACGGTTTCAACGTGGCAAAGCCTCGCCTTCGGACCGAACTACAAGGCGGCGTATTGCCTTTCCGTCTGTCCTGCCGGTGAAGATGTCATCGGGCCGTTCCAGGCTGACCGAAAGGAATTCCTGGACGTGATCGTGAAACCACTTCTGCAGAAAGAGGAAACGATCTATGTCGTCCCCAAATCCGACGCTGAAGATCATGTCAAAAAGCGGTTCCCTCACAAGAAAGTGAAACAAGTCCGAGGGAGTCTGCTGCCACGCACCATTAAAGGGTTCCTCAGCGGGATGACATACACGTTTCAACGAGGTCATTCTGTGGGACTAGATGCCGTCTACCACCTGACGTTCACCGGCAAAGAACCTCATATCGCCACGGTCGTGATTAAAGACAAGACGATCCGTGTTTCGGATGGTCACGAAGGAAAGGCCGACCTTCGACTGACCGCTGACAGCGAGACGTGGCTCGGTTTCCTGGCGAAAGAGCGAAGCCTCGTTTGGGCGCTCCTGCGTCGCAAAATTCGGATTAAAGGCTCGCCGACGTTATTAGTTGCTTTTGGAAAGTGTTTCCCATCATGAAAAACGAACGAAAACACCCGCTCGATAACAGAATTCCACCGCCGCTGGTTGTGGTGCTGATCAGCGTGGCCATGGCAGTGAGTGCCTGGTTTATTCCTGCGATTCAGATCGGAAACAATTTGCAATTCGCGATTGGTGGTATCGCCATTGTGCTGGGTCTCCTTGTGGTGGCACTTGGGGCCAGAACTTTCTGGCGGCATCACACGACGATCAATCCTGTAGATATCGAACAGGCTTCGGCACTCGTCACCGACGGCATTTTTCGTTACAGCCGAAATCCCATGTACGTTGGATTTACCATTGTGTTAATTGGTTGGGCCGTTTGCCTCGCTGCACCCTGGGCACTGATCGGACCACTCGGCTTCGTCTTTTTCATAAACCGATTCCAGATCATTCCTGAAGAACGGATGATGCATTCCAAGTTCGGTGATGCGTACAACGGTTACCGGGCGCGCGTTCGGCGATGGGTTTGAAGCTTTGACTTATTGAATCAATGCATCAGGATTTCTTCCAAAGTCACCATCATCGTTCCGCGTGATGAGCATGTGTCGAAAACGATTCAAACGTTGCCTCGGCATCGGGACAGATACGTCGTTTGAATTTCTGATTTGCTGACACGCGGATTGATATTCGCCTGGTTCTCGAACAATGCTTATCACGCAGAGCGATGATGGCGACTTTGGTCTGAATTAAAACCTCGCAGTAGTATTCGGCAATATCGCCAGATCCGGTTCCACAAACCCGTCCCGTGCTGCCTGCGAAAACAGAGTCTCTTTGCGATAGTAAGTCAACAAGGCCGTCATGTTCCGGTCGAGAAGGTCAGGGTTCTCGTTGCAAAAATCGGCAAATGACAGGCGATCGCCACTGCACTGCATTCGGTGACTGATGAGATGGAGAAAGGCCTGCGTAATCGATTCGTGATAAGCCAATAGTTTCTTCAGCGACGCGTTGTAACGCTTGATCCCCTGTCGCACGACCGGCATGGCCTCCGAAAGCGGCATCTTTTGGAGATAAAGCCACGCCATACGAACGTGTGCTTCGTGTGTCCATTGGGCCTCTGGGAGCGTACAACTCTCGAAAGCTTCGAGAAATTCCGTGTCGGTCATCGGTCGTGCTCGAAAGTTCGTATGCCTCCATCAAACTCGAATCACAGCGCCTCGCTTGAAGACACGAGCTTCACTCGTGTCGAAACCGCGTGCAAGGCGATCAGGTGCAGAATCTCGCTGACTGTGGTGCAACAGTCCGGCAGGATCGTGACCTTGTATTTCTCGGCCGCTTTTGAAATCGCTGTATGAGTCACACAGTTCTGGGTCATCATGCCGCAGACCAGCAGCTCCGTGACGCCGAGCTTGGACAGCGTTTCCTCAAGCGTCGTCTTCTCGAAACTGTCGGCGAATTCTTTGATAACAATCGGGGCTTTAGGGGCAGCGGCAAGGATCTGGGGATGAATGTCAGCTCCCGGTGTTCCTTCGTTGAAGAACGGGGCAATCCCCTGCTTGCTGTTGGCGATGTGCTGAATGTGAATGACGGGGACGCCAAGAGAATTCGCCTTCTCGATGGCGTGCTCGATATTTTTCAGGACGACATCCGTGTTCCACAGCGGAAACGCTCCGCCAGGGAAGTAGTCGTTTTGCAGATCGATAACCAGTAATGCCTTCGACATTGTTACATTCCTTTTAAGCAGTGTTTACCGGCCGTTCGTCGGCTAACTTCGGAAAGGTGTCATACGTTACGGGCTGACGATGCCCGTTTTTCCAGTAATGATCGACTCGCCCAGGTCGGAAGTAAAGTACCGGAGCCACACCGCAGTGGATACAGCTCACGACTGCTTCATCTTAATGTGCCACTGCTTCGGAGTCCTCGGAAAAGCAGTGGCTTGAAATCGACGGTCATTTTGTAGCTCGTCACTGCTCGATCGAGGACTGTGAAGAGGTGGCACGGTTTTCGACGGGAGCTGGAACACTCGGCCTTTCACTTCCCAGCCCGCTCAACTTGGATCGACTCGATCTCCAGCTTGAATGACCCCGCCTTCTTGTCGCTCAACATGAAGCCCAGGGAGTTGACATCCTTTGGATCGACCGGCCCTGCGTCCTTGACGACCCGTCCGAACGAAGTTGCTTCGAACTTGTCGAGCGGCACTTTGATCTCAATCCATTCGTCCTTCTTCGTCTGTACTGTTGCCTTATACGAGAAGGCGACCAAGGGCTTGTTGACGTAGAGGTTCAAAGTATAATCCCGCCCGTCACCCCGGATCTTGGCAACTACGGTATCCCCTTTTGCCAGGCCAAGCTGGCTGGCCCTGGTCCTTACCGAGGCAAAGCCGCCGTTGTTCTCCAGTGAAAGTGTGCCGTAGAACTCGAGCGTCTTTGTTTCAGTGATTTTGAATTTGCCATCTGAGACGCCACCCATCACGCCGTCGTTGATGGTTTGCCATTCCTTTGCCGAGTCGGCGCCGGGGAAGGCAAACAACAGTTGCCGCACTTCTGCTGCCATGACGAACGACCCCGTCAGGATGAGAAACAACATCGCCACCGTTCTCTGGATCATGATTTTCCCCAATTCATCCAGGTGATGCTCAGTTGCAGCACCGTCGCCAGCGACACCCACACAAAATAGGGTACTTGAGCCACTGCCACCCAGCGATAGTGCCGCCAGACAACGACCACCATCCAGATGATCGTGGCCCACACGACCAGGATGTCGACCGCCGCGAGCGGCAGGTTCCGCATTCCAAACTGGATCGGCGTGAAGATCAGATTTGACACGAAATTAATGGCAAACGGCAACGCCACCCGCCATGGCACCTTGCGTCGGATCGCCTGCACGAACACGAACCCAAAGCTGATGAGGATGACCGGGTAAAGAATCTGCCAGATCAGCCCGATGGTCGCCGGGGCAGGCGTCCAGGAAGGCTTTGAGAGAGCGTTGTACCATTCGATCCAGGGCATTGAGAAAATCCATCAGGCGAAATCGAGCTCGTCTAGTTGTACCATAAATCGGTATCACTGTTGACTGGCTCCGAATGGCAACAAACTGAACGTCGATTTCAAGACATGGCTTCTGCGAGGGTGGTCTCAGCCCAAAGTAGCCATCATCGCTCCGCGTGATGAGCATTGTTCGAGCACCTACCAAATTCCCATACGCATGTTCTCAAATCAGAAATTCACTCGGAATATCTGTCGCTGTGCGTCGGCAACGTGTGAATTGTTTCCGACGCATGCTCATCACGCGGAGCGACGATGGTTACTTTGGGAGAATGCCTGATTTTCGACTCAGAGGTCAAAATTCTCATGCGAGAGGACGAAGTTATCGCACATCAAAATAGAGGCGAAAGAAAAGTCACGGAGCTGCCCGGAATGGTGACAGAAATACTGAATCTCACTACGTCACCCCACTAAATAAAGAACGACTCCCAGCAGTACGTTGGAAACGGAATCCGAAACGAAAGATCTTTACGCCCGAATTGTCACGCGACCAGACATCGAGAACGGGGAATGCGGTGCTCAGGTTCAGGTAAAGACACACCGCAACAGATCGACCAGGAAAAATCGGGTCCCCGGAATTCCCAGCATTCGCGCCAATAAACTTGAGCTGATTTCACGACCACTCAATGCGATCGTCCGGCCGGCGACTCGTGATTCGAATACAGTGCCGACCGGTAATTGTGCCGTCTGGAAGAAAGTGTTGCCGTGGTCATTCAAGGCAGATGCAAGAACTCGCCTGGCAGCACCAATCGAGGGAAAACTAATCACCACTCGTTGGTCATCTCCACGAACGAAAAAGGATTCGCCATTGGCAACGACTTCCATATCAATGGCGAATCCGAGTTTAGAAAACATGATCAGGCCTGAGTCTTTTCAGCGGTTCGGATTTTCAAAACACCGTTCAACTTCCACGTGGCATATTTGCAAGCCTCCCCCACGTGATGGGGAACAGACACCTCGAGTTGATCAAAATCGTAGGTGATTTCCGCCTTTCGACCGGTCAAACCATCAAACAATGACATTGCCAGATCTGGCCAGTTTGTCGGTTCGGTTGCATTGGATTCTGTCATTTTCATTTCCTGTCACGACGAATTTGCTTAAACATGATTGTTATTGCAGACACACGCTGCGAGATGATTACCGCAAAACGAGAATCGGTTTAACCGGCAAAATGGTGTTTATTCGTTGAGCAAATGAAACCAGCAGGACGACCGGAACGAATCCGAGACCGACAGGAAGTGACGAACTATTGCACTCCGTCAACAATTGCCACAGAGGGTGTGCAAAAGATCTTCCTGCAGCGCTGTTCAAGCAAAGCCAGATCAGCGAAAAATCGATTCTGACAATCGTCAGGTGATATCGATTAACCCGCTGCGAATGGTGGCAGCGATACAGGTGCTCGCTTCCCCGATCCCACGCCATATAGAAAGACATCCACCAGTGAATCGGCTAACTCAATGGTGAGCCGTTTTTTGGGTTTTGGAAGTCGTGCCAGCACGTTGATGTGCTGATCCATGATGCAGCAAAAGATCAGCGACAATGAGGCAGCGTCTCCTCCTGACATTTCTTTGCCGTCCAAACCATCCTGTATGACCTGTTGGACGATTAGAAACCGTAACTTGGCGACTTCGGTCATGAATTCGGCAATGCCTGGAATTGTCGGACCGAAATGAGTCTGGAACATCAGCCGAGGGACACGAGGGTCGGTTGCACAAAAGGCGAATGAACCCCGCATGATGGCTCGCAGTCGATTGGCGCAACCCTTCGTGTCGGTCACGGTTTTAGTGAGTTCCCGATAAGCCTCGTCGTGCTTCCAATGCACCAGCCGTTTGAAGAGGTCTTCCTTGCTGGAACAGTAATAGTACAGCACGGGGCGGGTCACACCGGTCGCCTCGATGATTTCCCTCACGCTCGCCGCTTCGTACCCCTTTTCTGCGAAGAGAGTCAGCGCGGCATCGAGCAGCCGTTCCTCGGTATCGTTCGTTGGTGGTCTGACTGTCTCCAGTGTTGTCACGATTATTTCTCCACCACCTTGCGAGGCTGCATGGAATCGTGCTTCAAGTTGTCGAAGATGACGTGGATCAGGTCTTCTGTCTTCTCGGCTGAGAGCAGGAAGAAACAGAACAACATCTCGTCCTTGGTCCCATCGCCCCACGTGACTCGCTTTGGCGGCGAACTCGGATTGGACGGATTGTCAGCGGAATTGTCGAAGACCGCTTCCACATCTAGGCGAGTCCCTTCCGGTAGTTTGAAGGGACGCTCGTAGTAGTACTCATCCTGCCAGTTGTAATTCCAGTTTTTAATGTCGATCAGCGTTTTTTCGGTCTTGTCGGGCAAGGTCGCCGTCACCTTCATGGCCTTCCCCAGCAGGTGCATATGCGGCACCACACCCACCATGATGACATCCCTGGGCAACGTGTACGACGTGGATCGGAGGTAATCTTTTGTTCCGGCAGCGATGTCCATTTCATAGTTCGCCATCCAGATGCTTCCAACCAGTTTGGCCGGTTCTTTCAAGGATTCGGCGACCGGCTTCTTGACGAAGTACAGTCCGATCTCCGACTGGTCGGTTTCCTGTTTGCCGGTCGGGTGGTAGTGCATCTGCACGACGAGATCCGAGCCCCGCTTCAGATAGCGCCCCATGCCATTGGGAAGCGGTCGCGGGGTATTGCCGACGGACCAGCCACCCAATGCACCCGACGGCAGAAATCCCGGTCCACCAAAGTTGGCATAACCTGGTTCCGGCGTCGCCTTGTCGAGCTTGTGAGCCGCACCGCTGTCGTCCAGGAACAGGACCGAGTGATGGCAGACTCGCTTGTTGCCGGGATGAAATTCAATGGCCGCTACGAGCTTATCCTCGGAAATGCTGATGGGAATCACAAAATTCTGGAGCAAATCGGGACCGTCAGCGGGAACGGAAAATGGTTCGACCATCTTCACGATCAGGTCCGGTTGGCCAAGCCGCCAGCCATCGGCAAACTTTGGTGCTGGCGGAAGATCGGCATCATCTCCCTTGGCTCGACCCGATTCCGCCCATGTCTTGAAAAGTTCAAGTTCTCGATCCGTGAGCCACCTCTCAGCCACAAATTTGTCATGGCCGAGCGAAGGTATCCACGGCGGCATGATCCGATCCTGCGTCACCTTCAGGATCTGCTCGGCACGCTTGGCCGTCTGGTGGTAATCGTCCAGGGCAAACGGAGCGACTTGCCCTTCGCGGTGACAGTTGAGGCAGCGAGTCTGAATGATGGGAGCGATGTCGCGGGAATAGGTGACGGCGGACCTTTCATCGCCTGGAGGCGGAGTCTCGAACAGGCATCCGACCGGCTTGGTTTCGGCGATGGTCACCGGTTTGCCATCGCAGGCGGAATTGATGGCGTCGGCCAGATATTCGTTCTCAGCCTTTGGCCTGCGCCGCCCGATCGCCTCCCAGGAATTGTCGATGGCTCCTCGGTAAACGAGCTTGCCATCACGATCCAATACGAACGCTTCGGGAACATGGGATGGCTTCAAAGCCTGAGCCAAAAGACCGGATGCGTCGAAGAGAACCGGGAATTCCGCTTTGAACTCTGCAAAGTGTTTCACGGCTTGAGTACGTGTCACCGTCGGGTCGGAGACGACCCCGAAGAATTCAGCCCCCTTCCCTGATTTGCCAAGCTTGGCGTGAAGTTCGTTCAGCGTCTTGATGTATCCATTCGAAACGGGGCATTCCGTTGAGACAAAGACAAACGCCCGAACCCTCCTGTTGTCGTTCTGTTCAAGGCTGTGAATTGTGCCGTTCAGGTCTATCAACGAAAACGTGATCGCCGGACGATTGGCAGTCTTCGTTGTGGGCTGCCCGTTGCTCTGGGCATAGACCGCCAGCATGGACAGCCCCACAAAGGCCGTCACGCCGCACAATAGACTTGCTCGCATTGCCATCTCTCCCCGTTTGACCCATCGGCTTCCATTGCGTTCTGACGAGAATACCTACTTAACGGTCGTTAGGTTTCAAGTCAACGGAGTTTTTCGAAGCGAGGCGTCATTAATTCAGCAGCTTTGATCCTGGTACAACATGATAAAGTCCCGATCACAGAGTGTCGGCAACATTTGGTGATGCGGCAAGATTGCGGTCTTACGGCCCAACGGGTCAGCAGTTCAAATAGCCAGGGGCGGAGGTCTTCCGGAGGCCCTGGTACCGTCCATAGATCGAGATCAAAGGCCTGAAGGGCCGACAGTTCCCTCAAGACGTCATGCACGCTTGCTGAACCGCGCCGGTGTCAGAAGGCAACCGAACGGTCGGCCTTTCAGGCAACGCTGTGAAGCATTTTTTCGCGCAACGATTGAGTTGGCAAAACATTTGTATCTCTTTATGCCGAAGGCATTACAGTGATCAGCCGGTGGCTAATCACTGATGTCCTTCCAGGACGGCAATCAAGAGGCGATGTCCCTATTTTTCAGGCACAACAATTCTTCACAGAGTTGCCTTACAGGCCTCTTTTCATTTCCGTTGACCAATCACCAGGGCCTCCGGCGGACCTGCGACCCTGGCTAAGGGAATTACCGGTCCCGTTGGGCCTGAAGGAATGCGATCAGTTTTGGGTATGGCACCAGCGCTCCACAATTGATACAGCTCACTTATGTCTTCGGCTCGGTGAAGACCACCGATTTCATCGGCTGTTCGTTAACTTCGAGCCGAAACACGTCGGGACGGGAATAATGGCCAACCACATCGAAATCGAATTTCGCCCTGACGAGTTCGGCTCGGTCGAGCTCAGCCACCAGCACGCATTCCTCACCATACTTCGGCCCGGCCAGCACTTGCCCCAGCGGCCCGACGATGCAACTTCCTCCTCGAATCAACGTTTCCTGGGAAACCGGTAGTCGTTCCGTAGGATAGTTGACGGGGAGGTCGCTCCGTTGAAGAAACTGGCAGGCCGAGAGAACGAAGCAGCGGCCTTCGAGAGCGATGTGGCGGATTGTCGGAATCCACGTTTCCCGGTCGTCCACAGTGATGGCGCAGTACAACTCGATCCCTTTGGCGTACATCGCTGTCCGAAGCAGGGGCATATAGTTTTCCCAGCAAATGACGGAACCGATCTTGCCAAGCGGAGTCGCCGCGACCGGGATCGTTGAGCCGTCGCCACTACCCCAGATAACTCGCTCCATCGCCGTTGGCATCAACTTTCGGTGCTTGCCGAGCAGCAAGCCATCCGGTCCGAAGATCAGTGCCGTGCAATAGAGCGTTCCGCCATCCCGTTCGACCACGCCAACGACAAGATGGATGGAATGATCCCTGGCGACCGATCCGATCAATTCCGTCGCTGGTCCCGGCACCTCGACAGCACTTTCGAAAAGACGGCGAAACTCGTCTCGGCCTTCTGGGGACCGAATTCCGACACTCACGCCGAAATCATGTCCCTTGGGGTAACCGCCGACAAATGCTTCGGGAAAGACGACAAGTTCGGCACCTTGCCTGGCGGCGTCTGCTGCGAGGTCAGCGAGTTTTTGAAGTGATTTCGGCGTGTCGAACAGAAACGGAGCCGTCTGGACGACAGCAGCACGTACGATGCTTGAGGGGGTCGTTTTGTTGGATGTCGGCATCTGCTGTTCTCTGGGGAAAGTGTGCACTTCAAAAATCGGTGACTGTGAGCAGGTCGTATGCAGGGCGAAGGTGCTCGTCGACTGCGATACAAGGCGACCGGAAAACATCCCACAATCCCCTGAACGGAACAACTGCGCCCAGGATGTTGTCGCTCACAGATAGACCATAACAATCAAAAAAGCCATATCCTGAGTGAACATTGGATTGGCCTTGAGCGAGTGTTAATCTGATGTTGTGGACAATCGAAAACCCGCGATTATTGAGATGCATGCAAACCCCCAAAAACGAATGCCCGAGCCGATTTCATGGGAACGGCTCCGTGCAATCTTCGGCAACCCTCGACCTCCTCACACGATTTGGGAACAGCAGTTCGACTACAAGGCTGATTTACTGGAGCGGATCGCACGAACAGCGTACGTGAATTTCAATTTCGATGATCTCAAGTACTACTACGACGATTTGGCTTACTCCGAACTCCAGCCTGAACTTTTTGATTACCTATTTCCAGTCTGCCTGATGAACTGGCACGACACGCTGATGAGAAATCAGGGACTGCTTGGGTTCAGTTATGGCGTCCATCGTGGGCGTGTATTTGAGAAAATGATGTCCACTTCTCGCAGGGCAGAGGTCTTCAGCTTCTTGCACGACAGTTTCTTGAATCGCCTCGATCATGAGCGAGGGTTTCCGTGTGTTGGACACGATGCTGCTGCACATCGATGGATCGCTCGTTTCAACTCAATGGGCCAGATCATGCCAATCCAAGACGTCTGGGAATCTTGGTGGAATATGGATACTCCGGGTCGAGCCGTTGCGGCTTTGGAATATTGTTCGGGAGTGATGTATCTCAAAGGAACCAATCCACTCTTCGGAACCTGGACTAAGACGGGAGGCGGCGGTGGCCCGTACCTTTTTGCAAATGACAGCGATCTCTTCGAAGTTTGCTGGACAAATGAAAATATCGAATACGTCTCCGCCAGGCTTACGGTGGAGTTCGTTAATGACCGTGTTGTTAAAGCTGTAGATAGATTGACGGGTGAACCGGAGTCCGAGGTCGCTCGGAAGCTGAGGACTGATTTGTTCGCCACGCAAGATGGCATTCCGACTCAAGAGATCATCGAATCGAGAATCGCTGAGCTTCCGCTTTTATTGGCTGACCCATCCGCTACGGAATGGTGGAGTTTCTGATTCTCCGTGGCGCGAATCGTGTCTTTTAATTGTTTTCGACTGTGGCTTTGCCACTTTTTTCCTACGATTGATCAGAGCGCAGCCCGCTTCTCGGCGATAAATGACAGGTGATGCCGGACGTGTCTCACCGCATGCAAAACCAGTTGCCTTAATGTGACCAGGCCGGTTTCGCTGTGAATTGCCGTTCGTTGCCACGCTTCGGGTGGTTGCATTCGCAGGATACGGACGACATGCCGACGCAGTGCTGCAAAAAGAGCGAGTTCTTCGGCGAGATCGAATGCCTGAAAGTTAAGACGTTCGGGATAAGGTCTTTCATCCACGCCCATTAGCAACGGTCTTTCCAGGGCAATCGTACGTTCGATGCGATCGGTCAGGTAAATCTCAGTACCTGCGATGTGGCTCACAACTTCCAGTGTGCTCCATTTGCCAGGAATCGGTCGAGCCAGCAATTGTTCCTGCGACATGCCTGCCACGGCATTTCGCAGGTTTTCAATTCCTTGTTCGTAAGCGTCAATCAATTCGTGCGGACCGAGGGAGGTGTCGTCCAGTTGTATAGCCGTCATGTAGTCGGAGTAAGTCATCGTGAAGTCTCGATCTTCATGGCTTTGATCATTGCGTAGTTCCATCCTCTTCGTCGAATTCAATCACCCCACCAGCAACTCACCTTGAGCCACGATCACCGCTTCACCCCCCAGAAAGACCCGATCTCCCTGAACCTTGACCTCGACCGTCCCTCCTCGGGCTGAAGCTTGATATCCGACCATTTCGGTCTTTCCGAGGCGCTTTCCCCAAAAGTCCGCCAGACAACAATGCGCCGATCCCGTCACGGGGTCTTCATCAATCCCCGCTGCCGGGGCGAAAAAACGGGAAACGAAATCGACGTTCGGGGAATCACTCCGAGCGGTCACGATCACCCCCCGGCATTTTACTGTTGCCAGTTGTTTGAAGTCAGGGCTAAGGCCACGCACGAGCGATTCCGATTCGACTTCAACCAGGAAATCAAATTTGCTACGACCGACATAACGAGGCTGGACGTTCAGTGATTCGATCAAACCGGCAGGCGGTTCGGTCTTCTCTTCAGCGATAATCGGAAAATCGAGTTGGAACTGGTCACCTTTCCGCGTCGCACGCAGAACTCCACTGCGGGTTGAGAAGGCGACTTCTGTGCCATCGCCTAATTGGCCCAGATAAGCGAGTACTTTCGCCGAGGCAAGGGTCGCATGGCCGCAAAGATCGACTTCGAGCCTGGGTGTGAACCATCGCAGCTCGTAACCCGTGGCATGGGGGACAAAGTACGCCGTGTCGGCAAGATTCGTTTCCATCGCCATGTTTTGTAACCAGGAATCGTCAGGCCATGCGGCCAACGGGACAACCGCCGCTGGATTCCCGGCAAAGGGAGTATTCGTGAAGGCATCCACGATGAAGATGGAGTGTCGAGAATCACTCACGAGCATTTGTCCTTTCAGCAATTGAAATGCGTGACTGCCGGAATCTCCGGGTGTTTTCAATTATCACGAACAAGTAACGACATCAACATCTTGTTCCGGCGCACGCGAGGGAACGACACAAAATGATCCTGTTTGGTTCGGAATCAGCAATTCAAAAAATTGAAGACAGTTAGGGGAAGGCGTCATTCATCAAACGAATGTCGATGCAACAGAACCGCTAATTTCGAATGCCATCCCAGATCGTCGCAATTGAAGCTGATATCGCTTGAGGTGCGTGCTTTGGGTCACTCGCTCCGATGCTTTCTCCGATGGCGAGATTGTGAAGCATCGAAATCAGCAAGATGACGGCACCGGCTAAGTGCTTCTTTCCGACACGGCCTAATTCTGCTTCGGCAGACAAGTATTGGTGTAATCGCTGATTGATCTGCATGGCTGGGACTTCATGCTGCTTCAGAAAAGCAGCCATTTCGAAAGCCGGGTGTGTCACGAGGGGCAAGAAAATCGGAATGACTTCCCGAAAATAACCCAGGATTCCGGCGCTGATTTTCTCCAGGTTGGCAAGGACGGTTTTCTTTCCGGGCATCACGTCGAAGATTTCATCCAATTCGGCAGCAGGAGGGACCATTGCGGCAAAGAACAAACCATCCTTTGTGCCAAATCTCTGGAACAATATCGCCTCGGACACACCGGCATCCCTGGCGATTGATCGTGTTGACGCACCGGCCCCTTGCTGAAGGAAGTGCTTGCGAGCCACCGTAAGGACATCGAGATCGGTGATCGTTTTGGGTCGTGGCATTGGTTCCTATTTTAGTGCGGTTTCACGTTTTGACGTTTCGGGCCGAAAAGGCATGGCGAGGAGAGCGAGAATCTTCGTGGAATCAGGATACTTTGCACGCTCGGCAACTCCAAGTTGTCCTGGCAGTTCACCGGGACGGTAAACGAAAGTTCCAAACACGTGATCGAACAGCATCCAGACAGAGCCGTAGTTCTTCGCCTCCCTGACATCGGTGCTGTGGTGATACCGGTGAACTTCGGGGAGAGAAAATAAGTAGTTGAACCAACCCGCCCGGATGTCCACGTTCAAGTGAGACACGATGCCATGAAGGTTTGAAATCACCACGAACACGAAGGTCACGTCCGGCGTGCAGCCAAGGATAGGTGGCAGTATCGCCATCATCAAAATATTCATTGCTAATAAATCGAGAGGGTGTCCGACAACGTGCATCAGGACGTAAACCCGGTCGGGAAGATGATGGGCAGCGTGCGTCTTCCACAAAAAGGTGCCAATCCTCCCGCCGAATTCGTGGCTCAGGCGGTGATACCAGTAGTGAAGGAATTCGGAGAGCAAGCACAGAATTGGCAAGGCAAAGTAGAATGGCACATTCTGAAGCGGGCCTTTGCTGTCTAAGGACAGCGTGATGGCAACCCATCCAACAGCCGCCTGTCCAACTCCTTGCACGACACCGTTCAAGACGAGGAATTTCACGTCACGATGAAAGAAGTTCCGAAAGGTCATGCCCCACTCTTGCTTCAGTGGGAACATCAATTCGATCACGAGGTAAAAGCCCATTAACCCCATCACCATCGGCCCGTACACGGCTTTGAAATCAAGTTGCCACCAGACAGCATAGGTGCAGACAGTGAGGCAGATGACCAGAGTGAATGGGTATGCTCCATACGTCACGAACGGTTGCAGGAGATTTCTCAGTTGATTCATGGAATACCATCCCGTGGAATCGCGACGAAGTCCGTTCTCGTTCGGCAAAGGGGAGTATATCGACCGCGACAATAATAAGCATGTGCTTGCTCACAAACAAGTGGTATGATTGTCTCCATTTCGTCGAGTTCAGAAATCAACTCCCCATGAGAGTTCAGAACAAACCAGCCATCTGTCATAATTTGGCACCCTGACTTTGATGAACTCCTCGACACGATAAACGGAGAATGCCGTGGCTGACTTTGACAAATACCTCGAGTCCCTTGCTGCCAAACCCGGTCGGCTTGAGCTTTTCGATGCCGTTCAGAGGGCAGAAACTGCTGACAAGACGCTGCTCCTTCTGACCTGCATCGACTTGCGTTATCCCGATGTGATCCATTCACGAATGGAGCCAAAATTCCACAAACTCTACGACCACGTTTGTCTTGCCGGTGCTGGCCTCGCCCCCGTGGTCGATTTTGGTGCTGACCGTAAGCCTCATTGGGAGCAGACATTCCTCGAACACGTCGCCATTTCGGTTGCCCTGCATTCGATCACGAAAGTTGTCGTGATGGATCATCGTGATTGTGGTGCGTATCGAAAGTTCGGTTTACTGACCAAAGAAGATAACGGGACCTCAAAAGAGAAGGCGGTTCACTTCCAACAGATGAAACGGCTCAAAGCGTTGCTCAAAAAGGAATATTCAGATTTGGAGTTCCACGGCATTCTTCTTCCGATTGAACCAGAACATGACAAGACGACCGGCAAGGCAACCGGCAAGCTCAAGATCGAAACCCTTGAATGAATCTGTTATCCGTACTAATAACGTTTGAGTTCTTTGTGTGGCGCGAAGATTTTCCATTGTGAGGGCAAGTATGACGTGATGAAACAAACTGAAGATGGGATGTTTGTGTTGCTGCCGTGGAAATGAATTGGGAACAAAACGTTACGATGGGGGTGCCACGGTTTTACCGGCTTCGATTAGGCCGTGCTCTTTAAATGCGTTGTCGCAACTTGAAGGCGCGGCCTTGTCGCAGACTCCAAAACCGTGGCGGCCCGGGTTTCGACCGCAGCGGCATCCATCAGGCACAAAAATATTGCTCGACCCCAACCTCACCCCCTGATGGGTTGCGGACGAAGTCCTCGCTGTGAAACCCACTTCTGAACTTGTTATTGATCTCGCCGCCAGACGACGTCGGCGGAGTGGCAGTTTGTGACGCGGCGGTGGAAGATCGGCGACGGGAAGAATTATCATGAAGCCAACCGACATCGACGGTTACATCTCGCAATTTCCCGATGACGTGCGTGCCGTTCTTCAGAAGGTGCGGGAAACAATCCGCAACGCAGCGCCCGATGCGAAGGAGGTCATCAGTTATCAGATGCCCGCATTCAAGCAACATGGCATCCTGGTGTACTTCGCTGCCTGGAAGCAGCACATTGGAATGTACCCGCCGATTTCTGGTGATCAGGCTCTGGAGAAAGCTGTCGCTCGGTACGCAGGGCCGAAGGGGAATCTTCAGTTTCCGCTGGCAGAACCAATGCCCCTCAATTTGATCGAGCGAATCGTGAAACAACGTGTGAAGCAAGATTTGGCAAAGTCAGAAGCGAAAGGGGCGAAAAGGAAATAGCTCAAGCAACTTCGTTTTACCCCAAGTCATTCAGGTGATAGACAGTTGCAGCTTAGTCGCCAGCGAGTTGTGCCCTCGATCGAGGGCATTGGCACATTCTACAACTTACGATCACCCTTTTCTCGAATCGCATTGACTTCGACGGTTCACTGTCAGAGAAGGTCGTCCAGGTTGAAGGATAATTTTCTGCTCATCGCATGGACTCGGGCGCCAACCGCCAACAGAAAACTGACCACCCTTCGCAGCTCGAAAGGTGGTCAGTTGATGCTGCGATATCGATTTGGCGATGCACCGTAAATGCACCGCATTCCATGAAATGCACCCTATTTGGCGCATTTTCAGAAATTTTTCAATTCCACAAGTTGTTGAAATATAACGACTTGCAGAATTTAAAGTCACCTGTCAATTTCGCCCATCACGATGTCGAGCGAACCGACGATCGAGGGGATGTCGGCGATCAGAACGCCCTGGCAAAGTGGTCCGGTGACCGACAGGTTGCAGAAGCAGGAGCTCTTGGCACGGACGCGGAACGGTTCGGCATCGCCGTCGCCGACAATGTAAAAGCCCATCGAACCCTTGGGGCATTCGGTTTCGAGATAGACTTCGTCAGCAGGAAGTTTCTGGTTCATCTTGAATGGCAGACGGTACTCACCCTTCGACGAAGGGTAACGATCCAATGCCTGACGAATGATCTCGATTGACTGAGCCACTTCCATCATGCGGACGAAGAAGCGGCACCAGTTATCACCTAACTTCACTTCCTGTGGGATGCCACCAAAAGCGGGATCAGAGAATGGTGCGACCGGGATCTTGTAGTTGTAACCTTCATACATCCGCGTATAGATCGCCTCGCCGTCACGACGCAGGTCGTAGTCAACGCCGCTGCCTCGCAGAACCGGGCCGGTACAGCCGTAGCTCATTGCCATTTCAGGCGACAAGATTCCCAGACCTGCGGTTCGCCGGACGAAGATCGCGTTGCGGGTGAGCAGCGTGTGATATTCCTTGATCCGAGGTCCCATCCAGTCGAGGAACATACGCAGAGCGTTGATCCAGCTTAACTGCAGGTTCGGATTACGCTCCGTCAACTGAGCCAGGCCGGGGGGAATCGTGATCTGATCGGGCAGATCATGGGTCGTGCCACCGATCGTGATGTAACTGTAAGTCAGCCGTGCACCGCAGACTTCTTCCAGCAGATCCAGAATGATCTCTCGTTCACGGAAGGCATAGAGAAACGGGCTGAATGTTCCCAGGTCGAGACCGTACGCGCCCATGCCAACAAGATGGCTGGCGATTCGGTTCAACTCGCCAATGATGACTCGCAGGGTCATCGCCTTTTCAGGAACTTCCATCCCGATCAGCTTCTCGACAGCGAGGCTGAACCCAAGATTCATGTTCATCGCCGCGAGGTAATCCATGCGGTCGGTGTACGGAATCCATTGTGGTGGCGAAAGATTTTCGCCGATCTTTTCGGCACAGCGATGCAGATAGCCGATATGTGGCGTCACTTCGTGAACGATTTCGCCGTCGGTCCGCAACAGCAACCGCAGCACTCCGTGAGTACTTGGGTGTTGCGGGCCCATGTTGACCAACATTTCGTCGGTACGAACGTCAAATTCAACGATACGTGGGTCTTCGAGTGTCAGGCTCATTTTATTTTCTTCAAGCGATTTTCTGCGAACGACCTATTTGCCGCGAACGCCGTGGTATTCCAAGGGGAATTCGTAATCTTTTCTCAGCGGATGACCTTCCCAGTCTTCCGGGCAAAGGATTCGCCGCAGATTGGGATGGTTGGTGAAATGGATGCCGACAAGATCGTAGGCTTCCCGTTCGTGCCAGTCCCCGATTCCCCAGACATGTGCCACCGAAGGAATCTCAGGAAGTTCACCGGCAACGCCATCCTTCCAGCGTGGAACCTTGACCTTCAGCTTACATGTATGCTTCAGCGAATAGCTGTAAAGGTGATAGACGACTTCGACATGCGGATCGCATGGTGTCTTCTTTTTTGCGTCGGTCTCGAGCCAATCGGCAGCGGTCAGGTCGTTCAGAGCTTCAAACTTCAGATCTGATTCCGTTCGCAAAAACTGAGAAACATCGGCGATTGCGGTCGATGCGACTTCAATCCAGGGATCTTTGACCCCCGTCTTCAGTTCGCGAATGGAATCACCGAAGCGGGAGACCAGTCGCTGATAAATCTCTTCAATCTTCATTGATGCAATTCCGCCGTAAGCGTCAGGCCGGGTTTTTGTTGGTGATCAAAGTCATTAAATTAAATATCGAGTCTCTTTTTCGATCGTCATGCACTCGAAATCGTTTGTATTCAGGCCGATTTCCCGCGTGATGCGAATCACCTCAACTCGCGGTGACCGGGGCTGGTTTCTTCGGGGAAACTTGCGAGAGTGGCAACGTCGTCGCACCGATTGTGCTCTTTCGTTCGGCCGTTGTACGGACCCAGTCCAGGTCGCCACGTTTCCAGACGTAAGCGAAACCGACGAGCAGCACGGCGAAGAACGCCGCGACGTCGACGAACGCCGTCCAGCCCAGTTGCAACGCTGTTGCGGCGGAGACAGAGGTCTGATCGGTAATCGAACCCGCTGGAACCGTCAGCAATTGTTCGCTGAGGACTCGGCGAGCTTCGTTTGATAATCCAGGGTCAGCCAGTTGCATCGCAGTCCCGAAGACCGTTGCCCAGGGAAAGAAGAACACGACTTCCACGTCGAAAATGATGAACAGCAGAGCGACCACATAAAATCGCAGGTCGAACTGGATATAGCTTGAGCCGATGGTTGGCTCACCACACTCATACGTGGCATCTTTTTCTGCCGAAGGTAAACGGGGGCGAACCAGCCTGCCGATCAGCAAAGGTGCGATCAGGAAGCCGATTGCAGCGACCGTAAATACAAGAAAATGTCCGACAACTTCGGTCATGGCTGATTTATTCCTTCGGATTGGCGTCGGTATCGCCGTCTTTCAACTTTTCTCGACCTTGAAACCCGGCTTCAACGGTATGCCAGAAATCGACGGAGGGTTCACCGAGCTTCCAGCAAAGGCAGACTTCCTTGCCATTTCGCTTGGCGGGAAAATCGACCAATCCCAGCACCGGATCTTTAAATTCGACACCTAATTCAAGCAATTCGTCGACGTAACCCTGCAGACGTTCGACATCCCGTTCAAGATCGTGCCGAACTTGTTCGACCTCTTCACTGTACGGATCATCCGATCGTGCGTCTTTTGACCGACCACGAGTGATTCGCGATAATCGCTCTTCACGATCTCGGACTTCAGGAAACAACTCGACAATATCAGTGACGATCGCCCGGACTAGCGGCAAAGTCTGATTTGCCGAGGCAACCGAAAAGTACTGACGCGGAGCCAGCTTGGCACTCATCGAAACTCCCTGATTGAGCTACCGCTCCGCAGTAGCAGGATTTCGTGTAAAAAGACCTGACGAACAAGTTATTAAGCTGTTACTGCACAACAACTTGAGATCAAATCCAGATTCGGTTTCACAACGGCCCACTTCACTAATTTTCAATACGGCAAGATGGTGACTGTCGCTCAATGAAAGACAGTTCCCGGCATCATTCTTTGGTTTCAGTAAACTGGAACGGGCTTGTTTCACCCTTTACCCAGACTGGTTCGTACAGCACTTTCGATTCGGCAACAGCAGTCGGATTCAGTGTCGCCTGACCCCAACTCACTTCTAACGGCAGTTTGGCATAGTCGACGATGCATCCATCGCGACTGTAGCAACTGAGATCGTGATTTGAACCCATGAAAATACAGTCGACGGGGCATGGCTCGACACACAAAGCGCAGAACATGCACTTGGTATAATCGATCGTAAAGCCATTGACGCGAAAGCCTTTGCCGACCGGGCTTTTTTCTTTTTCGATATAAATACAGTCAACCGGACAGGCGACTGCACATTTTTCGCAGCCAATGCAGGTTGTCAGGTCGAACCGATGGAAACCACGGTAACGGGCTTTGACCGGAACCGGAACTTCGGGATATTCGTACACTTCCGTAAATGTCTTACGGCGGTAGGTCCAGATCATGGTCCGCATCGTGACCCACATGCCTTGCAGCAAGGTCGAAACAGCAACGTACACGTTGCGGCACCAGTCGCGGAAATTCAAAAACGCCTGCATAAGGGTCTCGCTGGATATCGCTGTCCAAGACGCTCGCTGTCGCGTAAGCCGCGAAGCCAGAGCACAGCGCAAGGCTCCACCGCGATTTAGACTGATGGATTATAGGCCGCCACACCATCAACGCAAGCGACGCTAAACCACTCAAAAAGGGGATCTCTCACAAGTGAGAAGCGAATTTCGTGCTTCATGCGATCGGTTCGTTGCGGACATCGGCAGGAGTCTCGCAATGAGTTGCGATCGAAAGCGAACCCCCACCTCCCCTGCGGAGCTGGTTAACGGGCCTTTGCCCTAGCCTGCATGTCTCACAGGTTGAGTTTATCCGTCGATTTGAGCCAACCGGAGCCTTGGATTCCGCGAGGCGCGTTTTCGCCATTCACGGCTTGCGTCTGCGGCAAGCGTGATTGTCATATCGTCAGGATTCGGTGTTGGGTCT
>CAIOKO010000069.1 GCA_903858935.1 uncultured Schlesneria sp. | reverse complement strand
TGCAGCGGAACTCCTGCAGGCAGCGGAACCGTTGTTGGCTGCTGCACATGAGCCAGACATTGCTCCAATAACGTCGCGGTCTGCGTGGCCGAGGCGATCCGGTCGTCGGGCGACTTCGACAGCAGTTTCATCACGATCCGCTCCAGCCAGTCCGGGATATCGGCATTGATCTCACGGATTGGCCGAGGGGACGTTTCTCGGATACGGCGTAAGACGCCGAACGTCGAATCGGCCCGAAACGGGGGGCGAGCCGTACACATCGCATACAGCACGCTGCCGAGGCTGAACAGGTCTGATCGAGGATCGACCGCGTCGCCGTTGGCCTGTTCGGGTGACATGTATTGAGGCGTCCCGGCGATAATTCCCGTTCGAGTCAACGTGGCGTCGTCGACGGCCCGGGCGAGACCGAAGTCGGTCAACATCACCCGTTCGACACTGGTCTCCAGCAGGATGTTGGCGGGCTTCACATCGCGATGGACAAGACCCTGAGCATGTGCGGCGGCCAGCCCACTGGCCGCCTGCAGTCCGATCCGCAGCACATCTTTCACATCGAGTGGGCCTTGTCGGTCGAGTCGCTGTTGCAGCGATTCGCACGCCACGAAGGGCATCACGAGATAGGGTAATTTGGCGTTCGCGGCGACGGCATGAATGGCCATCACGTGCGGGTTCACAATCGCAGCCGTGGCCTGAGCTTCCCTTGCGAATCGCCTGCGGGCGGCGGCACTCAATGACAGATGCGGCGCCAGGACTTTTACAGCAACGTACCGGTTCAGTTCCTTTTGAAATCCTTTCAGTACGATCCCCATCCCGCCGCGGCCGATGACTTCGACGATCTCGTATTCACCCAATCGACCCAGCGATGCGGGATTGTCGGAGGGTTCTAGAAAATCGACCGCGAAATCTGATGCGAATGATTCATCACTCAAGTCATGGGACCGGTTTCCTGCTTTTCGTTCGGCTGACGATAGTCCCGCCAGATCATCGCCACTGGACAAGTACGCCTGCGGCTCGGCGAGGATCGCTTTGACGTCACTGCAGGTTTGCGACCACCACTGCGGCTGGCCTGCCAGTAATTCCATGTCGGCTCGGCAGTCGGCACAGTCCGCGACATGCTCGGCCACTTCGCTGGCCAGTGGTTCCGGCAGGGTTTCGTCCAGCAGTCGTCGCAGACAATCGCGATCGTAATGGGTCACTCCAGGATTCATTGGTCCGTCTCCAGCTCTTCGACTTTGGCTCGTAGCCGTGCAACGATCCGGCTGCGGGCGACATAGACACTGCCGACCGACAGGCCCAGCTCGCTGGCCACGTCTCCGATCGGTCGACCGTGAATGCTCGACTGAACAAAGGCCTGCCAGGTCGAGTCTTTAAAATCCCGTCGCACCTGTTCGATCGCCCAGGCAAGCACCTGCTGTCGATACTCGACATCGAACAGTTCGGACTCAGCACAATCGGCGGTGACGGCATCGAGCACATTGGCAATCTGATCGTGATCCAGCACTTTCGGCTGTCCTGATTGTCGAGTCAAAAAAGTGACCACCACGTTTCGAGCGACGCGAAACAGCCATCGCCGAAAGGACGCATCGGCCCCGTCATTCTGATAGCGTTCAATGGCACCACTGATACGGATCAAAACCTGTTGAGTCGCATCGCGAGCATCGCATTCCTGTAAACCACGTCGATGCATGAGCCGCAGCACAAGTGGTTCGTAGATCCGCGAAAACTCAGCCCACGCCCGCTCATCACGTTCGCCTTTCAGACGGACCAGCAGGCTCGGACGTGTTCGCGGCTGCTCGTACATCGTCACCTTCCGTGATGGTGGATTTTTGCGAATGTGGTTAATCGACCAGCCTGACGTTTCGGCCCAGGTGCGATGGGAAAAATCGATTCGTTCTGAAATGAATAACTCGGGCCGAACAGAAATCTTACACGAAGAACACAGAAAAAAAATATTTCCTGCTCGCAGCAACGCCGCAAACGAATTGTTGTCAGGAAAACAGAGCAACCCAAACGCAACCCCACGCCCCCTGCGGGGGTGGTTAACGGGCCTTTGCCCTACATCAGGCGGTGAAAAAACTAGACGTCTGTGACGGCAACGCGCGAACGGTTACCCTATTTTATTCCCGTCCTTCGACGCGCATAAACCGGCTGTGCCGGTTTATGTTCCGGATGTCGGACGATGGATATTAAACCATTGGTGGCAGAACGAGCATTTGACGTCACCCAGCGGCGAGACGTCGGCCTGGTTCGTCAGCTTCGCTCCACAGTTGGAACAGCAATAATTGAGCGGCGACGAAGGAATCGCGGGACCGTCGGGTGGCGATTCCCCTTTTGTCTGGTTGAATTGATCGAAATCGGTGCCGGGACGTTGCAGGCGCTGGCCGAGGATCGCTGCGACGAATGTTGTTCCACCCGTCGCGACGAAAACGAGAGCGATGAACGAGCCGAAGATGCGGAAAAAAAGAGGCGGGGAACCAAACTCGTTAAAGGGGGTTAACCAGAGAAATCCCAGCAACGTGATTCCGATTCCGGCAAACGCGAATCCAAACACGCCAAAGACAATCCGCGAAGCGGCCAATTGAGCATTGAGGTTTACGGGATCTCTGTTCATACCCAAATCCTTACTTTCAGCGAGCGCGTTCCGGATGTTCAGGAGCGGCTTTCAATATCACGACATTTGATGTCGTTTCGCAAGTGGAAGCCAGTCGAAACCTCACCCCCCCCTTGCGGCGGTGTTTAACGTGCCTTCGCCCTGGCTAGCCTCGCTAAAATCAGACTCATTAAGTGCCGAAGATCCATGAAGAAATCGGAAATAAAACTTTGTATTTCCGGCAACGTCGTGAATGACTTTTCGTCAAAAAAATCACGATTCAAACGGCCCCCTCTCTACGGGGGTGTTTAAGGTTTCCTTTCGCCAGCACAAACAAATCGTTCATCGATCTGATTGCATGCAAATCCGTAGGGCAAAGGCCCGATAACCACCCCCGCAGGGGGGGTGGGGCGGGTCTATATAGATCCACTGCGGGTTTGTTCCATCGGGCGAATGCTGACATCGAGACCTATGCGACGCACGTTAAACCAGAGATCGACTTGGAACTCGAATACTGCGCCTGATTTTGTTACTCGCCTGCTTGATTCTGGCTATTGAAACTTGTTCGTGACAACTGGTCGAGTTTGTCGGGGATGACGAGGATCGAACGAACGACGTCGATGATCAGGTAGGCAAAGACGAAATAGACATACATGCCGAAGGGAAACGCCGCACTGACAAGCAGCGAGGCCATTGAACCGGCAGCGATCCCGCCAGCACCGGCAATGTCGTCTTCGCTTTTTGTATTGGCGAACAGCAACATGACGAGTGCCGCGATGCTGCCGATGGTTGAGATGACTGAACCGAAAGCAAACACCGCTGCGACGAAGCGGAGTGGCAACATCATGAAGAATGTCAAAATTGCGATCGCTTCTTCTCCGGTACTGGCCCTGGGGGAAATCGTGATGCCGATCGCCTGAGGGTGAAGAAGTATCAAGGCAAGATACTCACAGAGCATAAATAGTCCGAACCCAACGATGTACATCGGGGTTTGTTTGAATTGATAGGCATAGATGGAAAACTCGACGAGTGCGACGATTCCTCCGATCAACAGCATGATCACCAGCGAATCGAAAAATGCCGTCGAAGACATCCGCAGGGTTTTGGCTCGCAACAATTGACTGATCGCTCCACACGACTTGATGGCGCTATACTGCAGCATCAATGCGACGGCGACGAATCCGATTCCCCCCAGGGCGATTTCTGGACTTTTCAACCCGATAGCTGCGTATAACGCGATTGCCAGGTTGACCAGGATCGACAGATAAATGGCCCACCGTCCTAATTCGACAGCACCTTTTCCTTCCGAGGCAAGGAAGTTTTCGCTGATCCCTTCACGCAGAAGACTGAGAAATTGATCGAAGAAATGAGGCGCTAATGGCTCGTTCGTCTCGGTCTCGTCATCAGCAGAAACTTTTTTGATCGACTTGGATTTTGTTCGGCGTTTTGGTTCGTCATTGTCGACAATGTCCGCCAGTTCTGCGAGTTCCGCCGGAACGGGATTAAGCTCTTTGATGTCGGATGCGGTACACCATTCTGACATCCCTTGTCGCCACACCAGATCACGAAGTGTCAGTCGACCCAGGTCGAGCATTTGTCGGAGCTCGCTTAACGACACCGGGCCGAGTTGCTCGTCGTTGACGCTGTAATGCCAGACCGCGCTGGCATCCCGGGGGGCTGGCGTGGATGTTTTCGGTGTGCTGGCTGCAGGTACCGAGACCGGTTCTGCGTTCATTTCCCTGGACTTCGACTGAGACGGCTTTTGTAATGAGGTGAAGAGTTGTTCGAGCGTTGAACCAGGTTCCCAGGTGTTTCCATCCAGCGAGACTTCGTCAGTTTCACCGAACCGTCCTTGACTGCGCAGCGCGCTCAGTTGTTTAACGGAATACGGTCCGTGAACTTTTCCACGAATCCGCACGAAAAATCGCATATTGCTGTCAGAATTGGCCATTTCTGATTCCTGTGATTCGTTAAGTGACTTTCGTTAGTGACCCGGGTCGATTGGTCGAGGTGATGCGTTTTTACTGCGGTTGGCATGAGGTGAGTTAATGATGCGACAGCGCATCGGACTTCTTCAAGTTTCCGGACATCTTCCAAAGAAGCCATCATCGCTCCGCGTGATGAGCATTTGTCAGAAACGGTTCAAGCGTTGCCGACGCATCGGAGCAAAGACTTCGTTTGAATACTTTTATTGAAAATATGCGGCGCGGAATTTGTCAGGTTTTCGAACGATGCTCATCACGTGGAGCGATGATGGCTACTTTGGTCTGAGGCAAAGCCTCGCTGGCACTTTTAGGGAAGCAGTCGCTCAGTCTTTAAAAATCATTCGCGACGCCCCCCAAAAAGCCGTCATTGAAATATGGATAACAAAAATAATAATACAGATAACAGAAAGGGTTGCAAGCCACAATGCTGCGCTTGACTGAATGTTTGTTGCAATGAAAGAAATACGAATCGAGGCTGATTGATTTGAAATCGAGCAAAAAGACTCCGCCGCTCATTCGCCGAGAATTCTTGGAGTGATCAATAATAACGTCAACAGCCCCTGGCTGTCGCGTTCGAGCGGGACCAGCACCAGGGTGTGACCGTCGTTCAGAATGACGTTTGACTGGAATACCGATTCCTGCTGTTCCGGTATTTGAAGTTGATACTCACCCGATTCGGATCGGAATTGTCGAGTTCGCACGTTAAGAATGTTTGAAAGCTTGAAGGCAACATTGAGGTGAACCTTGTCTGCAACGGCCTGTGCGGTTGTCTGTAACTGGAAACCGTCGTGACCTGTTGTGGCTTTCGGTTCCAGACCGGAACCCGCACTCACAAAGCCGGTGGCGAAAGGTCGGCTTCTTTCATCAGAAATCATTGCGGATATTCCGTCGAAGCTCGTCACTTTCGGTGCGAACAGAACGTTGGCACGTTGATCTCCCTGGGCCTGATTCAAACAATAAGTTGCCGTGTCGGGAGAAAGAGTCGTAATAAAAACGGGTAATGGGGTCTGAAGTGATTGACTCGATGCCTTGGTTGAGGGGGTGTCGGACAGGTTAGAGCCGAAGGAGACAAACGGATTAGAAATCGATGTGGAGTTAAAGATCTGGCCACGTGCTTGCGGAAATAGTTGGCTCAGTTCGATTGAAGTCCTGATCGTACGAATTTCGACGGTGATTTGACGTCGGCCATCGACAACGTAATGCGAGATCATGCGGGCAATCTGATCGTGTTGACTGGCGGTCGCTCGAACAATCATTGTCTGGTCGACGATCTGGCAATTCGAACCCCCCAAGGATTGATTCGCCGGTCCCGATGAAAGACGCCAGTCGGCAGAATGGAGAATTCCATTGATCGCCATCGTTAATTCTTGCGACACCTGGTCCATCATCCATTCCAGCGGATAATAGCATTCCGAGACCGAATCAAATTCCGATTCTCGCAACCGATTGAGACACTGACTGACGTCGTATGTGCGAGTATCCAGCTCTTTCGATGATATTTCGTGCGCCTGTGAATCATGCCACGTCGTTCCGGGTGGCAATTCGATCGGGCTCTGCTGCAACGGAACTCGTGCGGCGTCGGTCAAACCGGTGACACCAAGAATCAGCAGCGTGCACCAGGCGAAACAGGAATTGAAGCGGTTATCAGGTCCGCTGTCGTGCGACAGCCCCTGAATTCTTCGACCGAGAGTCTTGTTTGAATCGTAGAACGACACAAATCCGGGCGGGTCGATGATCGGCTTGGGATGCTTTGAAGGATTCTCCAGGTAATGCGTCAATGTCTGGCGGTATTCTTCCGCCTGCTGTTCGCCCAGTCGTTGAACTACAAGCCGGTCGCAGGCGAGTTCTCGTTCCAGCTTCCATTGCCATTGGGTCCACCAGAAGATCGGGTTCCACCAGTGGAGAATACGGACGACGCTGAATAAGAGACTTTTGGCCGAGTCATATCGTTTGATTCTTGCCATTTCATGCCAGATCAGATGCGTTCGCTGCGTCTCGGGCAGCGTGTCCATGTTTTCCGGCACAAGAATGATCGGCCAAAGCCAGTCGAATGTGGCTGCCGATCGGATTTGCAGGGCCGATCTCAACCGGATCGTTGTTCCAATTCCAAAGTTCCGTTGTGCCTCGCTCAACTGGTCGCAACTCTTCGGGTCGGTACATTGACAGCTGTATCTCGCCCAGCCAACAGCTTGCCAGAATGCAAAGACCGTAGCGATCGCCATCAGTGTTGATCCTGTGACGAGCAGGATCTTCATCGAGACATTCAGACCGGGACTAAGTCGTCGAAGCAGCGATGGTTTCGGTGAAGCAGCAGTGTCGTTCTCGGACATCAGTGGGCTGGCGTTTTTCGATTCCGTCTGACCGCTGACAAACATCAGCCAGTCCGGCAATGATTTCTGGTTCGTCAGTTTCGAGACATTCGCGAGCGAAAAGACGTGCTGAAGGCTGACGGGGCTTGCGATGCTGGCGGGGAGCATCAAACGGATCAGGACCAGTGACCACAACGCATGCCGTGCTGACGGCGCAAGCCAGCGGCGGAAGATCGATGTGACGATCAAGACAAGTACGAATAACGGCAAAACCTTGGAAAACGAACCGGCCATCCAGACCAGAGCGTCTAGAGACATACGGTTCCACGCACCGGCCGCTTCGAGTGTCGGCTCGACTAACAATGACTCGAAATCCATTTCGATAACTCCTGCGGTTGTATCTGGTGAGTCACCGCGTGAAGAATTTGCCCGATGAGAAAATACGGGAATTGATCATGAGATGCCACTGGCCTGGCACAGCCAGTTTGTGCGCGTTCGACGACGGGTTGAGAATAGGTTGACCGTTTACGCGTTGGTTGGGAGTGACAAGACTGCCTGAAGAGACGACCACACCGGCGTAACTTAATACTGTTGCGCGCTATGAACAGATTAACGTTCAAAACTCGGAGTGCCACGGCTTTGGACTTCTTCGGGCCTGAAACTTGACTCAAAGAGTCAAGTTTCAGGATTTCATCCAAAGTAGCCATCATCGCTCCGCGTGATGAGCATGCGTCGAAAACGATTCAAGCGTTGCCTCAGCATCTTGGCAGATATTCCGTTTAAATTTCTGATTTGAGAACGTGCGGATTGTAATTTGGCAGGTTCTCGAACAATGCTCATCACGCGGAGCGATGATGGCTACTTTGGTCTGAGGCGAAGCCACTCTGGAGGCTTCGACAAGGCCGTGTCTTCATTGTGCGATAAGGTGTCGGAAGAGCACGGCCTTACCGAAGACGGTAAAACCGTGGTACCCACTTTCTGTGTCAATGAAAGCGAGGCTTACAGCCGCCGTCTCTCGATTCTGCAATTCCCTCTGCGGCTGGAAGCCGCCGCTCTGTGATGCAAGTCGGTTATTCCAGCTTTTCTGCTGATGAGACCGTTTGTGTCGCCCTTAGCAGGGCTGGAAATTCCAGCGCACTCGGACCCAGGGTAGCGCTTTGCGGCTGTCGCCGCGTCGCTCAGCCCTGGGCATGTTTGTGACAGTTTTCATGCCAATTTTGAAATTTGAACACCCGACCCCCCTTTTCGTGCGCGTCGGACGATGGGTTGAGAATAGGTTGACCGTTTGCGCGTTGATTGGAAAGCTGTCGCGACGTGATGCAAGAGGGTCATCCTGTTCTCAACCGATCGCCCGACGCGCTCGAACCGGCTGTGCCGGATTTATGTTGAACGCCGGCTCTTTTCCAGAATGCGATGAATCACCGATCTTGCTCGTGCCAGTAATTTCGGCTTCGGGCGGTTTAATTTTAGAACGGCGAGTGAATGAGCCTGTAATGGATAGGGCTGCGCTTCCAGCAGTCGTTTCAATGGTCGGTCTGTGGCGGTGTCGAGGACTGGCTGCCAGAAATCGGATTCAGCGTGCGGCGGCATCAGGAAGGGGATTGTTTCGTTGTGCGAGTTGAACAGGATTAACAGTGTGTCACCAACGATGTGGCGCCCCTTGTCGTCGATCTCGTCATCCATCTGCCCTTCCAGACGCATTCCGAGACAGCGGGTATAGTGCTTGTTCCAGTCCGAGTCGGTCATTTGTTCGCCCAGTGGGGTTAACCACAGGACATCCCGAACCAGTTCGCCGCGAATCATCCGGCCCTGGAAAAACTTGCGACGTTGAAGGACCGGCTGGTTTTTCCAGAGCTCAATCGCTTTTCTGGTGAACTCGAAAATTCCCTGTTCTTCGTCCGTCAACTTCCAGCGCAGCCAACTGATCGGATTGTCCTGACAGTAGGCGTTATTGTTCCCATCCTGCGACTGACTGAATTCATCGCCACTGCGGAGCATTGCCACCCCTTGTGAGATCATCAACGTGGCGATGAAATTCTGCTTCTGGCGTTTTCGTCGTTCTATGACCGACAGGTCTTCTGTTTTCCCTTCAGCGCCGCAGTTCCAGCTGATGTTATGATTGTCTCCGTCGCCGTTGTTTTCGCCGTTCGCTTCGTTGTGCTTATGGTTGTAGCTGACGAGGTCATTCAACGAGAATCCGTCGTGCGACGTCACGAAGTTGATGCTGGCATAGGGCCTTCGACCGGTCCCTTCGTAAAGATCGCTGCTGCCGCATAAGCGGGTAGCGAACTCGCTGGCGGTGTGTCCATCGCCGCGCCAGAACTTGCGGACGCAGTCGCGATACTTTCCATTCCATTCCGTCCACAAGACGGGGAAATTTCCGACCTGATAACCGCCGGGCCCGACATCCCAGGGTTCGGCGATCAGCTTGACCTGTGACAGAATTGGGTCTTGATGAATGATGTCGAAGAAGGCACCGAGCTTGTCGACATCGTGCAGCTCACGAGCAAGTGCGGCGGCCAGATCGAACCGGAACCCGTCAACGTGCATCTCTTGAACCCAATAGCGCAGGCTGTCCATGATCAATTGCAGCACGCGAGGGGATTGCATATTCAGGGTGTTACCGCATCCCGTGTAGTCCTTGTAATATCGCGGTTGATCGGCGACTCGATAGTACGACGTATTGTCCAGACCCTTCAGCGAGATTGTCGGTCCGTACTGGTTTCCTTCGCAAGTGTGGTTATAGACAACGTCGAGGATCACCTCGAAACCATTACGGTGTAATCGTCGAACCATCCGTTTGAATTCGTTGACAGTTCGTTGAGGATCACGGGACGAGCCAAACCGAAGATCGGGTGCCAGAAAGGCCAGTGTGTTGTAGCCCCAGTAGTTGGAGAGTCCTCGTTCGACGAGCGATCGTTCGTCAACGTGATGATGAACGGGCATCAATTCGACGGCGGTGACACCCAGATCGCGCAAATGCCGTAGAGAACCTTCGCAGGAAACTCCGGCATACTTTCCCCGGCTTTCGCGCGGCACCCACGGGCTTTTGTACGAAAAGCCTTTCACGTGCATTTCGTAAATCAACGTTTTATGCCACGGAGTGCGGAGCGGTTTATCACCCATCCAGGGAAACGCGGGATTGATGACGGCGGCCAGGGGAGCAGTCGCGGCGTTGTCTCGCTCGTCAAAACTGAGATCGCCGGCCGGGTCACCAACGCGATAACCGAATGCGGCATCGGTCCAGGTCAGATCACGTCCGATCCCTTTGGCGTAGGGGTCGAGCAGAACTTTGTTGGCATTAAACCGTAATCCCCGTTGCGGCTCATACGGACCATGTGCTCGAAATCCATAAAGCTGACCTGGCTTCACATCAGGAAGATAACCATTCCAGACATGGTCTGTCAGATCGGGGAGTGGGATGCGATCGGTTTCCTTTGTGGCAAGCGGAGAATCGAACAGACAAAGGTCAACCTGCGTGGCGTGTTCAGAGAACACGGCAAAATTGACTCCTTTGCCATCCCAGGTCGCTCCAAGAGGAGCTGAGCGGCCGGGCCAGACTCGTTGAATTGCCATCCTGACGTCATTCTCCGCAATGTCGAATCGGATTTTATTCGTTCGTCACAACGATCGATTCCTTGTGAGTTTATGACTGTGTCACAAACTCATTCATAGGTCGAGTTCAAAATCGTCTCGAAACGGTTAATTGCTGTCGAGTGATTCGGGAAGGCGAATGTTTTAAGGACGTCAATTACTTGCGGATTGACGTGTCCGGCGCGCTCCGTCGCGACGCGGTGAAAGTCTTAATTGGTAGTCTTCGACGATTTGTCTATACTGACCGTTCGTCGGTTTCGATGTCATTCTGTGATCCGGTGAGATGCTGCAATGTGTGATTTGTAATGAAGCCAAGAGTGTATCTGGAAACAACGGTCCCGAGTTATTTGACCGCATGGCCAAGCCGTGATCTGATCATGGCCGGTCATCAACAAATAACTCGTGAATGGTGGGAATCCCGACGGCAGGACTTCGACGTATTCGTTTCACAATTCGTGATCGATGAGGCAAGTGCTGGTGACCCAGATGCCGCAAGACGCCGATTGGAAGTTTTGGCAGACATACCGTTGCTTGATCCGAGTGACGGTGTTCAACCGCTCGCTGCCGAACTTATGAAACGAGTTCCGCTGCCGCCCAAGGCAGCGGCCGACTCGCTCCATATCGCCATTGCGACAGTCAACGGCATGCAGTATTTAATGACGTGGAATTGCACACACATTGCGAACGCTGAACTTCGTTTTAATATTGATGAGGTCTGTCGCGGCTTCGGCTATCAACCGCCGGTTATTTGCACACCCGAAGAACTGCTTAAGGAGTAAACCATGCCGCCCATTGACACGATCGTTGCTGAAGTGCGACAGGCGCGTGAAGCCTTGGCAATTCAGTTCAACTACGACTTGCATGCCATGATTCAGGATGCAAGGGAGCGGCAGAAAACAAGCGGACGGAAGGTCGTGTCATTCCCACCAACACGATTGAAAGAAGCAAACGCCAGTCAAGACGGTTCAGTGGATCGAGATACCATCCGGGTTGCTATTAAACCGGCACAACCGCTTATCCCACGTCAATTCGTCTTCGGTGACGAAGTCGAATGAGTAAGCTTTGGTGGGTCCAGGTCGACGATTTTTCGCCTGCCTGAACAGATCTTAAGCCGATTCGATATCGTAGTGGAATTCCGAAGTCGATATTTCAATTGTCGGAACAAAACTTGGGGAATCAGTTCGTGGTGATCTGATGAGACTCTTACTGTTGCTATTAATTTTTGTCGCTCTGCAATCCACCTTCGGTTGTGCTTCGACAAGTGGTGGGATGACGACTTCGTCCATCCAGCGTCAAAATGAGCTTTACGAAGAGAGATACGATTGGATGAGGTCTGCCGGTATGGATTATTCGCATCGCGGCCCGTCGACGTTAAGCAGCCCGTCGTCAATGCGATCTGGCCGGATGTAATTCGTCAAAATTCGGGGCGGATGCCATTCGTTCGCGAAGGTAATCATTGACCTCGTCAGCATGGGTCAGCGAGACCAGATGCCCCGCACCTTTGATCGTCTTGTCAGCATAGTTGTGGCTATATGGAAAGACTCGATCGCGGTCGCCGTGGATCTGTACGACTCGCACGTTTTCGACTTCTGCAGACGGAGTCCATTTCAAGATCGCTTTGGCGGCCCAGCGTAAGAAGCGATCGTCGGCATCGTTCAATTGATGTAAAGAGCCTCGCACTTTCGGGGTCAACCAGCGACCTCCACAGGTCAAGACCCAGGGTGACAGCCATTTGGGGATCATGACCAGATTCGAAATGGGTCGAAAGAACTTCAGTCGCGGGGGTATTTCCCGGGGCGATCGAATGCTTCCCATTAAGTAGCATTCGCGCGCTTTCAGATGTGTGGCCAACTCCAGAGCGACAACACCGCCAAACGAGACTCCACCGATAAAGCAGGGCCGGCCAGGATCAAGGATTTTGGCAAACCTGGCGGCGTAGTCCGCGAGAGGTTCATCGGGCTCTGGCTCAATCCAATCGGGCAAAACCAATTGCGGGAAGACGGCACGTTGCGGTCGGAACAGGCGCGAATCACCACCGAGTCCAGGGAGCAGGATCAAAGGGGGTTGTGTCGCCTGCGGCGACGTTTTCGATTCATCAATCACGTCTGGTGGATCGGTATTCACCTTTGACCTCTGTCCTTCACCCAACGCCCTGATGACGTCACTTGTTTGCGGCTCGGGGTGCGGGTGCCGGACCAAACTTCAAATTGTCGACCAGTTCACGATCATACTTGGCCAACGTTTCGGCCAGGTCGGTATCAACAGCGAACATCAGCGAAGCTTGTCGGCCCGAGGGATCGGCGACAAGGTAGAAAACCCAGGTCATCTGCCGCTCGCCGACAATACCTTCTGCCATGACTTTGAAAATGAATTTTCGATCGGATGACGGGACGACATCGCCTTTGCTCATTGATCTCAATCGTTCGCCCAGTGAGCGACGGATATCACTGAGAAATGTCTGTTCGGCCAGATGCTCGCCCGGTTTGGCGGGTGCGATTGATGCCATGTCGCATTGCGCGATGAAATTTCCTTCGTCGAGCAATCGAAACACAGCAACGGTCTCATCGACCTTATAAAGATGCCAGTGTCGCCCGTGTTGAATCCCGATATTCCACGGTGATTCGAATCTCAGAAACTTTGCGGTCTCGGCGGGTTCATTCGCTGCCAGATCGATAATCTTCTGGTCGCTGAGGCGTCCCGACGTTTTCGCGGGTGAGCGGAGCAAGCGAACCCGGGCCTTAATATCCAAAGCAGGACTGACTGGTCCAAGCGCACGCGTTTCCGTTTGGACGAAGTCGGTATCCGCGATGTATTTTCCGTCGAGATGATAGGAGTAGAAGCCGGAGATGGTGACTTCAGTGGTTGAACCGACGGCGGCCCCCTCAAGCTTGCCATCGAGTTTGATGCGAGCGATTCCCTTTTCCACGGATTCGAGCGTGCAGTCGAGTTTCCCTTTCACGACCGCATCGAGTGCTGTCAACATTTGAAAAGACCATTCGTTGACTGTCCACTGTTCGCCTACTTCGACTTCCTTGTTCGGAAGTAGCGAAATCAGCGCCAGGCTGTCGGCGGGTGAGCGAATTAAATCGAGCTCATTTGCGGTCAATAGTCCTGCCAGTGCGTAAAGCTCGACCCCTTCCGATTGCCCTTGAGCGACAATCAGTTTCAGCGGGTCTGGCAGACGGATCGAGGTCTTGTTTCCATCGACGTCGATTTCAGCGACAGCGGTTTCGTACTCGCGAACAGCTCGAAACGATTCGGCACCCTCACCCGGCCCCAGCAATCGCCGTTCGCGATACGAGATCGCAGCGGATGCCGTCTGGGACAAGGGGGCGACTTTCGGAGTCGGCTGTAATTTCCCCGTGATTTCGACTCGAGTTCCCACGCCAAAAACCCGAGCGTCGTCGACCGGTTCTTCCAGCTTATACTTATCGGCCGCAAAGATGGGGGCTGGAACCAGCATCAAGAAGCCAGACACAACGATGCAAGGCCAGCAACGTGTTGAGAGCATGGGGATACATCCTTGTTTCCGAGTCTTGATAGATCTGGTCCGATCCAATTTCCCTGACCATCGGCGACAATCAAACGCCGTGGATTCTCAGTCGTCGTTCTCACATTCAACCAGCGTCCCCCGGTCAGCCATGGCAAGTGCCGTCGCCACAAAGCCGTCGACGTTCAGTCCGATATCCGCGAGCAATTCGTCCCGTTCACCGTGTTCGATGAATCGATCGGGGATTCCGAGACACTTGAGGTTTGACGTCGATATTCCCGCTTCGTTGGCTGCTTCGAGAACTGCCGCGCCGAATCCCCCGCAGATCGTATTTTCTTCTGCCGTAATCACAAACCCGGTTTCTTCGAGAGCCCGGAAAATCGTGGCGCGGTCAATCGGTTTGGCAAACCGGGCATTGATCACACCGACGTCCAGCCCCTCTTCTTTCAATCTTTCCGAGGCGGCGACGCAGTCTGTAAAGAGAGAACCGAAGGCGACGAACATTCCGTCTTCACCCCAGCGCCAGACTTCCGCCTTGCCAAGTTCGACAGGACATTCGGGTCGCGTGATGCTCTCAACATTGGCTTTCGGATAGCGGATTGATGTCGGGCCGTTATGAGTCAGAGCGAAATCCAGCATCGGAGCAATATCGAGTTCATCGCCGGGGGCCATCACGGTCATGTTCGGAAAAACCCGCATGTAGGTATTGTCGAAGACCCCGTGATGCGTCGGACCATCAGGTCCTGCGAGACCGCCGCGATCGAGGCAGAAGGTGACTGGCAGGTTCTGGAGTGCCACTTCCTGGAAGATATGGTCAAAACTTCGCTGCAGGAACGTGCTGTAAATATTGACGATGGGTCGCATGCCGCTTTTCGCCATTCCTCCTGCGAAAGCGACGGTGTGTGCTTCACAAATCCCCGTGTCGAAGAACCGGTCGGGAAATTCGTTACGGACACGTCCGAGCTTATTCCCTTCGCACATTGCAGCGGTCAGCACGCAAACTTTGGGGTCGCGCTGCATGGCGTCGAAAATCGCGTCGCTCATGGTGTTGGTATAGGCTCGCGCCGAGGATTTCTTAATCGAGACGACTTCGTTCTTTTTGTTGCGTGCGAACGGAGGTGGCGCATGATAGGTAACGGGGTCTTCACATGCTGGTTCGAAGCCATGTCCCTTTTGTGTGAAGACGTGCAGCAGGACGGGGCCACTGACTTCCTTGACCATTTCCAGGGCATTTCGCAGACCGATCAGATCGTGGCCGTCGACCGGGCCGATGTATCGGAAGCCCATCTCTTCGAACAGCATTCCTCCGTGCAGAAAGCCTTTGAGAGCGGTTTTGAACTGAGCGATCGCCTCGGCCGATTGCTTGCCGACCACGGGGACCTTATTCAGCAGCCAGCTGACGTCCCGTTTCAGTCCGTTGTAGAAGTCGGCCGTTCGGGCTTTGTCGAGATATTGGGCCAGCCCGCCAACGCGAGGGCAGATTCCCATTTCGTTGTCGTTCAGAATGACCAGCAAGTCGCTTTTCAGTTCTGCGGCGTTATTCATGGCTTCGAAGACGACGCCGGAAGGGAGTGCCCCGTCACCGATGACCGCCACGGATTTACGGTAGGATTCGCCCAGTAAATCGTCTGCCGCTTTCATCCCGAGGACAGTCGATACGCTGGCCCCGGCGTGACCGGTCATGAACAAGTCGTAAGGACTCTCGTTCGGGTTTGGGAAACCCATCAGGCCCCCCTTGGTCCGAATCGTGGAGAATTGCGAGAACCGGCCCGTAATCAGTTTGTGGGGATAAATTTGATGGCCGGTATCCCAGATCAGTCGGTCTTTCGAGAAATCGTAGACGAGATGCAGTGCGAGACAGAGTTCAACAACACCGAGGTTGCTGGCAAAATGAGCAGACCGTTCCTGCACCAGATTGCACAGCGCCTCACGAATCTCTTCGGACAATTGAACCAATTGTTGATCGTTCAGGCCGCGGAGATCGAGGGGTGAGTGAATTTCCGGTAGCAGTTCAAACTTCATTGTCGACTCCAATTACGATGCTCGTCCGTTGTTTCTGCGAAAGCAGGTGCCCGCCTGAATTCGTAATTTTTGTTTTGCTTTTTAATGATCTCGTCTGGTGACAAATTTTGCCAACGCGACCAGTGAGTCAGCTCGTTTTCCAAAGGGTTCCAGCAAATCGCACGCCTCACGGATCAAGTGATCAGCTTTTTGACGACTTGCATCGATACCCAACAGGCCTGGATAGGTCATTTTGCCGAGTGACGCATCTTTACCAACTTTTTTTCCAAGTTTTGCTGCATCGCCAGTCACGTCTAATAAATCATCCGCAATTTGAAAGGCTAAGCCAACACGTAATCCGTATTCTTGCAGTCGATTGATCGAATCGGCATCTGCTTGAGCAACCCTGGCACCGAGTGTAACCGCCGAGCATAGCAGTCTGCCCGTCTTACGCCGATGGATGGCTTCCAGCTGGGAAAGGTTTTGGGCAGTCTCTGACGGAAATTCCGGATTTGTTGATTTTTTCGACGAATTCTGCTGTTCAAGTCGCTGTTCCGCTTCCAGATCAGCAACCTGGCCACCCACCATGCCGCACCATCCCGAGGCGCCGGCAAGATCAAGGCAACATGCGGCGGCAACGGGACCTGGCTGGGTATCGCGCGCGATGACTTCAAAAGCGAGAGTCAGAAGAGCATCGCCGGCAAGAATGGCCATCCCATCGCCAAAAACCTTGTGGTTTGTCAGTCGACCGCGACGGTAGTCGTCGTTATCCATTGCTGGCAAATCATCATGAATCAAAGAATACGTATGAATCATTTCGATCGCACAGGCTGCGGGTAGAGCCGCTTCGATCGATCCGCCGCAGGTTTCACTCGCAAGCAGGACCAGGATTGGCCTCAGCCGTTTTCCTCCGGCGAGCAGGCTATAAGCCATCGATTCGCGTAATTGGGTTGGGCAGTCTTCCAAATGTTGCATGTAGTTGGCTAACCGCGCATTGACGCGGTTACGCAACTCAGCCAATTCGGTTTCAAACTGTTGACCATCTACAGACATCAAGTCCACCCGCATCCCTGCCAGAAATCAAGAGAATGCTCAGGCCACCCCCTCGGCCATTACTCAAGCCGCGTTCCATCGCCAGAATATGCTAATCAACAATGCTTGGCAGAGCAAAGTCGGACCGCCGAAAAGTTGGATAAAACTGGAACTACGAGCTCTGCCGGCGCTTATCGTCAGAAAACCTGAGGTTGACGAGTGGCTCGGGGTGGCACAATGGGATCCCGCCATTGCTTTCTTTGTGAAGATCTTCGAGTGAGATCTTTTCAAATACCATTTTGACCTGTGACAGGGCCTGATCCAACTTCTTTTCGATGAGAAAGGGACTTTTGTCAGCAGGGGTTCCCGATTGCTGTTTTGACAGGCGCTGCAGCGGTTCCATCACCTTGACGATGTCGGCAAGTGAGATTTCTGCCGAACTGCGCGCCAGAACGTATCCGCCGCCGGTCCCCCGTTGTGACGTGATCAGTCCCGCTCGTGCCAAGCCCTGCAAGAGTTTAGATAAATACGGGGCTGGAATTTGACCTCTCTCTGCCATCACTTGTACGGTCAATGGCTGATCTTTGACTTCCGTCAACATCACCATCGCGCGTAAAGAGTATTCAACAGCTCGAGAGAACACAGCAAACAGTCCCCAAATGAAACATTCAGTTCGATCCAGGGGGATTGTAGCAGTGCAAGCGAGCCTCGAATATTAGACTTAAATATCCATTAGTCCGCTTTAGTCATTGGATTACGTCAAATGCCGCGGATTTGTTCTCCCTAGCGTGAGCTCAGTGGGCTTTACGATTTTACTCAATCGGAAAAGTTTCGTTGATCGGTGCGTTCATCGTGATTGACGACATTGGCAGTATCTAATCCCAGTCGGATCAAAATGAAGAAAAAAAAACGCCGATAGGTTGCGTACGGAATTTCGGATAAACGGACCAGTTTATCCCGAATTCAAGTCCCAGTCACAAGCAGTTCAAGGAAGGTGTCGCAATGAAGATGAAGCATCGGCAAATACTGCTCAGTTTTGTGTTGTTGTTTACGTCAACTCGGGTAGGCATGTCGGATGAACCACTCATTACCGCTCCCTGTTTCAACCCGTTTGGCACGACAAACTGCTCGTCGACGGGTTTGAACTGTGCCTCGACGGAAGCAACGCAGCCCAAACTGTTTGGGTTGATTGCATCAAGCGACCACGGGTTTTCAAACTTCATCAGCCCCATGTCGAATCCGGTTTATTTTGAAGACCCTCGGACATTGACGGAAGCTCGTTTCATATTTGCCAACCATACCGTCCCGAGTTCACTGGGTGGTGGACAGGTTCAGTTGTTTGCCATGCAGGCACGTGCGGCTCTGACAGAAAACCTGTCGATTATTGCCACGAAGGACGGCTTCTTCTTTTCGCAAAACCCCCTTTTGAGCGACGGATTTGCCGACGTCAACGCGGGATTGAAATACAACCTCTATAAAAACTACGACACTCAAACGATCGTCAGTACCGGTTTCACATACGGGATTCCTTTAGGAAGCCATCAAGCCTTGCAGGGAAAAGGGAACGGCGAATTCAACTTCTTCGCAACCGCAGGTCAACAACTGGGCGAGAACTGGCACGTTCTGTCCGCCTTCGGAGCGAGAATTCCCGCCAACACGTCGTCGTATACACAAAGTACATACTGGTCGAATCACCTGGACCGAAAGCTGGGAAACACCGGCTTCTATATTTTCACGGAAGCAAACTGGTATCACTGGATGTCCAACGGTAATCAGTTTCCCGCCAACGTCGAAGGACTGGACCTGTTTAACCTCGGTTCGACGAGTGTTTCGGGGAACAACATCGTGACAGGTGCCTACGGCGTGAAATACAAACCAAGCGATCGTATGGAACTCGGTGCTGCCTACGAAATCCCCTATACCGAACGCAAAGATATTATCCAGAACCGACTGATGATTGATCTGATCATTCGGTACTAGGTTCGACATCGCCTCGACGTGTTCAACCAGTGAAAATTATCACCGGGTGGACTTGTCGTAATGCGTAACCCGATGAATCTCTCATGACGATCGCACGGCGAATCATTCGCCGTGCGATCGCGTTTTTCATTTTCCGTAGATCCGTAGAATTGATTCACGCGTACCGCTTCGCCAGGGCTTTGACGGGGTGACGAGGGAATGGTGGTATACTGACGAAGGAGTTCTTACTCTGTGAGGAAACCCGATCTTTTCTTCCGTCTCTTGTATCAAGCGATCGCGTCATGGACACCTCCCCGCCTGAGCCTGAAAAAAACGTCAATACACTGTGGTTGCTGCCATTACTTTTACTGGGTGTCGGCCTCTCATTACTAACAGCGTTCTGGTTCGCCATCGCGCCGATCCTCGACAAAGGTCCGGGGGCAAATCCGCCACCTCCAACCCCTCCCCAACCGACTATCACCAGGTTATCACGCGAAGATTCGCTGAAACTGATCGAGTTGCGGAACCAGGCACTGGGCCATCTTGAGAATCACGAATTCGCTGCGGCGGATGCGGCGCTGACCGAAGTTGTGCGCCTGGTTCCCGCCGACCCGTTCGGTCCTCGAAATCTGGCCATTTGTCGACAACTGGATTTCGAGAGTATCGACAGGAATCGTGATCAACAGCGGTTTGCCAAAGCGGCGGCGAAGGTCAACGAAGCGATTGAATCAGCAAAAGCAACGGAACCAAAGTCGTTCATTCCGTGGATCATTGCCTCGCGCGTGGCTTCAAAGCAGGAGCAGACGGACGAAGCGCTGAAAGATTTGCGCGAAGCGATCAAGCTTAACCCCAATTCTGTCGGTGCTGCATACGACCTGTTCGCCCTGTTGCAGGCGACGTCAACCGATCAAACAAGTGACGAAGGATTCAATGCACTTCGGACCGTCTTCCAGAAGGAAGCGAACAATCTGTTTGTCATCAAGGATTGGCTTTTGTTATTGGCTCAGCGTCGTGATCCCAAGTTCGTTGAAACGCTGACCAGTGTTAGAGAAACCATTTCACCCTTCTTTGAAACGATCAAGATCAATACGAGGGTCGATCTCAATGAGATCATCCAGAAAGCGTTGGATGCAGCAAAGGACGGAAACTGGCAGGTCGCTCAACGTTCGATGATGACCACCCGGAATCTGATTGTCTCTGAGGCAGCACGTGACAAGCGATTTGTGATACTCGATTCGCTGGAGTATGTGTTGCCGGATTTTGGCGAAGAATTTCAGGCGCAGGCTGACCTGCCCAAACCGGCATCCCCCAGTTCAAACCCGGTCCATTTTCTTCCGCCCGCCGAGACAGCAGTCTGGCCACGTGCGGTCGGGTGTCGCGACGTTTCTGTCGTCGATTTCGATTTGAATGGACGTTCCGATGTGCTTGTACTTCAGGATGATCAAATGATCGCCTGGGAACGGGGACAAGAGTCTCAACCCTGGACAGTACTGGCTCAATCGCCCACGGGAGGTACGTACTCAGGGTTTCTGGCCTGTGATTTCGATGACGACGTCGATCAAGAACTGAAGAAAATCCCCACCGATTTACAGCCTGCCGATGCGCTGAAACACGAATATTCTGTTCGCAGTCTGAGTCACACTGCTGATCCGGATGTCCTTCTTTTTGGGCCGTCAGGTCTGAAGCTGCTTGAAAACACAAAACAGAACAAATCTTCCGACGCGAGATCATTCGTTGTTCGGTCGGGTGGTTCAGCGTTTGACGAAGTTCGTAATGTCGTCTGTGTTGCGGTTGCAGACATTGATAACGACGGCGATCTTGACCTTGCCGTGTCGACCACTGGCGGATTGCGGATTTTCTCGAACCGAGGAAACCTGACATTTGATGAAACGACATCTCGGTCAATCTTGTCACCCGCTGACGTCACCGTGACGGCATTGGCCATTGTCGATTGGGACCAGGACGCCGATATCGATCTGTTTGTCGCAACGACACGAGGATCTGGCTGGCTGGAAAACGTCAGGCATGGCCGACTTCGTTATCGGAGCCTTGAAGAGTTTCATGAGGTTCAAGGAGCAACTTCGCTGCGAATCAACGATTTCGACGGTGACTTGTCGTGGGACATCGCCGCTGCCGGCCCCAACGGAGTGAACGTCATTTCCACGAATCGGACGCCAGGCGGATTAGTGTCACTCCGGCAAGTGAGCAAGATTCCAGCGACCGCCGCTCCATCATTAAACGTTGGGGATTTCGACAACGACGGCACCACAGACGTGATTGTCTTGGATAGCCGAGGGGCCGCAATTTTTCGAAACGACGGGAATGGTGGGTTTGCACCCGTGCCAGGAGCTGAGGCCGATTGGCTCAAGGGCGTAAAGTCACTGATTGTAAATGATGTTGATCGCGACGGTGATCTGGATCTCGTGACGATTGACCCGAACGGCATCGCTTTTCTATCGAGCCAATGTTGTGAGTCTGACAATCCCAACCATGGATGGATCGAGGTGAAGCTCGTTGCCGATCAGGTTCGGCCGGGTGAACAGAACTCAGACAAACGAACGAACCATCTGAATATCGGTGGGAAAGTCGAATTAAAATCGCAACAGAAATATCAGGCGAAGGTGGTTACCGATCCTGTTTCGCACTTCGGCCTTGGCGCGAATCAACGTGCTGAAATTGTTCGGGTCTTGTGGACGAATGGGATTCCGATGAATCTGATTAACCCCAAGCTCGACGAGGCCGTATGTATTGAGCAGAAATTAGTTGGTTCGTGTCCCTATCTCTACACGTGGAATGGCGAACGATTTGAGTTTGTGACGGATCTGTTGTGGAACGCACCTCTGGGTCTGAAATTCGCCGAAAATGTCATCGCTCCGTGGAGAGAGTGGGAATACATCAAGATCGATGGTGACAAATTAAAAGCCTTAGACAACGAATATGCGCTCCGAGTGACAGCCGAGCTTTGGGAGGCAGAATATTTTGATCAGTTCAAACTCTTTGCGATCGACCATCCGGCAGGGACCGAGATTTTCACGAACGAGAAGGTTGGTCCCCCAACACTCGCCGAACCCAAGATCCATACAGTTCAAAATCCCCGACGCCCGGTCAGTGCGCGAGACACTTATGGCCGGAACGTGCTGGATCAAGTAGTGACCAGGGACAATATTTACACGAAAACATTCGAACGGCGACTGGCTCAGGGTTTGACCGAAGAACATTTTCTGGAGCTTGATCTTGGCGATTTTCCAGACGCAAAAAATGTGACCTTGTTTCTGACCGGTTGGATGTACCCTGGAAGCACGTCACTGAGTGTTCAGCATTCACAGAATCCGGATTTGCCGACACCACGACCACCGGCGTTGTATGCTCCCGATGCGAGTGGCGAGTGGCGTGAGGTTCGCGCGTTCATGGGTTTTCCTGGTGGCAAAACAAAGACGATTGCGGTCGATGTCTCGGATCTGTTTTCAAGCAACGATCACCGTTTGAGAATCGTTTCAACGATGGAACTCTTCTGGGACAAGGTCTTCTTTACCATCGACGAGCCACCGGTCGACTTTGTGCAAACGGAATTGACGCTCGTTCGCGCCGAGCTGGTTGATCGCGGCGGTGTGTCACAACGCTCGTGGCCCCCTTCTGGAAATGGACCGGATCAGTTTGACTATCACGATCTGGTACCCGGGGATGCGTGGCCCGCGATGTCAGGATATTTCACCAGATATGGTGACGTCTTGCCGCTCTTGACCGCACGCGACGATCATCTGGTTGTCACGGGATCGGGGGACGAGATCCGCCTGGCGTTTGCCGAACCGACGACCCCGATCCAGGATGGTTGGGTTCGCGATTTTGTTCTTTATAGTGTCGGTTGGGACAAAGACGCCGATTTGAATACGGTTTATGGGGATACGGTCGAGCCGTTGCCATTTGAGGGGATGACTGTGTATGCCCATCGCGACGGTGAATCCCGTCCGGTTGACCCAGGCTACGCTCAGTACTTAAGAGACTACCAGACCCGACAACGCAACCCCGCAGGTTTTTTGAAGCAGATCAAGCGATGGAGGAAGTGAGAGATTGTCCGCGACCGATCGCCAGACGTTGCGGGTCGATTTAGAATGAAGAAGACTTGACCAGGACAGCCGAATGATCGACTCGCACGACTCGTAACTGGTGCAGACGCATCGAATTTCAAAAGAAATGACTGCTCGAGGCATCGATCACGACCAGATTCACTTCACACACTCACACACACACACACACACTCACTCACTCAGGGGCGTGGAAGCGATACGGGCTGACTTGAGCCATTACCGTTAAGCTGCGGATTCTGAACTTTGTTGACCGTGTTATTTTTCGGAACATCTCCGGTTTTTGGTTCGTCCTCTTTGGGTATCGCGCCGCCCGCTGCTTGACCGAGCCGCCCTTTCACGAATGCACTCAGTTTCATTACGTCACCGGGATCTGGGGCTTTACCCTGGATGACGCCGGAACAGATCGGGACGATGACTTCATAGGCAGGCTGGGCAGCGGGTTTGAAGCGGGCCAGCAGGCCACCGGGAATCTTTTTCTCAGCATCCAGGTCTTTGTCTTTGCCGTCTTTTTCTTTGCTTCCGTCCGGTTTGAAAGCAAGATAGAGGTCCCAGAAGCAGTTCTTCCAGATCGGATTGTTCGGCCGGGCCTGAGCCGCATTCGAAAGTTGCAACGCACAGTCAGCAATTGCCGTCACGACGTCTGCCGGATTGACGGCTGACGGAATTGGAACTCGTCCCAGAGCATAACAGGCCTTCGCTCGAACGGGCCAGGATCGTTTCGGATCTTTGATGACGGCCAGCAGCGCTTCGATGACGAACGGCTTATTATTTCCAGCATCGATTGCCACCGTCATGTGGCGGAGGCCTTCGATCAGTCGAAGTTGATACCACCAGTGTGTCTCGGTCTTCTTGAGTTCTTCAACAATTGCCATCGCGATCACGCTTCGATCTTTCACAGGGGGCGCCGTGAAACGAAGGATTCGCACAAGACCTTGCATTGCAGCAATCTTGATGGCCTCAGGCTGACCTTTGACAGGGTCGTCGTGGATGTCTTTTGCTTGAATGACCTGCAGCAGGAGAGCATGTGCAGGTGGAAAATCCATTTCGCTGAGAATTAAAACCGCATGCAGTCGAACGTAGAAGTTGTTGACCAGCAGCTCAGGGATCTGTCTCACGATTTCCTGGTTAACGAACTGAACCGTCAGCGCGACATCGGCGGGTTTGGCATTCGGGTTACCGACGCCCCCCCCGGGAGAGATTTCCCGCATCAGATTCTTATGAAGTTCTGGAAGTTTGTGAAAATCAGGAAGATCCTTCTTTTTCTCCTGGAGGGTCATTTCCGCCAATTTGAAGCGGATCCCCCCCTCGATAATCTGCTTGCCATTGGCGCTCAAATCACAGTCGCGAAGCGCTTTAGTGAACTTGCCCGAAAAATCTTTCTTTAATTTGGCAAGTTCTTCTTTTGTGACAATTGGCTGTTCCAGGCTCATGATCGCCAATGGTTCTGGCAACGGCTGAAAAGTCGGAGGCAACCAATCCGGGTCGGGCTGTTGAAACTTATCACCCGCAGGCGGCGTCGCGGCTTTGTTGTCCGCAGATTTTTTGTCCTTGGTGCCAGCAGGCGGCCTTTGTTGCGCCCACCCGGACATTTCGCCGAGCCAGGCGGCGAATAGAAACGCCAATACGAAGCTTGTCGTCTTCAAATGAAGACTGCACGTCGATTGCGTGTACATCGAGTACGAGTGTGATGGAAATTTTGCCCGATGAAAGTCGTGCATTCGTCCATCCTTCACTTCAGAATGGTGTCGGTTCAATTGTTGGCAAAAACGGTTCATGGACATGAGGGTCTCAGCACCAGGCCCGGATCTGTGAGTCGCGACAAATTAACCAGATCACATGTGTTTTACCACCCGATCGAGGTTGATGTTTTCGCGGAAGTTCAATCAGGGACGGGTCCATTGAGGGGTCAATACTCCACACGGCGGAAACGAATCTTCGAAAGACGGGTCAATCATTGCCGCGAATCAGGGCATCCTCAACAGAAAAGTTGAACCGAAAACGAAACAAAACAAAAAATACAATTGAAACCAGACAATCACGAAAAGTCCACGGATACGTGGGATACGGAGGGGAGCGGGCTGGAGAGATTCCGCCACTTGTAATACCCTAACAGTGAATGGACCACAGAGTCAAGAAGATCCCCGGTTCCAGTGAAAGTGCATCAGCGGATTGTTCTAATAGGGCCTGCAATTCCCGCTCAGGCAAAAAAGACGGAACTTTCAGAAGTTTCCAGAAAAATGCTCCCCGGCTAATAAAATAAAAGGACCGAACCCGTGATTCTTGCCGCCGGTTTGACTCCCGCATGGCAGCAAATACTCTCCTTCCACCGGTTCATCCCCGGTGAGGTGAACCGCGCCCAGCAGTCTGCATGGTGTGGTTCAGGCAAGGTCTTGAATGTTGGTTGCGCATTGCACCAACTGGGAGTTCAATCGAAAACATTATGTCTCGTCGGCGGGGTCTCTGGCGTACAGATCTGCGCCGACTTTCAGGCGATGAATATCCCGGTTCGATGGGTGAAGTCTCGAATTTCGACTCGTGTCTGTACGACGATCCTGGACGAATCGGCAAAAACAACGACAGAACTTGTCGAAAATTCAAAATCGATACCACTGGAAGAATTGGATTCATTTTTTGATGCATTCGTGGAAGAATCAGCGTCTGCTGAGGTCGTCGTATTGAGTGGTTCGCTTCCCGCAGGTACTCCTCCCGACTTTTTCTGTCGTCTGCTCGAAAAGACGTCTGCGAAAGCCGTACTCGACATACAGGGGCTGGAACTCGACGCGGCTCTTCCCATGCGCCCGTACGTTGTTAAGCCCAATCGAGAGGAACTCGCCAAAACAGTCGGCCGCAGCTTTGCTTCCGAGCTGGATCTGGTGGCGGCAATGTCCGAATTGCGTGTTCGAGGAGCGGAATGGGTCGTTGTCAGCCAAGGCGCGGGGCCACTGATGGCCCTAGGACCTGATGGTCTGATCAAGATAGAAATTCCGAAAATCGATGTCTGTAATCCGATTGGCTGCGGGGACTGCCTGGCTGCGGGGATTGCTGCAGGAATTGACCGACAGTTGACCATGCTCGAATCACTCAATCTGGGTATCCAGGCCGCAGCAGAAAACGCCAGCGTTCTTCTGCCAGCAAGAAATTTATCGAGGTTGTCATGACGTCGCGGGGGTCGGAGTTCGGCCCGCTCAATGTCGCCAGGACCCCCAGCGCTGCGTATTTTCATGTCCCTTTTTGTGCTCATCGATGTGGATATTGCGACTTCACGCTGATTGCCGGTCGAGATGATCTTGTTGGCGACTACCTTCGGTCACTCGATCACGAGATCGAAATGTCGCGAATTCCGTTCGGCACGCCGCTGGAAACACTATTTTTTGGTGGCGGAACCCCGACGCACCCCAAACCTGCCGAAATGCGCCGCCTTTTCGAAATGACTCGCCATTACTTCCGTATTTCTCCCACAACCGAATTCAGTGTTGAGGCAAATCCGCTCGATCTGACTGACGAGAAAATCGAGCTGCTGGCGGAAATGGGTGTGAACCGGATCAGCCTGGGTGTTCAATCGTTTTCTCAACAGGCGCTGACGATTCTCGAGCGTGATCATTGTGCCGAAGATATTCGCGACGTGATGACTCGATTGAAATCAAAATTTGAAAATGTCTCGCTGGACCTCATTTTTGGTGTTCCCAATCAGACCTTGGCTGATTGGGAAGAAACGTTGCGACAAGCGATTGAGCTTGGTCCGAGCCATATTTCCACCTACGGTCTGACCTTTGAAAAAGGGACTGCCTTTTGGACTCGACGCGAACGGGGTCATCTTTCCGCAGTCGACGAAGAATTGGAACGCGATCAATACGCGCTGGCGATGGAGCAACTGCCGGCAGCCGGATATGAGCAGTACGAAATCTCGAATTTCGCCAAACCCGGTTTCGAATGTCGGCATAACAATGTCTATTGGAACGGCGACGAATACTGGGCGTTCGGTCCCGGTGCGGCTCGGTACCTGAACGGTCGGCGCGAGACCAATATTCGAAGCGTTCTCGGCTGGCTGGCAAGGCTGGAACGGGACGAGTCACCAGTGGCCGACACTGAGGAACTCGGCCCTGAGCACCGGGCAAGGGAGCTAATTTATCTTGGTCTCCGCCGAATTCGTGGGATCGCCAGGAAATCGTTTTTTGAACAAACCGGTTTTGAACTCGACAAATTGTGCGGACCCGCATTACGGGAACAGACACAACTTGGCCTGCTCGACGACGACGGTTCTCATGTACGTTTGACACTTGAAGGCCGATTCGTCGCCGACCGGGTTGTGATGGAGTTCCTTTAAGCATGAGCTGCAGCCACCTCACAGCAGAGGGGCGTTGACTCATTTCCCGTCTTGTGGATTCGTGTTCGGTGGGCTGACTGGCCCGATTTGCGTGGGATTTTGTTTTCGCCGGGACATCGTTAACGCATCGATGATCTTTTCGATCTTCAAATGAACCTCCCAAGTCTGACTGATCAGCAATGACTTTCCTGCCCATTCGATCGAACCGTTCTCGGTCGAACCGTTCTCGATCCAGGCTTTTCCCAGAATTCGTGGCAATATCTTGACGAGATCAGCCGCGGTCTCGGTATCCGGCAACGTGTAGACTCGAAGGGCGATCGCAGGCTTGGCTGTTGAGCCTGTTTTATCCGCTGAAAGTTCTTCGATCAGTAATTCGATTTCTGAATGGACTTGCTGCGTTTGCGAGACGAGCAAATGTTTGGAAGAGAGTAACTCCGCTTGTCCACCTTCACCTTCCATTTCCAGCCATTTTCCAGAGGTCAAATCGGCCAGTGTCGAGAGAAGTCCAGCATGGGAAAGAGGTTTGGTAATCTTGTGACAATTGCCAATGTCGTAGACACGAATCGAGAACATCTCTTCAGCCTTTGTGGCCGTCGTAATCACAAGTACTCCTTCCTCAACTACATGTGTCAGTTGCAAGGGCTCTAAAAGCTTCTTCAAACAGATTCCGAGTGGAAGCTTGTGTAAATGACATTTCACAGGCTGGTCGCTGCTGATCCCTTCATCGGCCAGAGCGGGCGAATCGATCAGCAATCGACATCCCGCTTCCGTCGCGATTTGCTGCAGGACTGCCTCCAGGCCTTGATCGTCGATTTCCAGGTTTTTCGGTTTGGCAAGCGCTGCAAGAATGGCGGCATCTTCCTCGTAAGGATAGCCGATTCGTCGGAAGGGCGTTGATTTCGAGGGACCCTTTGCATCGAGCAACCGTTCCAGCCCCTCAAGAATACCGGCAATCTGAAACTGCGCCTGGTAGTTCTGTCTGACGATAAGGCAACCTTTTCCAGGTTGAACGGCACCCCCTTCGCCGTCGATTTCCAGCCATTTCCACAACGTTAATGATCTCATCACGTTCGCCAGAAAGGACTCGACGGACATCAGTTCCAGCGAGACTGGTTCGGAGGAATGCGTTTCGTGATTAATGTCGCTACTAGTCCCCATTCCAATGACAGCAGGACCAAGCGCTTGAACCGGCACGCTGAACAGGCCACCACCTCCCATTCCTCCTCCCATCATTCCTCCGCCTACCCCGCCACCACCTACGACCATTCCGGTGTCACCCCGTTGCCGGTGATCCCGTTGCGATCGAATTTCTTTCGAAATTGGCTCAAGCAAATCGCAAAGTTTACGAACGTCGTAAACGCGTGTGACAAGTTGCGCTTCGGCCTTATCTTTCGTCGTAATTTCCAGAATTCCATCGTGAGCAGTCCAGGTCAATTGGAATGGCTTCAGCAAAAAATAGAGCGATTGCCAAACGGTCATTTCGCCGAGTTTGAATGTCGTGTTTTGATCGGTTGAAATCCCGGCATCGGCCAGGGCCGGCGTATCAATCAGGATTTCCCGATCGATCGTTTGTGAGATGAACTGGATGACTTCACTAAGCGGTGCATCTTCGGCCTCAACCTTGATGCGTTGAGATAACGAATGAAGGATTCGCTGCTCCTGGTCTGCTGCAAGACGAAGGGGGGTCGAAAGCGAGGCTTCGGCCAAAGGCTTTTTCGCGTCGTCGGCAGGGGAAACTTCGAAGCCGAAATGCAGACAGGCAATTGTCAGAAAGGCGATGTAGCGCATAATCGTCTCCTTAATGAACTGAGAGGCACCAGATTGAACCGAACGGCTGACAGATGTGGGTCGTCGCTGCGAAGCAGGATATACCAGGGCGAAGGGTTTTACTTCAGATGAGCGTGATGGTTTGACGAGAGGACGCAAATCGTGCAACGGTCTCCGAAGAAATTACCCCCCCGCGGGATTCGGGCCCGTATTTAAGGACTGAGAATCCTGCATCCTGGGCTTCGAGACGGTGGGGGGCGATTACGCTTCATAATCCACCGCCGGATAAGTTTGTCAAGGAACTCTTTTCAAGCGTCGATCCCAAGAACGGTGCCAGTTGCGATCAGAGTATTGGTCGGCCGGATGGAATTCGACGACCATTATTTCAGTCTCGCACGATCGGAGTCGTCGTGGTAACTTAACGTGACGGTATGAATAAAAACGGTGTGATGACGGAACGCGATCGAGTGACAACGCAGTCGAATCCGCTGCCAGCTCCGGCTCCCAAGGCAACTGAGGGTGACGGTGCTAAGTTTAAACCGCAAGGTTTCTTCAGCATTTGGCACGGGTGTTCCTTTGAAGGCTGGATCAGGTTGCTGGCCTCGCGGCCACCGATGCACTGGACACGCCTGCACAAGATTGCATCGATTACGGCATTGAGCCTTGTCAATTCATTCAGCAACGCTTGCGAGTCCGCCATTTACGGTCGGAAAATTGCCCGGCAGGAAATCAATCATACACCCGTCTTTATTCTGGGACATTGGAGAAGCGGCACAACACTGCTGCACAATCTGATCACGCTCGATCCCCAATACACGTTTCCCAATCTTTACGAAGTCATGTTTCCCGCAAACTTCTTGTTGACGGAACGTACTGTCACATCGCTGACGAGCTGGCTCATCCCCAAAACAAGACCGATGGACAATGTCGAAGCGGGCTTTGATTTACCGCAGGAAGACGAAGTCGCGCTGGTTCTACTTTCCGGCTTATCCCCGTATTTGATGCTGGCTCATCCAGAGGATCCTTCGAAGTACGAGCGATTCTTCGAATTGACAGATGTGACCCCTGCAGAACTGGAACGCTGGAAGGAACGATTCCTCTACTTCGTCAAAAAGCTGACGATCAAACATGATAAGCCGATCGTCTTCAAGTCCCCGACACATACATTTCGAGTCCCCTTGCTGCTCAAAATGTTTCCAGACGCCAAGTTCATCTACATCTATCGAGATCCCTACGCCGTCTATAACTCAAGTATTCATCTCCGACGGACCATGTTTGCCGAGAATGGACTGGGGAACGTCGTTAACGAAGAAACGATGAAGAACGAAACCCTGTCAATTTACTCGCATTGCATGGAAACGTACGAACGGACGCGAAATCTGATTCCACACGGCAATTTACACGAACTTCGTTTTGAAGATCTTGAAGTCGACCCGCTCGGTGAGATGCATCGCATTTATCAGGGACTGAACCTCGACGGCTGGAACCAACTGGAACCAAAGATTCAAAAAATGCTTCCAGAACTGACCCGTTATCGTAAGAACTCGTTCAAAATGGACGAGAACCTGATGCGAATGGTTTACAATCGCTGGAAGCCCTGGTTCGAGCGATACGGATACCCCAGCCGCCTTCCTGAACAGCAGGTCGCGACCGCTGACCGCTGACCGCTGACATCTGACAGACCTGTCGGGCCTGTCAAATCTGCAAGTGTTCCAATGCCTCGGCCGGAGGCTTGATGTAACTGATATAAAACGGCCCGAACTCGGCGTAGCGGGCCGAAGCCGTATCAAATCGCATCGTATAGACGATGTCTTTAATCGATTCTGGATTTCGTCCCCAAAGCGTCACTCCCCATTCCCAGTCGTCGAATCCCGTCGATGCGGTGATGAGTTGACTGACTCGACCGGCAAATTTAATCCCACTCGTCGCATGTTCAGACATCATGGCGGAACGGCTGCTGAATGGCTCCATGAACCAGTTCGCTGACGGGTGCCGACTCTTGTTCATCGGATAGAAGCAATGAACCGGCCAGTTCGGGAAATCGGGACACAGCCGTTGTCGATTCATCATCGGCAAACGTTGTCCGTAGGCATTCAGTTTCGCAGTGTACGCGGGGTCATCAACCTTTAATCCTTCGTCGCGCTGTAACTTGGCACCGTATTGCTCAAGTGTCGGCACGTATTCCGAGACTTCCGTGATGGAAACGAACGAGTACGTCGGTTGCAGGACGGTTCCCAGTTTCGATGCCCGAACGGCCTGACAGACGCCATCGATGAGCAGCGGATCGGAGTCCATGATCATCAGCCCTAAATCGGCCTTGTGACCCGAAACAACAGACGTTTGCAGACGTGCGGGAGCACCGGGGCGTTCAGGGTCGAGCAAATGGACAAGCGCTTCACGCCCCTCAGCCAGTTCACTGGAACAAAGCCGGTTTAACGCACTTTGATCAACGCGATAATACAGGTGCAGACAGTGCCAGCCTTCGGTGAGTTTCGCGGTCGGTTCGGGCTGTGGCGTTTGGGAAGGAGACGGGCGATTCACAAAATTGCTTTCAATCAGGGGCCTGGAATTTTACGTTCGATTGCCGTGCGGACGTGATCAATTCCTGAGTTCAGTTTTCCGGTCCGTGTTCCGGTTTTGGATATCCCGAAAAGGCAAGCGGCTTAGAAGCCATGGGCTGTTCACCCCGCTCAAGCATCCCAAGAATGCTGGTCACGGTGGGATTGATCGAGAATTCTTTTTTCAATTGGGCAATAATTTCGTTTGTGACCATCTTCTCGCCATTTCCGCCCCCTCCTTCGACGAACGCTCGCTTCTGATTGAACACCGCCCAATAGATCGTACGTTCGTGATTCTTGGCTCCATCGCGGCACTTCACCGCGTTTCCACCTTTACCTCGCTGACCGTTCACTCGATACATTTCGCGCCGTTCATAAATGATCGCGATCACGTTCCAGTCTTTGCCGCCGAACAGTCCCATAGGGAAGGCTCCAGTCAGAAGTTCATCAGGTGAATCGGAACAAACCTTGTACCACGAATTCGTCCGCTTCGCCACAACGTTGCCGAAGTGGTGCGCTCGGCTTGAGGGCGTTTTTTTCGCCTGATACTTGCGGACTTTTGATGGTTCCCCGGTGATGGTTCCCGGTCGTCGAGGCTTCCAGCCTCCGATCACGGTGTCAACGGCGAAAAAGCAGTTTTCCAATTCAGATTTGCGGCCTGCTTCTGGCGTATACATCAAGATTTCGACCACTTTCGCGAGTCATTCACACTATTTCGACGGTATTGCGAAACATTTATCGCCCTGCGGTGTTTATTTGAGGGATGTTCGATGTTTAAAGCGATCCGCACATCTGGACAAGGGACCGATCAGCAAAGGAGAGCGACTTTGGTTCCGTGCCGTTAAGTTGTATCATTTTAACGGTAGACGCTTTGTCGAGTCGTCTTCGCGAATGCGGTCTTGGAATTCATTCGTTCTCCGATCAAGAGCAAAGGAATTCGGCGTGTTGAATCAACAATCGCGGTCATTGAAATCAGGTCGTGGATTTACATTGATCGAATTGCTGGTGGTGATTGCGATCATTGCCGTACTGATGTCGTTGTTATTACCCGCCGTGCAGCAAGCTCGCGAGGCGGCCCGGCGCACTCAATGTAAAAATTCTCTGAAACAACTCGGGCTGGCGATTCACAATTATCACGATACACATTTGCGTCTTCCACCCGCCTGTATGGGTTACAATCAGTATGGATGGGGCGTCATGCTGCTCCCTCATCTGGATCAGGCCAACCTCTATAACAATATTGCCGCAACACCTGGTTGCTCGTATTACTCACCGACACCCGGTTGCATACCGGCAACTGGTTTTGGTGCCTATTTCTGGACTTTGAAAGTCCCGAACGGACTGAACATCGGGTTGCCCATTTTCCGATGCGCTTCTGATACCGGGTCGTCAAATATTGCTATCGATCCTTCGGGAGACCCTGACGACCTGGCTGGTCCCGATAATGATTCAGATGACCTGCCGCTCAGCCGGACAAATTACATCGCCGTTTGGGGATCGGATTCTGCCGCAAATGGAAATCGACCTTCGAATGGTGCATTCCCCTGGTTTACGAACTGGCCCGATATTCCGAGTCGCAGCTTTCGCGATGTGACTGACGGACTGACCAATACGTTGTTTATTGGTGAACGACGATCACTGGGAACTCAACAAGGAGCTTCTATCGGTAGCGATGACACTTGGGTTGGTGTGGGGAATGACCCGAATGACGTCGGTGGATCGTGCCAATCTGTCTGTCTGATGAATGCCACGGGGAAGTTTTCCGATGACGCGTTCAGCAGCCGTCACGTTGGAGGTGTCCAGTTTCTGTTAGGGGATGGCTCTGTACGATTTGTCAGCGAGAACATCAATACTCAAACTTACGCCAACCTCGCTGCAATCAGCGATGGCTTTGTGATTGGTGAATTCTAAGCCAGCCTGAGCCTGCGATGCCGAACATCCACGAATTATTCTCGGATTCTTTCGAGTGCTGATTCGACCAGTTTTCGAACCGATTGGTCCTTGTCCTTCAGTTGAGCAAGCAATGCAGGTCTTGCCGCTCGCGCGGTGATCCCCATCTCGCCCAGTGTTCGAACTGCGGCTTCGCGGATGACTGTATTCGAATCAGCAAGTCGTTGAATGAGTTCGGGAACCAGTTCTTCCGCTTGTGAGCCGAATTGCCCAATTGTTGCCGCAGCCGCCTGACGAACCAGGGGGTTTTCATCATCAAGGGACCCAAAGACTGTCTGAAGCGCACTGATCGCATGCGGACCCAATGACCCCAGCACTTGAAGGATGACGACACGCTGTTCCGGGTTTCCCTTCGCCAATTCATCGACCAGCTGAGGGACAAAGTCAGTCAGTCCGGGTGCGAGCTGTCGAAATGCCCGCAGCCCTGCCAGACGCGTGCTTTCATGTGAGTCATAACAGCAGATCAGTAATTCCGGTGCCAGATGCCGTGCCGAAGCCCCGATCGCGCTGACCGCGTCGACAGCGGCAAGTCGAACGCGCCCGCGGTCCTCGCTCAACAATGGCCGCAAGCCCGGCACCGCGTTTTTGGCGGCCGGCCCGAACGGAATCAACGCGCGAACTGCTGCTTCACGAATAGTTCGTTCTTTATCCTGTAGCATTGAAATCAAGGGGGAAAGGATCTGCGGGTCTGCCGGTCTAATCGAAGCAACGGCCTTCACTGCAGCCAGGCGGACACCGACGTTGATATCTTGAAAATGCTGCATGAGCGCCGGCACAGCGGCTTTCGCTTCCGGTCCGATTCCACCGCACGACCGCGCAGCGGCTTCGCGAATTCCTGCCTCCTGGTGAAACAGAAGCTGCGTCAATTGAGGCAGACATTCAGCACCCGCCGAGCCGATTTTTGCCAGTGTTTCACTTGCCGCCTGACGCACGTCACGGTCATCGTGAGTCAGGTTCGTCAGGACCAGCGGTAATGTCCGACGTGCTTCAGGACCGATTGAGCCGAGTGCGCGCAGCGCGGCAGCGGCGACCGACGAGTTTGATTCTTGTATGACCCGAACCAGGGCTGGGACCGCCGCGGCGGATGGTGACCCGATTTTGCAAAGAGAGTTGGCCGCAGCACATCGAACCGCACTGGAAGAATCGCCCAGCCTTTGTGTCAGAATTGGTACGACAAGGTTCGCTGACGAGCCAAATTGACCCAAAGCGGTTGTAATCTCGAGAGAACTGCGAGGATTCATCCCTGACGCCAAGCCACGGATCAACTCAGGGACACTCGTCGATCCGTGGCTTGCAAGAGAATCCAGGCAAGCCGCGCGGACGAGGTCATCTTCGTCACTCAATGATTTGACCAGCGACCGAATGTTTGCGGTCGTGGCGTGTTTCGCCAGTTGCTTCGCTGCGAAAACGCGAACGACCGCAGGCAAAATGCTGATTCCTAGCAGAATTCGGAAAATCAACGTTTCGTCCCTTAATCAATTTGACCGTTGGCTCAACGGACCGACGAGATTCACGGACGCGGTGGAGTTGCTGGTTTGCCCGGTGGTCCCTGAGGCGCTTTAGCACCTGCTCTGGGAGGACCGCTCGCATCTGGTCGTTTTGACGGCAAAGCAAATTCCTGCGGAAGCGAGCGAGTTCCTCCGTCGAGTAATCGTCGGGCCTGGTTCATATGGTACTCGAATTGTTCTTCGAAAACTTTTGCCGTTTGAGGGTCGATGTTCGGGCTTTCCAGCAGTTTCAACAGTGAATCCTGACCCGCCCATAAAAGCTCTTGTTTCGCGGGTCTCAACGCAGAAGCCCCGGTCTTGGGATCCTTGAGTCCTGTCACTAATGCCTGAGTTCGAGAAAGTGCCCGATCGATGTCACGTTTCCACTGCGTTTGATCGTTCACCCCACGACTTTTCAATTCGACGATTTGATCGTGGAAGCGGTTGAATTCCTGGTAAATTGAACTGGCTGAGGGTGGTTGCCGCATCCACAAACAGGCACCAAAGACAACAGCACTGGCCATGATGATTTGAGTCAGCCGCTTTTCACCGCCAACACCACGTGAGGCTCGTCGCCACAGGTCCTGGATTATCGACGTTGGTCGGACTTGTACTTTTACAGGTTCAGCAGGAGGCGTGTTGGCATTGCTGGTGGGCCGAGTCGCCACCAAACGTTTTGTCGATATCGGTGCGGGTGGAGTCGAGACTTCGATTCGCGGTCTCGCATCGGGTTGTTCAATATCGACATCACTGAGAGAACCCAGTGGTTGGTCATTTCTTTGCCGTTGATGTTCGTTGGAGGGCTCGAATGACTTGCTCGGCGGCAACGAGGTTACCAGATTCGTTTCTGCGATAATCGCCGAAACGGGCTGCCATTCACCGTCGATTCCAAACCGGACAAACTCATCGCGACTCAATCGACCCGCCTTGAGACGCTCAAGCAGTTCTGTCCGCGAGACGGGACCAACACTGCGTCCTGATTCCCAAAAATAGAACCCCGATTCTTCGGTCGTCAGTTTTGATCCAGGCGAGTTGACGCCGCCGATCGCTTTTGAACGTGTCGGTAATTCCTCGAGTACGACCTTCTCTTGCACCGGAATCTTTGGCGAGCGTTTTCGCTGGTTGGGCTTGATCGCTGCGAGTTCCGGCACATCGTCCGGGCGCTGCCAGAAACCGTAGGTACCGTTCCGGACGACGTCTGCGGGTTGGATTTCACCACACATCCGCATTTCACAGAGTGACTCAAACGTCATCGGGCCTTGAGTGATACCAGACGCCATCAGATACCAGTCGGCATTTGATGCGGTATTTGGCTCGTTTTCAGCAGACCGCTCGGATTCCTCAAGAGATTCATCAGCAGCGAGATCCGCCAGATGGGGCACAACTGCAGCAGGGGCATTTTCCAGTCGTCCAAGACCGACTCCGAATCGATCTTCAGCGAACCCTTCAGAAATCAAACGTGCCCGGATCTCACGAAACGCGTCCTTGTCGCCTTCCAGCAATTTGAGCAATTGCCCATTCAGCAATTGTCCCTGCTGATTCAGACGTTGGACGGCCACCTGGAAGGATTCATCAAGCGTCATGGGGTTCCTCAGCTTGAGGAGTTTACTCGTCGCTGGGAGCCAGCACAGGTGATAAAGAAAACTACTGGAATTTCAGACATCAAATTATCAAAACACCAATCACAATGCAAAGTGAATGGAATACGTGAAGGGCAATGTCTTTTCTGATTTTCGCTGCTGATCAGCATGCTCTCTCGACTGGGCCAATTCAAATTCGTCAATCATCCCGTCGTGACGGATTGTTCTGTTTCCGCATCACGATTCATCGTCAACATGATGATCGCTGCACCGAGTGCAAATAATCCAGATATTCCAAAAAACATTCCTGGTGAAAGCGTTCCGGTCAGCTTTTCGGCTGTTAATGACCCTCCATAATAATGGACCCAGAACGTATTAAAGAAATTGGCAATCGTCATGGTTAAAAGGAAGCAACCCGTCACGAAGCCTTTCATGTTTGCCGGGGCCGCTGAAAATGCTAATTCCAAACCGGTTCCGTAAACAAGAATCTCGCCGATCGTCAGCAGGATGTAGGCAAAGACCAACCACATGATCGAGATCTTTGTATCGGCGTTCGAAAGGAAGCCGGCAATGGTCATGATCCCCGAAGCCAAAGTGCCGCAGCCAAATCCCAGCAGGATTTTCATTCTGGCCGTGTAGACCTTTGCCAGGGGATCGATCTTGGGAAACAGCCAGCCAAAAAGTGGTGCAAAGATCATCACGCACAGCGGATTGAGAAACTGTAACTGATCGGGGGCAATTGTCGTTGAAAGGAATGGAACGGTCATGTCGATGTAGTCACGGGCGAAGAAGACCCAAATACTGTCGTTGTGCTCATAAGGGACCCAGAACAACACCATCAAGCCGAAAATCCCCATCAGTCGACCCAGCGTTGCCCGTCGTTCTCGTTTTTGCTCGGGAGTTGGTGCTTCGTAGGCCAGTCTCTCAACCGCATAATGTCGTTTGCCCGACGCGAACACCGCCAGCGAAACGACCATTAACCAGGCGGGAAACTGAAAGGCTGCGGCATAGCCGTAATGATCTCGTAACCAGGGGAGCGCAAGAGTCGAAATTAAGGCACCAACATTGATTGCAAAGTAGAACCACATGAACGCGGCGGAGCGAAGTTGTGTTTGCCCGGGACGCTGCTGGTCGTAGGTTTCACCCATGAGTGTTGAGATGTTGGGTTTGATCACACCGCTACCACCCGAGAGTAACGCCAGGGCAATAATGGCGGCCGTCGCGCTCTCGATACCGAGGATGAAATGCCCCAGCACATACGGAATGGAAAACCAGACGATTGTTCGATACTTGCCGAAATAGCGGTCTGCGAGGTAACCCCCCAGGAGCGGCAGTCCGTAACAGGCCATCTTGAACCAGAAATAGATCGATCCGCCGGTCGCATCCGAAAAGTGCAATGCCGTCGTCAAATACAGGGGCAGAATGGCTCGCATTCCATAGAAGGAACAGCGTTCGGCAAACTCGCCCCAAAAAAAGTATTTGAATGCAACGGGGTGCCCCTGATCGGATTTCTCCAGGGAATCGATTCCGGAAGACGACGGTGATTGAGTTGTCACAGACTCCCTTTTTCAGAGAAAGCACGATTCTAACAATGAGGTCTCTGCAAGCGGGTCAGAGAAGTAAGGCGCTGAAATCCTCTGACCATCGAAGAAACGGGACCCGCCAGAGTTTGTAACGAAGAATAGCCCCTGACTGAAGCAAGACGCACGAGAATTCGGATGGCCTCATGTCGGCGGCGCAATAGTGCTGGTGCAAAGACCCGTCGATAACGGGGAGCCCGGTGGGGTTTGGTCTGATTTCCTTCATGGCGCTGCCCCCTTCGTTTAACCGCGCCTCGAAGAGAAGCGAGCTATTCGGAGCCATGAACAAAGCCCGAACCCAAATTCGCAGACATAACGTCGAAATCCCACCCCAGCGACCTCCGCAAGAGATCGACTAAACGCCGACGCGCCTGCGCTTCTCGCGTCGGGTTAAACGCGGAGGAAACGTCTGCTGTTATTGAAAACAAAAAATAAGTTCTAAAAACGCAAGACTATAGATCACGCGTCGCGATCGTCTCATGAAACGACGATTGAGGCGTGACCTGAAAGGGAAACACTATCGATAATATTTCGCCCCGAAATTAAGGGCGCGAATAGTTTGCGTGCGGTAAATGATCAGTCCCATGATACGAGTTGTCTTCAACGCCTACGATGCGTGACTGCTGGCCGCCAATTTGCTGTATCCATCACAGCGATACGTGTCACTAGCCATGCTATGACATTGTCGTCGCAATCAAGTCGCTGATCGAGCGAATCTTGTTCGGAGTCGCCAGGTAGCTGATCCCTCGATGCAAATGGAGGCGGAATTGACGCGTCAGGTTGTCCTGAGTCGTCTCAATTCCATCTCGGATCACTCGTTCCATTAGCAGCGCATGGTAAAGCTCGTGACAATCGCCGCCAAAAACTGTCCAGCTCATTTCCACGTTGCTGTCGGCGGGAATCTCAACCGGCGTTGGAGGCGTCGGCTCAGCCAGCGACAGACAAAACGCCCACCGACACAGGATGTTCCACTGCGTAATCCCCGTTCGAGTCTTCAACCGGATCAACTGCTCTTTCGCTTGGGTCGACAAGCGAATCTGTTTCAGGCTCATACCGAAATTTCCTCGTGCTGATCGACCGGTTCGGCGTCCCAGAAATAGCCTTCACTGGCGACGGTCTGCTTCTTCGCTTCGTCATAGTTCAGGTGGTAGGCCCGAGCGATCTGTGGCTGAAGCTTCTGAAAATAGTTCCGCTCAATTTCGGTGTCGGTCGACAGAATAATCACCTGATGGCTGGCCCTCGGGAAATAAAGCTCCACCAGTTGATTCCGATGAGCCACATCCAGGCGGGCCATCGGTGTATCAATGATCGCAGGCAACGGTCGGGCCGACGCCTGTGACAAACCCCACAGCACCGAAATCGCAAAAATCTGCTTTTCCCCCTCGGAAAGACGTTCTTTCGAAACCAGTCGGCCCTGCTGGTCGACCAGTGTGATCGCAAACGTTTCCGGGTCGATCAGCACTCGCTGGACCAGTGTTTTCTTCCGCAGCAGATATCGAAACGAATCGGAAACCAGTTGCGACAGCCGGTCTATCTTCCGATTCGTCGCCACCTTCAGATACGTTTTCATCGTTTCTTGAGTTCGCTTCAGCAGCGTCGCGACTCGGCCTTCTTCTTCGGTCCGGATTTCTTCGTCAACCACTTTCCTGCGCAATCGTTTCAGCACGCTTTCAATTTCGCCATGTTCGCTTCGCAGGCTGGCGAGTTGTTTTGAAATTTGCTCAACCTGTTGTTTTAACCGGGCCGCCTCACTGGCCGCCTCTTTCAATTCATCCGACACCTCGCGGATCGATTCCTCATCGGGGGTCGCCTGCAGGCTGCGCTGGACCTGTTCCAATTCCCGTCGTCCCGTGTCGAGATCCTTCAGTAAGCGATCGGTCGTTTCAGAATGTTCACTCAGCGTCCGCGTTAATAAATGGTCGAGTTGCCGTCGGCCACCGTCTGACAGCATTAACCGGTTTTCCGCACCAGCGGGTGACGTTCGCGCCGTTCGGTCGGATTCCAGCAAGGCAGCCACTCGTTTGACCGTCGCCGCGCCAATCTTTTCGCTCTTTAACAGCGACAGGACGTGTTGATCGCGCGTTTCCAGCAGCTTGCCGACGATTTCATTTTCCGTCGCGGCACCTTCTGACTGGACCCTGGCCGAGACATCCTGCAACAGATCCATGACCAGGACGAGCGGCAAATCACCCGATGCCAGCGTCACCAGCCGCTCTTCGCACTCGCGTAACTGGAATTCCAGTTCACCCAGTTTTCGCTGCTGCTCTTCGCGTTGCTTCCACAGTGTGCCGCCGACCTTGGCAAAGTGATCCTCGGCTTTTGTCAGACGACGTTCCGCCACCTGACGCGGGTTTTCGACCGAGCCCTTTTCCTGATACACCGCTTCGATCTCGTTCTGCTTCGCTTCCAGCAATTGCTCCAGCCGTTCCGCTTCCACCAGGTCCGGCGACTTTCGGCTTTTTTTGGCCAGCCGAGTTTCCAGCGAGGCCGCGTCGGCGACGAGTCGCTCAGCCAGATCAAGTCCCAGCAGTGACTTGATCGCCAACCCCAGTGCCTCAGAACTTGTCTCATCTTCCGCCAGGAACCGGATCTTTTCCGCGTCGAAGAAACAAAGTTGCGCAATACCGAACGGGATCAGCTCTTCAACCACTTGATTCCAGTTGTCCGACAACCAGCCGTCCGGTTCTCCATCTTTGTGAACTTCGACCCGCTCGCGAACGCGATCACGCGTAGCGCTCCACGACCGGCTGACTTCATACAGGTGTTCTTCCCCTTCCGCCGCGAAACGGAAAGCAAGTTGAATCGCCGCACCTTCGCTCGCATCAACCCCGTGATGGACCGATTCCCGCAGGAAATCGTCATACGATTTGTCACCCCGCTTGGAACACCGGGCACGGGGACCATACAGCACAAGCTGGATGGCATCGAGAATCGTCGTCTTGCCACCCCCGTTGACCCCGCCAAACAGAATGATCGGCGCCGCCCGATTCCGCTTGCGGCCGGGCGAAAGGTCCAGCAGATGTTCGCCGCAATACAAGCCGAAGTTTCGCAGCGTTAGTTGTTGCAGAATCATCGAGTCACCTCACCGCGCAAACACATCGCCAATGCGTCATTGAACGCCACCCCACCGGGCCCGCCCTGGTGGTTAACGGGCCTTTGCACCAGTCCTGCGAGATTTCCCAAGCTCATTGTTCTAGGGCAAAGGCCCGTTAACCACTCCCGCAGGGGGAGTGGGGTTGCGGTCGGTTCGCGTCTTTGGAAGTTGCGGATCTTTCCAAAAGTCGCCATCTCGCGCCGCGAGATGTAAGCCGAATTGCCAACCAGGATCATCTCCCTGGTAAACCGTGATTTCGGTATCAGGCAACCGAGCATTCGGCTTTCCGCTCTCGGAGCGAGAGGGCAACATTGAAGAATCACAGAACCACCTCGTCGTCCTCTTCGATCATCGCTGATTCGAATAAAGTTTTTTGCACGAACGACGTTGGTTCCTCAATTTTCTCGGCATCTTTTTGGCGTTGCTGTTCATCCTGACGAATCGCCAACGCTTCCTCTTCACTGCCGTATTGGCTAGCCCGTAATCTGTCGTCCAGCGCCTCATAGATCCCGGCACGGCGTGACATTCCCCGGAACTCCCGTTCGATGTCCAGCAGACTCGCCTGCAACTGGAAAAACTCAGGATCGTCGCCACAGACTTCCTGCAGGATCGACCAGTCCTCGGACCGTAACAGATTGTCGTCCGACGCGATCACAGGCAGCGGCTCGCCCAGCACTTCCTGATAAATCGCAGGGAGGCTGTCATCGAATTCATGTTTCTCGTACAGCCAGATCCGACGGATTTCGTGCAGTTCAGGCATCGAGATTAACTCAATCTCGCGAAACTCGTCCGGGCCGACCTCGCGGATGTCTCGTTGAGCCTCCAACACCCGCCGCAGCCAATGTTCCCGAGCCTCTTTCGTGTACGGGCCGCGAACCAGCCCGTCATGAAACAATTGAACCCGGCCACTCATCCGGCGGTAGTCGCGTCGTTCGGGTTCTTTATCGAAGTCGGCCAGATCGTTCCGCAATTCCAGCAGAGGAGTCATCCAGACCTTTTCGTCGTCGTTCTTGATCATTGCTTCCATCGACCGGTCTTTATCGACCAGCGTACAGACCCAGCAACCGAACCGGCTGTTGCCACAACTGGGGGTCGTCGTATCAACCACCAGCGGACATTCACCGTCAGCCGATGCGCCCTGGTACATGCCGAGCAACGATTTATTGGTATGTCCCCACGGGTTCTTGACCTGCATCAGGAACAGCCAGACATCGTCGTTCGACCAGTCCTCGATCGGCGTATAGACCAATGAGTTCGGCAGGTTTTTGTTGGGGGTCAATCGTTCGCGAACCCGCTTTTCTTCCAGCTTGGCCATGCCGAGTGCCCGTCGCTGGCTTTCGGCCTTGCGCGTCCCCAGGACAAGAATCGCTTCGCCCGATTCCCGAACGACGCTGCGGATGAAATTGTTGGACGGATTGATTTTCATCCGGCTGGTACACCAGCGAAACAGCTTTCGCGGAGCGGGATAACCCTTGCCGATCAGGTTGACCCAGAACGTATCTTTCACGTCAGGCGTCAGTTTATGCGGCGTGATCGGCAATCCCTGTTCCGTCGCCGCCGCCTGCATCTTCAGATGCGATGCCGTCACCCAGGCCGCGACAACCGGTTGTTCGACCAGCGTATCGGTGGAGATCACATGGATCGGCTTGCGACGTTGTTCCGGTGGCAGTTCCCGAATCGCCAGCCAGATCAGTTGCAGTACGGCGCTGGAATCTTTCCCACCGCTGTACCCGACCACCCAGGGGATTTCATCCCACAGGTAAAGCTGCCGAATCTCGTCACAGACCGCCGCCACGGTCTTGGCGAGCCCCAGTTCGGCAAACGCCGATTCTTTATTCGAAGCCACAGGCGCTTTTGCCATTTCGATTTCCTCCTAAGCACGGACGGTTCCGTGGTGTGCCTTAATCTTGTGCCACAGTATGACCGTCCTCGGTCATGCAGTGGTCTTCAGCGATGCAAAGGCGAAGACCTGCGTCGGAGAAAACGCTTGAGCGGCTTCGCTTCCGACCAAAGTAGCCATCATCGCTCCGCGTGATGAGCATCGTTCGAGAATCTCCCATATTTCAATCCGCATGTTTTCAAAAAAGGTGTTCAAACGAGGTCTTTGTTCCGACACTAAAGCAACGATTGGGTCGTTTCCGGCACATGCTCATCACGCGGAGCGATGATGGCTACTTTGGAAGACTCCGATGCATTGGCACAATTGCCAGAAAATCCCGTCATTTCGTCTTCCTCTTCAGCTTCGAATCAATCGCCTGTTCATCCGCCGTCAACGGCAACCCAAGATGCTGCTTGATCAGATTGGCCGTCAACGTGACATTGATGCTCCGTTTCGAAAGCCGTCCGGCGTTCATCGCTCGACCTTCCCAGACGTCGGTGTTTTCTCGAGACCAGTCAATAGAATCGAGTGGCTTCAGTCGCGCCTTCCAGTCCTTGCGATGCGACGTCAACAAGGTATTACCGACCCGAGCCAGTGCTGCGAGTGCCAGCGCATGAGCATGAATAAAATCTCGTCGCAAGTCCGCAGCGCTGATCTTTCGATCTTTGGCCAGGGTCCAATCCGGAATGTGCCGCGCGACTTCAGTCCAGTACTCCGTTGCCAGACTCGCCTGTTCTTCACGCGACTTCAGATCAAGACGCATCAAAAGCGTATGCGTGGCGTTGTGAATCGCACTGAGTGTGAAGAGTTTGATTGATCGGTTCGATATCGTGCTTCGCTCAAGCTCGGTGAGGCCAGCGAAGACGGCGACGCGTTCCACCAATTCTTTTGCCAGTCGAGCCCCTTCGTCCCGATGATCGTACAAGAGACCCAACGAGGGAGTTGGTCGGACGGCGTGCCGATTCAGGTCGGCAAACATTTGCTGGCACCGCTTTAAACCGACATCCAGAAAGAAGACAACCGCAATCGTTTCATCACCCAGATCGGGGTTCTCTTGCAGCGCCTCTCTAATGGCCGCCTGGCGATGTTGACCGTCGTTGATGACAAATTTGGCACTCATTGGAACACGCAGCGTGCCGACGCTTCGTTCTGCCGCGGTGTCACCTAGCGCATCGAACTTCACCCTTCCGTCGATCGAAGCGGTCAATGCCGAGAAGGTGTAGTCCTTCGGATTGGCAACTAAATAACGAGCCATCTCGGGGACACGCTGTTTGTTCAACACGCGTTGAGCCCGCAATTCCGGGCGCAGTTCCTCGTCGTCGAACAAGAAAATACGTGGGATCAATCGCAACGGGCACATGGATACGTAGTACTCGCGCCCGGACTGTACGCCGCGTATCGACGGAAAAAGATATTCAAAACTTGCCATGGCGAGACACCCGATGTGGAAGTCATTCGTTTCACTTCCAAATACTTTATACAGACTTCCTGATTTTAGAAAGTTCGGGTAGTCTGGTGGTGTCTGGAAACAACAAAAACGAAACCCCACCGCCCCCGTGGCGGTGGTTAACGGGCCTTTGCACCAGCACGCGTGTCGTTGATCGATCGATTACAAAACACCAGGGCGAAGGCCCGAATCCACCCCCGCAGGGGGAGTGGAGTTTGCACTGATTTGCCGTTGGTCGATCAATTGCCGTCAAACGGATCACCGGCCTTGGAAGCCTTCGAGAAGACAGCAATGAAGTTGAATACAAATCGGCGGAGACCATCGCAATTCAAGCTCTCCACTGACCCCGCGTCAGTGGAAGCAACGACTGGAAAGCTACGACAAAGAAGCCACAAAGACTCCCTCCAAGCTCTCCACCGACCTCGTGTGTATAGACTGGACACATAGGTGGCGCGCGTTCGGGGACATGGGTAACACGTAGGTGATGTGAGAAGATCCCCTGTGAAAGGGGGATGTCATGTCTTGGAAGTCATCAATAATGGTTCAGCGAGCAGAGTT
>CAIOKO010000068.1 GCA_903858935.1 uncultured Schlesneria sp. | reverse complement strand
ACATGATCCATGATGAACTTCCTTGTTCATGAGGAATGGATTGGTGATACTCCCATTCTCTCAGAAAACATTGAAGTTCATCACTTCTCGTTTACGCAACTCCTTGCGGCGCAATGCCCAAAAAGCAGGACAATCTCTAAAACCAGGGGCGGTTTCCGCCCCTGGAAAAATCGATAAAACGATCGTCGAGCCCCATCGGGGCGGCCGAACGCTCCGCCACGATCTCGTTGGCAACGAAATATGTTCGGACACGAATCTCATGGCTCGGCCGCCCAGCAGGGGCTTATTGCAAATTATATTGGTCCACAACCGGTGGCGGAAACCACCCCCGGCTTTACTCGATCGCCGCTATGCGGCTACATATCTCGATGATCCAAATGTAACTAGACTTAGGTGTTTTCACGAACAATGATCCATCGCTGCCTGGAACAACCGTCGAGAAACTCGCACCAGATGCAAAAGGCAAAACATGCGTTAAGATCCCAGAATCCTGATCTCGTCGCCATACCGGTCCACCCTGTGATTCCCACGGAGAAATAGTTCCATGAAGTCGTTCTTGTTGCTCGCGCTGTCCGCACTTCTTGTGGTACCGCAAAGTTGTGAAGCCGGGCGGCCGTTCCTGTGTTGCGATCATAACGGTGGCAAGGTTTGCGTCGTTTCCTCAGACGGAAACATTGAATGGGAATTTGCTTGTCGCGCGCCTCAAGATTGCTGGAAGCTCGACAATGGCAATTTTCTGTTTTGCTACTTTGACGGTGCTGTGGAAGTGACAAAGTCAAAGCAGGTCGTCTGGAAGTATCAGGCTCCGGAGAAAACGGAAGTTCATGCCTGTCAGCCACTGGCTGATGGAAAAGTCCTGATCTGCGAATGTGGAACAAGCCGTCTTTTGGAGGTTGACCGCACGGGAAAGGTCGCCAAAGAGATTCCCCTAAAAACGACGCCCGAGATACACACTCACAACCAGTTTCGAGGGGCCAGAAAGACCAAAGAGGGGCACTACCTCGTCTGTTTCAAGGGGGAGGGAAAGGTTGTCGAACTGGACGGCGAAGGCCGGGTCGTACGATCCATAAAAGTCCCTGGCGATCCGCATGAAGTGGTGCCGCTTGCGGATGGGCATTTGTTGATTACCTGTGGCGATGGACACAAAGTGATCGAAATCGATGATCAGGAAAAAGTCGTCTGGGAGTTGAATGAGACCGATCTGCCGGGTAATCCCCTGAGGCTGATGGCGGGCTGTCAGCGCCTGCCAAACGGCAACACGATATTTTGCAACTATCTCGGACACGGTCACATTGGGAAACAACCGCAATTTTTCGAAGTGACTCAAGACAAGAAGGTCGTCTGGCGATTCGATGACCATGCACACTTCAAAACAATTAATCAGATTTTTGTTCTTGATCAGACCGGTGAAGTCCGACGTTGAGCCGTAAGGCCGATCCTGTTCGATATGTTTTGAACGTCTCCGAAATTTGATGTGCGAAACAGGATATTTGGGCTCGCTATGCACGGGCGGAAATCTCAAATCACTTCGGCCGTTCAATGATCGGGATAGAAGCATGACTGGTTTACGGGAGACTGCCCACTGGGACGATCCCACGGTAGAATCCTGGCGATGTATTGGGTCTGGTCTTCGTCTCGAAACAGACCCACTGTTTGAACCTAACTCAGGAACTGTCATGAGAATCTCTGTTGCCTGTGCTGTTCTCGCAATGATCTGTTTGAATTCAGTTACTCATGCGGATAACTGGGGGCACTGGCGCGGTCCGAACGGTAACGGGACGGCAAATCAGGCGACTCCGCCAACCGAATGGAGCAGTTCAAAGAATGTGAAATGGAAGGTTGAGATTCCCGGACGTGGTTCATCGTCACCAGTGATCTGGGGAAATCAGGTCTTCGTTACGACAGCGGTCCCTGCGAAAGGGAGTCGTGGCAACGGTGCCCCGCTGGAATTCAAGCTCCTTTGCTTTGACCGAACCAGCGGAAAGCTGGATTGGGAAAAGACAGCGACTGTTTCCAAACCTCATCAGGGGACACACGAAACGAATGGGTTCGCATCAGCTTCTCCATGCACCGATGGCGATCATGTCTATGCTCATTTCGGTTCACGTGGTCTTTACTGCTATACGATGTCCGGCGATCTGAAATGGAAACGGGATGACTTTCCGAAGATGGACATCCGGAACGGGTTCGGGGAAGGAAGTTCTCCAACGCTGGCTGACGACAAAATTCTTGTCCCATGGGATCACGAGGGAAAGTCGGCAATCTTTGCGATCAACAAACTGACTGGCAAGGATGTCTGGAAGACGCCTCGTGATGAGACCACCTGTTGGGCAACACCCCTTGTTGTCGAGCACAACGGAAAGAAGCAGGTGGTTACGAACGGTCAAAAGTCGGCACGCAGTTACGATCTTGAATCGGGCAAAGAACTCTGGCGATGTGGCGGACAGACGGAACGACCTGTTGCGTCCCCTGTTTACGAGAACGGACTCGTTTTCATTGGCAGTGGCCACAAAGGTTCTTTTATGGGTGCTTTCCGGCTGGATGGCAAAGGGGACATCAAAGGGACTGATCAAGTCGCCTGGGTGATTGACCGTGACACACCCGATATCGCATCACCCCTGTTGTCATCTGGCCGAATCTATTTTCACAAGGCCAAGGTGGGTCAGCTTTCGTGCGTGGACGCGGTGACGGGCAAGCCGCATTATATGGCAAGTCGCGTCCCGGGGCTGGACCTCATCTATGCGTCGCCCGTCGCTGCAGGTGGATATGTGTTTCTCACGTCGCGAAATGGCAATACCACCGTGATCAAGGACGCAGACACATTAAGTGTCGTGGCCACGAATTCACTGGATGAAACTGTTGACGCAACCCCGGCACCGGTGGATCATGAACTGTTCATCCGGGGCGAACGACACCTCTTCTGCATCGCCGCCCCAAAATAGGGACCAAAACCGACACGGGTCGCAACGACCGAGAAGGGTGGAATCTCGTGTACCGATTCATCAGATACGCCTTCACGCTATGCCTGGTATCAGCGGCGGTGTGCGAGGCAACGGATTCACCCGATTCGATTTCCGTCAGCACCCAGATTGATCGGGTGGTCGCGGCGGGTTGCAAGAAGGATGGCGTAAATCCGCTCACTGCCTGCAGTGACGCAGAGTTCCTGCGTCGAGTCTGGCTGGATCTTGCTGGTCGGACACCTCCACTGACCGAGGTCAAAGCCGTCGCGGCCGGCTCCGGCCTCAATCGTGGCGAGGTTGTTCAACGGTTACTTACGTCGCCTGAATTCGCTCGACATTGGGGACGACTTTGGTCGGAATATCTGACCGACCGTCGGCCATTTGAAACGGACGGTTACGACGGGCCGCGATTGCTGCAATTCTTAACCGAAGCGATCCGTGCAAATCAGCCTTATGCTGAATTGGTCAGCGATTTAATCCTTGGTGAGGGGACCAGCGACGTCAACGGTTCGGTCAATTTCCTGTTGCGGTTCAATGCCGAACCAGGGCCGCTGACCGGAGCGGTCAGTCAAAAGTTTCTGGGGCTTTCGCTGCAATGTGCTGAATGTCACGATCATCCACATGCGCGCTGGAAGCAACAGGATTTCTGGGGGCTCGCCGCCCATTTCGCCCGGTTGCGAAAAATGACACCGGCTCAACCCGCAGAAGGGGAATCTTTCTTCGTCGTGATTGAGCGACCCGCAGGTGAGTTAAGGGTCGAGGACAAACGGGCCAAACCCGATGAAAACGGTGACGCTCCGACGAGGACCGTCTATCCTCAACTTCCTGGATTGTCGCGAAGTAATGCATCGAAACAACGACGTGCCGTGCTGGTTGAATGGTTGACTCAGCCAACGAACCCTTATCTCAGTCGGCATCTGGTGAACAGTGTCTGGGAGCGACTGCTCGGCGAAAAGCTGGTGCAGAACCTGGATCATTGGCCACCAGAATCTGCGAGCATGAATTGTGAATTACTGAATTTGCTGGCTGATGACTTCACGAGCCATAACTGGAACATCCAGAGACTCATTCAGACAATCGTCGTTTCCGAAACGTACCAGCGCAGCAGTTCGACAGCAGAGCAGGGGGATGCAGCGGTTGATTCTTTGCAGCGGGAACAGCAGTTGTCGCACTGGGGGCGTGCTCGGATTCGTCCACTTTCGGCTGACCAATTGCATCTGTCGTTAGGTCAGGCGTTTGGGTATCACTATGACGAGAACGATTACCGTCTGGCGGTGGCCACCGGTGAAGAATTCACGCAGGATATTCCTGTCAACAATCTTGGTGCGACGCCACTGACGTTAGGCAGAACGCTTTCACTTTATAATAGCGATTACGTCCGGGGCGCAGTCGACTTGGGGGCTGAAGCGGCCATCAGGCTTTATGGTCCTACCGTAGGAGTTGAGCATGTCGAAAGGCTGGTGATGTCGCTTTTGTCGCGAAGCCCCTCGACCGACGAACTTGAATTCTTTCAAGATCTGGGAGGCGAAGCGGATCCGCGAGAAGGATTGCAAGACATTGTCTGGGTGCTACTGAATTCAACGGAATTTATCACGAATCATTAGCGTCCGACGCCGAAAATTATGGTCGAAATCGGCTTTTGCGAGCGGCAGCGACACTATCCTGGCTGGACGAAGAATACAAATAAAATATTTGGAGAGGTCTGATGTCAATTTCTCGTCGATCCTTCTTACAAGCGACCTCCCTTGGTGGGCTTTCGTACTTCGGTTCGTCGATCTGGTCGTCACTTTTTGCGGCTCAGTCCGAAATGTCGAAGGCCAAGTCGTGTATCCTGATTTTTCTTGAGGGCGGCCCAAGCCAGATCGATACGTTTGATCCCAAACCGGGTGCGGCAACGGCAGGGTCGTTCGAAGCGATCGACACGAAGCTGGCGGGAGTCAAGTTTGCTCAGCACGTCCCCAGGCTGGCGGAACTGGCGGACAAACTGGCTATCGTTCGATCACTGACAAGTATGGAAGGGGACCATGATCGAGCCCAGAACTTGATTCATACCGGTTATCGTCCTAATCCTCGCCTGCAGTATCCGTCGCTGGGGTCGACCGTTGCATGGCGGCAGTCCGATCCTGAAATTGATGTTCCAGCATTTGTCTCCATTGGACGAAAGTTTGAGACCAGCATTCTTGGCCCTCAATTCGGCCCGTTTGTGATTGAGGATATTGGCAATCCCGCCCCTTCGTTGACGCTTCCGGAAGGCTTTTCCGAAGCACGTATGAAGCGCCGATTGACGGCACTGGAAGGCTTCAATGGACGATTCGACAAACAATATCATTCGTTGCTGGGAAACGATCTGACTCAGTTGACGCGACGTGCTGATCGAATGCGGAACTGCCCCGTCTTCCAGCCTTACGATCCTGCCGCCGAAGAACCAGAACTATTTGAGCGTTATGGCAGTGGAGTCAACGACGGCTACATGGCTCGAGCCTGCCTGTCGGCCAGACGATTGGTGGAAGCAGGCGTGAAGTTTGTCGAAATCCAATATGGTGGCTGGGACACTCATGATGACAACTTTAATCAAGTTCAGAACCTGTCCGCTTCGCTCGATGCCGGGATGTCAACGCTGATCGAAGATTTACAGGAGCGGGGACTGCTGCAGCAGACATTAGTTGTCTGTGTCGGCGAGTTCGGTCGCACTCCAAAAATCAACGGCGATAACGGTCGTGATCATTTTCCTGACGTCTTTTCAGCTTTGCTTGCCGGGGGTGGCATCAATGTCGGACAGGTACTCGGTGAGTCCAGTGAAGACGGAAGCGAAATCAAGCATCGGCCAGTTTCCATTCCTGACTTTCACGCAACGCTGTTCACTGCGATGGGACTCGATATTTCGAAAGACTATTTCGCACCCGATGGTCGATTGTTGAAACTGACCGAAAGCGGTCGACCGATAACGGAGTTGCTTGCCAGCTAGTGCTTTTTCAATCGTGTCAATTAGTGTGCCACTGTATGACCGTCTTCGGTCACGCAGTGCTCTTTGGTCGGCAGGCGGCGAAGCCACTGCTTCTTCGAGGACCTCCGAAGCAGTGGCACGATGTACTGGAACTTCGACACAGCAGGAATGATGCTTAATTTTCAGTCCCGCTATTTCTTTTTCTTTGATTCACTCTGTGTCGAAATAGCTTCATAGAACTGTTTAACCAGATGTTCGTATTTGGGAAGCATTCGTTCGCCATACGTGTTCAATAATTCTTCGCGGACATGCTGTGGAAGGTGGCCCCAGACATCCATTTCCAGCTTCTGCTTACGAGCCGCTTCTTCAGCAGCCTTTCGATCAGCCTGTGACATTTTGGAAGAGTCAACTCCATTTTCGCTGCTTACGCCACCAGCTTGTTCTTGAGCGTCACCGGGCCTTTGCTGCGCTTGCCCAGAGGATTTTCCCTTGCCGCCTGCTCCCTGTGGTCGCATTCGTCTCAGTGACGAACCGGCTCCTCCGCGGCCACTGCGACCAGACGCTCCACCGCCACCGCCACCGCCACCGCCACCACCGCCACCGCCACCACCTCCTCCGGCCCCACCTTCACCCTGGTTTGGTGGTGGGTTTTCCAGTTGATTGATGATGTCTTCCAGGTCTTTAATCACTTGTTTCTGGATCTTTTGAGTTTCATCGGCGGTCTGTCCTTCGTCGAGCTTTTCACCTGCACTTCGCATCCCTTTGACGGCCCGGTCCATCTTGTCGACATCTTCTTTCGGTCTGTCAGGGTCGGTACCAGGCGTGTCGTCGACTTCCTTCATCAACTCGTCACCGAGTTTTTCAAGCAGCGATTTTTCCTTCGGTTCAGCAGTTTTCTTCGCATCCGCTTCGGGGGCAGAGCTGGCCGCAGGCTTTTCGTCAGACTTCGGGATCGCATCTTCCGCAGATAAGTCTGGCGGCGCTGCAGTGCACATCGTGAGCGAAATGCTGCTAATCAAAAATCTGGTGATCGCGTTATTTTTCTTCATTATTTGTTGAGATCCATTGATCGAACATCTCTGAACTGGTCTTCAACGCGCTACAAGGATCTACGGGGCGATCTTCTTAGCGTCTAGATCCTTTTCTCGCTCTTTGACTTTATCCTCAGGTTGTTTTTCGTCCTTGCGATCAGCTTGTTGCTGCAGAAATTTCGTAATCAAATTGCGAGCAAAGTCGGCGAGTTCCGATTGTTCCCTGGCGAGATCATCCTTTTCTTCCTGCATGGCCTCAGGCAGTTTGCCATCTTTGCCGCGGAATTTTTCGAGCAACTCGGTTCTTTCGAGGTACTCCTCCTGCAATGACTTCAACAGTTTCAATTGAGCCAGTTGCGGCAGCATGTCACCGGGAGGCTGAGCCTCTTCAGGCTTTTCTTCTTTTTCCTGTGGTTCCTGACTCAGTTCTTCTGGTTTGTCCTGGGGCTTTTCTGGCGGTTGTTTTTTCTGTTCTTGTTTTAGAACGGCCAGCAGATTGTCGATTTTGCGGAGTGCATCTCGTTCGAATGCCTGTGTCTTTTCCGACGTTTCGCGTTCACTCAATCCGTCCGCTGCATGCATCATCGAACGCGCCAATCGCTTCAGGACCAGCGAAAAGACTTCGGCAGAGACCATCTGTTGCCCCATTTGTTCTGCAGTATGCTGCAGTGAACGTTCTGTCTCAGCCAGTTCCAGCAAGGTCTTGATTTGTCCGCGTGTGATTCTTCCTTCGTCTTTTTTCGCATCTTCAAGACGGATCGTTTCTGTCATTGCAGCTTCCTGTCGTGTCCGCAATGACTTTAGCTGGTCTTCGATTTTTTCGAGTTGTTCAAACGCCAGCCGATCTTGAGCGATCCGCTTTTCAAGGACCAGTTCGCGTTCGACCTGTTCCAGGTCGTCGAGCGCTTCCTCCATCGCCTGCTGCATCTCTTCGCCGTCTTCGGCTTCCTGGATGTGTTTCATCATTTCGGTGATACGCTTACGAGCTCGATGAGCCGCGTCGGCCGCTCCACGCAACCGAAGTCGCTCCAGCTTTCGTTCAGCTTTTGCCATCCGTTCGGTCAGGTCCTCTTGCTGCTGCATCAACTCGTCTTGCTTTTGTGTCTTTTCGAGCGAGTCATCCTGTTGATTCAGCTCTTCTGCTCGATCCGCAATGCTTTGTTGTTCTTCGCGTAATTGCTGGAATTCCTGGAGCGCTTCCTGGGTCTGCTTGAGGAATTGTTCGGTATCTTCATTCGGCTGACGCTTCATCATTCTTTCGAGTTCGTGAAGGTCTTCGATCGCTTGCTTTTGCGATTCGGCTGCCGCACCCATTCGATTTTCGGAAATCTTATCGGCCGCATCCTGCAATTTACTGGCGGTTTCGTGCTGATTCAGTTCCTGCCCGACTTCGCTCAGCTTTTCGGCTGAATCAGGATCATTTCCTTTTAAGTTTTCAGCCGCTTTATCGAGCTGTTTACGCAACTGGCCGAGCTGTTCGGCGACCCGACGTTGTCGCACGGCAAGCTTGTCAAGTTCGGCCTTTTCCTGTCGCGAGAGTTCAGCAGACGACTTCGAGATCGTCTGTTGCGCCATGTTTTCTGCATCCTGCTGGACTTTTTCCTGTTCTGAAATAACGGAACTCAAGTCCTTCGAAACGTCCCGTTGGTCTCGCCATTCCGAAAGCAGGTCTTGCAATTCGGTGAGCGATTCCAGCGATCGGGCCTGTTGTGCTTGAGCTTCCGCTAAGGCCGACCGAAGCCCCTTTTTGGACGCGGCCAATGTATCTGACTGAGATAGATCCTTTGATTTCTCAGTGCTGTTTTCATCTGAAATAGACTTCGATTGATCCGGGGAAGGGCTGTCGTTTGAGTCGGTCTTTAATTGTGGTGTGCCAGGCGTCTGTTCGTTGCCGAGTTTTTCTTCTTTTTCGACTTGTTCGGAAGTCGAATCGCCAGATTTCTCTCCGGCATTAGGTCGCTTCAGGCTTGCCGAGGAATCGGTGTTTTTCGTGACCTTTGACTTGGCATCCAAAGGGGTGGTCTTGGAATCCGATTTGTTATCGAGGGGGGCGGTATCTCGATCTGTCCCCTCTTCGGCAAGCTTTTGTGCCTGTGTTAATGCTCGTTCCGCATCGGAAAGCTCGTCGCGTTCGAGGCGGTTAAGTTCCGCCGCGACTTGCTCAAGGCGTTGTTCTGTCGCGTCGTCGCCTAATCGATTTGCTCGAAATTCATCGAGCAACTGCCTGGTTTGCGTCTCTACGCTGTCGGCAGGATTCGTCAAGCGTGATGCCGTTTGTCGTTGATCGAGTTCCGTTCGTTGCAGTTGATCGAGGTCCTGTGACCGTAGCTCGCCGACCTTTTCGAGCTGAGTCTGGAGGTCTTGCGTCTGCTGACGAGCTCGTTTCTGCATTTGAGTGGCCTGCTGCAGGTCTTCCAGCAAATCGCCAACTCGCATCGCCAGTTCTCTTTGTTTTTCATCACGCGAAACGATCGTAATCGTTCGAGGAATACTCTTTCCCACATGCGGTTGGCCAAGATCGTAAGCGTCGGTTGCTTCGCCACGAAATACGATTCGCATTCCTGGCTGAGGGTTCAAGTCCGACATTTTCCAGACGAAACCTGCCTGGTGCCGTTGAGGTCCCACTTGCTTCGGGTCTGTCGATGATCCTGGCTGCCCGGGCGGCTCTTGCTCACGGTCGCTCGCGGAATGATTGTATAACGTGATTACTCTTGGCTTCTCTTCATCGCCGACTTGATAGGAAACTCGAACCTGTTGAAGTCCAAGATCATCCTTGGCGAGCACTGAAACCGCTAATTCGGAATCTGCCGTCAACAAGAGGTCACTGACAGGGGATTCAATAGTGACATCAGGGATACCATCGGCGATTCCTCGTAGTTCATATCGGACAGCATCCCGGTCGGTAAACCCTTGATTATCCGTCAACTCAAACCAATAGCTGCCGTTCACTGCTTCTTTGATTTCGAAGATCGAGCTGAACCGACGCGACTCATCCTGAAGTGGCATGGCGACCGCAGGTTGTTCTCCAACACGCAATCTGGCTGACTGAAGTGATTTGTCGGACGTGGCGATGACTTCGACCTTCGAGCCAAGTAATCCATGGACGTGACCAACACCTGGCGGCAGAACCTGGACTGGCTGATGTGAATAGGTGGGTGGCGTCACCGTAACCTGCAGCGATTCGAGATTGGGAGGAGGCACAACGTCCACCTGGTAGAAAGGCATGACGTTGTCGTCACCCCCGCTCGCGCGAAACTGCATTGTCCCACGCGTGGCCACCCAACTGATGACCGCTGCTTCTCGCGAACGACCCTTTTCATCGCGTAGCGTCGTTTGTCGTAACGCCTCTCGCGAAATCGGGCCATCGTCACCGTTGCGGTATTCAAACCAGACTCTTTCTGGCAGTCGACCACGCTTGTTTTCGACGTACAATTCCAGCGTGTCGCCCCTTGCGATGACCAGCGGCTGATCCGGTGTGTGAATTACAGGCGACAAATCGGGCCGAACCAGTTTCAGGTCGACATTCCGGGGCCATGGGACTTTGGAAAACGGAAAGGCCAGACGCTTCACGGACGTGGCCGCCTCCAGAGGATGCAACATCACAACTAGGGCTGTCAGAAACGTCACGACTGCACCAGCAATCGTGACATTTCTGACAGCCTTGGTTTCGATGACGTCGGACGTTTCAATCAGTTCCAGGTCACTGAGAGCCTGCCCGACAACCGCCTTCTGCAACTCGGTCGAACCAAGCTTCGAGTCGAGTCGATGTTCAAGAAACTCGACGGCGCTCAAAAGTCGGTTGTTCAATCCTGGAAAACGCTTCTCAACGCGATTGGCTAAAAACGTTGCTGATAATGGCGTCAGCAGCGGAGCAATCAGTTGCCTCCAGAACATCCAGCCTGCCAGACCGAGCAGACTGAGGCCAATCACCAGCCTTGTGCCAGACTCATCGAAATGTAGCAGCCAATCCAAGGTCCCCGTGATCAGCAGTCCGCCGAATAGTGCAAGAGAGGTCCAGCAGAGTCCAGAAACCCAGGTCAGCAGCCTTACGCGGTTTCGAAGATTAGACAGGTGCTCGCTGACTATGATTTCCTCGGTCGAGGATTTCCGGGAAAGTTTTAAAGGCGAACGGTTGGTCGACATCAATGATTCCTTGCGACATATCGACTCTGACAAGACCCGACTTCGTACGGAACGACCGCATCAAGTCAAAATCGACATCCAGATTGTAGTCAGTCTGTGAACCGCAAGTAACAGCAGACCCCGAAGGAAAGATTTTCCCTCGAGTCTGTTTTTGCTCTTCTTCCAGTTGTCACTCGTCACTGCAGGGGGGCGTCGAGTCTTCGAGACTCATCAGAATTATGGACCCGGTTCAAACTCTCAATTCAACTTCGTGAGACAAGTCATCGAAGTCCCGTCAAAACCAACTCAGCACGATCATGGGAAAAGGAGATGAGTTTTGAACAGCGGCCAACGACAGAATCAACGTGCCGTTCTACTGAATCCTTAAAATCGATCATTACCATTTAAGAAGGGGTGATTTACGTTTTTCCTATGCCTTGGTAACTGTGCAACGTTGTGGATGAATATTGCCTTAAGAGGTATAGTCGACTCGACGCAGGCCTCAATTCGTCGGATTGGCCGAGCTTAAGCCGATGCATCGGAAGACGAGGGCCACGTGAAGAGGAATTCCCTTAACACCTTCGGTGTCAATTTTCTGGTGGCTGGTTCCATGAGTCGAAATGAATCGCAACTTCTTGAAGCCGCGCGAGATGCAGCAAAGTTCGCTTATTGTCCCTACTCTAAATTTCACGTCGGCGCCGCGCTGATCGCCGATGGAGTTCTGTTCTCTGGTTGCAATGTCGAAAACGCCTCTTATGGCCTTACGATCTGCGCGGAGCGTGTTGCAACCTTTTCGGCCTTGGCTGCCGGAAAGAAACGGATCGAAGCGATTGCGGTAACATGCCCGGACGCCGCGCTTGATGCCCCGATGGACTATTTGATGCCCTGTGGTGCCTGTCGTCAGGTACTATTCGAATTCGGTGGTCCAGACTTGATCGTGATCGTCGATCGAGTCGGCACGATGCATCTCTCCGAACTACTTCCCAATGCGTTTAAACTCATTTGAACCGAATTTCATGACTCGAACCGGGCGACCCTGAGGTCAGATTGTCGGGATCGCAGGAGCATTCCCGTTGTTAGAATTTCCGTCCGCCATAATACTTCACTGTGGAATGAGTTCGTTTTCACGTTATGAAGGCTGTTGCCCAGGGGCGGCGTATCTCACATCGTTGAGATGAGCGGGAAGACTGTCGCGTCATGATTGTTTGGCTGCGTTCCACATGCAAGCTGAAGGGCATGTGGCTGAATCAGGGTTTCGTCCAAGCCAGGGAAACGGAATGTGTCCCACGGGTATCGACATGCCGGGACAGTTCTCGTTCATTGGTCGATTGGTGTTGGCAGCGGTGGTCAGTTGGAATTGCAACTTGTGAATTTAACAAAAAATGCAATCGCCCAAGCGGTTTGGAGTGAGAGTTGCTGTTGATTGTTTCTGGTGAAGTGCAACGACTCAAAATAGTGAACGAAAGCCCGGGAAGTAGAAATTCAGCCGAGTTTTAAGCGAGTACTTCGCAATGCCGAAGCTCGGTGACGTTGGCGAAATAGCTTATGTGATTGCCTTGAATTAAGGCACGGGAAAATATTGGACGACTGAAGATCGTTGAGATCGACGAACGAAAACTTAGGTGAGGTGATTTGGATGTCCGTACCTTTGCAGCATGACCTTAAACAATTGCAACGGCACATTCTTGACCGTGCCGCATTCGTCGAATCGGCAGTCGAGAAGGCGATTCAATCATTGCAGACGCAAAGCGTCGATCTGGCCAGGCAAGTGCTTGCGGGCAATTGTTCGCAGGACCAGACGGATAATTATCTTGAGGAAGAGTGCGTCAGGATTCTTGCTCTGAGGCAACCTGTGGCATCTGACCTGCGACGCATCATCGTTATCATGAAGATTAATACGGATCTGGATCGCATCGCCGAACTCGCTGTGAACATTGCAGAACGCGTGTTTTGCCTGGATGGGCTTTCCCCCGTTCCACCCTGTATAGACTGGACACATAGGTGGCGCGCGTTCGGGGACATGGGTAACACGTAGGTGATGTGAGAAGATCCCCTGTGAAAGGGGGATGTCATGTCTTGGAAGTCATCAATAATGGTTCAGCGAGCAGAGTTTGTGAGGTT
>CAIOKO010000067.1 GCA_903858935.1 uncultured Schlesneria sp. | reverse complement strand
GTTGTAAAAATGTCATTCATGCTTTGAGTCATCGAAAAGCCTCCGTGAAGGGAACAGAACACGAAGGAATTCAGTCAACACCCATTGATTCGAAAAGACCCGTTGCTAAAGTGTCGATGGTTTAGATGCGATTGCCCTGGGCTGACCAACATGCCGGATTAGTCGACCGATTGGTCTGATAAGTACCATAGGTCTTACTAGTCGTATAAGTCCCATTCTTTACAACCATCCGGCGTTCGCCAAAACGATTCAATTCCGCTCGTTCAGTCGCTGGCGGATGTAATCAGCCCGCGCCACATTGCGTTCAACAGTCTCCAGCTTTTCGTGGCGGATCTTTTGAAGATGGGCCGGTTGCGTATGGATAAACAGTTCATTGATCGTGGGGATTTCCAGATCGTCGATCAAGCCGAGATTAATTCCCAGTCGCACACTGGAAAGCAGGTCCATCGTCTCTTCTGAACTGATCGTCCGGGCCGTTTTCAGGATTCCATAGGCGCGCGAAACTTGATCGTGCAAACCGCGACGGTTCTCGCTGACGAGTGCCTGCCGGACGCGACGCTCGTACGAAACAATATTCGGCACGACGTCCTGGATCGTCCGAATCAGGTGTTCTTCGCTTTTTCCGAGCGTGACCTGATTCGAAATCTGGTAAAAGTCCCCCATGGCCTGGCTTCCTTCGCCGTACAGCCCGCGCACGGCGAGATTAATCTTCTGCAACGCTTGAAAGACCTTCTGGATTTCTTTTGTGTGAACGAGGGCAGGAAGATGCATCAGCACGCTGACGCGAATCCCTGTTCCGCAATTTGTCGGGCAAGCCGTCAAGTAACCGAGCCGGTCGTTGAACGCGTAAGTCCGGTCGGCCTCAATCGCGTCATCAATGGCATCAATTTCCAGCCAGCAATCGTCGAGAGCAAACCCGCTGCGTAAAACTTGAATCCGAAGATGATCTTCTTCGTTGATCATCACGCTGACATTTTCTTCGTCACTGATCCCCACACCGCGCTGACCATGTGTTTCTGAGTGTTCACGGCTGATCAGTTGCCGTTCGACGAGCATTTGACGATCGATGGTGTCCAGCGAGCTGACCGAGATATAGTTCAGTTTTCGTCCGCCGGGATTCTTGGCGATCTGGCGCCTCAGCAGTTCTTCGATCTCCGCTCGAGCGCGATCATCGGCACGGCTGGGAAATGAGAAATCTGCCAGATTTCGGGCGAGCCGAATCCGACTCGACATGACAATATCCGAATCAGGTCCCGTTGCTTTCAACCACTCGCCGCTCGTGCGTGTTAAGGACTCGAGGTCCACGTCTATTCCTTCAATGGTGTAGTTGCTGGAAAGCGCCGATCAAAAAAATCGGATATTCGTCAGGGGTTATCGTTTCCGGTGACCAATCCGTTCTTAATCGGGTTCGTTCGATGTCGGTCCCGCCTCGGCCTTTGATTTAGCCTCTTCAATGTGACGGATCGAATCCCGGATGCGTGCTGCGTCTTCGTATCGCTCTTCTTCTACGGACGTTCGCAGCTTGTTGCGAAGCTTGATCAACTGGAATTGCAATTGACTCGCCTGCGGGGATCTTTTGGGGACCTTTCCGACATGAGTCGTTTCGCCATGAATATTTTCGAGCAACGGCAATAGTTCGTCTTCGAACACGACATAATCGTGGGGACAACCCAGTCGCCCTTGTGCCCGAAACTCTTTAAACGCTATTCCACAATTCGGACAAAGCTTTTGATCAAGCTCTTCCAGAATGGATGCTTCATTTTCAGAATCCGGGTCCGTCGCTGCTTCCCCTTTGGAAGCTTGCGAATGACTGAGGTATTCTTTCGCGCATCCCTCGCACAGGTGCAGTGCCTGCACTTCTTTCTCGCGCAACTCGGTGATGTGCAATACAGCTGGCTTTGAGCAACGTCCGCATTTCATGACTGACACGTGGGGCTTGGGCAAGAGGGAGTCGTACCAGTGGGATTCTATGAGCGATCGGCAGGAAAGGAAAGCACAGTTCGTCAGGCTCAGTCACCAGGGGGACCACATGCCTTTCAAATTCGGAAACGCTTGCGCTGCAAGGTGACCTCGTTCCCTGACGAATTATAGTCGACCTCGTCCATGAATGCCCGCATCAGCATCACGCCACGCCCAAACGGGCGTGCCAGATTTTCCGGATCGGTCGGGTCGGGAAGCGTCGCCGGGTCGAATCCTTTACCGTCATCACGAATGATGAATGTTGCTTCATCTGCACTGAGTCTCAATTGAACGTGGATCCGTCTGTCGATCCACGGTGCAATTTGCCGACGTTCTTCCGCCAGGGCGTAAAACGCCTGATGATCCTGTTCTTTCAGTTCTGAACTGACCTCAAGATTGCCGTGATACATCGCGTTGAGAAGCGCTTCTTCCAGCGCGGTCCCCGTTCTTAATCGATCCGTTCGATCCAGACTCCAGACATCTGCGAGAACCGTCTGAAAGTGTCGCGACATTGCCATCAACAAATTAACGTCGTTTTCGAGAGTAAAGTTTTCGTGACGCTCGCCGATTCGATTCATCAGTTCCGAATGCTTTCGACTTTCGTGCATGGCTGCCAGTACCCGACGAACAGTATCGACCAGCATCGTTGCCAGCGATCGTTTGGGAACATAGCTGGATGCCCCGGATTGAAGCGCTTCCACCGCAATTTCTTCGTTCCCTCGTGATGTCATCAGGATCACCGGGACGTGTGAGTGGCTTTTGCGAAGCGCTGAGATCAGTTCCAGGCCGGTCATTCCCGGCATTTGCAGGTCAGTTACGATGATGTCGGGTGACGAAGCCTTGATCTCGACCAGAGCGGCGTTTCCGTCCACGGCTTCGATGACATTCCAGCCGGATTCCTGCATCAACAGGCCGATAGCCAACTTCCTGTCGACGCTCGAATCGTCGACCACAAGAATGGTCGTCATTAGAGGCTTCCGCAAAACGAGTGAAGATCTGAAATCATCAAACGACACCATCCTTCGGTCGATCAAAAGCCTTCCAGGTGCTGATGGCTCGTGTCGACGTCGCGAAAAGGATACGGTCCAATTCGTTCGGCGTGAAGTCTACGAGACATTTGGTTATCCTGATCGATACTTGTTGAAACAGCATTGCAGCCCAATCTAACCCCCAAATCCCGGAATGCAACGTATGGTTACCCTAAAACAGCGACTTAAAAACGGTGAATTTGTGCGAATTTGCGGCGTTGGGAGGATGCCGCACCACAATTTAATCCATATTCTGGGGATGAGCGGGGGGTTTCATGGAATCTGGTTTGACATGGAACACGTTGGATTTTCGTCTCAGGAACTCGAGATTCTGACGATGGCCGCTCGTGAACATGGTCTTGATACCTTTTGCCGAGTTGCCCCGACTGACTACGCCACGGTGACTCGATGTCTTGAAGCAGGTTCAAGCGGCATCATGGCCGCCCAGATCTACAGTGCCGAACAGGCGGAAGAATTTGTACGCTGGTCCAAGTTCTCGCCCCGTGGCTGGCGTGGCCTGAATACCGGTGGATGGGACGCAAGATTTTCGATGATTCCTGCAGCCGAGTACACACGCAAGGCAAACGAAGAGACGTTTGTTGCCATTCAGATTGAAACGCTGGCAGCGATCGAACAGTGTCAGGCCATCGCGGCGATCGATGGCGTTGATGCCCTTTTCGTCGGCCCTTCAGATTTGAGCCAAAGCCTGGGAGTGACTGGTGAGTTCTTTCACGAGAAATGCCTTGCGGCAATCGACAAAGTGTCACAGGCCTGCCGTGACGCAGGAAAGCCGTGGGCTGCAGTGACCTTTAACGCGAAACATGCCGAAATGCTGATCAACAAGGGTTGTCAAATGCTTTCGCCAACGAACGATATTCGACTGGCTGTCGCCGGAGTCAATGCGGTCAAAAATGACTTCGCAGATCTATTTTCCAGGACGTCGACATAACGAAATTGCCAGCGTGAAAACCCGCAAATTACTTGACCAGGGGAATTCCTCAGTCATAACATGGATCGAGTTGTTGTCGGGGTGGCGCGCGACTGGTCCTTTAATTCGAAATCCTGTCGAGGGGCAATTTGATGAGTACGAAAAATGTTCGAGGTTGCCTGGCAATGTTTTCATTGCTGAGTCTGGCGTTATTCGTTTCTGAAGTTCATGCGTCTGGTCCTGCCGTCGCTCAACAAACTGCGGTACAGGCTCAGACAGCATTGACCGACGCCTCGATTGGTTGGCACCGCTGGGGTTGGGGTGGCGGCTGGGGCTGGGGCGGCGGATGGGCTCATCGCGGTTGGGGCTGGGGTGGTGGATGGGGCGGTGGCTGGGGTTATCCTGGATTCGGCTACCCGGCCTATGGTTACGCCGGTTACGGTTTTGTCCGTCCGGTTATTTACACGTACCCGACTTATACCTACGTAAGATATCGCGCGCCTCGCTATTGTTGCGGATACACTTACACCTTGCCAACAAGCTGCTGTTCCAACGATACGATTAACGCACCAGCAACTTACACGTACACGGTCGCGGGAACAGCGACTTATCCGGCTCAGCCTGTCGCATATACCTCGTCCTACTCAGCCTCGACAGTGGCAGCGAATGCACCAGTCGCCGCGCCGTCCAACGCGTCGCCGATTTACACGCCGCGCACCACGAATTTGACGGTCGTCAATTCAAATCGATCGAACGTACGGACCGCGGTTTACACCCCTTCCCGAAACGCGGCGGCAACTGTGTCAGCATCATATCCTCCTGCTCCTGTGGAATACGCCAAACCCGTGAAACCAACAGGTCCGATCGCAAAACGTCCGATGTCCGTTCTGCATGCCGAATATCTGGCTGCTTCAGCGGCGGCTGAAGTCGCCCCTGCGAAGGTGGTTGCGACGACGAAGTGGTAAAGCAGTCAGTCCAATAGCAACTCGTTCTCATACCAACTCGTTCCCAAGCTCCAGCTTGGGAACGCCTCTCTTCGAAGCTCCGCTTCGCACGCAGCGGAAAGAGGATTGATTCGAGTTTTGCGTATCATGGAAGGCGTGACCTGCTTCGTGCGAAGCAGAGCTTCGAAGACGTGCGTTCCCACGCTGGAGCTTCGGAACGAGTGCAAGCTGGAGCTTGGGAAGCCCTCTCTTCGAAGCCTCGCTTCGCACGCAGCGGAAAGAGGATTGATTCGGGGATTGCTTATCATGGAAGGCGTGACCTGCTTCGTGCGAAGCAGAGCTTCGAAGACGTGCGTTCCCAAGCTGGAGCTTGGGAACGAGGTGGACAGCGGCTTGGGAACGAGTTTGCACTGCAGAATAGAGTTAAACGAGGTTGCACATGACTCGGTCTCGATATCGTATCTTCGAGACCGAGTATCCGTACTTCCTCACAAACACGATCGTCGGCTGGCTACCTGTCTTTACACGGACTGAAGCCGTTGAAATCCTGTTTGAAGCATGGCGTTTTCACCAGCAGAATTCGGAACTCCAGATTTTCGGATATGTGGTGCTCGAAAACCACTTTCATCTGATCGCGCGTGCTCCGAAATTGTCCGGAGTGCTCCAAAGCATGAAAAGCTTTACGGCACGGCAAATCATCGATCTGTTGAAACGGCGAAATGCAGAAGTGCTTCTTCAGCAACTCCATACTCACAAATTGGCACATAAGACAGAGAGTGACTTTCAGGTTTGGCAGGAGGGAAGCCATCCTCAACAGATTCAGAACGATGAAATGATGTGGCAGAAGCTGGAGTATATCCATAACAATCCCGTCGTTCGGGGTTATGTCGACGATCCGCTTCATTGGCGCTATTCCAGTGCGAGGAACTATGCGCGACGCCCAGGTCTGATTGATGTTGTTACGGATTGGAAATGAGCTTGTAACTCGTCCCCATACCAACTCGTCCCCGTACCAACTCGTCCCCATACCAACTCGTCCCCATACCAACTCGTTCCCAAGCTCCAGCTTGGGAACGTCTCTCTTCGAAGCTCCGCTTCGCACGCAGCAGAATCAGAATTGATTCGGAGATTGGTTGTCAGCGAAGGCGTGACCCGCTTCGTGCGAAGCAGAGCTTCGAAGACTTGCGTTCCCAAGCTCCAGCTTGGGAACGAGTTGAACGAGTTGACGCGGGAACGAGGTAACTCACGGCTTACACCCTGGTCTGGGTCCACTTGCCGGCGAGATATCGCCAGGAAACAAGGCTTGACCTCAGGATGTTATCAGCGCCCATTCCCATCCAGGCTCCCAGCAAACCGAGTTGCAGATAGACCCCGCAAAAGTAGCCGACCGAGACTCGTACGATCACGTTTCCTATCAACGAACAGTACAGCGGAAATCGCGTGTCTCCCGCACCGCGCAGCGCGTTGACGTACACAATCAGGATCGCGTTAGGGACCTGAAAACCCGACATCAGGCGAAATGCAGGGACTCCCGCCGCAGCGACGGCGGGATCGGAGTGCATCAGGGCATAAATCTGTGGTGCGAAGACAAAGAACAAAACAGTCATCAAGACGGCATACCAGACACATTGACGCAGCGCTTCGTGGCCCGCAGCTTTGGCTCGTTGATACTGCCGAGCACCCAGCGATTGGCCGACTAATGTTGCTGCCGCGATTCCGAACGCCTCGACGGGTAAATACGACAGAGCTTCAATTCGAACTCCGACGACATGTGCTGCGAATGTGGCCCCGTCAAAACCGTTCGGTGAAAGCCGGGCGATCACCATCAGGAATGAAAAATGCCCGATGAACGTACACAGGCCGCCGAGAGCGGCCGGTCCGCCAATCCGCAAAACTCTCCAGATTGTTTCTCGATGAAATCCAAAGTCAGACTTGGAAACGTGCAGTCGCGATGTTCTGGAAAAAAGTAGCCGAGTCATCAGCACGGCACCACACAAATGTGCGATTGTCGTCCCGATGACAATTCCCTTGACTCCCAGTTCAGGAACAATTGTCATCGACGGATTCTGGATCGACACGCCAAATGTGCATGCCGACGAGACGATGATATTCACGAGGTTGGTCACGAGTAAAACTCGCAGCGGTGAAAGCATGTCTCCCGAGCCTCGAAAAGCCGCTGCGGCGATCAACGTCCAGCCTGCAAAGAACTGACCACACGCATCAATTCGAAGAAACTCGACCGCGATCCGTAACTGCTCACCTTCCATATTCAACAGGCGCGGGAAACCGGCTGCCAAAAGCTGTAACAACGAAAAAACGAATAAGCCAATGATTGGCAACATCGACAGGGATCGACCGGCAATCCGGCGCGCCTCGTCAAATCGGCCTGCACCCCATTCTCGCGCCACAACGGCCGATGTCCCTGTACCGACCAGGCTGAAAATCATGGACGCCAGCCATGAGACATACGCCGAAAGTCCAATTGCGGCCGTTTCTGTCTTTCCAAGACGGCCCGAGAGATAGACGTCGAAAAAACCGACACAGAACGTCAGCATTTGCTCGCAGAGAACCGGAAGCGCCAGTAAAAATAACTGACGCCGCAGCCCGTCCGTCTCAGAGGAATTCACGGCGGCGGGTTGGTCGGCAAGCATGCTCATTCGATTAAGAAACTTTCGACACGATGGTCAATTGATGCGGGATGGTAAACGCGACGCGTGACCGTGTCAAAAGGCTTGTCTGTCGGTATTGTGTATACTCAGGCCGCAGATGGCTGGTGTCATGACAACCGAACAGTCCTTTTGGTTCGTCTCCCGATTCCAGCGATTACGGAAACAGACAGGGAAACAGGCTTTTGATCAGAGCCTGTCCCCTTGCGAAATATCGCCAACAAATAATTTTTAAGGTTCGAAAATGGCCGTCTCGCCTCTGGCTGGGTTACCCGCTCCTTCATCAATGCTGATCGATACCGATCAATTGATTGCCAATTATTACGATCAAAAACCAGATCCTGGCAATAAATCACAGCAGGTCAGTTTCGGGACAAGCGGGCATCGCGGTACCTCGACCGACGGGACGTTCACCGAATCACACATCATCGCGATCACTCAGGCTCTGATCGAATACCGCGAGGCCAACAAGATCGATGGTCCACTTTATCTTGGTAAGGATACGCACGCGCTCTCAGCCCCAGCCGAGCGAACGGCATTGGAAGTCCTGGCCGCTCATGGGGTCGAGACCGTCATTCAGAATGGAAATGGTTTTACCCCGACCCCGACAATTTCCCGTGCCATTCTCTGCCACAACCGAGGTCGAACAAATCAACTTGCCGATGGGATTGTGATCACGCCGTCGCATAATCCCCCCGAGGATGGTGGGTTTAAATACAACCCGCCAAACGGGGGCCCGGCTGACACCGATATCACGGGATGGGTTCAGAATCGTGCTAATGAATTGCTGAAAAGCGGCCTCGAAAACACAAAACGCCTGAGTTACGAATCCGCGCTCAAGGCGACTTCGACCCATTCACAGGACTTTGCCAGAGACTATATCAATGACCTGAAACACGTCATCGATCTCGACGTCATTCGGCATGCCGGACTGAAGATCGGTGTCGATCCGCTGGGTGGCGCTGGGGTCGGGTACTGGCAGCCCATTGCAGAAACCTACGGACTGAATCTCACGGTCGTCAATCAGCAGGTCGATCCGAGATTCTCGTTCATGTCGGTCGACCACGATGGCAAGATTCGAATGGACTGCTCAAGTCCCTACGCGATGGCCAGTCTTGTTCGGCTTAAAGATCAGTTTGACATCGCATTTGGAAATGATCCTGACACCGACCGACACGGTATCGTGACCAGATCGTCCGGGTTGATGAATCCCAATCATTACCTGGCCGTCGCGATTCGGTATCTGTTTCAAAACCGACTGAAATGGCCAGCCACCGCAGGTGTTGGAAAGACTTGTGTCAGCAGTCAGATGATCGACTGTGTCGCTGCGTCAATCGGCAGGACTCTCTACGAAGTGCCGGTTGGTTTCAAATGGTTTGTCGATGGTTTGTATAATGGAACACTCGGTTTGGGCGGCGAAGAAAGCGCTGGTGCCAGCTTTTTGAGAATGGATGGAACAGCGTGGTCAACCGACAAGGATGGCATTATCCTGGCCCTGCTTGCCGCTGAGATCACCGCCAAAACAGGACGTGATCCCGGTCTCCATTATCAAGATCTGGTGGCTCAGTTTGGTGATCGGCGATACACCCGAATCGATCAGCGAATTTCGGCCGAAGAAAAAGATCGTTTTAAACGTCTGAACCCTGCCGCGATCACATCCACGACACTGGCGGGCGAGTCCATCACTGCCCGGCTGAGCGAAGCACCAGGTAACCATAAGCCGATTGGCGGCGTGAAAGTCGTGACCGATTGGGGCTGGTTTGCCGCCAGGCCATCGGGGACCGAGGCGATTTATAAGCTGTATGCGGAAAGTTTTCGCGACGACGAACACCTGCAGCGGATCGTCACGGAAGCGCGTGAAATTGTGGGTCACGCGTTGAGTGCGAGCTGAGACTGTTAGTCCCCCCGTAACAAAAACTCTCATAGTGAGGCCTCCTCGTGCGATTGTTGATTTCAGGTGCAACGTGCATTCTTCCTACAGGTCAGGCTCGTGTCGATCTGCTGATCGAAAACGGAAAGATTCTTGGTATTGATCCCCCGCAAGGGGCTTCGGTCGACGAAACGATTCATGCGGAAGATCTGGTTGTTATTCCAGGCGTTGTCGATGATCAGGTTCATTTTCGCGACCCCGGCCTGACCCATAAAGAAGATCTGCACACGGCAACACGCGCCTGCGCCAAGGGGGGCGTCACGTCGTTTCTTGAAATGCCCAACACCAAGCCGACCACGACGACGTGCGACCGCCTGACCGAGAAGCTGACGCTAGCCAGTGAAAAATGTCTGGTGAATTACGGATTCTACATTGGCGCAACACCAGCAAATCTTGATGAATTGAAAACTGCGAAACGAACGCCAGGTATCAAGATTTTCATCGGGTCCAGCACTGGAGACCTGCTCGTCGACAACCAGCAGGACCTGGAACGAATTTTCGCTGAGACAACATTGCCGATCTGTGCCCATTGTGAAGATGAGGCCACAGTCAGAGCCAACAGTCTGCGACTGAATGGCGGTTCAAAATATGAAGACCATTCCCAGATTCGCGACGAGGCCGCTGCCGTGATTGCCACGAAGCGAGCCTTGGATCTGGCGATTCGGCATCGGCACCGGTTCCACGTTCTGCACGTCTCGACAGCGGCAGAAACAGAATTGCTCAGAGATCCACAGGGGCTGATCACCGCTGAAGCCTGCCCGCATCACCTCTTCTTCAACGTTGATGACTATGAGCGTCTGGGGTCGCTGGTGCAGATGAATCCGTCAATCAAGACATCAGCGGATAATGAAGGGCTTTGGCGAGCCCTCAAGGATGGTCGAATCCAGGTCATCGCCACCGATCACGCGCCGCACACCTTGGAAGAAAAACAGCAGCCCTACCCGAAATCCCCATCAGGCCTGCCCGCAGTTGAAAACTCGCTCGCGCTGATGCTCGACTGCGTTAACGCCGGCATCTGTTCGCTGGAAAGTGTTGTTCATTGGATGTGCGATGCGCCATCCCGAGTTTGGGACATGGTGGGAAAAGGTCGGATCGCCGAAGGTTACGACGCAGACCTGGTCCTGGTGGATCTTGGCAGGAAACAGACCGTTCGAAATGAAAACCAGCAGACAAAATGTGGCTGGAGCCCGTGGGACGGAGTCACCCTGCAAGGTTGGCCGGTTCGAACCATCGTCGGAGGAAAAACCGTCTTCCTGGATGGAAAGTTCGATGAATCCATTCGCGGAAATGAAATCATCTTCGATCATTCAAAAGGTGGCTACTGGGCAGTTCCCAACACCGACTCGTAGCAGCGACTTCCAGCCTCAGATTTCTTCAGAAGCTGTAAATTCAGCGGAACGAACGAAGAGTTTTTGCTACAGATGAACGCAGATTCACACGGCGCGGGGTTCGCCCACAACGCGCTTCAAGATGAAGACCGCAACCACGAAACACACGAAAAAAATACGGCAGACTGAGAAGTCGCTGGACCATTCTACGGTCCAGTTTTTCAGCTTTTACAAATTAATTAAGGTGTGTTTTAACTAATTCTTGTTTCGTGTATTTCGTGTGTTTCGTGGTTCAAATTCTTTTCGTGATTGGGTTGCGGACAAAGGCTGCGCCGGGTGCATCTGTGGCTGAACACTTTTGAATTTCATCGATACGAAAGATACTCCACGGGGTCGCGCTACGGGGCCCATGCCAACGCGTTTGTAATTTCTTCCAGAATTGATGTTGACACAAAAGCATGTTTTTACATTGCTTTAGGGGGCGGCTTTCGGGTGGTCGCCATCAGACAGCCTGTTTTACTGAGATTTGCAAAAAATCTGAGACCGGTAAAACGGTCTGGCATTCCGATTGCATTACTGAAAATCCCATACGGCGGATCAATGTCGACCGCCTGATCAACAAGTTGTCGCGAATCGGAAATCAGATTCGCGCACGAAAAAATGGGATGTGAATCATGCTTGTTCTCTCACGGAAGATTTCGGAATCGATTCAGATTGGCAATGACATTGAGATCGTCGTGACCCAGATCGCAGGGGGAAAGGTGAAGCTTGGAATCAAAGCTCCAGCACACATTCGAGTCCTGCGCGGCGAGTTGACAAGAATCTCGCCGCTGTCGTCTTCCGTAACGACTCCAGATACCTCTGCAGATACTGAAAAATTAGAAGCTGATCAGTTCCCCGCAAGCGGCGAACCAGCCGTCGACTTCAGCACTGAATACGCAGCACAGATCGAAGATCAAATGCGATGTGTTATGGCTGTTTAACGTCCAGCCGCACGTGGTTAACCAGGCAGCTTTTGACTTTAACTGATGGCTTCAAATTCGTCGTAACTCATCGATTCACGCAGCTTGGTTAACGAACTCAATGCGATTTGACGAACTCGCTCTTTACTTAAACCCATTCGACCAGCGATGTCCGCCAGGCTTTGGCCGATTGGTTGCCCGTCCAATGCAAATCGTGCTGTGACAATTTCACGTTCCCGCTCGGAGAGTGAGGACAACAATCTGCGAACAGCCTCCATTCGCATCTCCTGAGCTGCCTCAGTCGTCAATGTCGCAGACTCTCTGTCGGGAAGATTTTCCAATGAGGGAGACTCTTCCCCGGCCGAAATATCCAGTAAATTTCTTGCTCGTTTCAGATATCGCAACATTTGATTTCGAATCGCCCATGTCGCGTACGTGCTGAAACGGTTCCCCAGGCTGATATCAAACAATTCCACGGCTCGAATCAGTGGAGACATCCCCTCGCTGATCAGGTCGGACATCTCTTCGATTGACCCCGTCAGCTTTTTCGCCAGAGCGATGATCAACCGCACGTTACCCTGAACAATGTGATTACGGGCTTGAAGAGCTTCTTCAATATCGGCCTCAATCCTGGCAACAAGCTTCCGGTCTGGATGACTGAGGTCGAGCAGTCGGCGATTCCTCTCCGCCCGAAATTTGACAAAATTCATCCATGTGAACCAATAGACCTCTTCGTCATGAGACAGCAGCGGTGCCTGAACGAGCCCTGAAACAAATGCAACACCGGGCTCGGTTCGGGCATAGACCCTCGGTTGATCCAGCGATCCTGGCCGAAGTTTCCGCATCACCTGAATGACATCAGGGCGCTCAAAGTCAGAATGGGGAACGAATTCAATCGTTCGTTCCATCAAATGTCGAGTCCTGTCAATTAACTCCTTTGGATAACGAGACTTAGGTCGTGGAGTCGAAGATTTTGGCGAATCGAATTCCTCCCGGAAACCCTTGCATGCCTTTTGGGCACTACGCAAACCAGCCATGGGAAAGCAACCTCCTGCACGTTTCGACGAGCGCTGAATCGAGCTCCCAGTTTTGGGATTTCTCACTCGTCATCACGAAAGCGTTTCAATCAGATTTCAACTTGGGCACTCACGACAGGCTGTCCGTACAGCACTATCACGTCCGACTAACCGTAGAGTGAATCTGAAATTAACGCGGTCTCTGATTTGGTTTTAAGAAATTTTTCAGCAAATCCGAGGGAGCGGCGCCCCGGATGGTTCGTCAAGCACAACCTCGCGACCGATCCCTCGCACCACCAGAACTGGGCTGTTTCGGCGGGGTTTAACCCAACCTATCACCGCGGCCTGATGTGTCGCTCGATGTTCGCGCAACAAATCTAGCGTGGATTCGACCAATTCAGGTCGCGTAGACAGGACAAATGTTCCCTCGTTTGCAAAATGAAGCGGATCAAGCCCGAGAAGCTCACAGATTCCTCGAACGCAGTCGGCGACCGGTATTGCGGATTCATTGATAACACAAGTCAATCCCGATGCGTCTGCCCACTCGTGTAACACCGCCGCGACCCCCCCGCGCGTTGCATCCCGAACGGCGCGAGGAGTCAGTCCGGCCGAATAGAGCGAAATAAGAGGTTGGCTAAGCGAGGCACAATCACTGGCCGGTAATGGGTCAAAGTCAAACTTTTCCCGGGCACACAAAATCGCCGCTCCATGACTGCCGATCGGACCGCTGACGATCAATACGTCATCCGGCTGAAGCGACCGCGCGCCAGGTGGAGCTGGTTCTAAAACTTCACCTACGCCTGAAGTTGTGATAAAGAGTTTGTCTGCTGCTCCGTAAGGGACGACTTTTGTATCGCCCGTCACAATTGTCGCATTAGCAATCGCCGATGCGTGCTGAATACTGTCAAGAACCCGGTCGAGTACCGACCAGGGGAGTCCTTCTTCAATAATCAGCGACAGGCTCAACCATCGCGGGATCGCGCCGGACACGGCCAGGTCATTCGTCGTGCCAAAAACCGCAAGTTTGCCAATATCTCCTCCGGGGAAAAATAATGGCGTCACGGTGTAACCGTCTGTCGAAAAGGCGAGCCGACGGGTGTTAGACGTCAATAACGCCGCATCCCCCAGCTCGTTCAGTTGGTCGTTGGCAAATCGAGTCAGTATCCGCTCACCAATCAATTGCCGCGAAAGTCGCCCCCCTTCGCCATAAGCCAGCGTGATCCGCTCACCATCAACTTCGCTGAGAATCGGACAACCTGGTCCGTCATTCTGTTGGTTGATATCACTCAAGTTCTTACCTCAATCGGTCTCGCATAACGGTAGTATGCACTACAAGAACCTTCTGAAGAGACCATTGGAGCGCCGACCGGATTATCCGGAGTACATGTATTTCCGAACAACGGACACTCAATCGGCTTGATCCGTCCGGTCATGACATCGCCGCTACGGCAGTCACCATCACTCGACAAAAGTGATGCGGCCAGTCCAAACCGATTTCGAGCGTCGAAGTCTCGCAGCTCCGGTCGCATCACCAGGCCGCCGTCAATGATTTCACGAAACCCCCGCCAGGGAACTGTCGCCACGCAGTAAACGTCTTCGATCAACCGCTGCGCATGCTTATTACCTTCGGACCGCACCGATCGGCTGTACTCATTAAAAAGCTGCGGCTCACCCGACTCAAGCAGTTGAACGCATCTGGTCAGGCCTGCCAGTAAATCCATCGGCTCAAAGCCCGTCACCACGACCGGCACCTGGAACTGATCGACGAATGCCGAATAATGTGCAAAGCCCGTCACTGTGCAGACGTGTCCTGCAGCAAGCATTCCCTGAATCCGATTCTCCGGTAACTGCATTACGGCCCGCATCGCCGGTTCAACACGCACATGATTGGCCAGCAGGCTGAAGTTCGTCAGTCCAAGTTGGCGAGCCTGCAAGACCGCCAAAGCGGTCGACGGAGCCGTCGATTCAAATCCCACAGCAAAGAAAACGACCTGCATTTCAGATTCCTTCACTGCCAGTTGTACGGCATCAGCAGGTGAATAAACGATGCGGATATCAGAACCTCTGGCCCGAGCCTGAAGCAGGCTCCCCTGTCGACCTGGAACCCGCAACATATCACCGAAGCTTGTCATTATGACCTCAGGACGTTTCGCGAGTTCCACGGCGTCATCAATCGCTTCAGCGGGGGTCACGCAGACGGGGCATCCCGGTCCGTGCACAAGGTCCAGAACATCCTCAAGGGCCTGTTCCAGGCCGTGTCGAAGCAGTCCGTGTGTCTGGCCGCCACAGACATCCATGATCACCCACCGCCGAGTGATCAATTTTCTCAGTTCTGCGAGCTGAATTTTCAGCCGCGTCGGATCTCGATAGTCATCAACAAACTTCATTTGGAACCTGGCGTCATTATCTTTCGTCGAGATCATGGATTCAGCAGTTCGGAATTCCGCACGCTCAAAGAGTGCTCGCTGTTCGAAATCGATCGTGGTCCGTAGTCTATTCCGAGTCTCGCAACCTCAAGGGTCCACGCATGCTTCACGTTTTTGAAAGTGATCATCCACTCGTCCAATATCATCTTACGCAACTGCGCGACAAAAACACGTCGCCGGTTGAGTTTCGAGCCTTAATCCGAAGACTTTCATCACTGCTTGCTTTCGAAGCAACACGCGATCTTGCCGTTCGTGATCGCTCGATTCAGACGCCACTGACATCAATGGTCGGTTCGGAACTTGCCGCAAAGATTGCACTTGTTCCGATTCTGAGGGCTGGGTTGGGAATGGTTGATCCAATTCTCGATCTGATCCCTGCCGCCGAAGTCTGGCACTTAGGTCTGTACCGGGACGAAGCGACGGCTCAACCGGTTCGATACTACAACAAGCTGCCTCAAACAAACCCCGTCGATGTCGCAATGGTCCTTGACCCGATGCTCGCCACCGGTGGCAGCGCCACGGCCGCGATAGAATCGTTAACCGAATGGGGCGTGAGATCCATCAAACTCATTTCGGTTATCGCCTCGCAAGAAGGGGTCGACGCCGTGGTGACACGGTTCCCCGAAACGCAGATCTTCGTCGGAGCGATCGACCCCGAATTGAACGCTGTCAAATACATCGTTCCCGGATTGGGAGACGCCGGTGATCGGACGTTTAATACGCTGAGATATCTCGAATGAGACGTCTTCGTCGGTAATCGCCTTCTGTGAAAATGGGTACCTTGTTTCTCTCGTGAGCCTGATCTTTCCATGGAACGCTTCATCAGCTTGTTCGGTTACGTGGTCATGCTGCTGCTGGCATGGTTAATGAGTTCCCATAAGCGGATCATTCCCTGGCGCGTACTGATCGCAGGGACGATCATGCAATTCGTATTTGCCATTCTGATTCTGAAGACCACATTGGGACTCATGTTTTTTGCCTGGATGGGTGATGTTTTTACGTCGCTGCTCGACTTTTCCGACACCGGGGCACGATTTGTTTTCGGAGACAGTTTCAAGGAATTCTTTTTTGCCTTCAAGGTCTTGCCGACGATCATTTTTGTTTCGTCGCTGATGTCCGTCTTGTATTACATCGGCCTGATGCCCTGGATCGTCAACGGTCTTGCATGGCTCATGCAGCGAACATTGGGGACGTCAGGGGCCGAGACCCTGTCTGCGAGTGCGAATGTCTTTCTGGGACAGACTGAAGCGCCACTGCTGATCAAACCTTACATTGCGAAAATGACTCTTTCAGAATTGAACGCAGTCATGATTGGTGGCTTCGCGACGATTTCCGGAGGCGTTCTCGCGCTTTTCGTGGGGATGAAAATTCCTGCCGGGCACTTGATCACGGCCTCGGTGATTTCCGCTCCGGCCAGTCTGATGATCGCCAAGCTGATGCTACCCGAAACGGAAACGCCAGCGACGTATGGAAATGCAAAGCTGGAAGTCCCTCCGGCCGGTGTCAATTTGATCGATGCCGCAGCCAACGGCGCTGCCGATGGGATGAAGCTGGCACTCAACGTCGCAGCCATGCTGATGGCGTTTATCGCTCTGATTGCGATGGTCGATAAGGGGCTGGCTATGTTGGGTGAGTCGATCGGCCAGGCATGGTCTCTCAAAGATGGATTCGGATATGGATTTGCACCGATCGCCTGGCTGATGGGAATCGAATGGAAAGACTGCCTGAAAGGTGGCGAACTTCTCGGGCTGAAAATGGCCCTGAACGAAGTCATCGCCTACGGTGAACTTGCCAAATGTAAAGATCAAATCACGGAGCGGTCATTCGTCATACTCACATATGCATTGTGTGGTTTCTCAAACTTCAGCTCGATCGCCATTCAAATTGGTGGTCTTGGCGGGATGGCCGAAGAGCGAAAAGGTGACATCGCCCGCCTCGGCCTTCGTGCCATGCTCGGTGGGATGCTTTCCTGTTGCCTGACCGCCTGTGTCGCCGGCGTAATCCTTTAAAAAACTCTCGTTCAATTTTTGCCGATTATGCGGTCGATATAGGCCAATAGAGTCGACAGTCAAAGCTTCCCCAATCGGCAAAGTCTGCCGCATTGCGGTTGCGTTCGGCAATTCAACTCACAAAAAACAAAAATAACGAACGCCCCCACCCCCGCAGGTGGGGGCGTTACGATGTAGGGTAGGGTTGCGTTGCTTTGGGGTGACAAATTTGCAATTAGAACCCGCAAGAATCGAATCGTTACTGGATCACGCCTGGCGTTTAATCAGCCAGTTGCGCCGGTGGTTCGCTGCCTGGTCGCTCGGATCAACCGACCATGAGGGTTTGGTAGAATTGATCCGCAACCTGCAATTGTTCTGGATCAAAGCCGATGATCTGGAACTGAAACGACTAGCTCGTAACAGCCTCGCCATCGAACAGTTCCTGGAACGGTTCTGCGCGGGAAAGCTGGAACTCACGTCTGAAAACTTGAATGACGTCACAGCCGCAGTGGGAAGCCTGCAGGACTTACTGCTTGGTCTTGAGGCGATGCGTGAGGAACCGCTCATCACGGATCTGGCGTCGTTACAGAAATTAGAACGTGACACCCTGAAAGGGTTCTGGACAGAGACATCAAAACGGACAATCGAAGTCGCTCTTGTGACGAACGATGTGGCCCATCGTGCGGGCACCGCAAATCCTTTCCTGAATCGGCTGGAAGTTGTCCCCACCCCATCGCATCCGCGATTGACGTCTGAAACATTGCTTAACGAGTTAAAGCCCTTTGCCGGGAATTTGTCAGTTGCAAGCGTTGATTTGAGTTCCTCGGCAGCGACAAGCCCTTGGCCAGCGGCGACGCGACATGTTCTATCGGTCCGAGAATTCCAGGTCGCACCTGACCTCAACCGTATTTCGGACAACTCAAGCATCGACACTCCGTCCGATGCCGTCATTAAAGCGGGCTTAGAAACAATTGACGTCCCGGAACCAGTAGAAGAGACGATCGAACTGCGCCGTGTGCTGATCATCGAAGATTCATTGTTCTATCGAAACCTGATTGGCATGGCCTTGCGATCGGTCGGATATGATTCTGATTCGATAAAATCCGACGCGAACGCTTTTGCAAGCATTCAAAAGGAGCGGATGTCGGACTATTGCGCGATTCTGGTCGGTGAGCCGGTCACCACAGAGGTCGCGGATGCAATCAGTTTGTTCCGAACGGCGAGCAGCGTTCCCGTGATTCGCTTGATGACATCAGAAAGCGACGAGTCATTCCCGTTCACAGTGGATGCGTCCGTTGCCAAGTCCAATCCACGCCAATTGATCATTGCGCTTAATCAACTGTTGAATCCGACATCCAGCGCGGTTCTTTCGCGGCACGAAACAGATTTTGAGCCGTCAACGTCCACCCACGATGTCGAGCTTCGTGTCGGGTGAAATCCAACCTCCAATCCAAACAAAACCCCACCGCCCCTGTGTGTATAGACTGGACACATAGGTGGCGCGCGTTCGGGGACATGGGTAACACGTAGGTGATGTGAGAAGATCCCCTGTGAAAGGGGGATGTCATGTCTTGGAAGTCATCAATAATGGTTCAGCGAGCAGAGTTTGTGAGGT
>CAIOKO010000066.1 GCA_903858935.1 uncultured Schlesneria sp. | reverse complement strand
GAAAATCGAACGAACAATCAGTTGGCTGGGTTTCCAAAGAAGGCTCTTGGTTAGGTATGAGTACTACCCGCATCTGTTCGAAGGTTTTGTTCATCTGGCCTGCTTAATGCTATGCTTAAAATGGTTTTGAAATGACCTCTACACATGATGGTCGATTGCTTATTTTAATCGAATTAATCAGCTTGCTATTCCGCTGGGATGGAATATCATCGCCACTATGGAAAGAGGCCTCTGATCAAACTTGACCTCTGAATGACAACGGAAGACTGAATTAAGAACAGCCCGGACACCGGGACGTTAGTTAGTTAGTAAGCCGACGCGAGGAAATACCTTAAAGGTGTTCCCTCGCGTCGGCTTTTTTGTGCTCTATGGGTACGGAATCACCAGAAAGCGTTGACTCAATTGAGAAGACACATTGAATATTCGTAGAAGCAAGAAGCCATGTATTGGATCGCCTTGAAAATGTTAACCGGAGATCCCAGCAAATACCTGGCGATCATTTTTGGTATTTCATTCTCGTGTGTGCTGATTACTGAGCAGAGCGCAATGTTCTGCGGACTCATGATGCGGACCACAAGTCAGATTCGAGACGTCCACGACGCCGAAATCTGGGTCATGAATCCCAACGTTCGTTACATGGACGATTTGAAGGCGATTGCCGACACATCCGATCTTCGAGTCCGAGGCGTACCGGGAGTCGCCTGGGTTGTGGGGTTTTATAAAGGTGCAGCACAGATTCAGCTGCCGACAGGCCGTTAACAAGGCGCGATTATGTTCGGCATTGATGACGCCAGGGCGGATTCTGAATTTGTAGGCATCAGATCGCAAGCTCTGGCGTGATGCAAGTTGTTTGTTGGAAGAGTTCTTCGGCACGTCCGGCTTTGATCCAGGCACGGATTCTGATGATGGTTTCGGCGTTATCGCGTAGCCAGTAAACCGCGTTGCTTTTGACTCGCAGATTGATCACGCGGCGGACGGCGCTTTCGATGGCCCCGCTGCCGATTGGCGTTTTGCTGCAGCGAGACCGGGAATAGTCCATTCGGCGGTGCTTGATTCCGTGCGTGATGAAATAGTTGAGCCACGTCGTTTGCTCCTTCGTCTTGCGGGAACCGATCAGTGTTTGGATCTCTTCCACGACCGACCCGATTTCACCTCGCAAAAGACGCTTCTTTTGAATCGTCAACCAGTGTGCCTTTCGAGCCCCGATGAGTGATTTGCTCTCCGCAATTTTTCCGAGGTATTCCATCGCGTGCCAGAAGTCGATCAACTGCTGGACCTGTTCGTCCTGAAGTCCTAGCGACTTCACCAGTTTGGGAATTCGTCGCCAGATCCAGGCGGCACCGTCGGCCACGAACAACACACGGGCCGCTGTGGTCAGGTGAAGTCCTTGCAAGTATGCCAACAGCAAGGCGAACAGTTGATCACACGATCCGAGACCGCCGTCGATCACCGGCGGAAAGTCATCCGCCATGCGACCTTCGTCATCCACCGCGTAGATGATGAACAGTCGCGGTTCCCGCCATTGGGCGGCAAATCGCTTTCGACCCTTTTTCGTCTTTCCGCGACGACGCTCACGCAATCGAACGCGGCCACCGTCCATCGACACGACGATCCGCCGTCCCGAGACATTCCCCGCCACCGTCAGAACACGCTGGCTGGTCAGTTGCTGAAGCATCTGCCCCATTCCCTTGGTCACGTCCCACAATTGATTCACGGAGACGTGGATCCCGTCGACGGCAAGCATCTCAATGGCCTCATCGAAGGAACCCAACAGTGCCGCCGCTTTGGCCATGCGTTGTCTCATGTGCGGAGTGTAGTGGCCTGCAATTCCCAGCAGCATCAGCATCGAAAAAAGCCCCCGACGACCGTTCCCACCCGATTGGCAGCGGTGATAATAGGTCACCGACAGCGACACCGTAACCTGACCAGGAAGGTGAATGGCCTTCTTTCGTATCCCTTGAGAATGCAACTTTTTGGGAAGCGCTTTGACGAACTCTCGCTCACGCCGTCGCATCTCCGAAGAATCCGTTGCTTGAATCAACGCCATGCCATGACGCAACGAGGCCAGCTTTCGGCCAAGATCGGAAATCTGCCGCTCAAACTTCGCATGTCCAGACGCCGAACTCAGTTCAACCGTTGTCGAAAGACCACGCATTTGTCTTTCAATTTCACTCGCCTCGGCTTCCAGCCGTTGGTATTCTGCGTTCATCCGTGAATCGCTCCCTGAAAAGCAGTCGTGATAACCGCTCTTTACAGTGATTCACGGGTTTTCTTCTACCCCGACTTAATCACACCTCATTTTTCCGACAATTTCGAAATCCGCCCTGACGCCACGCTTGTCGGCGGTCCTCAAGAAACACAAATGCTCCTGGGAAAAATAGGCGATCTGCAGCTTCCTGATGCCGTGATTATTGATGAGGCAGGATTCCACCAGCTTTGGCCGGACGAACCTCTGAAGCTGGGAAAAACTTTCGAAATGAACGATTGCCGAGCGACCGTTGTTGGCATCTTCCGAGCTTCATTAACGTTTACGACTCAACCAATCATTTTCACGCGATTCAGCAAAGCCAGGTTATTCGCACCTCAGTATCGACGAAGCCTTACCTTCGTGCTGGCCAAGTGCGTCGCCGGGGAATCGCCGGAAGTGGTGGCCGAAAGAATCCAGAAGCAGACGCGAATGAAAGCGCTGACTCAGGATCAGTTCAGCTGGATGACGATTTTTTATTACCTGGAACACACCGGGATTCCGATGAGCTTCGGAACGACAGTGCTATTGGGCTTTGTCGTTGGCTGTGCGATTGCGGGACAGACGTTTTATCTGTTTACCATTGAGAACTTGCGTCAGCTTGGAACCTTAAAAGCGATGGGGATGCGAGACTCGGTCCTCATCCGAATGGTCTTCATTCAGGCTTTGAATGTTGGAATCATCGGCTATTGCCTGGGGATCGGATTCGCGACCGTGGTCGGAGTGTCGATGCAAACACTTCGTCCGATCCTGCCGTTCTTTCTTCCGTGGCAAGTACTGGCCGTCACCGCCGTTGCCGTCGTGTTGATGGTGATGCTGGCCAGTTTGATTTGTATTCGACGCGTGGTCATCCTCGAACCCGCGATCGTGTTTCAGTCATGACGGATCAACTGCGGAAACCCGTTGTTATCTGCCGTGATGTGATCAAAGATTACGGCGAGGGAGAGTCGCTCATACATGCATTGCGGGGCTTGACCGTCGATATTTACCCCGGGGAATTGACGCTATTAGTCGGCCCCAGTGGTTGCGGTAAATCGACCTTCATTTCGATTCTCGCAGGAACCCTCGATCCGACGGGCGGAACGATTGAAGAATTCGGCTTATGTTTGCATCAGCTTGGCAAAAATGCGCGCGCAGATTTTCGGGCACAGAATGTCGGATTCGTCTTTCAACAATTCAACTTATTGCCGGCCCTGACGATTGCTGAAAATGTCGCTGTTCCATTAGTGATACGAGGAGTCTCCAAAGCGGTTGCTATTCAGAAGGCGTGTGTCGAGTTGACGGCGGTTGGTATGGGCGACCGGGTCACATCACTGCCCAATAAGCTGTCTGGTGGCCAGCAACAGCGGGTCGCGATCGCGAGAGCACTCGTTAATAAACCTCGGTTACTGGTGTGCGACGAGCCGACTTCTGCCGTCGACGCCAAAACCGGCCATACGGTGATGACCTTGATTCGAAAACTGGCATTAAGTCCTGATCGAGTCACCATCGTCGTGACGCATGATCCGCGCGTATTTGGTTTCGCGGATCGAATCATTGCGATGGAAGATGGCCGCGTCAAAGAGGATAAACGAGTTCAACCGAACATACCGATGGAAGACGGCGAACAACCATGAAAAGATTTGGCTCTGTCGGAAAATATCTCTTACCGGCACTGGCTGGCGTGATGTTCCTCCTTGCCGTCGCTTATGCAATTCGGTCTCAACAACGCATTCCGCTCAAGTCACCTCCCGTCGTTCCCTCGACGAATCCATTTGGAGACTCCGTCGCGGGGATCGGATTTGTCGAGCCGTCCACGGATGCGAGTACGCAATCGATGATTTCCGTCGGATCACAATTGCCGTCACAATTGCAGTGAGTGTCGGTCAGGAAGTTCACGAAGGCGATCTCCTGTTCGAACTTGATAAACGAAATACGACTGCGGAACTTGTCTTGCGGCAGGCGGCACTGGCCGCGGCGGAAGCTCAGCTGAACAAACTGGAAAAACAGCCTCGACCAGAGGAAGTCCCGGCATTGGAAGCACAGTTAATCGCTGCAGTCGCCACGTTAGAGACTGCAACCGACGTTCGCGATCGTGACGCGAAGTTGTTGCTCACAAAATCGATTACGCGTCAAGAAGTCTTTGCATCGGAAGAGGCGGTCAAGAACGGAAACGCCCTGGTCGAAGTTTCCAAAGCCAATTTGAATTTGCTGAAAGCCGGGGCATGGGAACCCGACAAAGTCATCGCTCGGACAGCAGTCGATCAAGCCAAAGCGTCGCTCGAACAAACGCGAACGACTCTCGCTCTGCTGGAGGTGCGGGCGCCCGTCACGGGAACGATCTTACAAGTCAATCTGCGCCCCGGCGAATTTGTTTCGACGTCGCCTACGCAATCTTTAATTACCATGGGTAACCTGAAGCCATTTCACGTTCGCGTGAGCATCGATGAAGAGGATATTTCACGCTTGAAGCTGAATGCGCCGGCAGTGGCGATGTTGCGAGGTGATTTAAAGCGGCGCGAAATTCCGATGACATACGTTCGCATCGAACCCGCTGTGATCACAAAAACATCTTTGACGGGAGCGAACTCTGATCGCGTCGACACCCGGGTCATGCAGGTCATTTATTCGATTAACCCCGACACCCCACTGGTCGTTGAAAAAAAGATACTGGTCGGACAGCTGCTCGACGTCTTCATCGATGTAAAGTGACCGACGCTGAGGAAGGCACTGGCGATTCACGCTTTCCACCTTGCCTCGTCAAGGTAGAGTCGAATTCGGAAACCAGACCACGCGGCGCTCACCAACACCCAGTCTTGTTTTCCACGATGGGATTAGCAACAAGCCACGTGCTGGTATCGAATGGAATTGCGTGCAACAGGCGAGCGAGTGCCCTGATCGAGATCAATTCCAACGATGACCGTGAACCGCTTTTACTCAGGTTCCTCCTTCGGAGGTGCGGACATCAGGTCGGTCGCCTTTCGTGAAAACTGAGTTCCGTGCTGCAGAGAACTTTTCACCAGCCCCAAAGCGACCAGTTTCGAGACGATCGATTCAACTTTTGCACCCAGATCAGGAAGTCGAAGTTCCAGATCCTGAATCAGCAATCCTTCATTGGGATTGTGGGCTAAAAACATCAACAGATTGAGACAATCAACACGATTGAGATCAGAACTTGCCGGCAATGCGTCCTTAAACGCCTGACGAACCCTGCCCCAATCTCTTTTCCCTGATTTTGCCATACCGCATCCCCAAGCATTTTCTAAGTCCGACCTGATCAACATTCCCGCACAATATGATTGCGCCCGAATGTTATGCGAACTCCGATGAATGTCCATCAAGAAACCGCACGCTCTGTAGCGCGAGGAACCCGAAAACTCTTTTGTACGATTTTTTGCAAAACGACCAAGCCAGTACAAGAATCACGCCCAGCCAAAGCCTCAATGGGATTGCGATGGCGATAGGGAAATATCAGCATTCAAATTGATATTGCCCGAATTCGGGCGGACAGCTTCAATGGTCCGAGCGACGCATAAGGGCCGACTTTCCGGCGCTCGGATCGGCGACAGCGATTCTACTTATCAGGTGTATGTGACATGAGCTTTCGATTTTCGCCCTTGGGGACCGGTGTGTTGGTCATCGTCGCGGTTGTGCTGATGTCCAGCCTCGGTTGGGCTCATTTTTATGAGCTTGGTCCTTCGAAGGACGAGTGGGGATTGAAGTACGACGGGGAGGTGACCGCCGCAAGTGAGGACAAGCTGAATGTCTCGTTCACCCTGGCGGATCAAGGGAGACTCAAACAGATTTATTCCGTCAGCGTGGTTGCTTTCAGTAATCTGAGACCGGATGGCGGCCGCACCTATCTTTTGAATACTACATTCGATTTGAAACCGACCAGGGAGGGCAAACTTACCGGGCAACTGGAGATAGATAAAAACTTTGCCGATCGCGCCATGATTCGAATCCTCACCCAGACATTTGACGGCAAGCCGCAAACGGCCGGCGCCAGGTACTATCAAATACCGCTAAAGAAGTTCATGAAGAAAGCTCCGTCGGCAGCTTCATCTGAAGCGTCACCATCCATCGCGTCACCGCCGGTATCGAAGGTCACGAAGTGAAGAACGGCGATTGGTCCCCTAACGCATCCATGATGCGTTAAATTGCCGCCGATTAGACGCTGCAACTGACCAATTCTCTCGTTCTGCCTGACCCAAGAGCTCTTCCAGTCGCGACACCCTGGAATCAGGCATCTTTGTGGATGAAATGAATAATCCGTTCGATCAGGCTCGCGGACGCTTTCGCATTTCTTTCCGTCGTGCTCGCTGGCAGGAGGATAGATTGTCTGAATCCAGCGGCATAATTCTGGCAGGTTTCACAAGCGGCAACGTGCGTCAGCACTGGTTCGCGGACATCGTCGGCAAGCATGCCGTCGATCATGTCGAGCAACAAATCCAGGCGCCCGCCGCAGGTCATTCCTTCGGCACCACAAAGTTCTGGCGAGAGTATTTCTGCGACGTATTTTCGTGCCCGATGCAACCTCTGTCGAACGGCGGTTGGGGTCACCCCTAATCGATCGGCAACTTCCTCTGAACTCATTTGCTCAACGTCTCGCAGAACGAGCACGACTCGTTGCTCATCGGGAAGCTGGTCGATCGCACCCCAAACAACTTCTCGCAAGGCCAGATCATCGATTTGCCGGCCACTGGCATGATGTGCGATCCCTTCCAGATCGGGTTCGACCTCCATCGAAACCGATCTCGTTTTTCGAAGTTTATTCAATGCGGTATTGATCGCAATACGATGTACCCAGGTATTCATTGTCGATTTCCCGTCGAAACGATCTTGAGCACGCCATGCGGCCAGGTATGTTTCCTGAAGTGCATCTTCCGCATCTGCATCATTGCGCAGAATTCGACGAATCGTGGCCAATAACCGGCTGGCTGATTCTTTAACGTAGTCATCGAAGTCATTTGAGTTCCATTGCGCCATGTGTTTCACCCTGAGTTAGACAATTCAACCACGTCGATTGTGACAGACGAATCTAGACGAATGATCCGTCAGTCGACAGTGAATTATTGGAAGTGGCGCAGAAACGCTTCTTATTTCAACGGAAGGGATGCCCCCTGCGGTCGTGGCCTGCGGTGGCACTCTGTTGTTGTTTCCAGATAACAAAAAAGGACAGGAAAAATATTTTAAGGATTCTCTGTCACAAATCGGCGGCGCTGAGTGTCAAAGGCTGTGAGGATCGGCAATGTCGCCGGCACAACACCAGACGGCCCGGTTGGGCCAAAACAGGAGAATTGTTATGAACGTTCGTTTCGTCACTCGCCGAGTCCACGCGTGGATTGACTACCCCGTTGCCATCAGCCTGATGTCGATGCCATTTGTCCTGGGACTCGGTGCTCAGAATCCGATCGCACTCTGGCTGTCCGTCGTAACTGGCGTCGCCGCCTTCGTGCTGACTCTGTTGACTGATCATGAATCAGGAGTTTTTCGAGTACTTCCCTATTGGTTTCACGTTGCGATCGACCGAATTGTCGGGGTCACGTTCGTTGCGGCACCACTGGTGTTTGGTTTCAGCGGCCTGGATGCAGGCTACTATTTCGCAAATGCTGCTGCAGTACTCCTGGTCACGTTTGTCTTGAACGCACCCGAGCCCACGCAACAAGGTCAACAAATGGCAACAGCCGCTTGAAGCGGGGACACGTCTTCCTATCTGTGCGACGCGTCGCTGACAAAGGTCGCGCGTCGCAAAGACGGGGGAGGAAAACCCCATGGACACTTCTCATGTCGCAAACATTGCGGGTTTCCTTTGAACGTAAAACGAGACTCTCGACTTTTCAAGATTGAGAGCATGGCACACACCTCTCACTGCCAAAGACCTGAAGGATCGCAAGAAGTCACGACTCACCTTTAACCTATCACACCAAAGGTGCTGAACAACAAAGCCTGGCCTTACGAGCGATCCGAAGCTGCGAACGCTCGCGCCCTTTCAGGGTGGACCTTGCTCGTTTTGCAGCTTGATGTTGTTCTCAATGTCACGATAGGTCAAATGATAGACGTTGATTGAATAACCGATTGAGGTGACCGGTGTGAACATACGGAAATAAATTAATTCCCCCACGCCAACTCGAACTGAGGCTCCCTCATGATTGCCGAACACGTGCGGGCGGCCGTTGACAAAACTGACACTGATGGCGTACCAGCCCGGTTTCGGTATCAGGAACGGGGGATCATGAGCGTTAATTCCGATACTCGACGGCAAGACCGTGCCGTAATAGGCAAGGCCGATGTCACTGATTTTATTCTCCTTGAGGTAATCTCGCAGGGCGTGAAGGTCCTGTCCCCAATCGATATTCGAATCAACAAGATGCCAGCCACCGTTGGCGGGTCCTCCTGCCGCTAAGTTGAAGTAAGCCAGGTGATGAGGATGAAACCGCAATGACAAGGGGGCGACAATCACAAGCGCCCAGACCGTGCGCCAGACCCATACGTTGAAAATTGAGGTGATTTTTGGAAACACCAGATACCGTGCCGCCTGGCCGGCAAAAATAAAAAGAACGGGAAATGTCGGAAGGATGTATCGGATCCCGATCTGATTCGCCGACCGGCTGGCAAGAATCGGAAGCGTGACTGCCGCAATCAGCAAAAATAGTCCACGGCGACGGTCCTCGGAACCGGGACGGGGCCAAAGCAGACCCGCGAAACCGATCAGAAACAAGATGATCGTGCTGAGAGGAAGTTTGTAGGCCAGCGCCGCCGCGTAATACCGCCCGATTGGTTTACTGGTCCACATGTTGTCGAGGTAGACAGGATGCAATCGGCCCAAGTCTTGTGCAAGTCGATCGAACGCGGCAATAAAATCGGTCGGGAACAGTACGGGCAGCCAGCCAAGCCAGGACAAGGAAGCCTGTACTGAATTCATCTGGGGACTGGCAAATTTCAGCGACGCGATGGTTCCACCGGTTCCTTGAAACAGATAGCAGGCGTTGATCACAAAAATAGAAAGTCCGAACGCTGCCGCGAATTGAGCGATCAGAACAATCCCCTTTGGTGCCGTCGCCAATTCTGTATCAGGAGTTTGACGCTCTGCGAATGGAACGCTCACTGTGGTGGATATCGAAAATTTGATCCTGAGCACAAACCACAGCACAATGCACAACGGGATCAAAATGATCGCGGTAACTTTGGCCAGGATGGCAATTCCCAACGCGGCACCAAACTGAAGAGAACGTCTCCAGCACGGTTTCTCGGCGAAGCGCACCAGCATAAAAAGCGTTACCAGCCAGGCAGTTGTGAGCGGCAAATCGTGAGTGACGATCGCCGAATTCGCCAATGCTGTCGGACAGCAGGTCCACAACAGCACGGCGAGTATGGCCGCACGTTCGCCGTACCAAGCTCGAGTCCAGAGGGCGATGACCAACCCCGCCAATGCGGCGAGCGGGATAATCATAAGACGGCCAAGAAAAAACCAGAACCTGGCTTTATCGCCATTCCCGTTCCAGAAATTTTTACCGATGTCCCCGAATTCCTGACGTGAGTCATCGGACCCAGTGTTTGCGCCGCCGATCACTAACGGGATCGCGGCCCAAAGACGAACGAGCGGAGGGTTAATCACGTCGTCGTCAAATCGCCCCGTCTTCCAGATTCGGAGGCCGATCGGTAAGTGCCAGAATTCGTCGTGAGTTGGTGTCCACTTTCGAGCACAATCGACGGCAAGCGTCCCCTGAATGATCAAACAGGTCGCGATAATCCACCAAAACCGACGAGTCACCAATCGCTGAGAAAATGATTTTGAGGCTGGAACATTTGGTTTTGTGATGGCTGTCATGACCACTCATGTTAATTTTTGCCTGCGGCGCGATCCCGGCATGAGAACGACACTCCCCTCAGTCAAGTCGGGGACGGTTTGATTCGAGACACCCTGAGTCGCTCCAAGGTCTGCGGCATGGTGGAACAGAGCACATCGCCGACCAGACAACAGGGAGGCAACCCGATTGCAAAAGCAGAATAGCAGGATACAAAGAAGCGGCAAAGCATATGCAATATGCGGACAAACTGCTTTTTGATTTTGAGAAGGCTGAATGACAATATCGGTGCTCGTGTTCGACCAGAACCTGTTCTCAATCTGCCCAATTTTGTACAAACTTGGCTACCAAAACGGCTGATCGTCTTCAATATTCTCAGCACATCCAGTCCCGTGCGGCGGCATCGATGATCGAGGGAAGAGTGTTTCATGTCAAAGACGGCTCAACTGATACCGCGATCTCCGTTTGAGGGCTTTCGGCCTGAATCGATGGCCTTTTTTCGGGACCTTGACAACAACCAGAACAAGGAATGGTTTGCCGCAAACAAGCCCCGCTATGAGCAGTTCGTGCGAGGCCCCTTACAATCACTCGTTGCCGACGTGTCATCACAACTGAAAAAGGCCAGGTTGCCTTTGTACGGCGATCCTCATCGCGCACTTTTCCGTATCAACCGCGACATCCGTTTTTCAAAAGATAAAAGGCCGTATCAGACGCACGCCAGCGCAGCTTTGACAAGAGACGGCGAAAAGCACTCCCCCGGCGTGCTCTATATTCATATCGATCCCACAGGAAGTTTTGTGGCAGCGGGGTTCTACTGTCCCGAACCCCCTACCCTTCTGGCGATGCGTCAGGGACTGGTCGCACAACCAGCCGGGTGGGGAAAGGTGGAACTGGCGCTCCTGAAAGCCGACTTATCCCTTATGAGCGACGATACTCTTGTAAGGGTCCCACGGGGATTTGAGGATGCATCTCCCAAGCTGGCGGAGGTTATAAAGCTCAAATCATGGGTTGTCCGTCGCGAACTTTCGGCTGCCGACATTTCCCGACCGAGCCTTGTGGACCAGATCGTCGCCCTCGCCCGCGACTCAAAACCATTGCTCAACTTTGGCTGGGATGCACTCGAATTCATCAGCGGGTAAAGCAACAGCGCCAAGGCGTATTTTCCCATTTGAGCTGGAGTCGCCACAGCTTCAGAAGATCCCAAGTGTTCAAAACTCAGGTCGGCGCGAACGCCCTCAGACCCAGCAACTCTGAAAAGGCCGTCCGTCGCTCACTCATTCAAGAGCATCTTGCTTTTATGAACGCAGGTTGTATGGGGATGTACAACATGGGCCTTGTGCGTGTCGACCAACTGAAAAACGCAAAAAAAGGAGAACTGATCGATCGCATCGGGCGAGAGGAAATGGATGCCCATTTGTTTTGCATCACACAAACTGATGCCAAGATCAACAGAGAGAATATTCGCGGCCAAAAACCTCTTGAAAACGCCGCGCGTAGCGTCGGCAAGACAGTTCGCGAGACCATGACGAACGTGATCGGAGCGGTTCCAGTGATTCTTGCACCGGCCGAAAGCATTCAATTAGTAAAAAAATTAACGGGACTGGAAAACGCTGTCGAATGCGGACATGAAAACATTACCCCACAAGAAAACAACTTAATGACAAAATGACATCGAAACCGAAAAGCCCCGGCGATAAGCCTCAGTTTTACCCACATCTTGGTGCGATTGAATCGGCACCCCTTGTGCAAAGCAGGAGTAAATCGAGGCCGTTCCAAATCGTTTGCCATCCAGGCTCTCCATCGCATTTGCGACCCATGAACCCACCAAGACTCGCCAT
>CAIOKO010000065.1 GCA_903858935.1 uncultured Schlesneria sp. | reverse complement strand
TGTCACAAGGCCGGCAAAAACTTTCATTTCTGAAAGCCTTGTAAGACAAGGTCTTTGCACGGCCAGCAACCGCATCAATACGAACAAAACTGATTCTCAATTCTCTCCAACCGTGTTTTCAAAGATCAGGTTCCCCGTCGCGTCCCGATTTGGTCGGCGGCGGGGTGGGGCATGTTACAGGGAACGCCGTGAATGTCAATCGCCACGGCAAAGTTTTGTCGGGAAGTTTTCTTGAATAGTTACCAACCCCCCGTAGCTCTTTAACTTCGACCATCCCGTGCTTGCCGTCAGGTAGACGAATGCGTATTCTGAATCAATGCTGAAAAGTGGTCGAGTACTGAAGACTGAGACACTGGTCTCTAATGCCGTACAGGTACACCAAGCCGCTTTTGAAGTCATTTTTTTACCATCCCGAAGGACAACGCAGATGAAAAAGATGTCGATTGGTCTTGTGATCAGCCTCGTAGCGCTCGGTTGTGAAAGTGCAAAGCCACCTGTGACACCACCGATGGATATGTCCAAGATGCACATGCAGATGGGAGCACCTACCGCCGGACATGCAGGCGCTGGTGGTGAAGCCAAGCCTGCTGAGGGCGAAGTGAAGCCTGCCGAAGGCGAAGCAAAGCCAGCTGAAGGTGAAGCAAAGCCCGCCGAAGGCGAAGCGAAACCAGCCGACCAGTCAAAGTAGGTCACTGGCTGTGTGAAATGAGATGTTGGGGGCAGAGATTCACTCTGTCCCCAATTTTCGTTTGTGGTCAAAATCGAATTTCAACGACAAGATCTGTGTGCGATGACTGATGAAGCAATGGAGTGGGAATTTTCGTTTCCATCCGCTTCATTCAACCGTCCCCATTTCCGAGAGGGCCATCGTGGTCTCCCCTGGTGACCGCAAGACGGACGTAGAGACCCCTTCTCTCTGTCTGGATCTCTCTCAATTTGAAGTCAACGTCAGTCACGTCGCTGCGATCACACGCGCCGCTGGAAAAGGCTGGCGACCGCACATCGCCTGTCATAAGTCCCTCGATATCGCGAATCTCCAGATTCGTGAAGGGGCGATTGGTTTAACTTGCGCCAAGGTCTCAGACGCGGAGGTCTTTGTTTCAGCAGGAATTCGCGAAGTCCTGTTGGCATATCCTCCCGTTGGTGATGCCCGGATTCGCAGAATTGCCAACCTCTGTCGTAACGCCAATCTGATCGTCGCGTGTGATCACTACGTGCAAGCTGCGCCTCTTTCTGCCGAATGTGTTCGACAAGGGGTTACCTGTCGTGCCCTGGTCGACATCAACATCGGCATGGACCGAACCGGAGTGAGACCAGGTCGAGACGCACGCGAATTGGCGCGGGCAATTGATCAACTCCCTGGCCTGTCGCTTGCCGGCATCATGGGGTACGAAGGACACGTCATACAGATCAAAGACGCTGAAGAGAAACGTCGCCAGATTGAAGCGGCACTCGGAATTCTGACGCAGACTCGCGAGATTTTCCTGAAGAATGGTTTGTGTTGCGACATCGTCAGCGCATCAGGGACCGGTTCGTTATCACAATCACTGCGTTGTGACGGGTTAACTGAAGTCCAAGCGGGGGGAGCAATTTTTGGAGACCCTTTCTACACAACCATGTCTGACGTCAGTCATCTCAAGCCTGCATTGACCGTACTGACGACGGTCATCAGTCGACCCGCTTTTGATCGCGCCGTACTTGATGCCGGCAGAACGGCAATTGCCAATGAGCTTCATTCTCCCGTTGTCAAAGACTGGGCCGACGCCAGTCTGGTGACTCAAAACGCCGAACATCTTGTGTTAAAGCTTGGGCCATCTTCACGGGAACTGAGGATCGGTGACCGGGTGGAACTGATCGTCGGCGACTCGGGCTTTACCACCATGCTGCACGACGAATACCTTTGCTTCCGCAACGATCGGCTGGAGACGATCTGGCCAGTTCTTGCTCCTAGAAAGCCGCCCCACGCGGTTTTCTAGGAGCTTCCGCTCCATGAACCCGAGGAACTTGACACTTACAGAGTTAAGTTCCTCAAAAGATAAAATGATTTCACGGAAATAATCGATAAGGTTTTTGTTAAAGGCTTCACGGATGGAACGAAGCATTCCGACGAGATCGATTGGCAAATCAAATGTGCTTGTACCGCCGCTAGGGTTTGGTGCGTTCAAGATCGGCCGCAACCAGGGTGTGAAGTATCCGCAGCCCTACGATCTTCCCGATGAGCTTTCAGTGGCCCGTTTGCTGAATTCGGTTCTCGATCTCGGATGCACACTGATCGATACGGCGCCCGCGTATGGGCTCAGCGAAGAACGAATCGGCAAGGCGATAGGTCGTCGTCGAAGCGATTACGTTCTCTCAACGAAAGTCGGTGAAACATTTACCGACGGAAAATCGGTTTACGATTTTTCATCTGCCGGCGTCACCTCCAGCCTCGAAAGAAGTTTGAGAAATCTGCGGACTGATGTTTTGGATGTCGTGTTCATACACTCGAATGGTGACGACCGTCAGATCCTGGAGCAAACAGACACGGTGCCGATTCTGCTGGACTTCCAAACTCGCGGCCTGATTCGCGCAATCGGCCTGTCGGGGAAAACAGTCGAAGGAGCACAGCTGGCCCTGGGCTGGGCCGACGTGCTGATGGTCGAATACCACCTTCAAGACAAAAGCCACGAACAGTTGATCGCTCAAGCCTCAGAAAAGAACGTGGGGGTCTTCGTCAAAAAGGGGCTCGCATCGGGGAAGCTGGCTCCTGACAAATCGATTCAGTTTGTGCTCGGAAATCCCGGTGTCACCAGTCTGATTGTCGGTGGTCTGAACGTCGATCATTTTCAAGAGAATTGGGAAACTGCAATCAATTGCAGGATCAACGAAATTAACAATTCCAGATTCGATCAATGACGTTTAACTTGTGCTGACTAGGTGAATTTGGCAGCATTTAACGACTTCACAATAAATAAACTTCGGTCGCAGGCGGCGATAGCATTGATGTACTGCCAAGGATGGCGTTCCCGTCTCTCGTTCGACGTTCGATTTTTCTTAATTACCTTTGATTCAGATGTGCAAAATTGGTCGGCAAAGCGATCGAGTGCTTGTCAAACGGTCAGTGCCACCATCGGAGAATTGAAACCATGTTGAACAGATTTGTGAATCGCCTTTTTCAACGGTTTGCGGCCAAGTATCCTGTTCGCCGACGGCGATTCGCGTCTTTCCAAGCGATGGTGGAACCACTGGAATTTCGACGAATGCTGTCTGGCGGCAGCATCGCAAGCTTGACCGTGACCAATGATTGGCAACCGGCACCCGGATCGGGTTACACAAGCCCCGCAACAGTCGTCAGTTCAGCCAATCCAACTTCAACCGGGCCAACTTCTGCGAGCTCGTCTTCAACGACTGTTACGTCTTCTGCGGGTGCGGGACTGCTCATCGTCCCGACGTTTGACACAACCATTACCAACGACCCGAATGCCGCTACGATCGAGGCAACAATCAACAACGTGATTGGAGAATACGAGGCCGTCTTCACAGACCCCATCACGATTTATATCACGTTCCAGGAAATGTCGACGGGGCTTGGCCAGAGTAGTACCTTCATCTCATCTCTGTCCTACCCGACACTCCGAAGCGAATTGATTTCTGGCGCCAGCACAAACAACGATACAACGGCAAACGCTCATCTGCCGAACCTCTCCGCTGACCCGGTCCTGAGTCACGCAAATGTCATAGTCACGGCGGCTAACGCATTGGCATTGAACCATTCATCCGGTAACACCGTCGTTGGTGGGACGATTTCACTGAATACGTCGATCTGCAATTTAACCCGGACGACAATCGACCCTTCCAAATACGACCTCGCTGCAGTCACGGCTCATGAAATCGACGAAGTCCTCGGCTTGGGGTCAGCCCTAGGGTCAAGCCTTACGGACATCCGGACGCAGGATTTGTTCCGCTACGATCAAACGGGTGCTCGCAGTTTTACGACGTCTCCAACGGCGTTGGCGTTTTTCTCGCTGGACGGAACCACCGATTTGACCCAGTTCAATCAATCCGGGGGTGGATCAGATTACGGTGACTGGGCGTCGGGTTCCACGCAGCATGTGCAGGATGCCTTTGGAACGCCAGGAACCACCGTCGATCCTGGCATTGAATTTATCGCATTGGATGTTCAGGGCTATCACTACGTCGCCCTGAACGCAAATCACGCGCCGGTTGGGACGTCCAATACAATCACGATCAACGAAAATTCAAGCTACAAATTTGTTGCGAAAGATTTCGGGTTCAGTGACCCAAACGATAGTACTCCCAACAAATTATCTGCTGTTCAAATCACAACCACTCCGACGGTAGGAACATTGCTGGATAACGGTACGACGGTATCCGCAGGGACCTTTATTCCCGTGGCGGATATCAACAATGGTAAGCTGGTTTTCACGCCGAGATTGCATACATTCGGATTTCCTTACGACAGTTTCACATTTCAGGTTCAAGATGACGGAGGAACAATAAACGGGGGGACGAACCTTGATCCGAGCCCAAAAACGATGACGATCAATGTAGTTCCGTCGACAACGACGACCTTGTCGGTGTCTGCCACAACTTTGATGTTTGGTCAGACAGATATTTTAACGGCCACAGTCGGAAGTGATGCCGGAGTTCCTAACGGTGGAAATGTCACCTTCTACGACGGGTCGACGAAACTGGGCAAAGTGAATGTTGTTAACGGAACCGCGACGCTCCCCGTGACGGGACTTGGCGTTGGTCAGCATATTCTCACGGCGGTCTATAGCGGATATGGAATCAGCTATGCCGGAAGCAGTACGACAAACAGCGTCACCGTCACTGTCACACAAGCGGCGACATTTACGTCGGTTACCTCCTCGGCCACAGCGTACATCTATGGTCAAAATGAAACGTTGACCGCCAAGGTTCTGAGCCTGGCGGGGACTACCAATGGAGGAACAGTCACCTTTTATTCCGGAACGACTTCGCTCGGCCCGGCGAATTTGATCAATGGAACGGCGACGTTGACAACGACCGCCCTGGTACCTGGGCTGAATATTGTGTCCGCAGTCTACTCGGGGTCAGCCAACTTCGCAGGGAGTAGTTCCACCGTCAGCCCGACATCCCTCATTCAAACTATCGCCGGAAACGGGACGCAGGGCTTTACTGCTGACGGAATCGCCGCAACATCGTCTGGCTTGTATTCGCCATCAAGTATTGCTGTCGATGCGGCGGGGAATATCTTCATTGCTGATTCCGCGAATAATCGAATCCGGGAAATCAGTGCGTCGACCCACCTGATCAGTACCGTCGCGGGGACGGGCTTTGCCGGTTTCAGCGGAGACGGTGGCTCGCCCACCCTGGCGATGCTTAACGCCCCGACAGGAATTGCCGTTGATTCCGCGGGAGATCTCTTCATCGTTGATCGTGGAAACTCCCGCGTCCGGGAAGTCAGTGCCGCGTCGCACACGATCAGTACTGTCGCTGGAACAGCCACAGCCGGTTACAACGGCGATGGGATCGCCGCCACATCGGCCCAATTGAACTCACCATTCAGCATCGCCGTCGACGCTGCTGGAAACCTCTTTATCGCCGATGTAGGAAACGGTCGAATTCGGGAGGTGATTGCGGGCACGCAACAAATCAGCACCGTCGCCGGTAATGGAACCTTCGGTTACAACGGCGACGGAATCACAGCGGTTTCCGCACAACTTAATGCCCCTTATGGGATCACCGTCGACTTGGCTGGCAACCTCTTCATCGCCGATACGAACAATAATCGAATTCGCGAAGTTAACGCATCGACGAAGCTGATCAGCACTGTCGCTGGAACAGCCACGAAGGGCTTCAATGGGGATGGAGCTGCAGCGACTTCGTCGCAGTTGAGTGCTCCCTATGCCGTTGCCGTCGATGCCGCAGGTGATCTGTTTATCGCAGACTTCGGCAACGATCGAATCCGTGAAGTGAATGCGGCAACGAAACTGATCAGCACGGTCGCCGGAACGGGGACGGTTGGCTACAACGGAGACGGCATCGCGCCAACCTCCGCCAATCTCCAAAATCCCTGGGGCGTCGTGGTTGATCTCTACGGGGACGTTTTTGTTGCAGATACCTTCAGTAACCGAGTCCGTATCGTCACCCCCGGTGCCCCGAATGTGACGGTCTCCGCCGCAACGAGCACGACAATCCAGGCGTCGTTGCCAACGATCAACCTGGGTCAGACTGAAGTATTCACGGCGACAGTCTCGAGCATCGGCGGTACGCCCAATGCGGGAACGGTGACGTTCTACAACGGTACGACCGCGCTTTATATCGCCAACGTTTCGAATGGAAAGGCGACATACACCGCGACAACACTTCCAGTCGGTAACAACACGATTACAGCGACCTTTAACGGTACTCCGAACTTCGCGCCAAGCAGTTCGAATCCTGGAACCACCGTGACAGTGATCGCCGTAACACCTCCGGCAGTTTCGTCGCCGACCTCCTCTAACATTACCAGTAGCTCAGTGACGCTCGGCGGCAATATCACCAGTAACGGTGGCTTGCCTGTGACTGCGAGTGGAGTGTTGTACTCTCTAACCAGCGTCAATCCGAAACCGCAAATCGGCGCCTACGGGGTGACCAGCGTTCCGTCCACCGGTACATCAGGGATCTTCACTGTCCCGGTCCTTAACCTGACACCAGGCGTTCTCTATTCCTTCGTGGCGTACGCCACGAACAGCGCAGGGACAACACTGACCACCACGGTCGGCACGTTTACCACGTTAGCCGCTCCAACGATTTCGGGACAAAGTGGGACCGTGACGTTTAACAAGGGTTCGGCACCTGTCCTGATCGAACCGAATCTGGTCGTTGCTGATTCTGCCGGGGTCAACCTCACCAGCGCCTCTGTGACAATCACCAACTGGCAGACGGAAGATCGACTCAATTTCACCAACCTGTCCGGATTCGGTAGCTCGTTTATCGTCAATCCGACGACGCACACTGCGGTGCTGATGCTGACGGGGAGCGCGACGGCGGCGGCCTATCAAGCAACGCTGAAGACACTCACCTATCAGAATGTCACCCTCGTTTCGCCTGTCGTGGGGACGCGAAACGTCTCGATCACCGTCAGTGATGGCTACTCAAATAGTAATCTGGTCACAACCAGCATCACGATCAAAAATGTCAACCTCCCCCCTGTACTTTCGGGAATCGAGACAAGCCCGCTGGCTTACAAGGCGAACAGCACATCTGTTGCAATCACATCGACCACAACGATCAGCGATCCAGACAGTGTTAACCTGAGTTCGTTGACGATCCAGATTACCTCGGGTTACCAGAACAACTCCGGGGGCAAGGATAAGTTGTCGTTCGTAAACCAAAATGGAATCACAGGGACCTTTAACGCTGCGACAGGGATGCTGACGCTGACTGGAATCAGTTCACTCAGTAACTATCAGGCGGCGCTTCGGTCTGTGAAATTCAGCACATCAGGGACCGCGATCAGTACCGGAACCAGAACTCTGACAATTCTGGCAACTGACGACTCACCGACTCCTGGAACAAGTACACCAATCACGCGAAACATCGCGGTCACGTTGTGAAATAACAATCGGCCACCCGATCAGCGATACGAAAATTATTTTGGCGGGCGTCGCGTTCGACCAAAATGATTTTCGTTATTTGGCGAACGTTTTTAGAAGAAGATCGGACTTGCCTCGCCATCTGAAGAAAGGAAACCATGCGAACTGAATTTCGACTTTGTCCTCGTTCTGTGCTCGTGCTCGTAGCCCTCTGTTGTCTTGCCTGCCTCATGCCGTCGACGGGACTGGCCAAAGATGATTTTCGTTCGTGGGCCGATTCGTCCGGAAAAAACAAAATCAAAGCGAAGTTCGTCAAACTGGAAGAGACTGTCGTCACGCTGGAAAAAGAAGATGGTGAAGAAGTCGAGATCGAGTTGAAAAAACTCAGTGCTGCAGACCAGAAGTTTGTCGCCGAAGCGATGAAAGCATCTGAGGATAACCCCTTCAAATCGAAAGGGGACGACCCCTTCAAACCCAAGTCGAAAGCGAAAACTCCTAAAGGGAATTCCAAAAGTTCGATGAAAGGTTCGAAAGAGTCTGACGGCGATTCTGACTCACCAGACCTGATGAAGGTCGATCTCTCATCTGCCGAGCACGTCACGTTAGCGTCACCGACAGAGAAGTGGAGTATCGAGATCCCCAAAGCAGGCAGTCTGCCGGAATCGGGAAAGATGAAGCCGGTCCTGATTCCGAAAAAGAATGACTTTTTCGAAAAACTCACTGGAATGGAACTCAGCCGCGGTGACAAAAAATCGGCCGTAGTCGGATACCTTCTTGAAAAGCAAGAGACCGGTACAACGCGGGTCGTCCTTTGTGATTTCAGCACCGGCAAAGCGTCAACCGCCGCCGTGGCAAGCGGAAAAATGATGCCGATGGCACTGCACGATGACGGGAAACAAATCCTGATGCGGCGTGAGGAATTTGGTTGGGGCAAGCATGACCGGCTGGAAGTCTGGGTCCCGAAAGAATCCAAGGTTTCGAAGACGCTGGCGTGGTGTCCTTACGATGATGAAAAAGATGGGAACCGGGATGTGTCCTGGGCCCGATTCATCAGTCCTGCGAAGCTGGTCACATGCAATAACCCTGGGAAAGTGGTCATCTGGAACTATCCCGACATTGAGCCGATCTGCCAGTTCCAGACCGTCAATGGGTCGATACCGGCACTCAGCCCCGATCGCAAGTTGATCGCCTATGCGACGGACAAGGATATTGGCTTGTTTGACACCGAAAAGAATGAAGTCATCGCCCAGCAGGAAACGCCTGCGAAGCTGATCAACCCCTTGCTGGCGTTCAGCCCTTCCATGAATCGCCTGGCCTGCGTCAGCGCCACTCAACCGGCCCTGATCTGGGACCTGGCGACGGGGGATCTGGAGCGAAGCATTTCTTGCGAGGGAATTCTTGCCAATGGTCTCGAGTTTCCTGATGACAATTTCTTGCTCGTTGGAAGCAAGTATGTGATCGACCTGGAGAATCAATTGAAGCTTTGGACGTATGACGGTGCTGAACACGTTCGCTGTGCAAATGGAGTGACTTTTTTCGCACTGACCGATGGCGATAAACCAGGTGCGGTTGTCAATACCCAGATCCCCCATCCCGCCGCCAAAGAACTGCTGAAGAAGACGCTGTCAGATCCGGAAATGTTTGTCCTCAGAGCGGGAACCAAGGTGCGGATCGACGTGAATGGAATTCCTGATGTCACCCAGCGAGAACGTGTGATCAAAGGGCTGACAAAACAATTAGAAGGGAACAAGTGCACGGTGGGGCAGGACGGAACGATCGATCTGATTGCCACGGCGGAAGGCCCGAAGGAGACGGAGCTGATTGCTCGTCACAGCGGTACTTACAAATTCAAAGAATTCACCACGCGAGTGAAATTCGTTTATAAGGGTCAGCCCGTTTGGGAATCGACCCAATCAAACCGTCCGCACTTCATGGTGATGCTGAAGAAGGGGGAGAATATGGAAACCCATCTCCGCGGCCTTGAGCATCCGAACTATGAGTTCTTCGAGCGCGGGCAATTACCAAAATTCCTGCAGAAGCCAGCGGCAGGCCAGGGACCAAACCGTTCATTAACACTGGGCCAGTCGAAGGTCACCGTCAACGGCATGCGTTAAGCATTGACGCCGAAAAAAGAGTCGCAACCCCACCCCCCCCTGCGGGGGTGGTCAACGGGCCTTCGCCCTACCGCCCGACGCAACCGCCAACAACCCCGAAACGCCCACCCCGTTCACGTAAACAGCGATGATGGCATCGAATCAATAATCATGCTGACGAGACTTGAACTGTCATAAGGGAGGGCGAGGTTCCACAGGAGCCCCCCAATTGATGCGCCAACCAATTTTGTTGCGCCAAGTTCAATGCATTTCCCATATGACTTCCAACGCTAGCAGCGTCGGCCACGTAGCCGACGCTGCTAAACCAACGGTGTTGATCACGGGACAACAGTGCGAAGGGCTGAACAGCGAGTGACATCAGCCCTTGGGGAAGGGACGAGACTGCGATCTTGCGACCCAACGGGTCAGCAGTTCAAATAGCCAGGGTCGCAGGTCTTCCGGAGGCCCTGGCTATCATCCATTGAACGAGACAAAAGGCCTGAAGGGCCGACAGTTCCCTCGAAACGATATGCAGGATTATCGAAATGCGCCGGTGCCAGAAGGCGAACGGCCGGCCCTTCAGGCCTCTTTTCATTGACGTTGACCAATCACCAGGGCCTTCGGAGGACCTCCGACCCTGGCTATTTGAATGACCGGCCCGGTTGGGCCTGAAGAAACCTGATCTGTTTTCGGTGCGGCATCCTGCGCTCCACAATTGATGCTGTTGATTTTGCTTCGGAAGTCATCGGCAAAACCACGGGCGGAGAAGCAATGCGGGAAACACGTCGATTTTGCCGACAAACGAAATGCGCACCGCCTTCCCCTTCACCCTTCATCTGAAATTCTCGTGTTTTCGAGTAGCCGTTTCTTATGAGCAGTCGGATTTACGGGTCTGTGAGGAATGCTGGTTTCAATAGAGCGAACTTCGAAAAGTGACTCGTTTCGAGTTGTTTTCGGCCCCACTCGAACAAAAGCGTACCTGATTCCAATGCAGCCAGTTTATGGTTCCTCTGTGAATGGCACGACCCCGTCGGGATGCGTATCCTCATGCTTATGGTTACTGTACGAAGGAACTAGACATACGGTTCCACTGGGCGAATTGCCCGTCAACAAATCGATTGATCGTCATGACTACGCCCAAATGAATGCCTTTACCCGCCAGGCCTAAGTATGACCAACGAAAATGTTTCGAAGCAGTGGCACGGTTTTCACTAACGCTCACGTCATCGGTGCAATACTCATGAGGATCGAGCATGTCTGACGACGCCATTCAGCCCGCGCCACCGGGGCAGTTCCTCATCTGTGTCGACGGCGCATCGCAGCTTCAGGTCCGCTTGGATGGGTAACACTGTCTGGCTCACTCAGAAGCTCATCGCCGAGCTTTACGATGTCACCGTGTCGAGTGTAAGTCAACATTTGAAAACGATTTACGAAGAGGGCGAACGCCCGCCAGATCGAACTGTTAAGTATTACTTGATAGTTCAAACTGAAGGGGCAACTATTCGGAATTTCCGAATACTTCGACGCGAAGGAACGTCCGTAAGAAGCTTAATGGTGAGGGGAGAAGGGTGAAACGAGGTGCCTACGAGCTTACCGGTCAGAACTTTCGAGTTTGCCAAACGGATCGTAAAGCTGTGTCAGGTCCCCAATCACGACAGTGGTGTCGGTCGAACGCTGGGCTGACAGTTGATTCGTTCCGGTACCTCGGATTGGAGCAAATGTCGAAGACGGACAAGCCAGCCAAAGTCGAGCGGACTTTTGTTCGAAGTATTCGATCGCCTGCAAGTAAGCACGAGAAACCGATTACTGGCTAAGGAAGGTAACGAAGGGCGGGCCGAAGCGGCCAGAAAGTCGTTATGAGTGAGTCGAGAGTATAAAGATCGGGCCATCGAATTCTTTTCTCGGTCTGGTCTACTCTTGAGGAACTTCACGTTTTAATGTCGCCAAAGTTCCTCGCGTTCATGGAGCGGAAGCTCCTGGCAAACCGCTTGCAGCGGCTTTCTACTTTCTCTGCTTCAACTCTCTGCCGCTTCGGCCGCCCGGCTCGCCTGGGAGGAATGACGGGGTTCGAAGTCGGTCGAACTGTGACGAACTCGAACGAACTGTGACAAACTCGAACACGGGGAAAATGATCGCCAAAAGCCTATGAATTACGAGGAATGGTCGAAGTCGATCGAACTTGAACGAGCTGTGACACCAGATTTCGCGGTCGCCAGTTGCCAGCAGAACAGAAGAGACGATTTTTGAACAGAAGGTATGGAAGGTAACGAAGGGAAGAGGATGATCAAGTTGACGAAGTTGACCAAGTTCAAATCTACAAAAAGCCTATAAAAAAGGGAGCTTGGTCAACTTTGCCAACTTTTTTTCGAGGTCTGCGATGCGTGCGTGCCGAAGCGGAAGTGATTCGTTGTGAGAACGTGGGCAGGGCTGCTCCTGTTAGGTTAACTTGTCCTGCTGCGGCTGCCCTGGTTGGCTGTTTTGTAACGTATTGCTTTTACTACTGAGAGCGCGGGGCCCATGTTTTGAGGGTCTTGCCATTTTTGTCCTTCAGTGTGATGGCGTCGAGTTGGATATCGCCGGCAGCAGTCGAGGGATCGATTCGCAATGCTATCAGTGGCTTGTCGGCGAGGAGCTTGATTTCGTAAAGGCTCCATTCGTTGTCATGCTTCGGGTCGAAATTGACCGAGCGGTCGCGGTGGAATCCTTTGTCGTCGGTGGTCATCCAGAATACCTGACCTGCACCGTGGCTATTCGATTTCATTTTGAATTGAACTATCAACGGGTTTACGTCTGCTGGCAATTCGCGAGTCATGATGAATGGGTCGCCTCCGGTGGACGTGACGAGATAGACCCCGTCTGTTATTTGCAGTTTCGCGTCCTTGCTCGTGGTCCACCCGGCCATCGCCAAATTGTCGGCCGGTTGCTTGCCGAAGTTCGGGTTCGCCTTCGGAACGACAGCATCGGTCTCTTTCAGGTACGCCGTGATCAGTCCGTTCAGTTCCTTCACAAGCTCGGGCTTGTCGGCGGCGAGGTTTGTCGACTCGCCGATGTCGACCTTGAGGTCGTAGAGTTCAAGCTTGTCGCTATTGTCCGGGTTGTCGGCGAAGAAGCGGATAAGCTTCCAGTCACCCTTGCGAACCCAGGTGCCGGGCCGGAAACCTTCGATATCCCCTCGTCCGCCATGTGGGAAGTGGCTGTAGATGGCGTCCCGCTTCAGGGACTCGCCAACCAGGGCCGGCGCTACGCTCACCCCGTCGAACCTCACCCCCTTTGGCGGTTCGACCTTCGTCATCTCGAGCAGCGTCGGAAAGAAATCGGTACTCTGAACGACAGCGTCGCTCTGACTTTGCGCCTTCGTCTTGCCTGGCCAGACGACCAATAGCGGCACACGCGTCCCCCCCTCATAATTACTTGCCTTCCCGCTGCGGTACGGCAAATTACTCGTCACAGGAATGCCTGAGTAGGCTTCATTGTCGGTCGCTTCCCGTGCGACGTTGTGCCAGCCGCCGTTGTCGCTCGTGAAAACAATGATGGTGTTGTCCGTAAGGTTGTGCTCGTCGAGCGCTGCGACAATGCGCCCGACTGCGTCGTCGAGGCTGCGGATCATCGCGGCGTAGACCGGGTGCCTCTGCGTTGACGCCGGATCCGATCGCTTGGCAGCCTCGTCGACGTACTCCTTCTTTGCCATCCAGGGTGAGTGGACGCCGAATGCCCAATAATTGAGAAAAAATGGCTGTTCTTTGTTCGTTTTGATGAACTTCACCGCCTCATCAGCCATACGGTCCTCGATATGATCTCCTGCGTTACCCTCGCCCTTCCAGAATGCCCATGGCGCGAAGTAACCATTGCCGCCGCCTGGCCCCGGACCGGAGGTGTGCGGCAGATCGATTTCAAAGCCGTGCTGAAGCGGTGAGTAAGGTTCGGCTCCAAGGTGCCATTTCCCGAAGTGACCGGTGCGATACCCTGCCTCGTTGAACACTTTTGGGAGTGTGACATAGTCGGTCTTCAACCGGGTGACGGAATCCGCAGCGAATACTTTGACCGTGTGGGGACCGGCTGCCAGACGTTTTTCCAGCTGGACCGCAGGGACGTGACAGTTTGGCGCGGTGATCCCTGTCCGTGCTGGAGCCAGCCCCGTCATGATGCTGCTCCGCGTAGGGGAACAGAGCGGGCTCGCCGAGTAGGCGTTGGTGAATAGCATCCCGCGTTTCGCCAGCGCGTCTAAGTTTGGCGTCCGGTGGAAAGTACTGCCGTAACAACCGATGTCGCGACCGCCGAGATCGTCTGCAAGGATGAACACGACGTTTGGTTTCCGGGCGTGTTCATCAGCGAACGCGGGAGCCAGGAAAGCCGCCAATGCGGCAAGCGAGAGGAGGTAACACATCACTTTTTTCTCCGCAGCGATTGTATGCCGGATCATCAGGATCGTTCTGTCTTTTTCCCTTGCCCGGGACTTGGCAGACTTCACGTATTAACGAATGAAAAGAAAAAAAAGAATGGAATAATGAAAGTGATCGCAAAAAACTCCAGGAAAATTGGCAATCGCCATGTACGGCCCCTATTCCCAAGAGTTGACGCGCGCTTTCAATTGATCTCATGAGCACATTCCAAATGTTAAGAAAACAAATCGTTGTTTCTATTTTGTAAAGATAAAATATTTTTTAATTGTATGTAGTTCCTTTGAAGAAAGCAGAGCCGAAGCGGCCGGAAAGTCGTCATGAGAGAGTTGAGAGTGGACAAATTGAGAAGAGTCCGGGAGCGGGCCGAAGCGGCAGAAAGTCGTTATGAGTGAGTCGAGAGCCGCTACAAGCGGTTCGCCAGGAGCTACCGCTCCATGAACCCGAGGAACTTTGGCGACACTTCCGACGTCAAGTTCCTCAAGAGTAGAAAGCTCGGGCCATCGAATTCTTTTCTCGGTCTGGTCTACTCTAGAGGAACTTCGCGTTTTAACGTCGCCAAAGTTCCTCGCGTTCATGGAGCGGAAGCTCCTGGCAAACCGCTTGCAGCGGCTTACTACGTTCTCTGCGTCAACTCTCTGCCGCTTCGGCCGCCCGGCTCGCCTGGGAGGAATGATTGGGTTCGAAGTCGGTCGAACTTGAACGAACTGTGACACCAGATTTTGCGGTCGCCAGTTGCCAGCAGAACAGAAGAGAAGATTTTTGAACAGAAGGTGTGGAAGGTAACGAAGGGAAGAGGATGATCAAGTTGACGAAGTTGACTAAGTTCAATTCCACAAAAAGCCTATAAAAAAGGGAACTTGGTCAACTTTGCCAACTTTGTCAACTTTTTTTCGAGGTCTGGAATACACTCCATGCAGGCGAAGTCCGATGCGGGGTAGAAACGTTTTACGGCGATGACGTATTCGACTGACGGCGGGAATGAAATCTTAAAGCCGAAACGCTTCCAGAATCCTGTTGAACCCTGGACCGAGATCAACGAAAGATGAGTTAAGCCGAGCGCCGAGCCTGCTTCGAAGACCGCTTCAACGAGTCCGTCGCCGATACGCATCCCTCGGAATGACGGGCTTAACGCGAGGTCGTGGATAAACAGCGAATCGCAATTCGCTGGCAGGTTGGAATAGATCTCGTTTAACGGTGGGACTTTTCCCCTGATCCAGGGATGAGACAGAATATAACCAACGACTGCTCCTCGAACTTCCGCAACCAGGCACGTGGCCTCGGAAACGTGCCAATGGGACTGGAGCGATTCCAGGGACTCCAGCACTTCATGAGGATAGGACTCGGCCTGAATTCGTGCGATGCTTGGCCAGTCTGAAGATTGAATTCGGCGAATCATGATGGTCCAAATTTCGACCTGGAGTGCGAGGGGCGTTTCTACCACTGCGGTGAAGATCTTCGAAACGGTCTTTTATGGCTTGAGGACCGCGAAGCGGACCTTGGTGACCCCGTTCCGTGCCGCAGTGATCAGCATCGGTTCGACGTTTGAGTAAAGCACACTTCGGTCGGCTCGAATACGAAGTTCCGTTGCTGGGGCACCATGTTTCGCGATCAACGCCTGCAGCCGTTGTTCGAATTCTTCCGGGGGGATCACGGTTGAGCCGATCGATATTTCACCGCTGGCGACGATCGTGACAACCATGCGAGTGGCCGATTCTTCGTCTTCTTCAGCTTTTGTAGCGAGGGGAAGTTCAATCCGTTCGTCATTTTCATGTCGAATGAAATGACTGGCGACGAGGAAGAAAATGATCAGCAGAAACACCACATCGATCAATGGAGTGATGTTAAACGCGAAGCCCCGATCCTGTGTGCGGGTCGGGACTTTCATCCTCGCTTCTCCCGGGGAACAACATGCGCGACGGGTAAACTGCCGGCCTCGGCAGCAACCGCCTGACGTCGTTCTTCACGGCGCTTCAGCAGTTGTGAGCGTTTCAAGTCAGAGAACACCTGCTCTGCGTCCAATGCCGTTTGAGCGACCAGTTCATCAACGCGATTGCGGAAGAAACCGAATGCGGCGATCGCGGGAATGGCAACGATCAGTCCAAATAACGTGGTCACGAGTGCCTTGTAGATCCCTGGTGCCAACTCACTGACCAGGGGATTCGCTTTACGCTCGAATTCCATAAACGCCAGGATCATCCCCCAGACTGTTCCCATCAGCCCGAGCATTGGAGCAACGGTACTGATCATGGAGAGATATTCGATTTTTCGCATCAACCTCGCTGCTTGTTGACTCGCAGTATCTTCCATCGCCTTTTCCACGGCGGCGTAACCAAGTTCAATTTCCTTAATCCCTGCGGCAAGCAGATACCCCAGAAAGCTGCTGCTGGCGACACAACGTTCTTCCGCAAGCTTCACCTGACCTTGAGAGAGCAATTTTTGAATGTCCTCCGCCAACCCCTTTGGCATTAATGTCTGGCGGCGAATTGTCATCATGTGCTCGAAGATCAGTGCCAGCATCACCAGACTGAGGACCACAATGATGTATCCAATGGCACCGCCATCCTCAAACATCTGCCGGACATTAATTTCCGGGGTTGGCTGCCTGACTGCGGGTGCGACACGGTCTTCCCCGTAGACGACTCCTGTTGTGGCGAGGCAAATCAACACCAATGTCACGTTTCGGAATATCGTCATCTCAGGTGATCTCTTTCAGCCGACATCCATCTTTCCGGACCATACAGTTCACACGGGATCGCCAACAGTCGGAAGCTTTACCGCCTAAGCGCCGGGGGTCAATAATAACTCAGGTAATGTTGCGGATCGTGTTCCCAGCAGCGGCAGGTTATCTGCCGAGCGAAATGTGAAGACGGCTGAGTATTTCGTCTCATTCGTCGAATTTCGACTTGCGGCATGCAGAGTTCGGCAATGGAAGAACAAGACGTCCCCCGGTTCCAGCGAGACAAATTTTTTCGTTTCGATCAGCGATGCATTCTCGGGCAAGTCTTTGCGAAAAAACAGTTCGTCGTCCAGTCGGTTACGATCGAGAACCAATTTGTGCGATCCAGGGATGACTTGAAGACAGCCGTTTTCCGGTCGTTCTGTCCCCAGGGCAATCCAGGCATTGATCAATTCAGGACGTTGAAACGACCAGTATCGGATGTCCTGATGCCAACCGGTTTCGCTGCTGTATCTGGGTTGCTTGGTCATGATGCAATTATGATGGGCCATGGGACAAACGACTAGCGGACCCAATAACTGCTTAAGTCGATTCAGGATCTCTGGTCGGATCATCCATTCTGTGAACAGGAAACTGCGACTTTGTGCCTGCTTCAACCGTCGAATCGTCCGCCCCCCTTCGGCGTCTGTAGAGGGAGGTGCGCCGGGATACCGCAATTCCGCTTCGTACTCGACAGGTTCGACATGATCTCTGAGGCCGATCTCGGTGACGTGTCGCATCTTTTTGACATCAGCTTCGCTGACGAGACCGCGCGCGACGATGTATCCATCTCGCTGAAACCCTTCAAGCTCATGCTGGCTGAACAAAGGTGATGGCGGTACGGGCGAGGCAGGCACCACGTGAAAACACTCCGTTTTAAATAGTTGAACAATCGGAAACTAAGAGACTGTCATGGTGACTCTGGCCACACCCGCCTTTAATCCTGTCATGATCGAAGCGGAAGACTCACGGAAGTGATCGATGGAGTCAACGTTGCGGGTGGCAACGGCTTCGCCACGGATTCAATTTCGCTCAGCCCTTAATGTCAAATTCTTTAATTTTGCGATACATCGTTCGTTCACCGATTCCCAGCATATGAGCGGCTTCTTCCCGCTTACCGCCGGTAATTTCCAAAGCACATTGGATATAGTACTTTTCCACTTCCGTGAACGGTCGGCCAATTAACGAGTCGGCTCCGTGAAAATGTCCTGGTCCTTCGGCATTGTCTGGCTTGAGGCCCAGCGGGGCAATATCTCCAGGAAGGTCATCGACATCGAGGCGACCGTCCTTATCGAGAATGATCATTCCCTCAAGTGCGTTACGCAATTCGCGAACGTTTCCTGGCCAGTCATATGCGATCAAGGCCTGTTGAGCGTGCCTGGTGACGATCGGTATCGGACGGTTGTTGCGTGCCGACAGTTGCTTAAGAAATGAATCAACGAGCAAAGGAATATCACTGCGGCGTTCGCGAAGGGGTGGAAGTTCGATCGTGACGACCGCCAGGCGGAAATACAGGTCCTTCCGAAACGTCCCTTTCTTGATCCCTTCCTGCATGTCTGCATTGGTCGCCGCAACAACTCGAACGTTGACGTCCATTTCTTCGTTGGCACCAATCCGAGAAACTTTGCGGTCTTCCAGCACGCGCAACAACTTGATCTGTGTTGCCATCGGCATTTCGCCGACTTCGTCCAGAAACAGCGTTCCCCCGTTGGCGTATTCGAACTTGCCAATCCGTTTGCCAACAGCTCCCGTAAACGCACCTTGTTCGTGGCCGAACAGCTCCCCTTCCAGCAGGCTTTCCGGAAGTGCCGAAATGTTGAGTGGGACAAACGGCTTGTTCTTGCGTTCACTGTTTTGATGTAACGCTCGGGCAGCCAGTTCTTTACCTGTGCCGCTTTCGCCAAGGATTAACACGGTACTGTCAGTCGGAGCAACGCTACGCAGTTTTTCCATGACGCGATGCATGGCAGGGCTATTACCGATCACCCCTTCGTAACCGAATTTCTCGTCCAGTCGTCTGCTGAGCTCGGCATTGTTGCGCAGCAGTCGGACTCGGCTGGATGCCTTTTCCACTGCGTGCCGCAATTCGGTAATATCGAGCGGCTTCGTCAGATACGTATGGACGCCATGTTGCCCGGCAGCGACAGCAGTTTTGATTGACGCGTGACCTGTCAACAAGATGACTTCAGCGTCAGGAAGCTCTTCTTTGGATTTACGGAGAATCTCTAATCCGTCGACCTCATCCATCATCAGATCTGTGACGATGACGTCGAAGGTCTGGCTCTCGATCAACGCGACGGCTCGTTTGCCCGAGCCCGCGACCGTGCAGTCATACCCGACACGCTGCAAACTTTCGGCCACGGCCTGTGCGTGCGCCTCATCGTCGTCGACAATCAGTACTCGGATCGAAACTCCGGAAAGATCGACAGGGGTACTTTCCTTCCCCGACATGCCTGAAGCCTCGTCAAATTCTGTAGGTTGCGTAGTCAAATCCCACGAGTTGCGTTCGTGGCAGCCAGATAGTTTATGCGGATTACCGGAATAAAACTACCGCTTGACGGGTTCCATTTCGAGACGGTTTCCAAGAGACCAGAGTTCCGCACAATCTTCGCGATCAACTTTTAGTCGATCTCGCCTTAAGGACCCTTTGTGCGTTGTCGTGCTTTTGCGGCGCGTAAGCTTAAGTTTTCGAGGTGCCGCCTGGCATATCTCAACCAGTCTTTTGCCCAGACAAACTCCGTCGCGAGAATTGCCAGCCCAAGGGGAATGACGATGACTGCCGGCCCAGGTAGCACAACCATTGCAATACCGATTAACAAAACGGTGGAACCAATGACGAAGACAACGACTCGACGCGCCTGCTTCCAAAGCCAGACGATGAAACCAGGAGGCAGCGATTCTGACCGGGTGTCCGGATCGACAGCATTGCGCCTGGTCGTTTCCATGCTTGCCCCAGTCATTCGCCTGTCCACTGCGCCGGCCGCTTCTGCAGGAAGGCCGAGATTCCTTCCTGGGCATCATGTTTCATCGCGTTCTCGGTCATGACGCAGGTCGCGCGTTCGTATGCACTCGTCTCGTCGAGCGAGATTTGATCGTAGAAAGCACGTTTGCCCAGGGTGATCGTCATGGGACTGCTGGCGACGATTGCATCGGTCATTTCTTTTATTGTCGAGTCAAGCTCGGCAGCGGCGACGACTCGATTGACCAGACCAACTGCCAACGCACGTTCGGCCGTGATCGGTATCCCGGTCAGCAGCATTTCCATTGCGACTTTTGACGGAACCGCGCGTACCAAAGGGACCATCGGCGTCGAGCAGAACAGCCCGATCTTGACGCCAGGTGTCGCAAAGCGAGCCTCCGTGGCTGCGACCGCCAGATCACATGCGGCGACCAACTGGCAACCAGCGGCGGTTGCCAATCCATGGACTCGTGCAATGACTGGCTGAGGCAGCTTGCGGATTTTCTGCATGACACTCGAACATCGAGCGAACAATGAGGCGTATTCGGCTTCGGAGCGACCGACCATTTCGCCCAGATCATGTCCTGAACAGAAAACCGGACCCGCCGCAGCAAGGACCACAACACGAGTTGTCTGGTCATGAGCGATCCGATCCAGCACAGCACCAAGTTCTGTCAGCATCGACTCGGAAAGGGCATTTCGACGTTCCGGTCGATTCAGGGTCAGTCTGGTCACTCCGGAATCTGATTCCACCAATAACATTATTCTTCTCGCAACCGACATTCAAGATTCGTTTTTTCAGGCTGACGCTGAACTCTATCTTACCGTTCTTTCAAATGGGGGCTGTGCATAACAACCAAATCGATCGGGGAATCCGTTCGTATACCTCCGACCCGGGTCAATCGTGCGATGCCCATCGAGAAGTTCAGGCCGCCTTCACAATCGGATTCGTCAATGTTCCGATCCCCGTGATTTCAATACTCGAGACATCGCCGTTAACGAGTGTGAAATTATCCGGTGGAACGATGCCGGTACCCGTCAACAAAAACGCACCGGTCACAAGATCATTTTCCCGCGTCAGCCAATCGACCAGCTCGTCAAATTCACGTTTCATCTGGCTGAGGTCGGTTTCACCGGTGAAGACAACCGTGCCCTGACGTTCGATTGACAGGCGAATTTTCGTCGCAGGTCGATCGATTGGCTTTTCGGGGATCAAAACGAATGGTCCCAGTCCGCAGCAACCATTGTATACTTTCGCTTGTGGAAGGTAGAGCGGGTTTTCTCCCTCGATGTCACGTGCGGACATGTCGTTTCCGACGGTAAATCCAACAAGTTTCCTGGCCGGAGAAATCACCAGCGCAAGTTCAGGTTCAGGAACGCTCCAATTGCTGTCGGCGCGAACTCGCAGTGGTTCGCCTGGACCGGAGACTCGATTTGCCGTCGCCTTAAAGAAGATTTCTGGGCGAGGGGCCGTATAAACTCGATCATAGTGCGAGGCCCCCGTCTCAGATTCCTGCATCCGGGCAACCTGGCTTCGCTTGTAAGTCACTCCTGCCGCCCAGACTTCCTGTCGGTCGATTGGTGCAACCACCGTTACGAGTCTCGGATCGAGCAACGGAGCTTTGGAATCAGTCAGGAACCGAGCCAGTCCAATCGGATCAGGAGAGTTCAACACGTCCATTAACCTACGGGCATGGTCAACCTGTGTCAGATCCAGCAATCGGAATTGTCCGTCGTCTTCCACCACGGCAACTCGATTCGAACCATCGGCCAAACGCAGCTTGGCAAGACGCATTACAATTCCCCCAACATTAATCGACCCAACACAAATACCACCAACCAAAAGATCGCAGAACCACCCCCCCACCGCAAGTATTCTTTGTGCGCGTCGTAGCATGGGTTGAGAATAGGGGAGTCGCTTTCGCGTTGTGAATTCGACTCATTGTTCTTGCGTTGTGACTTTGATTCATTTGTTACAAAGTTTCGACTTTCACCCGATATTCTCGCGTTTTGATCCGGACTTGCGGTTTTCGCGTTGCGAGACTGGCTCATTGCCCTTGAGAGACAGGCCAGATTCCTTGTTCTCGAATCGTGTGGTTGGTTTCAGTCGAAACCAGGTCGTGAGACCATACTTTTCGAGTGGCCTGAGCTGACGATACGGATCATTTCCGATTCAATCGTGGTTTTTGTGGCTGCGTTATCGGCAAAATCCCCATAAATCGTCCGATTTCCCTCGCACAGGGGAACTCGCGTTCCCGAAGGTTCGCCTGATTTTTTGGGAATTCGTGACAAACCAGTTTTCGATATGCGAATAAGCCGATATATTCAAGTATTGTACAGGTACTGTGCTGAATGGATTCTTGTGAGATCGTCACGCGTTTCAGTCGGGAGAATTGTTCTCAATGTTTCCTAATCCTTCCCGGAAGGTCGGCATTTCTTTCCGCTGTGCGTTGGCGATGTGTTTCATGGCAGCTTCAGCGGCTTGCGCGTCTGAACAAGTGCCGAATCAAAAGTCGGAACATTGGGCATTTCAGCCTGTGATTCGACATTCTGTCCCGAATATGGAATCGAATGCTGCTGAAGCTTTCCAGAATCCAGTTGACGCCTTCATCGTCAATCAACTTCAAAAGCACGGTAAGGGACTTTCAAAGCCTGCCGATAGAACCACGCTGTTACGACGAATCACATTCGATTTGATTGGATTACCTCCGACTCCTGAAGAGGTTGCTGAATTTCTCGCAGACACGAGTCCCGACTCCTTCGATCGGGTTGTCGATCGGCTGCTGAGTAACCCGCATTATGGCGAAGCCTGGGGTCGAAACTGGCTCGATGTTGTCCGTTTTGCAGAAACGGCCGGATTTAAAGAGGACCCGATTCGCCCGACGGCTTACACGTATCGCGACTACGTGATTCGGGCTTACAACCGGGACCTTCCGTTTGATCGATTCGTGCTTGATCAATTTGCCGGGGATGAACTTTTTCCTGATGATGCAGAATCGCTGGCTGCAACGGGCTACTGTCGGATGTGGCCTGATGAAAGCAATGCTTCGAATATTCTCCTGGCACGGCAGATGTCGCTTGATGATCTGACGGGCAACGTTGGTGCCGCATTTCTGGGATTGTCGATCGGATGTGCCCAATGTCACGATCACAAATTTGATCCATTGTTGCAAACTGACTTTTACCAGTTGCAAGCGTTCTTTTCGGGAATTGTTCTCGAAGACAAAGTCCCCGTAGGAACGCATGAGGATTTGGTCGAGTATCGCCGCGACGAACGGGTTTGGCTCGACGAAACAGCGGAGTTGCGCCGCGAATTGAATTTGCTGGAACGACCTGCCCGGGTCAAAATGCAGGGAGAGCGTCGCATGAAGTTCCCTCCCGAAGTCCTGGAAGCACTCGACACGTGCGCCGAAGACCGCACGACCATGCAGCGGCAACTCGCCTTCTGGAGCGCGCGACAGATGGGGGTGAAGGAAGACGACATTCCAAAGCATCTCGACGACGCAGCGAAAATCCGGCGAGAAGAAGTCATTAAACTGATGGAAGAGGCTCGGAAACGACAACCTCGGCCAAAACAAGATGCCAGTGTCATGGCGGTCGTTGAGTTGACATGCACTCCGCCGCTGACTCACCGGATGGAATCAGGTAGCTACGATAAACCACGCGAGGTACTTGAACCTCACTTTCCATTCGTATTGCGGAGCACTCCGGCCCAAAATCCTCCATCCTTTACGCCCCCCAGCAATCGGACGTCTGGACGTCGTACCGAACTGGCGCGATGGCTGGCATCGGCCGATCATACGCTGACACATCGAGTCTGGGTGAATCGAATCTGGCAGGGGCACTTCGGCCAAGGTTTGGTTTCGAATGCGAACGACTTTGGCACCCAGACTCAAGCACCAACGCAACCGGAACTGCTCGATTGGTTGACCTCGGAATTTATTCGAGAAGGATTCCATTCAAAACGTCTGCATCGGCAAGTTGTCTCGTCTGCCACGTACCGACAGCGTTCGGATGAAGATCACGTTGAAGGAGTCGCTATGAGTGAATCGCAGTCAAATACGACTGACTATTCGCACTTCATGCGGCAAAGGCTGTCATCGGAACGGATTCGCGACGCATGGCTGATGGCTTCAGGAAAGTTCAACGATACGATGTACGGACCTGGAACAAGGCCTGAATTGCCACCCAATTTCAGTAGTTACGAATGGAAAGTCAGCGAGCCAGCTCAACAGATCCGGCGTTCGGTTTACCTGTTTGCGAAACGAAATCTACCGTATCCGATGATGGCCGCATTTGATTTTCCCGATATGCACGAGTCATGTGGTTGCCGGACGAAGACGACAATTGCACCTCAGGCATTGATGCTGCTCAACGATCGCATCATCTTGAAGGCGGCGGCTAATTTGGCGATTCGAGCACAGGATGAGGCCACTTCGGCTGACCCTGCCGTCAAAATTCAAAGAGCATGGCAAATTATTTTTGGGCATTCCGCGAATGATCGCGAAATCCAAACGGCACTGAAGTTTATTTCCGAACAGCGGGAAATCCTTGCCGGTTCACCGGCAGTAAATTCTGAAACGACGACAACGTCATCGAATCTTGAAGACGAAGCTTTTGCAGATCTCTGTCACGCGATGCTGAATACCAACGCGTTTCTGTTCATCGAATGACTATGTTTCGCAAAGAGGTTTCAGTCGAGCGGCGCGAGACCATGCTTACGGCGTTCGTCATTCAGCCATAAAAAGGCTCGCGGTTCCTTTTTCAAAAACTTCACGATTTGCGAGGTTGTACATCCGAGTTGTTCGGCAGTCCCCGGCAGATGAGCGTGTCGGGAAGATAGGACATCAAGTGCCTCTGCAAGTAACACCGGGAAATCGTCGTGGTCGGGATTAATGCCGATACGACTCCCATGACACCTCGACTGCCATAGTGGTGTTGGAGCGGCTTCTGCCAGATGAGTCGATCGAACACCGAGCGCCAGATTCATGCGCAATCGTTTCACTGCGTTGCGATGGTTATCGAACTGGCTGCGTCGTTCTGCCGCCTGACCTTCGATCCCGGTCGGGATATGACGAATGACCACAGCCGATTCGGTCTTGTTGCGATGCTGACCCCCCGGCCCTCTTCGTCGTTCGTGGCGGATCTCGCAGTCGCGTAACAACAATTCTGCCGGAATCGTCGCGGGATGTTCTTGGTTTTCCGGCAGGAATTCAGTCATGTTCCCGGTCTTTAATGTCTCTGACTGACTTCAGGTTGATTTCTTCGGTGTCTGATCGCTGTCATCAGTTTTCTCTAGATCCGCGGCGTCGGCTTCCGATGGCGTGATCAGATCGAGCCTTTTTCGCATCAAGTGAATATCCATACTCGCGATGGTGATGACTTGTGAGGTCTCCCAGGCAAGCGGCATGATGAACTTTGCATCCGTTGGAGTTCGGACGACAAGCAGTGCATTATCGCTGGTCAGTTCAGGGCGAGTCAGGCGATCGAGTGATCGATATAACAGCTTTCCCGGGTGCAGATCCTTCTCGATCATGACATAGGGGGGATCAAAAAAAATAACGTCGTAGGGATACCAGTTGCCCCCTTGAGCTTTGAACGAACATCGCAGACAGTCGACTCGCCAGCACAAAGTCCGGTCTTCGACTTTCAGCATTTCGACGTTTTTAACCAGCAGCTCGTGAGCTCGGTGATCCTGCTCGCAGAAGACGACACTGGCGGCTCCGCGACTTAACGATTCGAATCCAAGCGTCCCTGTCCCCGAATAGATGTCGAGCACTTTACTGCCGGGAAGCCGATGCCGAATGTGGTCGAACAGCATCACCTTCGCTCGATCGATGATCGGGCGCGTGGTCAAGCCGGGATTGGTTAATAAAGTTCTTCGACGAAACTGTCCAGCAATAATTCGCATTCAAAGTCTTTCGGTGGAGGCGGCTCGCCTGGCGTTGTCAGCGCGTCAGACGAGTGGGACTTATGAGACCATTTGGACTGACAGGACACATAAGTCACATCAGGAACATGCAGCATTCGCCATTCCGTGCTTCATCTGCACGCAACTTGGCGGAACAATGCATTTCCTATTCTGCGGTATCTCGCGACTATTTTCGACCGACAGACAGTTCTCGCGATTCTTTGACATCATCCCATTCATCGAGCGACATCACAACTTCTCTCGCCTGACTCCCATTATAGCCGCCGACAATCCCATCTTCGGCCATCCAGTCGATCATTCGAGCGCCACGTCCGTATCCAACCCCTAAAGCCCGCTGCAATAACGAAACGCTACCGCGGCCTTCGCGAATGACGACTTCAACGGCCTGATCATAAAGATCGTCCCGGTCGCGAGGCTCAGAGGTACCGCTGCTTTTCCCCCCCTTACCTTGGGCTGGGGCAGCCTTCAACTGAACAAGTTCCTGGTCGTACTGTGGCTCCTGATCAGCGAAGAATTCAATGACTTTGTTCACTTCTTCGTCGCTCACGTAAGTTCCTTGTGCACGTCGCAGGGCGCTCGTTTCGGGAGCCATGTACAACATGTCTCCTTTTCCCAGCAACTTATCTGCTCCCATCTCATCCAGGACAACACGACTGTCCATGCGACTGGCGACCTGAAATGAAATTCTCGCTGGCAAGTTCGATTTAATTAACCCTGTAATGACGTCGACGGTCGGTTTTTGAGTGGCAAGGACCAGATGAATTCCAACAGCTCGGGATTTCTGTGCCAAACGGATGATATGTCCTTCGACGTCTTTGCCCGATGTCATCATCATGTCGGCCATTTCGTCGGCAATGATCACGATGTACGGCATCGTCTCGGGGATCGTGGTTGCTTCTTCCGTCCCCGCTTCCAACCCCAGTTTCTCCAGGACTTTTTCGCGCCCAAGTTTGTTGAAGCTGTCGATATGACGGACTCCTACCGCAGAAAGCAGCTGGTATCGCTCTTCCATCTTTTCCACGGCCCAACCGAGGACCGCTTCGGCTTTCTTCATGTCGGTGATCACCGGATGCATCAGGTGGGGAATGCGACTGTAGGGGCTCAGTTCAACCATCTTGGGGTCGATCATCAGCATCTTGACCTGTTCCGGGCTGCGGGTCATCAGCATCGAAACAATCAATGTATTCAGGCAAACGCTTTTCCCGGTCCCCGTTCGGCCCGCGATCAAAAGATGGGGCATCTTGCACATGTCAACGACAAGTGGCTTGCCGCTTGCATCCTTTCCGAGAAACATCGGGATTGCCTTTTTATCGATGTCCGCGCGGCATGAATCAATCAGTTCCTTCAGCCGGACCATCACGCGAACATCGTTGGGGACTTCGACCCCAACGGTATTCTTGCCTGGAATAGGCGCGATGACGCGAACGGAGGAGACACGCAGTCCAATTGCGAGGTCGTCTGCCAGCGAAGTGATTTTTGAGAGACGAAGACCCTTTTCCAGTTCCAATTCGAATTGAGTGATCACAGGTCCGGTATCAATCTCGACAACTTTCACGTTCAGGCCGAACTCTTGAAATGTCTTTTCCAGTGTCGCTGCCGCAATCTGTGCTCGAGCGGCTAGAGTCTCGTACGGAAAATCTTCAGCATCGTCGAGAATCGACGTGTCCGGTAGACGATGCGGCTCACGAAATTCCGGTGACAGCGCGGACTCTGCCCTGTTATGCGGGACGTTATCCATCCCAACAGGACGATTGACACGAATGGGCGAACGTCCAGGTGACAATAAAAAGGACTTCGGTGCGGCGTCCAATTGCTCATCGCTCGAACCTTCAGGCAAAATTGCTTCAGGCGACGCAGCCGTGGAACGAGTTACTCGCTTACGAGGTTGGAAGGTTATGGATTCCGTTTCTACATCGTCGTGTGCTGAATCCAGTTCCGCTTTCGAGGGAAGTAGTTCCGGTTCATCTGCTGATGGTGAAATCATACTTGCAATGGCTGCAAGCGTTTCCGGGGACAGACTGCCGTCGCTCACAACGACTTGGGTATTGGATGCAGCAGATAAGTCTGGCGGCGCATTAATTCGAATTTTGGAAATGGGAGAATCCGGCGATGGCGCCGGATCGTCTGCATGGTCTTCAATTTCGCTATTTTCACTTGGGACATCGGGCAACCGGTCAGGCTTATCAGCGGCATCAGATTCACTGATCGGGAGACTGACTGCCGGTCGCTTTCCAAAAGCAAGCTTGCTCCACATGGTGATTGGCAACAATAAGAAACCAATTGAGGTTCTCACCAGATGCTGTTCGCCCGTAAGCAACACACCGGCAATTGTCGCGGTGACGAGCAACACCAAGCTACCGACGCGAGAAAAATGTTGATCGAGCAGGATTCCAGCCCAGGCTCCGACGTATCCGCCATTCCCAACCAATGTTCCAGCGAGTGGAATCGGAAGAAACCATTGTGCGCCGACGCAGGCTGCAATCAAAATCAGCACCATGCCGGACAAGCGAGTGATTGGATCGTGATAGACATCGCGGGCAAACAGACGAATGTCAAATACAATCAATGACAGCAGAAGAAAGTATGACCCGGCACCAAACGCGACGATCAGGTGATGTGCGAGCACTGCCCCCGCAATTCCGCAAAGGTTTGATGGATGAACATGATTTGGATAAACGATTTGAGCGGGAGCATCAGCAGGGTCATAACTGACGAGGCTCAGTCCGAGGAAGACTGCCATCGCCAGGACAGCGAGTGCCAGCAGATCAGTCCTCAACCGCCCGTAATCTAACATCGTTCCCCCCGCCAGCCCATTTGTGAGAACAAATGAGAAATCCGACGGCCAAGTTTGTCGAGACACTCACATGAGAGTCACGCGTCAAGGAAACCTATCACCGATATTGAGACTTGGTTGAGAAAACGCATCACAACACGCGCTGTTTTTCGTAAACGTGATCCGATCGTATCGATCATGCCGGGAATTCCGGGATCAAGTCAACAAATTGTCCGCAATCCACTGCCAGAGATGCCGTGCGACATCGAGTTTCTCGCCGGAAAAGGCAGCGACACTGCTTCCTGCTCGATCGATGATTTCAATTTGATTTGTGGTCGATCCAATTGCCGTGGGTCGATTCAGAACAATTGCATCGCAGTTTTTTTGTTTCAACTTTCGCAAGGCATTAATGTGCGCGAACTCGTCTGATTCGAGGGCGAACCCGACAATCCAACGGTTTCCTTTCTGAACACCAAGTTCAGCGAGAACGTCTGCTGTTTCCACCAACTCGAGCTCAAGCGAGACTCCGGTTTTTGCTAGCTTTCCCGGAAATCGTTCGCGAGGTCGGTAGTCACAAACCGCAGCCGTTGCAATCACCCCCTGGCAATCAATAAACAGACGATTGCATGTATCAAGCAAATCTTGCGTCGTTTCGACCTGATGTATTTCGCAACCCGCTGGCGGTGTCAACATCACGGGGCCGCTGACGAGAACGGCTTGATGCCCTGCCGCTGTAATGGCTTCAGCGATGGCAAATCCCATCCGACCGCTGCTCGCATTTGACAAATAGCGTACGTCGTCTAAATACTCTCGCGTCGGGCCGGCCGTGATCAAAATTCGCATACAATCGACTTCATGAACCTGGATTTTCGACCATCAAAGTTGGTCAAGCATTTTGTTGATCGTCGCGAGGATTTCGACCGGCTCCGCCATGCGACCGCTGCCGATCTGGCCGCAGCTAAGCCAACCAGAACCAGGGTCGACAAAGTGGGCGCCGTCTGAACGTAATTGGGCCACGTTCCGCTGCACGGATTTCTTGTCCCACATGTCGCAGTTCATTGCGGGTGCCAGCAGAAGCGGGCACGTTGCTGTGAGAACAAGTGTAGAAAGCAAATCTCCAGCGAATCCACCCGCTGCCTGTGCCAGGAAATTTGCAGTCGCCGGGGCGACCACAAACAATTTAGCACGTCTGGCAAGACCGATATGCTCACCTTGAAAGTGCTCAATCGGTCGGAAGGAGTCAGAGTAGACTGGTCGCCCCGTCAAGGCTTCAAACGTCGTCGCTCCGATAAATTGCCCGGCTGATTCTGTCATTACGACGGAAACAAAATCACCCTGTTGGACAATCTTGCTGCATAGATCGGCGGCCTTGTATGCAGCAACTCCCCCTGTAACACCCAATAGAATCTCGCGACCCGTCATACCCTGCGCGGCCTCGATTATGAATCAGTTGACGGCGCCCTTTCGGTATGCCGGATTGATCCCGACGCTCGGAATGGTTTCAACAGAGATTACATGTCGTCGAGCGAAGGACCACTGGAAAAATGCCGCTCGCGATTTTCGTCGTTGCGAGTCATTACCGCACCACTTGCGTCCAGGTAAATCTTGTCTTGAATGATTTCCTGTACGACGATTTCCATCGCGTTCTTGCTTTGAATTTCAACCAATGGACGCGTTCCGCGATTCAAAACAACCATGCGCTTTTGGATCAGCGAAGAAAGCTTAAACCGGCCGCCGACCTTCTTTACAATCTCTTCTTCTTTCAATTCGTCCAGCATCACATTTTCCAGTTCGTCTAATTCGCATGCTTTTTAATGATCGAGATTATCTCGTCCACGGCTCGGTCGAGCTCATCATTCACTACTTGATAACAATAACGGCTTGCCAACGCTAGCTCTTGATGTACCTTCTGCAATCTTCGCTGAATCGTTTCTTCAGAATCGGTCCCTCGTGAGCGCAACCGCTGTTCACAAATCTCGATCGAGGGCGGCTTTAAGAAAATCGTCAGCGCATCGGGATAATGCTCGACAACTTTAAATGCTCCCTGGACATCCACTTCGAGAAATGCCCAGCCGTTTGCTTCTTTCGCCCTTTGGATCTCAGATTTCAGGGTTCCATACCAATACCCGGCACCAAAAACCTCTGCCGTCTCCAAAAAATCACCCCGATTGCGACGCGTCACGAATTCTTCGGATGTCAAAAAGTAATAGGCGATTCCGTCAACTTCACCTTTCCGCTGTGGCCGCGTTGTTGCTGAAATCACTTTAATCAGCGGAACAGGAGACTGTGCGACCAAACGTTCCACGATCGTAGTCTTGCCGCTACCACTTGGTCCCGACAACACAAGTATTTGAAATTTACCCTCGTACATCGATGAATCAGGCATAGTTGATCGGCCATTATGCTTGTTTGCCAGCAAATCCAATCTATCCCGAGCGGACTTGCGACCCAAAGGAGGTCTGCTCACCCAAGATGCGATTACTCAACGTTCTGCACAATCTCACGAATTCGCTCGACGCTCGACTTTAAATCCACGGCCGAATGTGACAGACCGACGTGGTTTGCCTTGGAACCGATTGTATTCACTTCGCGAAACATTTCCTGACAGAGAAAATCCAGCTTCCGACCCGGAGATTTCTCTCCTTCAATCAGCGTAAAAAATTGATTGATGTGGCTTCGAAGTCGCGTGATTTCTTCATGAATATCGCAACGATCTGCATAGACTGCAACTTCTCTGATCACGTCAGCTGGCTCAATTTTTACGTCGGTTCCCGAAAGCAAATCTCGTGTTCTTTGAACCAGCTTTTCGTGGTAATCACGGGAAACTTGAGGTGCCATTACCACAATTTGCTCTAACGCCGTTTCAATCGACTTACAGAGCTGGCGTAGTTCAAAAGCGGTCGAAGCCCCCTCTTTACTGCGAAAATCCTGCAAGTGCTTCGCTGCCCCTTTGACTGCCTGTTCGACCAATGGCCAAAGGCGTTCGACAACGTCACTGTCAAATGAGTCCTCGCGTAATACGCCGGGCAAATCCAATAAACGCGTCGGATCGGGTGGTTGAACAGACAAATCCCGGCAGACTTCGTTAAGTTGCCTCCAATAGGATTTCAAAACTTCCGTATTCAATCGAGGTCCAGCCGAGTCCCCGGATTGATCAAATTTGACTGAAAGGTAAACGGAACCCCGCGAGATTGTTTCGCGTAGTAATCGCTCGAATTCCGCTTCCTGCTGAAGAAATCCATCGGGACAACGCAAGGACAACTTAAAGTGTCGATTGTTCACAGTCCGAATTTCGACACGACAAAACCCTTGTTCGTTTTGAACAATTGACTCGCCATAACCCGTCATACTCAGCAGCACGAACTTGCACCTGAAAAGAGGTACTCGCCGATCAATGATAAAACTTCCGAACTATCGTTGGACGAGCCTTCCGACTTCGAAATCTCTCAGTTCTTCTCACCTTCAGGAGTTGAATTGTCTGTCTTCTTCGCTGCGCCGGATGGTGAAGCTGGTTCAGGCTCGCTCTTGTCGACCGCTGGCGCCTTGATTTTTTCTTCAATTGCCGATGACTTGTTTTCAGGTGCTACAGCCTTAGTTTCAGAATCAAAATTCAGCTTCAGGTCACTATCCTGGCCCATATCACTGCCGTCTTGAGCACCACCTTCTTTACTGTCTGAACTCTGTTTTGATTTGGCATCCACGTCTGCATTCACTTTTGGTTTGTCTGGCAAACCAGTAATGAGTTGCCCCGTCGAGTTATGTAAAGCCACAACGCTTCCAGCACAAAGGAGTATCCACGCAGCTGCCACGCCGATGGTAATTCGAGTAAAGACATCGCCTGCTTTTGTTCCAAACGCACTTTGACCGCCCATTCCGCCAAACGCACCGGCGAGGCCGCCCCCTCGTCCTCGTTGTAACAAAATAAGGCCAATAAGAAACAAGCCGGCAAACATTAGAAGCGTCATTAAGAAATACGAGAACGTGATCATGAAACCGTCATCTTTCCATCGTCAAATTAAAATCGCTGAATCTCTATCGCGATTGACGCCACTCTTCCATCAGTTTGCTGCCGGTGGAGATGTAAAAAAAGGATTTTAGTGTGTTTTTGCTATTTCGTCAGCAGCGCGAATAATCGCGAGGAACTGGTCCGACTTCAAGCTGGCTCCGCCGACTAGCGCACCGTCGATATTAGGCTTGGCAAGCAGTTCCCTGGCATTGTCTCCCTTGACGCTTCCGCCATATTGTATTCGGGTGGCGTCCGCGACAGCCTGACCAAACCGGCTGGAAAGCCATTTGCGAATATATGCATGGGTTTCTTCGGCCTGTTCGGGAGAAGCTGTGACTCCAGTTCCGATTGCCCAGACAGGTTCGTAAGCGATCACAACCTTTGCCATCTGCTCTGGTGTGAGGTTTAACAGCCCTTTGGAGAGTTGTGTTTCAAGTACCGTCTCGGTGCGACCAGTCTTTCGATCTTCCAGCATTTCACCGATGCAGAAAATGACCCTGAGGCCTCGCTCCAAAGCGGCAATTAATTTTTTGTTGACGACTTCGTCAGTGTCGCCGAAAAACTGCCTTCGCTCACTATGACCAAGTATTACCCATTGGCAACCGACATCGAGCAGCATCTCAATGGCCACTTCGCCGGTGAAAGCACCAGGTTTCTCTGGAGATGAATTCTGAGCGCCGAGCACAACCTTGGACCCACGAAGCTTTTCAGCAATCGGAATCAGGTATAGAGACGGCGGGCAAACACCGACATCGACGCCCGATACCCCACCTGCAAGTCCGTGCACGATCTCTGCAGCGAGCGACTGCCCTGACTGCAAAGTCGTATTCATCTTCCAATTACCGACGATAAAAAGAGTCCGAGTCAACTGATTATCCAATCATTTCGCTGCGAGGATACGAACCCAGTACTTCCATACGAACCGCAAGACGTTCCAGTTCGTCCAACGTTCGTTTGACCTTGGCGTCTTTCGCGTGGCCTTCGCAATCGATAAAGAAAATGTAACCGCTTTCTGCACCGCGCAGTGGGAAGGATTCAATCCAAGTCAAATTAATCTTATTTTGCTTGAATGACCCAAGTGCATCGGCCAAGGCACCTGGCTTGTCACCAATTTGAAGCAACAACGACGTTCGATCTCGACCGGTTGGCCCGACGGGTTTGTCCCCAATCATCGCAAACCGAGTGACGTTGTTCTTATTGTCTTCAACAGAGTCTGCAAGGATCTGCAGTCCATATTCGACGGCGGCTTGACGGCTTGCAATTGCACCTGCTCCTGGTTTATCCCGGGCCAACTGTGCTGCCGTTGAAGTGCTAGTGACTTCAATCAGCCTTGCCTGAGGCATATTCCGGCTTAACCAATCTCGGCATTGGGAGAGCGCTTGCGGCTTGCTATAGACTTCATTGATTTCACCACGTGACACCTTGCCTAGAAGATTGTGGTGAATACACAGTTGAATCTCGCCACAGATCCTCAGCGGAAGTCGTGTGAACATATCCAGTGTATCGATGATTCGGCCGTCAGTGCTGTTTTCAATTGGCACAACGCCAAAGTCGGCGTGCCCGCGGTTTACTTCTTCAAAAACTGCGGCAATTGTGTTCACGGGAATCAAATCGGACGATTCCCCAAACCGCTCCACAGCAGCCATATGCGTAAAGCTGAAGGCTGGGCCAAGGTATGTCACACGGCGTGGACGAACACGGTTTCTGACGGCACTCAAAACCTGCCGGAAAACCCCTCGTACTGCGTCTGCCGGCAGTGGGCCCTGGTTCTCGCCTTCGATCCGTTTTAACAGATCGTCGTCAGATCGAGGGTCATAAGTAGCTGACCACCAGTTTGGGTCTGACTCAATCAATTTCGCAGTTGCGGCAGCGCGACGATTGATCAACTTGAGGATCTCGGAATCCAACTTCGCCATTTCCGTCGGAGAAGTTGCTGCGGCACGTGGCGCAGAATTCGTCGAGGTTTTGGCGGAAGCCGGTGCGACACTGTTCTTTACGACCTTTTTTGGCACCGGTTTACTGGCCATCCAAGCGACTCCGAGGTAGGTTCGAGGTTCTTCATTAAAACTTGATAATTGCTGATACTAAAATTCAACAAATCTTTTACAGCTGAACCCCGATAATTGCAAGGAATCGACATAAGTAAGAAAAAAGCCCCGGCAAACGAATCTTGCTTGCCGGGGCACTAAGTCAAACTGGGCGAAATCAGCCCTTTTGGATCAGGCGAGGAACCGCGCCGGGACTGTGATCGTAGCAGTCATTTTCGTGCCAGAGTGGAACCCCGGCAGCGTATCGTGCTGCTAACATCAACACTTTTTCTTCAGACCCAGGCTTTGCGACGGTTGGGCCTCCCGGATCAATGCCAAGTGAATCAAAGTCGATTTCTTCAAAAATCGCCTCTTCACCCAAGTCAGAACCTTCGAAGTCCTCACCGGCCAATTCCAGTTCAGGGTCCATTTCGTCAACGTCAAAGTCAAACGACATTAGTTAGCTCCACAATCCGATACACATGAACAGGTTGTTTCGTCCACAACAAGCGATAACCACGAGCTGCCCTCAAGCAACTGCGTTCTCAGCTGGGCATTGTTGAGTCCACGGGGGCAATTGTCAACGATTTTCTTTGCAGTCACGAAAAACATTTTTAACGACAATGACGTTTAGCCAGCACGGCTTGCCTGACGCGCAATCCAGTAATGATCCGTGTATTCTAGTTCGAGAATACGATTATCCCCTTATGTTTTCGCTCAAACTCAACCACGTTGAAATAACTATGTCGTTTCGTCGGTATATCCTCGCTTCCCGGTCTCCGCGTCGACGTGAACTTCTGCAACTGGTGATTCATCCAGAATTAATTGCTGTCCGTCCGCCAGAATCGGCAGAGGAAGCCGGTTTCAATGATTGCCAGGACATAGACGCCATCAAGTGTCGAATGCTGGAGATTGCTCGGCACAAAGCCGAACAAGTCAGGCGACAACTGAATGACGAAGAATCACAGCTCTACGAGCGACCACGGACATTAATCATTGCAGCAGATACGACGGTGATCGTGAAAGATTCCGTCGGTCGGCCAGTCGTTTTAGGGCAGCCTCCAGAAACAGAGGAATGGCGTGAAGTAGTTCGGTCCTGGTTTCTAGAATACTACGCTGGAAAAACTCATTGTGCGGCAACCGCCTTACATGTCATCACGCCTGATGGCCGAACTGCCGAAAGGGTTGTTGAGACGCAAGTTACGTTCAAGCGAAATCTTGAGACCTGGCTGAACTGGTACCTGCTCACTGGTGAACCGCGAGGCAAAGCAGGCGGCTATGCCCTTCAAGGGGCTGCAAGCGTCTTCATCGAGCGAGTCGAGGGAAGTCTCAGCAACGTGGTCGGGTTGCCGCTTGAAGCGATGCTCGAGCTGTTTTCGGAGGTTTCGCTGCGATAGACGTCCACTCTGTTTCAGCGGAAATTCGTGGTCTCAAACGACAGTTTGACGGAAGAATGTTTCAACAGCGGTCATCGACGAACTGTTGAAGATTGGCAACATCAGGGCGATCAGCACGAATAGAATTACGCCCGCCATGACGACCAGCATCAGTGGTTCCAAAAGGCGAACAACCATGTCCAGTTGTCGGTTCGTTTGTCGTTCCATTTTGTCGGCAATTCCCACCAGTACCTGTTCCAGGTTGTTTGCTTCCTCTCCTACGGCAATCATTTCCAGGACATCGACAGGAAACTGGCCGCATTCGGCCAGCGGTTGAGCCAGCGTACGACCGGACGAAACGTGGTCCGCAGCCTGAGCGATTGCCGCGCTGATAACTCGATTGCCAGTCGCGTCCTTCGCAATATTGAGTGCTGTCAAAATCGGCACGCCGTTTTTCAGAAGCGTTCCAAGAACTCGACAAAACCGCGCTACGGCCAGGCTTCGAATGACTCGACCGATTCCAAAAATCTTCAGGCGAAGTTCATCCAATCTCAGCTTTCCGATATCGTTCGCGAAATATCGCTGTCCGAAATAGATTGCCAGCCCAATCAGACCCATCGCAACCCAACTGTATTTTTTCATAAAACTGCTGGCAGACAGCAAGGCAATTGTGGCCCAGGGAAGAGTTCCCTCGGTTCGCATCGTTTCGAACAATGGCTCAAATTTCGGAACGAAAAAGATGAGCATCCCGATAAGAATCAACCCGCCAACGACAACGAGAAATGCCGGGTAAGCCATTGCTCCAACAACCCGCCCTTTCAGCTCTTCCTGGTGCTCCGTAAAATCGGCAACCCGTTGTAAAGATTCCTCAAGAAAACTCCCTTCCTCACCCGCTCGTACCATGCTGATCGTTAACTCGTTGAACACCGTTGGATGTTGTCGCAATGCTTCAGCCAGCCGTGTTCCGTCAGCAACCTGGTCACGAACTTCCTGGACGACAAGTTTCAGGGTCATTTGTCGCGTTTGTTTGACGAGAAGATCAAGTGACCTGAGAAGCGGTACTCCGGCCCGTAAAAGGTCGGCCAATTGAGTGTAGAAGACGGTGAGAATCCGGGCGGGAACGCGACGCCGCTTATTAGCATGATGTGCCTTGGCGGAATCCGCCATATTAATCGAAACAGGAAACAGATTCTTCGCTGCAAGCGACCCCAATGCCTCGCGCTCTGATGCCGCCGAAACAGTTCCCTCGACCTGTAGGCCGGAAAGCTCACGTGCGACGTACCGAAATTCGGCCATGGATTACTCGTTGCTGATAAATTTTTTGGGGCAGTTCCAGTGCAAAGCAGCTCGCCAAAGCATCATTCATCGATGCTTTGGCGTCGATGGCAATTTGAAAAATGGAACGGCCCTCTGTAAAACATTTCTGATCGCCGGTTGCGAACGTCCGGACGTGAGCGAATCAATTGGGACCACTCTTTCTACATCGACCATCCTGGACGGTATTCTCGTTTGAGGTAGGAATCTGCTGTCGCCGAGTCGGTCTTAAACGCTTTGGTATCCCACGAAATCGGTGTCCCTGCCCGGTAACTGACATTCCCCAGCAGAACCGCTTCCGTCAGGTTTCCGCCATATTCAAAATGCGACGAAGTACTGCCGTTCGTCCGAATGGCGGTCAGCCATTCAGCGTGATGCCCGGCTACCGAATTCTCAATCCAGGGTTTTACCGGTGCCGCAGTCTTTCCCTCTTGCATGAAAATTTTGTTCGTTCCGTAATCGGCAATCAAACGTCCATCCGCCCCTTCAAACAAGACCGCCGACGCCATCTTATACGCATCAGCCCCATCGGGCATCCATCCACCGTGAGACCAGGTCAAATGCACGGGAGGCATGTCGCCGCGAGCAGGAAACTTGTACTCCACACGCATTCGCATGGGGCATTCATTATCCCCATCGTGTCCTTTCTCGCCGGTCGCCGCCACCGACGTTGGTGCCCCTAATTCCAGTGCCCAGAACGGAAGATCCATGAAATGGCAGCCAAAATCACCAAGTTGCCCTCCGCCAAAATCCCACCAGTATCGCCAGTTAAAGTGAAAATGAGCTTCGCTGAACGGACGATAGGGGGCCGGGCCGAGCCATCTGTCGTAATGAACGTACGCTGGTGGTTCAGATGTTTTCACAGCCGGGAAAGACTGAACACCACTGCCAAGCCAGACATGGACTCGATTCACAGGCCCGATTGCCCCGGCCCGGATAATTTCGACGACCCGCCGATAGTTCGCTCCGGCATGAATTTGATTACCCATCTGCGTCGGCACCCGTGCCGCGGCATTCAGCTTCCGCAGTTGGCGAGCCTCCCAGACAGAATGGGTCAGTGGCTTTTCGCAATAGACGGGAAGCCCTTTCCTCAGTGCTGCAGCGACAATAATCGCATGCATGTGATCGGGTGTGCTGCAGACGAGCCCATCGAGATGCGGAACTTCGAGTGCTTCGCGAAAATCAAAAACTCGCTTAGCATCGGGAAACTTGCTTCCAGCGGCATCCAGTCTGCGGTCGTCAATATCGCAAAGGACGACGATGTTTTCGGAAGCAACACCATTCAAGTTGGCCTCTCCTCGAGCGGCGACGCCAATCACCGCCAGATTCAGCTTCTCGTTCGCACTTCGTGGCTCACTCGCGGACGCGATTCGTTGACCAGAGACCGCACCGATACCCGCAGCCGCTGTTCCAGCCGCGACAGCAGCTTCAAGAAAATCACGTCGACTCAGAACATGTTTCACGGTGCGACTCCTGTGAATAAGAGACTTCGACAATGATGAATACAAAGTGCGGCCTGCACGATCTTCTTTGACCAATAGACCAACCGTGAGCATGAACTGCAAGTGCTACCACACTTGTCGGTAAACCTTAATTCAAGCTGAGATCGCGTGGACGAAGCTTCAACGAACATTCAATAAATCACATTCCATACCGTAACCCAATATTCAAAAAGAGGCCAAAGAATGAACTGAGGACGGACCCGGCGGTCCGTCCTCAAAAATATCATCGGTCATCGGCAATTCCTTTCCCGATTTGAATCGTCTTCGATCAACAACCGCGTCATGCGGCGACATTGGGCTCGGTCGTCGCATCCGTCGAACGTCGATATCCTTCGGTAAGGGTTTTCGTTCGCTGTTCTTCCATTCGACGTAACGCTTCGTTCAAAACCTCGTCAGTTTGACGGATTTCAGTGGGTTCAGCGGAAACTTTGATATCGGGCGTGACACCGACGCCAGCCATCTCTCGCCCTTCAGGACTATAGAACTTGGCGGTCGTTAATCTCAACGCGGCGGGAAATGTCTGAAGCGGGAACAATGTCTGAACCGTCCCTTTGCCATAAGACTTTTCGCCAACAATCAGACCTCGATGATTCTCTTGTATGGCGGCTGCGAAGATTTCGCTGGCACTCGCACTGTTGTGATCGATCAACACGATGAGCGGAATCTTCCAGGTATTTGAGTATTGTGCCGTTTCCTTCGAATTGTCAGCCTGGGTCCGACCTTTTGTTAAGACAATCGTTCCCGAAGATAAAAATCGATCGGAAAGCGCAATCGCGGTGGTGAGCAGTCCCCCAGGATTACCTCGCAAATCGACAATCAGTGATTTCATCCCCTGGTGATGCAGCGACAATAGAGCATCGTCGATTTCGTTCATCGTGGAGTCGGCGAATTGCTCTAACTTGAGATACCCGACCCCGTGCTGACGATCTTCCATCCGAACATCGACGACACTGTGAAGTGCGATCTGTTGACGCATGAGAGTCACGTTTCCCGATCGATTCCCTCGTGTCGCTTGAATCCGAACCGGTGTGCCGACAGGACCAACGATCAGATCGACAGCCCGGTTCATCTCCAATTGTTTGATTTCCTTGTCATTGATGTGAGTGATGATGTCGCCGCTTCGAAAGTCTGCTTGGGCGGCTGGCCCGCCGGGGAGCAGTTTTAAGATCCGCAGACCCAATGGATGCGATTCGATTTCGACACCGATGCCGACAAGGTTGTCACTGAGGCCAACGCTTGGTCCTCCATTCTTTTCTGGCGGTAACAGCATCGAAAACTGGTCAAGGCTGTCGGTCGCACCGTACAGGAATTCCAATCCGATCGCTGACGGATTGATGACAATCGAACGTGAGGCTCGGTTTTGAACGTCTCTCAGCACGGCGATGGCATCGTTTGTATTTCGAACTCGAATCTGACTTCGCAACCTCTGAAGGTCTTCCCGAAAGGCCGAGATTTTCGCATCAGTTCCACGAACTCCGGCTGTTTCCACGAATGATGGAACTTCGAGAGCCTGAGTGAGATGATCGAGCGCTCCATCCACCCGTTGCGCATAGGTTGCGGGGGTCAGGTGCCGTTCATCAATTAATTCTGAAACTTCGAGGTAAAACGATTCCACCCCCTGAGGCGTCAATTGTCTGAGCATCCGGACGACGCGAGGGTCGGCATATCGCAGGCGGATTCGCTCGGCGACTGTTGGCCTGATCGGCTTCGAAGGTTTTTGTGGTGTCTCTGGTTGTGTCACCTCTTTTGCCGTCGGTCGAATCCTTTCAGCAGGTTTGTTTGCCCGATTCACATTTCGCATCGGGACAAACAGTCCGATTTCGTTTGATCCCGTGGCTTCCGGCTCATTCGCATAGTACGGTGACAGGACTGGAAGCGTTGCCGGTACCCCGACGCGATCGGATCGAAATCGCCGGGCCATCGTGCTCGTTGGAACCGGAATTCGGTTAGGTAGTGTCTGTATTGCAGGGAGCGCAGTAAGGGCACAGCCATTTTGAGCCTGTAAGCCACTTGACCACGAAATCACGACGCAGAGTGATAAAATTGCAGCAACCGGAGGTGATATTCGCAAACGCATGAGATCCCTTCCTTGATTGATTTTTCATGACGAAGACATGGGCCAAAGTGCCAGAATTCGCTTCAGCACCTTTTTGCCCGATCTTTCAGGCGAGTTCCGCAAAGGGTCTCAGTTCTGAACCAGCAGCGAATCGAGCGTGCATTCTTCAAAGCACTCGTCGTCGAATGTCTCCAGAGAGACGACAGCCTCGGCGACCAATCGGTTAACGGTCTCGCCGCGAAGCACACGAACCGAAGCGGGGGCTTCAATCCCGATCCGAACGCTTCCCTTTTTGAGCTTCATCACTCGGATGACAATGTCGTTTCCGATGTTGATCACTTCGTCTGTTTTACGGGTCAGTACTAACATGGCTTCATCTCCGCGGCTTGGGTTTCAGGCGAACAATTTGTTGAGGGTGCCTTGCATCAGCGATCCCCTCGTTTTGATAATTCACCATCCAAAGCAGCGCTCGTGCCAATCACGAAATGAATGTCAAGCGAAGCCGTTATGCCCCTTGCTTCGGCAAGATATGCCTTTGAATCCTCGTGGAGGGCCTGCCTCGGCATCTTCCGCCGGACGTTTCGTGTAACCCATGCCAATAAAAACGAAATGGCAATGTAAGTCTTACGAAATCGGATCGAGTCACTGTTAAAAAACGTGATTCTCGATACTTCGATTGTTCTGGCTGTCTCAGAGAAGAGAGACTTAAGAAAGCGGGACGATCCCCGACGAGGCACCCTGGCTTAAACGGACCGTCATTTCCATCAGACGTCGATCCAATCCAAAGGCAAACCTCATCGGCGATTCGATACCCATGTCGAAACTAGACCGGTTTGACATTTTCAGCACACGGGCCTTGCTTGCCCATTCCTTCCGTGTACGTCACCTTTTGGCCTTCGCGGAGGTCGTTGAAACTGACACCCTGAACAGCCGAGGAATGGAAGAAAAGATCCTTACCACCCCCTGTGTTGATGAACCCAAATCCTTTTTCCATTAACTTCTTGATACTACCTTCAGCCATGTCTGCGTTTCCCGGATTGACGTTTTGGATGAATACCATACGGCACACATTGCCGGACGAGCGTCACCCCTGGAGCGAGATGACTGTAGCACGTCTGTGTCAAACTCTCACTCCGCCCAAGAAACTTATTGAGACTTTCCTCTGAAATTTGGTGAACCATTATGAAAATCATCCGCGTCGAAAGCATTCCCGTAAGGATTTCCCTCAAACCCGAGCGACGCATGATTTCGGCACTCGGAAGTCATGATGTCTCCGACTTTCTGCTGGTTCACCTCGAAACCGACGATGGATACGAAGGCTGGGGCGAGGCCACGGTGACCCCCCGCTGGAGCGGCGAAACCTGTCGCGGAGCAGAAGCGATGGTCAACGGCGTGCTTGGTCCCGCCGTGATGGGATGTGCCGCAGACGATCTAGCGGAACTCGATCGCCGCATGGACGCCGTCGCTGTGGGTAACTGGTTCGCCAAATCGGCGATCGAAATGGCATGCTGGGATATTCAAGGTAAATCCAGCGGAAAGCCGGTCTTCGAACTTTTGGGAGGCGCATGTCGGCCCCTGACGATCCGCAGTCGCTTTTCATTGGGAGCGTATGAACCCGAACGGGCTCGACGTCGGGCAACTGAACTGGTCGCCGCAGGGTTCACAACCATCAAAGTGAAAGTCGGTATCGATCCCGTTCGCGATATCGAGCGGGTGCGCATCGTTCGCGATGTGATCGGTCCTGAGATCGCCCTGACAATCGATGCCAATGGAGGTTGGGATGTTGATACCGCAATTCGATCGATACTAGAATTGGAAGAATGCCACCTGGACATTGTCGAGCAGCCCATTCCTCCCGGCGATTACACCGGACTTGCACGAGTGCGAAAAGAAACAAACGCGAAGATTCTCGCCGATGAAAGCTGCTTCGACCTGGTGCATGCTCAAGAGCTGATCCGCCACGAATGTTGTGATGCGATCAGTCTTTATCCCGGCAAAAATGGTGGCATTCGCAAAGCCACCGAGATCGCGATGTTAGCAGAGCAACATGGAATCGCGTGTTCCATCGGCTCGAATCTGGAATGGGACATTGGCACGGCGGCAATGGCTCACTTCATCATCGCGACGCCGAACATGCAGGTCGAACGTTATCCAGGCGATTTGCTGGGCCCCGACTACCATGAGGTGTCGATCGCGAAAAATCCACTTTTGATCGATGGTCCGTTAACGACCAGTAATTCTGGACCAGGACTCGGAATTGAAGTTGATCGTGATGTGATCGAAAAGCATCGGATCAAATGATTAACGTGCGGCTTGGATGAAACCTCACAACACGGGGATACCTCTGCCAGGCACCAACTTTTGGCTTTTGTGCCGCTGCTTTGGAGTCCTTCGAGAAGCAGTGCCTTCGACATCTGACGGCCCAAAAACACAGCTTGACTGAAGGCGGTCAAGCTGTAGCACATGAACCCAGAAAACTGACGTCACACCCGGCACTCAACCGATTTTCCGCAAAAGCTGTTTCGCACGGCTTTTCCATCGACCGTGCCTGCGAGCGATCCCGATCGGGCTACCGTTGATATCCTGGATCAGGGCGAGAAGATTGTCGCGGGCCTCCTTCCTTTTGCCTTGAACTGCGTACATTTCAGCCAGCAGGAACAACGCTTCAGGGTGCCGCCATCGCTTCACGTGCTGCTCAAGATGGTTTCGAGCGGCATCGACCTCTCCAATCTCCTTCAACGCACGACCATGAAGCAGTGAAACGTCTCCAAATTTGTACTGCGGATCTTCGTCAAGAACCTGACGCGTCAAAGTGCAAAGCTCGGAATAACGCTTCTGACTGGCCGCCACTTGAGCAGCCCCCCAAAGCGCCTGGATATTCTGCGAGTCCTTTTTTAGTGCCTGAACGTAAGCCTGGTCGGCTTGCTCAAGCAGGCCGACTTCGCGTAATGCGTTCCCCCACTGAATAAATTGATGGGGATTGCCAATCTGTTGGGCCGCAGTTTCAAGCCGCGTCAATTCCCGTCGGCGAGTCCACTTTCGAAGAAATGGAGGAGTGGGAAATTCCTTCGTTGGCAAGTATCGCAATACAAAATAGGCGAACGCACCAATCGGCTGAGCGATGATCAGGATCCAGATCCAGAACTGACGATCGGGTTCCGTCCGATAACAGTGAAACAGCATCCAGATCCAAAAGAGGAAATAGGGAGCAGATAACAGCGACAGGATGATTTCAAAGATCCAGAAAATCCCCGAACCGGTCGGATCATTTTGATGAATGGGAGTCTCGGAAACCTGCGCCAGCATCCACATACCGACTTTTCCTTCGAGGCGCTGCCTCAAGGAGCCATTTTCCAACCGTATTTGTTGAGTTCCAGCACGAGCATCACAACGCCCATGATCAGTGCGGCGAGCGAGACAGACAGCAACGCAACATAGACGTCGGGTGCTGGAGTATTATCAGTGTTACGAGGAGCCATAATCGACCTTTGCGGATCGGAGTGAATTCTAAACTTGCTGTTTCATCGTCATCACAGTTTTGTCGAAGCCGTATCGCCCACGTTGACGACTGCGTTCTTGGCTTTCGTGTAGATGTAACCAACAGACTTATCGGCTTGCACGAGCGTCAGACGAATTTCAGCGACGTATTTGTCGCCTCGGAACAGCGTCAGCTTGTGGCCGACGACAAGCCCGTCATCTGACCCGATTGAAATCTCAATCAGCTCGCGTGAACTTTTTTCCGCCTTACGGACTTCTGTGACAATTCCCTCAACCGGTGGAGGAGGTGCCGTCTGAACGATCATCTGCTTTGGATCGGTCGTCAGATTTTTTGACGCCAGAAACGACTTCATTGTCTTAAAGTCATTCAATAGCTGGTCGTACTTTTCGGAAACTTGTGCAAGCTGTATGTCGAGCGCAAACCGTTTATCTTCCGTATCATTCAGGTTCTTGACGAGTTCTTCCCGGGAGAGGAACAATTCGCCATTTTTGCCCCGTTGCAGATCGGCTTCTTTTTTGCGTTCAGTTGCTTCCGTGCTTTTCAAATCCGCCAAATCCCGCTGCTGATCGACGTCTTTTCGCAATTGCTTGTTATCGAGATCAAGATTTGCGACCTGCGTTGTCAGGGCGGTCTTCTCGCCTGTCAGCTTCGTCACATTGTCATTCAATTTGTTGATTTTATCAGCGGCATCGGCTCGTTCTTTATCGAACTCAGCCTGCATGTCTCGAATTTTGGTACCGGATGCCGCGAGGGCAGTTGCTGCCTTTTTCTCGGCAGCGCGCCAATTGTTTTGAGCCGTGAATACAGCGCCGGCAAACGCCATAAACATAATGCTCAGAACCAGGTGTAGTACGACAAGAATCTTACCGACTGTGGTCATTGTTCCGCCCCATCCGTATTAGATAACCGAAATGCCGATTTTTAATCTGTTGATGATCAACTAATCTAAATAGCCATCGCCAAGTTGTTGTTTCAGTTGCTTTTGTCGACGCTGAAGACGTTGACGGTTTTCTTCCAATCGGATCAACTCGAACTCCAGAACTTTCTGCTGCTGGAGGGCAGCAAATTTGTCGTTCCTCAGCAGTTCAAGCTGGTTCGATAACCGATAGCCCTCTTCGCGTCGATCCTGGGCCAGTCGCATTACGTCTTGTGTTTCCAGCGTTTTTGCCGAAAACTCGTCGCCCACTTGCTTCAATTGTGCGACCAGCTTCTCGATTTGTTCTTCATATTTTTTAATTCTGAATTGCACTCCCGCGTCGTCTTCGGGGATCAGTTTTTTAATTAGAGCCAATCTGTCCGTGAGCGGCTGGACCTGTGGATTCAGCTCTTGCATCTTCTTGTTCGCGTCGTCTTCGAGGCGTTTTCGCGATTTCAAAATGACTTCCGCCAGGATCGGCGTTTTCGGGGAAACCTCGGTCTCCGTTCGCCGATGCTTCGCCGAGTACATCACTTTTTCACCCGGATCGGTCGTAAAAACAAATTCTTTCTGAAGTTCCGGCGACCGCATCTCGCCCTGCCAGTCCGGACCCCCGCTGCGCAACGCCACAATGAACGCGAGAAAGCCCATGCTGCTCGCGGTGACGAAAACCACCAGAATTTTGCCAATACTATTCATGCAGGGCTTTCTGCCAAAACCGAGACTTCAACGCGGAATAAAACAGGCCCAGAGAAGGATCTCTGAAATCATCGCGACTTTAACGAATACAGAATCTTACGGGTCCAGAAAAATCAAAGTCAACTAGAAACTCAACAGATCAACAAGACGGAACGACTTCGGTCACGTGTGGAACGCAGATCCAAAACATGCTGACACTAGATTATCTTTCACTTGTTCGGCAGTCCGTGCCTCAGTCTGCAAAACGAACGAGTCTCCCGGAACAACTAGCATAAACGATGCCGTGTAAGGTACGGTTATACCGATTAGGACGAAATCAACGAAAATACCAAGTGTCAACAGGAGGTGTTCCGTTTCCGTAGCGCTTTCTTCCAGCCGACGGCAGAGTTTTACACACTCGTCCAACCCTCACCTGTTGCAGGCAAATCTCAAACCGCACCAGGCATCTGTTCTCGTCGGCTGCAAGCCGACGCTCCAGCTACGATTTCTGCACGAGAGCCGCGGCATACGTCACCAGATCGCTTCGCTCTTCGGCACTCCGCATCAGCACGTCAAACCGCCCCGCCTTCTGGCAAAGTTCCGCAAAAGCCGCGGCGAAGTCCTGATCCGCGTTCACAAGGTACTTCTCGGCAATCGGTAACGCGGCATCGAGTTGATTGGTTCGGGCAAGCAAATCCACCATGACATAAGCGATCATTGCCTGGCTTTGCGCATCCGGTTCATTGTCGAGCAAATGCTGGAAATACCCGATTGCTTCTGCTCGATTATCGTCGGAAAGGTACCGATAGAACTGAATATGAGCCGGATAAAACTCCGTAAACGGTGGCTCGCCCGGATATTGGAATTGAACCGAAAGCTGTGTCCCGTATTCAGCTAGATCGCGGGCCAGAGCCAATTCCGGCTGACCGGGGGTCAACGAACGTGCAAAACGAACCGTCGAGTGCAGATGCGATACGTCGATGTGGTAATTATTTTCGGCGAATAACCAGTCTCGACCTGCTGTCAGTTCACGAAGGGTCTTGGCCGGATCGGCAAACGGCATTCGCTGCTTCACTTCACGTTGAACAGACTGCAACAAATCGCCGTGCAGAGTTCTGACCAGGAGGGCGGCACAGGCGGAACGTTGTTCGGGACTGAGGTTCATGAACCCCTGATCAAGAGCGGTGATCGTACTGCAGGTGCCGTGCGTCTTAAGCATGATCTGCATCCCTTTGACGGGATGGATCAGCTTGTAAAACGCAAGATCGATCAATTCTTCAGACTCTTCGTTCGACTCGCGCGGCAAAGGGACTGCTTCGATCGCGTCGCGAAGCGGCTGAGTTTCTCGAAGAGCGTGAAAATAGACAAATGATTGGCTCAATTTCTTATCAGCCAGCAAAAGTTGTCCGACGTCGCGGGCTGCAGACACATAGGCCGCTTCAAACTCGTCGCGCTTCGCTGCTGGAACATCGTCGAATGATGTCGGTCGGTTCAAAGGGGCACCAAGTTCGTGCTTCTTCTTTAAACACAAGGCGTCGAACAACTTGTGGTATTCACGCTGTTCTCGAAGCGAAGCGGCCAGCTGCTCGAATACGGCGGAAGCACCTCCCGCTCGATGCTTGTCCTGAAGTTGATTGAACTGGTTTTCCGACATGAATGCGTTTCCCAATACCCGATAAGTAAGATTCAATTCCGCCAGCGTACCAATGCAAGTGATCGTTGGCCAATCCCGCGAGCCTGATGCCTTCGTAACGTCGGCTTCCAGCCGTCGAAATCTTACGTGCGCGTCCAATCGGCACGAAACAAATCACGCGCTTCCAACCAACAAAACCACCGAATTCGGCGGATTACTTGCCCTTCCTCGCTGTCCACGGCATCATCTTCCAAGCTCAACGACGCCAGATTCACAATCCCATGAAGGAAGTCCCGATGCAGCGGTCCGTGTTCATAAAACTCTGTGTCATGATGTTTCTCGAATTTTTCATCTGGGGAGCATGGCTGCCATCGAGTTTTGGTTTCTTTGGCGAAGGAGCACTGGGATTTAACGAATGGCAACGGTTCGGACTGAATATTGCCTTCCCCGTTTCGGCGATCATTGCCATGTTTTTCGGAAACCAGTTTGTGGATCGAAATTTCTCGGCCGAGAAATTCCTCGCTCTCAGCCATTTCATCGGCGGACTGGCAATGCTCGGTTTCGGAGCTCTCGCATGGAAGACCTTTCAAGGTAACGGTGACGCCTCAGGAAATTACTGGATCTACTTCGCCTGCATGGCCGTCCATTGCTTTTTCTTCGTTCCGACGATTTCCGTGACGAATGCCATCGCATTCGCAAATATTAAAGACCCACAAAAAGACTTCGGTCCCGTTCGCTTGTGGGGAACGATTGGTTGGATCGCTGCGAGCTGGCCGTTCATTTTTATCCTGGCTGACTGGGCCAAGATCCCGGCATTTGGAAGCGTTGATTTCGTGAAGTGGTTGGGCGCGGCGTTAGGTACGTCGCTTTCTGGAACGGCATTGAATCAAGGAAAAAGCTGGGCATTCATCACCGCCGGGATTGCATCGATCCTGCTGGCCGCCTTCAGCCTGACATTGCCACACACTCCACCGAAGCCAGCGACAAGCGAAAAGCATTCTCTGGCCTGGCTGGAAGCGATGCGGTTATTAAAACACCCGTTTCTGCTGGTGCTGTTTTTCGTCACATTCATCGATGCCACCGTCCACGACGGCTTTTTCTACTTCGCATTTACCTACCTCGAAAAGGTCGGTGTCCCTTCCAACTGGATTCAACCGGCAATGAGTGTCGGTCAACTCGCCGAAATCGGCACCATGGCCTTCCTCGGACTGGTGCTGAAGAACCTCGGCTGGCGCTGGACCATGATTCTGGGGATCCTTGGCCACACTGTTCGCTTCGGCGTCTGGGCATTCGTCCCGAACCCTTACTGTGCCGTGGCGGTCAATATCCTGCACGGGATCTGTTACGCATTCTTCTTCGCCACGCTCTACATCCTCGTCGACGAAGTCTTCCCCAAAGACGCGCGAACCAGTGCCCAGGGGTTGTTTAACTTCCTGATCCTGGGGCTGGGTCCGATCGCCGCCCGTTACCTCTGGCCCGCCATCGAAAAGGTCTATACGACAGACAAAGTTGTCGATTATCGGACTTTGTTACTGTACCCCGCAGGTGCCGGCCTTCTCGCAGCAGTCCTGCTGCTGCTCTTCTTCCATCCCCCCAAGGGAAAACTGGAACATGCAACCGGCGACGAATAATCAGTCGTTTCGCGTATAACCGGCGAACAGCGACAGCAGGCGAAGGATTTCCACGTACAACCAGACGAGTGTCACCATCAGGCTGAAGGCGGAGTACCATTCAAAATACTTTGGTGCTCCGTTCGATGCCGCCCTTTCGATCGACGCGAAGTCGAGGATCAGGTTCAGAGCCGCTACCACCGTGACCACCAAAGTGAACCCGATTCCGAACAGAGTCGGTTGAAACAGAAATGGTAATCGCACGCCGAAAAATGAGCAGATAAACGCAATCATGTAAACCAATGCGATTCCACCCGTTGCAGCCGAAAGCCCCATATAGAAACGATTCGTCGGCCGAATCAATCCACTTTTGTAGGCAAACAGCATCGCACCCATTGTCCCCAGCGTCGCCAAGGCGGCTTGCGGGACGATGCCAGAATAAGCTCGTTCGTATGAACCAGAAATCGCGCCGAGAAACAGTCCCTCGGTCAGTGCATAAAGCGGCGCCGTAAAAGGTGCCCAATTCGGCTTAAAGGTCGTGGCCAGACAGAAAACAAGGCTTCCGATCACTCCTGCAATGATCCACGGAAATGCCGCTGGCTGACTGCCAGTACGAGTCATCGCAAACGTCATTGAAGCGGTGCCGAAACATAGTCCCAGCAGGATCAGAGTCTTCGTTGCCGCTCCTTGAATTGTCATGCTTTGGCTGGCGGGGAAAAATTCGCCCCGAAACGAATCCATGTTGGCAGCGCTCAGCATGGGATTATGACTTCTCATTCGTAGATTCCTTTTGTTTTATTCTTCAGTCTGCCCAACATCATTAGGTGGGCGTTCCGATTTACCGAGAAAAACTTCGTTCAAAGTGGTAACGCAGATTATGCCAGTCCGGTTCAAAACGGTTTGGGCAAAATCACGCCAACCGAGCATTATACGCACAACCTAAACGAAACCCCACCCTCCTAACACTGGGGTGGTTAAAGGGCCTTTGCCAACGGCACTGAAACGAATTATGTACCTCGCACCGGCGTAAGCCATGCGAAGGGTTGTCCAGTTCCCATAAACAACACCAATTTTTAAAGGTTCCCGTTCCCCCTCAAACTCGCTATCCTGAGATCTTTTTACGAATCACGGTTATGGCTCGACGGATAGAATTAATTGCGACCTCGGCATTTGGCCTCGAAGCAGTCGTCTCACGTGAACTCCACGACCTCGGATATCACGAGCAATACTCTGAAGATGGTCGAGTCACATTCATTGGCAACGAATTGGCAATTTGTCGTTGCAATCTCTGGCTGCGATCGGCTGACCGTCTGCTCGTGAAGGTTGGCGGGTTTCCTGCTTACGATTTCGGCGAATACTTTGACCAGGTCGAGGCACTGCCATGGAACGAATGGCTTCCCATCGATGCCAAGTTTCCCGTCTCGGGTAAATCCGTCCGGTCTCAACTACACCACGAGCCAACAATTCAGGCCGTGACCAAGAAGGCGATCGCCGAAAGCCTGAAGAAGAGCTATCAACGTCACTGGTTTGAGGAAACCGGCGCTGAATATCAGATCGAAGTGTCGATTTTAAAAGACCAGGTCCTGCTGTTGATCGATACGTCGGGACCAGGCCTGCACAAGCGTGGCTACCGAGCGACCTCCGGCGCCGCGCCGTTACGTGAAACGACGGCGGCCGCACTGGTTTTGATCAGTTGCTGGAATCGTGACCGGCAGTTTATCGATCCGTTTTGTGGTTCCGGAACGATTGCCATCGAAGCGGCAATGATTGGCCGCAACCGTGCTCCGGGGATCAATCGCCATTTCGTTTGCGAAAACTGGCACCAGCTGACACGCGAAAACTGGAAACAGGCGCGTGAAGAGGCACGCGATCTGGTGCTCGGCAAACCCAAGTTCCCCTTGATGGCCAGCGATATCGACGACAGAGTCCTCAGGCTGGCCCAGTCGAACGCCATCGAGGCAGGGATGGGTGGCGACATCGAATTTAAGACAATGGATGTCCTCGAACTGAAAACATCACTCGAATATGGAGTGATCATTACGAACCCTCCGTACGGTGAACGTCTGGGCGACAGCGAATCAGCAGCCGAAATCTACGACGATATGGCCGACGCGTTCGGCCCACTTACTACCTGGTCAATCTATGTTCTGACATCTCACCCCGGGTTTGAGCGGCTTTTCAGATGTCGAGCCGACCGCCGAAGAAAACTCTACAACGGCAGGATCGAATGCCAGTATTTCCAATACCTCGGCCCAATCCCACCCTGGGAAAAAGCGTCCGATCGACCAGAAATGCCGGGTAATGAAAGCGACGTCGATCAAGACGTATAACACGTTCATACGACCGATCTTTCAATTTCTGACGCCACAGGCCACAACGCGTTGAAGGATCTTTATTTCGCTTCCATCTCGATGTGCCATTGCTTCGGAGTCCTCGGAGAAGCAGTGGCTTGAAATCGCCGTCTTTGTATCGCTCGGCACTGCTTGACGAATCGTACAGATGGCCAATGATCAGAAGACGTCGAATCATTACTTCTTCGGCAGGTTCGAAATTCTCCGAACACTTCGCTTGTGGACCGGGTTTATAATCAAGTGGGGACCGCGATTTGAACCTGGGTGGGGTCCAGAGGGGTTCTCAATGAGATAACCTGCTATTGATCCGGGGTTACGGGGAAACAGACATGTCAATCACTCGGTTCTGGTCTGCGTTTATTGGAATAGGCTTGATTCTTTCCATCGGGGCCTCGACGGCCGAAGCGGCTAAGGGAGTGAAAAAGGCGGCTAGTGGAAATGGTCAGCGGACCCTGGTCGGGACCGTCGTCAGCGTCAGTCCCGATAAAACAGGTTACGGTGTTTTCAAATTGAAAACGGGTACTCATCATAAAAAAATGATTCCCTTCGCGAACGCTCCGGCCAACGCCAAAGTCAATCAGCAGAACAAGCCTGTCACGCATGAGCTGAACGTTACTTCGGCGACACGATTCGAGCATCACAATGGAAATTCCGTCAGCATCGTCACCCCCGCCGCGCTGAAGAAGGGGGAGCGAGTTCGAGTTCGTGCGACGGGTGCCCAGGCACAGACTGTGCAGATCCTGACGAACCATCGCTACGCCGGACGGATGATTCGATATCGAGCGAACAATTATCGGCCGCATCTGTATCACCATCCGGTTTATCGCGCGGTTCATGCTCCCGCCTACCATCCGGTCCATGTTTCTGCGTCTCATCCAGTTCATCATCATCCCGTTCATGCCCGGCGTAAGTAATTTTCGATGCCTGTCTACCTCCTCAAATTTGCAGCCGCTGATAAAGGGAAGTCCGCATGATCACTCTGGTCAGTTTGATGGGATTGTCCGTGGCGATCTTCGGAACTGAACCGAAAGCTGAAATTGCAAAGCTGGCAATTCACGGACATACAAATGTCGTCAACGCGGTGAAATTCGCACCCGACGGAAGTGGCCTCGCTTCGGCCAGCGACGATGACACCGTGCAAATCGTCGATCCGGCCAATGGTGAACTTTTATTGACGTTGAAAGGGCACACCGATTCGGTACTCGATGTCACCTACTCGCTCGACGGGACCCGGATGGCGACGGCGAGCGCCGACCATTCGGCGAAAATCTGGGAACCAGGAGGGGGAAAGTTGCTGCTGACACTGACGGGTCACACTGATTCCGTTAACAGCGTGGCATTCAGCTTCGATGGAAAGTGGCTGGCAACCGGCAGTGATGACGATACGGTGAAGCTGTGGAATGTCGAGACCGGTAAGAATGTGACGACCCTCAAGGGACACACCGACTCGGTGAACGGAGTGGCCTTCTCGTCTGACGGAAAATTACTTGCGTCAGGAAGTTCAGATAATCTAGTCCGAATCTGGAACGTAACGACGCACCATCTTGTTCGAACACTCAAAGGTCACACCGACACCGTGAACGCCTTGGCGTTTTCGCCCGACAGCTCATTGATTGCCACAGCCAGTCATGACGATACGGTCAAGATCTGGGAGACCACCAGCGGCGAAAACGATGCGACACTCAGCGGCCACGGCGGCCCGGTTCGCGGTCTCGCCTTTTCCAACGACGGAACTCTATTGGCGACGGTCAGCGACGATGGTTCCGTAAAAATCTGGGACCTGTCGACGGACGCCGAAGTGGCGACGCTCGACGGTCATTCCGATTGGTTGAACGATGTCACATTCGCACCAGACGACTCGACGCTCGCCACAGCTGGTGAGGATAAATTGGTCAAGATCTGGAACGTCCCGAAACCAAAACCGAAGACCGCGCAAACCGAAAAGAATGCTGCGACGACAGAGAAAAAAACGGCACCAGCAGTCAACAAATAGGGAATCGTCCGTAGGCGACGCCGAACTCGCCTTTATCGTTCAACGTCACTATTGTCTTCCCTTTGACACAACAAGGTCGGTCTCGCAAAGAGCTGATTTCGGAGCTCTATACACAACCTGGTCTTTGCCCTGTGAACGTTTCGCCCTGATAATTGCCCATCGAGACGCATCACTCGGAGCCAAGGCGATTGGCTCAATCTTACCTTGTACGAAACTTGCATTCGCTAAAATCCTCTTGCTGGCCCACTCCGCCCCCGTTGGCCTTTGTCGCCTACCAGATCAGCGGTACTGAGTATCGGGACACATGAGCATCGCCGCTCACCAACGTCAGTCCTTCGGTCATCGCCTGAGCGATGGAGCCTCATTCTATGTACTCCTTGAAATCGTCGAGCGGAGCGTCAAAGTCGGGAGCCATGTAAATGATGCTTCCCTTCCCCAATCCGGGTGCGGGGCGGGGCCGTTTGGTGTTCGCTGGCTCGCACACCAAACGGGCGACCGGCAACTGATTCTCTGTGATGATGACCTCCTCGCCGGGGGCTAAACCGTGGACGAGTTGTTTCAGGGACACCTGGGCTTCTTCAATCGTGATCGTGGCCGACATCGTCGTTCTCCTCTGGTTTTCCATGTCGCACAAATTCTACCTCGGCAATTCGCCCAGCATCAGTGAGGCGTTGTCGAAATGCATAAGCAGAGAGGGATCTTCTTGGATCGACGCTTATGGAATTCGTTTCATCATCTTCACGTTTCTTACCTTGTACGAAACTTGCATTCGCTTCGGTCCTCCGGCTTGTGATGGCTCACAGTGTCCCCATGGATGTCATGTCCTCCAAAAGAAGTGGTTACTCACAGAGCCGCAGAGGCACGGAGTGAGGAGAAAGCAATCGATGCTTGTGGAGTTTCGGCTCGGTGATGACGAAAAGTGTATTATTCACACGGTCTGTAGGTTGGCCTTAGCCGCTTCTCCGTGACTCAGTGTTTCCGTGAGAAACAAAAAATGAATCCGGGTACAGCATGGTTTCGCCCACGCCGAAATTCGCCTACCCCCAACTCCAGCCGAGGTGTCCGTTCGAACGAGCTTCGTGGGGTCCGCAATGATCCATCCGGGTTAGGCGTTCAACCTCCAACGAGTCGAATGTTTCTGGGATCGCCCAGCTTCCGCGAGGATTGTTTCCAACCATGCCTGTGGTCCCGGACTCCGTGGAGGTGACGTCCGACTCGCCTTTTACGTTCGACATCACTGTTGCCTTCACCTTGACAGAACAAGGTCAGCCTCGCAAAGAACTGATTTCGGAGATCAAAACACAACCTGGTCATTCCCCTGTCAACGCTTCGATGAGTGGGTTGCCCCACACAACGCATGACTCGGGGTCAAGGCGATTGGCTAAATCTTACCTTGTACGAAACGTGCATTCGCTACAATCCTCCGGCTTGCGCTGGCGCACTGTGTCCCCATGGTTTATCAGGCGAAAAGGAGATTAATCTTTGGCGTATCGGTCGGGATGGTTATTGGCCATATGTCGCGCGTCGAGGTCCCTTCGATCGTCCAAACTGGCATTGGCAATTAGGATTAGGATCCTCTTCGGTGATCGGCAAAGTCATCCCTCCCGGGAATCAAACCAGTTCAATGACAGCGATTAACATGAACGTACAATCTCGGTCGCCGCGCTGCGGCTTTCACATGCTCACTTGGTCCCCCGGCTAAGTCAGTGTTTCGTCAGCGGGAGGGAAACGGAGTTTTGACCTCACTCAGAAAAAATGGATGACTCAGTCTTTTGTCCATGATAGAATACGTCAAGCAAGGAGTTCCGACCCATGAATATCGCTGTACCAGATCACGTCGCCGCTGCACTCAGTCGAAAGGCTGCATTGGCGGGGAAAGATTTGATCACGTTTCTTCAAGAGATCGCGAAAGACGATTCACTCGACCAAGTCGCGCCGACGCCACGGCGAATCAGTCGCGAAGAATTTCGAAATATATTGAAAGAGATCGTTGAGCTGTCACCCGGCTCCGAGGGGAAAATGAACGATAACCGCGAATCCATCTATGCCGGATGCGGCGAATGAGCATATTGCTGGATACGAATATCTTGCTGCGAGCCGCGATCGCGGCCACAGCTTGTATGCCGTCGCGACCGAGACTCTGATGCGGTTAAATGACGATGATCAGGACTGCATCCTGGTGCCTCAAGTGCTATACGAGTTCTGGGTTGTGGCGACTCGCCCGATCGACGTGAATGGCTTAGAGTTGAGCGTCGATGATGCAAAACTTGCGATTGAAAAATGGATGACCGCGTACCGAATATTGCTCGATGAGCCGGGCATCTACCAATTATGGGAATCGCTCGTCATGACACATCAAGTCAAAGGAAAGCCTGCACACGACGCACGACTTGTTGCCGCAATGCAGCAACATCAGGTAACGAAGCTTTTGACTTTCAACGTTAAAGACTTCGATCGTTTTCCTGAAATCAGCGTTTATTCTCCGCAGGAGATCTTAACTGGAAAGTTGAACTGATACGGATCGCGGTATCACTGCACACAGGGTCAAACGATCCATTACGCGGATCTACAAGAACGGGCAATGGATTCGGGCGGCGGGTTTTCGGCGATACGACGTCCTCCGTGTCGCGTTCATGACGTCAAAATACCCGTCGTCACTGATCCGTGTACGTCGGTCAGACGGAAATCACGTCCGCTGTAGCGGAAGGTGAGCTTCGTGTGGTCCAGGCCCATTAAATGCAGAATTGTGGCGTGCAAGTCGTGGACATCCATGCGGTTTTCTACGGCGTGGACTCCGACTTCGTCCGTGGCACCGTAAGTCATCCCTCCTTTGATGCCGCCTCCCGCCATCCAGACGGTGAATCCGGTATGGTGATGGTTTCGGCCTTTGGCCCCCTGGGCCGTCGGTGTCCGACCAAACTCGCCCCCCCAGAGAATCAAAGTTTCGTCGAGCATCCCTCGGGACTTCAGATCATGCAGTAGTGCTGCGATCGCCTGATCGCTTTTGAGGGCGTCACGCTTATGGTCCATGATGTCCCCGTGGGCATCCCAGGGTTGGCCCGCTCCGTAATACAGTTGCACCATCCGCACCCCTCGTTCGACAAGGCGTCGAGCAATCAGGCAACCGTTCGCGAATTCCCCTTCGCCGTACAGTGTCCGTGTCGACGTCTCTTCCCGGCCGATGTCGAACGCCTCCTGCGCTTCGAATTGCATGCGATACGCCATTTCCAGCGAAGCGATACGAGCTTCCAGTTCAACGTCCTGACCGCGAACGTCCAGATGACGCTCATTCATGGCCTGCAACAGATCAAGCACTTTGCGCTGGTCGGTGGAGTTCAGATGCTTGTTATTCAAGTGACCGATCACCTGCCGGGGATCAATCTTCGAATTATTAATGTGCGTTCCCTGGTAGATTCCGGGAAGGAAACTGTTTCCCCATAAGGCCGGTCCGACAACAGGCTTGCCAGGGCACAGCACGACAAAGCCGGGAAGGTTTTGATTCTCGCTCCCCAGCCCATACGTCAACCACGAGCCAAGACTTGGTCGGATGGGTTGTTGGGCTCCGCTGTTCATCATGAACAGACCGGGTTCATGGTTTGGTGTCGTCGTATGCATGGAACGGATGACGCACAGGTCATCCGCATGGCGAGACAGGTGCGGATAGAGTTCGCTGATTTCCATACCGCATTCGCCGTGTTTAGCGAACTTGAATGGTGACGGCATGAAATTGCCGCCGGGACCCGATTTTCCCTCTTGCTCTTTCAGAGCGGGCTTATAGTCGAACGTGTCGACGTGCGACGGTCCCCCGTTCATGAACAGGAAAATCACTCGCTTGGCTTTTGGTTCAAAGTGCGGTGCTCTCGGAGCCAATGGATTGTTCGCGTCGGCCAGGCTTTTCCCTGTCGATGCAGCCTGCTGCTCCGCCGCCAGCAGGCTGCCCAAACCGAGCATTCCGAATCCCGCGCCCGCTCGCATTAAGACTTGCCGCCGCGAGACGGCCCCCAGGCCAAGCTGAGACAGATGGGATGCCAGGGAAATATGATTGTTCATGGGAATCCGCCAGGTCAGTCAATGAATGAAAATTCGTTCGTACCCAAGAGTGCCAGCGTGTATTGCTCCCAGGCGGATAATCCATTTCCGGATGAGGTTGCGGCAGAATCTAAGAAGGCCTGTCCCAGACTCAATTCGTCGCTAGTGGGTTGTCGACCGTACAGCCAACCGAACAGCAGCACAATCTTGCCCGGCACGTCTGTATCGCGGCTGCCGTTCAATCGTGCGGCCAGGGCCTTCGCTCGCTGTGTCATGAAATCACTGTTCAGGACGAACAATTGCTGCAGAGGTACCGTGGTCACACTACGGCGGTCGCTGGTGATGTTTGGATCGGGGAAATCAAACAGCCGCAGCAGATCATTCAATTGATGTCGGCTGATAAAGGCATACAAGGTACGACGATGGTTGCCGCCGGAGGCCAGATCGAGCGGCGGTCCGCCGATGGTCCTGTCCAGTTCACCAGTGACCGCCAGCATGGCATCCCGCCACGGTTCCACTTCCAGTCGCCGCCGATTCATTCGCCAAAGCAATCGATTTTCGGGATCGATTTCGGCGGCATCATGGCGAAAATCACTACTTTGCTGGTACGTGGCCGATAAGAGGATTTCCCGATGCAGAGTTTTCAGGGACCAGCCGGAATCCATGAAACGGACCGCCAGATCATCGAGCAGTTCTGGATGAGTCGGACGGTCACCCAGCTGGCCAAAATTGCTGGGGGTTCGTACTAAACCGAAACCGAAGTGACTTCGCCAGACTCGATTGACGATCACGCGCGCGGTGAGTGGATTGTCTCGCGATGCGATCGCCGCGGCCAGTTCCGCCCGGCCGCTTCCCTTCGTTGGCAGGGGCTTTCTTTCTCCGCCCGTAAAAACGACGGGCATCGATCGAGGTGCGACGTCACCCAGTTTCGTCGGATTGCCTTGCAGGTAAATCGCCAGATCTCGGCCCGGCCCCTCCATTAACGAATGCGCCATCAAGACATGAACTGCGTCGAATTCCTTTTTCACACGTTCCAATTCAACCCGTAATTCTGCCAGTCGCTGCATCGACGGTTCCGGCAGGCGACCGTCGGCATCACTTCCCGGTAAGGCCAGCAGCCCCTGATCGTAAAACAGCTCGGACAACAATCGTGCGTCCAGACGGGCCTGCTGCAACTCGACTTCGGTTCGAAGGGATTCCGTTGTCGGCTTCGAAGCGATTTCCGTCTGGATTGGAAGTGGGTCCATTTCCAGGCGCGCCCCGGAAAAAACAGCATGGTCGCTGCTGATCGTATTCTCGCCAGGTCCCGCTGCGGCCCCGGTGCTGACCAGCGTCAGGTACTTGGCATCAGCGGGAATGGGAACGTCAAATTTGACAAAGTTCCCATCCGCTTTGAGTGGAGCTGGAACATCACCCGAAAAATAATAGACACGATCGTTCTCTGCGGTCTTGACGAGATTCCCATTCACGTATCCCGCAATGATCCCGTCGTAGATGTCTGTCTGACGATGCGACCGGGAGACAATCACCGCCATATGGACCGACGAGCCGCCGTTCCCAAATGAGTCGTCGTTCAGTCCCGCCCGATCGGTTCGAAAGACGAATCCTTGATCGGTGGGCATCAGCCCTGACCTTCGCAGTTCGTCGAGGTCAAACGTAATCAGGGCATTGGCGTGCATTCCAATCCCCTGCTCTGTGCGAGGGGCGTTCGAGGCGAACGGCTGACCGACTGTGCGAATCCCTCCGGTTGCGTCCCAACCGTCGTTGATCACTCCTCCGTGCGAGCGTTTGTCGCTTCCGAGCTGGCTGAAGTCAAAATCGAGACCCGCTGCAATCTGCGTTTGCTTGCCCCATCCCTGCACCACGCGATCGACTCCCAGGCACTTGTCGTTGGCTGCGGCGAGAAACGAATCTGTAGAAAGTGCCGACGACAGCGAAGTTCCCCCCTTGGGATCATCGAAGAGATTGCCCAAAGGGATGACACCGGGAGCGACAACGGCTCGATCGGATTCGCTCACAAATGCGAAGTTCTCACCAAACTCGGCGAAGAGTTGATCGCGGAGCGGTGATTTCGATTGAACCAGTGACTGGAAATCGACAGCTAACTGTTGCACGCTGGCCAATGCGGCGGCATCGCCCGACAGATCTTGTTTGGAATCTTGTTTAGCAAACCATTCGTACCACGCAGAGAGATAGGGACGAGTTTTCTGGATCTGGGCTGCAGCGGTCAAATAGTCAACCCAACGCTTCAGAAGCAATTCGCTGACTTTTTCGTCCTTGGCCACTCGTGCGAGCAGTTTTTTGTCTTTGGGTTTGCCCCGCTGCAGGTTGATGGCCTTCCACGCCGTCGTCATGTATTGGGGAATATCCGCGACCAGGGTGACGCGTAACTTGCGCGCCTCTTCATCCAGAAACCGGTCGACGAGAAGTTGCTGTCCCTTCATAGTCGATTCCGCCGCGCTCTTTTGATCGATCACTTCCTTCGCGACGATCGGCCGTTCCTGATAATCGCTGCTGGCGAAGATGCCTGCCAGAGCGTAGTAATCCGCCGTGGTAATGGGATCAAATTTGTGGTCGTGGCAGCGCGCACAAGAAACCGTCAGGCCCAACACACCTCGGGTCAGTGTGTCGATACGATCGTCCCACTCATCGGCCAGGGCCTTGGCCTGTTCGCCATTGTCCTGGTAATAGACGGGACCCAGAGCAAACAGTCCCAGTGCCGCCAGGCGACCTGGATCGCCGGGGCTTCCCAGCAGATCACCGGCAATCTGTTCCGAGATAAATTGATCGTAGGGGAGATCGCGATTCAGCGCGTTGACGACCCAGTCACGATAGCGGTATCCCTGCGGATAATTGCGAGCTTTAAAAGTGTGTGCCTGGTCTTCGCCGTAGCGGGCGATATCCAGCCAATGCCGTCCCCAACGCTCGCCGTAATGCGGCGACTCGAGCAATCGATCCACGACGACGTCATAGGCATTTGGCGAAGTATCATTAAGAAACGCGGCGACTTCTTCCGGCGAGGGGGGAAGACCGATCACATCGAAGTAAGCCCGCCGAATCAACGTGCGTCGCTGGGCCATCGCGCTGGGCTTGATTCCAGACTGTTCCAGCCTGGCGAGGACGAATCGGTCCAGATCGCGTCTGGGCCATTCGGCCTGCTGCACGTCAGGAACCGGGGTTCGCCGGGGAGTTTGGAATGACCACAACTTGCTCGCTTCGGCAAAATCGAAACGGGTCGAGGTCGTACTTGTGGGACGTTCTCGAGGGTCGGGCGCACCCAACTTGATCCATTGCTCGAAGTCAGCGACGACACTGGCGGCCAGCTTCCCTTTGGGAGGCATCTCGAGGCCATCGTACTTTAGTGCTTTCAGCAGCAGGCTGTTCTCAGGCTTGTCCTGAAGGATTGTCGGACCGGAATCGCCACCGTGCAGCAAACCTTCGCGATGGTCGAGTTGCAAGCCCCCTTTGAGCGATTTCGAAGTCGAACTGTGGCACTCCTGACAGTGCTCAACGAGCACCGGACGGATTTTGGCTTCAAAAAACTCGATCCCGGCAGCATCTGGCTCCGCCGCTAAGGATTCTATTGATAATGGAAATACGACAGCGAACGAGAACATCATCACAGGCAGGGGAAAGCCAAAAAACCGCGACATCATGAGGTATTCTCGAGATCGAGGAGGAGGGTGCGAACAAGGAAGGTTCGAGCTTCAAAAAGGGACTGAGGCGGACCCCTTTTATTGGGCGTAGCGGACTGTAGCGGTTATCCAGGTCAGTTCTTCTGTGGCGGTTCTTTCGGGCAGGGCAATTCGCTTGGGCGGATCAGTCATCGGCGGAATGAGGTATTGAGGGAGTACGACGCATCATCACAATGACCGGCAGGCAACGACCGGCAGACATTGTGATGCGTTGAACAATCCAATCAATTTGGCAAACCCATCAACGGATGATGATGATAACCCGTTTTCTGGCGATTCCAAGTTTAAACTTGGGGGAATCGCGGTAGCCATTACGGGCCGCCCTCCGCACAGATCCGTACTTGCAGAATTACCGCATACGGCACGTCACTTGGATAATGATGAGCGAAACGCTCTTCGGGATAAGAATGGATAATCTTCGCTCACGAAAAAGCGACGCCTCAAACGGGAAGTCCAGACGGCACAGAGTAAACTGATACCGGAAGAGGTCGATGTACTTCGCGAATTGCTGTTCTCAACACCGATCACGATGATGGCGGGGAAGTACAGTTTCTCCATCCGAACAATTGACATTCAGCGGAAAAGCATTGTCGAAGAATTCAAGTTGAAACGAATGTCGAACTCGCGAAAACGATCGTCGAATCCGGAATCAAGATCGACGAAATTGAGAGCAGTTCCCGGGTCACTTGGCGATCCTCCTCAACACTTTGAGGAATGCAGCGTGCTGATGGCGGCAATCAATTCATCTGGCGAAAAAGGTTTCTGGATGAACGCACACGAGCCAGATTTCGACATCTGCTTCGAAATATCTTGCTCGGAATAGCCGCTGATCATCAGGATTGGCAGATCGACTGACAGGCTCCGTAATTCTTTTAAAACTTCCATTCCACTCATCCGAGGCATCGTCAAATCAAGAAGAACAACTGAGATTTCCGCTGCCTGTTGACGATAGACCTCGATTGCTTCGTAGCCGTCCGACGCAGTGAGCACCTTGAATCCGGCAGCCTCCATGCATCGGGCAAGAAAATTGCGCACGAAGTCCTCGTCATCGACAATCAGGATGGTCTTTTTATCGTTCAAGACAGGCTCTCCTGTTTCATCACGGGTTTGGGGAACGGTCGCTTCAATGGCTGGCAGCAACACTTCAACGGTCGTTCCCTGTCCTGGTTCGCTGATAACATGGATCGTCCCCCGATGGCTTCGAACAATGCCAAGAACGGCCGCCAGCCCCAAGCCACGGCCCATCATTTTCGTCGAAAAGAAAGGGTCAAAAATCTTCTGAAGTGTTTCCTTATCGATTCCGCACCCATGGTCCTTCACTTCAAAAAACGCATAGCCCCCTGCGGAAATCTTATTGGGGGCGTACATCGAATGAAGTTTTGCCGCATCCACATTTCGAATTCCGGTTCTTATGTAAATCTTTCCTGGCTCTCCCTGGAAAGCATCGGAAGCGTTAGCAATCAGGTTCACCATCATTTGCCGAGTCTGGTCTGCGTCACCCTCGAACGGCGCCGATTCAAGGTCTAAAACAATCTCCACGTTCTTTTCAACAACGGTCTTACAAAGCGAAATCGACTCTTCGACCAGTGCGTCGAGCCGGAGCGGCTGAATTGCAAATTGCCCCTTTCCCGAATAGGCGAGCATCTGATTCGTCAATTTAGCGGCACTTCTCGCTGCGCTCTCGATCTCTTCAAGATACGATTCGAGCGGTGATTCTTGAGGTAATTCCATTCGTGCCAGGCTGGCATTTCCCAGCATCGCGGTTAATAAGTTGTTAAAGTCGTGAGCAATTCCGCTGGCCATCACTCCCAGGTCTTCCAGTTTCTGGGCGTGTACCAACTGTTCTTGTAGCCTGCGACGTTCCTCCTCTGCTCGTTTGCGTTCGCTGATGTCGCGGGCGAACGCAAAATTCAATTCGCGATCACCGACTTTTACGTAGTTGGCGCTCACGTCCATGAGAAAGACGCGGCCATCTTTCGCACGGTGCGAAGTTTCAAGAACGATGTTCCCGCGTTGCTTGAGGTCATCAAAGTGCTTTTCCCAGAGATCTGGCTGGTAATCCGGAACCACGTCCAAGTCCCAGATCGACATGTTGAGGAACTCGTCTGCCGAGTAGCCATACCTCAAGCAACACGCGTGATTGGCATAAAGGATTCGGCCATGACGACTGATCCAAACCACATTCTCAGCGGTGTGATCGACGCAGAATTTCATCAGCTCGAGCGATTCCGCAGCCTGCTTCTGCTCAGTAATATCGAGGTGACAACCAATCATTCTTATCTGATTGCCATGCTTGTCGCGAAGGACCTCACCCCGAGCGTTCACCCACCTCCAAGAACCATTCTTGTGACGCATCCTGAACACCGCATCGTAAATGGCAATCTTACCCGCCAGATATTTTTCAAGACGCTCAATGGCAACCGGCCGGTCTTCGGGATGAAGTCGAGATTCCCATTCTTCGTGCCGATCCTCGATCTCATCTTCGGCGTAACCAAGCTGACTTTTCCATTCCCGTGAGAACCTGGTTGTGTTTGACGGAATGTCCCAGTCAAACAACCCCATGTTCGACGCCTTCATCGCGAACGTCAATTGCTGGTCCCGTCGCGCATGTAGTTCATCGCTCTGCTTGAGAGCGGTAATATCACGCATGACGACGATCAGTTGCGTCAATTCCCCTTTCGCATCACGGATGGGTGAAATTGAAAGATCAGTCCAGTAATCCGATCCGTCTTTCCGCAGACCTTGAAGCTCAAGCAGCAGATCTGAGGTCTGTTGTTCCGAATTTCGCACGTCTGCGAGATATCGATTGATCGCAACAAACTGTGATTCGGTAATTCCCCCCCGGGAATGATTCCCAGGGTTTCCCCAGCATTTCTGCTTGAGACCGGCCTGTAATCACCTCAAATCCTGCGTTGACCGATTGAATTCTCTGATCGGCATCTAAGATCAACACGCCTTGCGAGCTTTTCTTCAACGCAAGATCGCTCAACGGCAAATTGTGTCGGGTCTGATTCGGTTGCATTTGCCGCAGTTCGGTTTCGCAGAGGGGCTTGTCGTTCGCTGGAATGTCTTTGATTCGCAGATCCGCTGCACTCCTCAAATCACGCATGACTCTTTCAGTAGTATCCATTTTCGATCGATGATTCGGTAACAGGAGAGTTAAATGGACTGAAGCCTGGGCGTTCTTGATGGGGACGTGATCCGTAATGTTTTATGAGCGTAAAAGAAGCGTGCGCCATGTTGCTCATGATTCAGCAGGCAATTAGAAAACGAACAATAGATCGGTGTGATGAAACGAGCGTTCGAGACCAATATTTGTTTCAAAATCGTTTAAACAAAAATTAACAAAAGCTTCCTGAAAACACTTCATTAAACTCTACAAAGATAGTATCTGAATTTTCTGGAAGTTGAACTAAAGACCCTCACTTTGACGGGCAATTTGCGCTTGACTTGCTATTTATTGCGCATTTCCTAAAAAACCGTTGATACACAAATCGACTATTGATTTCTGGCACACGAACTGCATTTTATGCGATTCGAGAAGAATTCGCTGAATTCACCGAGGGTATGCGACTTGTTGTCGATAAAACTTTCATTCTCCCCGCAAGATCCTGCTTCGAAGCTGTGCTTTTTGAGTAAACCACGTTTTTCATGCGGGCAAGTAAAAATATCGCCTCCCGCCACCGCGTGAAATTTCGCTCAATCAGTTCACCGTGTTTTGTTGACGCAGTCGTTTGTTTCGGATTTTTTGCAAATCGCCCGATGCACGGAGTGTTTGTCATCGGGTGGTTACGAACATCGAGTTATTTACGAGTATCAAATGCTGGAAACCCAGGATGAAAAATCCGGACAAACTGCTTTTTCCAACCCCGATCAGCAACGAGATGTACGGCTTCAAGAGTCATTTCACTCTGCGGTCGCGACTACGTTTGAATGGGACATCGAATCAGACACGTTTGTGCGAGATTATTCCAGCGAGCCGGCCCTCCCTGCCAGTCGTGAATTGCCACGATCGTTAAGTCAGTTGCGAAACGCCGTCTACCCTGATGACCTCGAGGCATTTGATTCGGCGATTCAGACCGTTCTGGCGAACGGGTCGCATTACCGCAATCTTTTCCGTGTGATTCGTCCGGATCACTCGATCGTGTGGCTCGAGGAATGGGGGCGATTGGAACGGCGTATTGATGGGAATCCGCACAAACTGACGGGTTTCTCCGTCGAAGTCACGCACCACATGCAGGCTGTTGCCGAATTGCAACAAAAAAACCGTTGCTTGCAAGCGATGACCGAAGTTGTGAATGACGCCCTTTTTGTAAAGGATCGCCTGGGAAGATATGTCTGCATTAATAGCGCAGCCGCACGAATAGTTCACAAGAACCCCGCTGACATTTACGGAAAAGATAATCACGCTTTTTTTTCGACGAACGACACCGAGAAACTTCGCGAGTTCGACGAACGTGTGATGAAAACTCAGTCGCCTGAAATCATGACGACGACAGCCACGCTTGATAACGAGATCCGACATTTCGAAATCTTGAAAAAGCCTTTTCTTGATGAACAAGGGAATGTCTCGGGGGTGGCGGGACGGTGTCAGGATATTACTGACGAACTTCGATTCGATGATCAACTGACACAAATATGGGAAAACAGTGTCGAACTGATCTGCATGGGAGGGGATAATGGATACTTTTCAAAAGTGAATCCGGCCTTCACGAATTGCCTGGGATGGTCATCCGAGGAATTAACATCCCGCCCCTGGCTTGATTTTGTGCACCCGGAAGATGTCGAGGCCACGATTGCCGCAAACCAGCAGTTTTTGCAAGTGGAAAAGATAATCGGAATTGAAAACCGATTCCGCTGCAAAGATGGCTCTTACCGATGGTTGTCATGGCATACAGTCCCCCGAAAACTCGATGGCGGTGGCTACGCATTTGCGCGCGATGTGACGGAACGAAAGCAAGCCGAACTGGCGCTGCGGCATGAGCGAGTTTTTTTGCGACAGGTCATGGACAGTCTGCTCGGATTTGTCGGGGTTCTTACGGTCGATGGCGTGATTCAGGAGCTCAACGAAACTCCCATGAAATTGATGAAATTATCACGGGAACAGATCATCGGAAAAAAGTTTTGTGACGTCGGCTGGATCCATGAATCGTCGCTGAAGTCTGTCCTCCAGGCGATCAACGCCGCCGCCACCGGACAATCGTCCCGTTTTGAATGCATGACCATTTTCCCCGAAATTGGCATCCGCAGCATCGATGCAATCTTCAGCCCGCTACGAAATTCCGCAGGTCAAATTACCAATGTGATCGCCTATGGAAACGACATTACGGAACTAAAAAGACTGGAATCTCAACTGTTGCAATCACAAAAAATTGAGGCGTTGGGAAGATTGGCGGGTGGGGTGGTCCACGACTTTAATAATTTTCTGACCGTCATTAATGGATACGGAGGCATCACGCTTTCGGAATTGCCAGCCGATTCGCCATTGAAAGAATACCTGACCGCTATTGTCGAAGCGGGTAAGGGGGCGTCTGATTTGACGCGACAATTGCTGGCATTCAGCCGGAATGCCGTTGTGTCGATGTCGAATGTCGACCTCAATCAGACGATTGAAGAGACCGTCAAGCTGATCCGTCGATTGATTCAAGCTGATATTTCGCTTGAGTTCTCTTGTGAACCTGGCTTACCGGAAATCCAGGGAGCGAAAGTTCAGATTCAACAGATCATTATCAATCTCGTCCTGAATGCGAGGGACTCCATTAAATCTCAGGGGGAAATCCGCATCGAATCGCAAAGGGTATCCGTCACAAGAGAGTTACTACTTCAGTTTCCGAGTTTAAAACCGGGTGATTATGCACAACTCGCCATTTCCGATAACGGTTGCGGAATGAACGAAGCGACAAAGCAGAAGATTTTTGAACCATTCTTTACGACAAAAGAACTGGGACGCGGCACGGGACTCGGACTCTCCATGGTCCACGGCATCGTGAATCAATTCGGCGGTGCAATCTCGGTCGAGAGTCAGCAGGATGTCGGCACAACCTTTAAGATTTTGCTCCCCTTCGCACGACAGCCGGAACAAAGTTCCGGGACAGTTGACCGTGATCGGAATGTTCGTGGAAATGAAACCGTATTGCTGGTCGAAGACGAGACCAACGTTCGCAAAATTGTGCGAATCAATCTCGAGAAAAAAGGGTATCGTGTTTTGGATGCGTCAAAAGCATCGGAAGCACTGCTACTCGCAGAAGAGCATTCGAAATCTATCAATTTATTGCTGACAGACGTCGTGATGCCCGAAATGTCGGGACCGGAATTAGTCGTCACATTTCGGCAACTCTACCCGAACGTCCCTGTCATCTTCATGAGTGGTTACAACGAAGATGAGCTTCTGAGATACGGTATTGCCCGAAGCGAGGAAATCCTTTTCCAGAAGCCTTTACATTTCGAGCTTCTGATCGCAAAAATTCGCGAGCTACTTGATCAAAACGCTTCGGCTTCCGTCACGACGTGACGCCGGATCTTGACCATGCGGGGCTGTCCCATTGCTTCCTTCAAAGGCTTTAATGCAGAGCGATTCAAGGTCTAGGTGGCTGGGGATGTGCGCCGTTTCTCTCGTTCGACCGAAATGCTGACGGGGCTGGCACCGAACTCGAAAAAGGGGACAGGCACCGGGGACGCGAAGACGCAAAAGGGGACAGGCACCGAAGACGGAGCCAGTCCCCTTTTGCGAGATCGAACTTCCGGTGCCCCCCTTCCGATGCTTACAATTAAACGGATTTCGATGTGTCTGGATTTCCAGTGGAAATGGTATGGGGTTAAGGTTTTTCGGACTGCTTGTAATTGGCACCTTGGCGCTGGCGAATACTTCGTTTGGCGATCAGGCTGCGGACGATGCGTTCTTTGAAGCCAAAGTTCGTCCGCTGCTGATTTCTAAATGCCTGGAATGTCATGGAGCCGAGAAACCAAAAGCGGGGCTGCGGCTGGATTCTCGTGAAGCGTTGCTCACAGGCGGTGAAAGTGGTCCTGCGGCGATTATCGGGAAACCGGATGAGTCGCTGCTTGTGGATGTCATCAGCTATCGAAATACCGTGCAGATGCCGCCTAAGTCAAAACTCCCTGATGCGGAGATTGCGATATTGACGGATTGGGTGCGTCGAGGCTTGCCATGGCCGAACTCAAAGCCCACAGGCCCCACCCCAGTCATGGCGAACACAGCGACGACAGATTTCAGTGACGATCAAAAGGCGTTCTGGGCGTTCCAGCCAGTCAGGCAAGAAAGCCCGCCACCCGTGAAGAATGAGGTATTGATTCGTTCTCCGATCGATCGCTTTATTCTCGCGGAACTTGAAGCGAACGGGCTGATGATCTCGCATGAAGTCGACCGACGTGCATTGATCCGTCGCGTGACGCTTGATCTGACCGGCCTGCCGCCAACCCCGGAGGAGGTTACTGAGTTTGTCACCGACTCAGCCGCTGATGCCCTGGAGCGACTGGTCGATCGGCTGCTCGCGTCGCCTCGGTACGGAGAGCGTTGGGCCCGTCACTGGCTGGATGTCGCTCGATATGCAGACTCGAACGGACTCGATGAAAACCTGGCCTATGGCAATGCGTTTCGCTATCGAGATTACGTTGTGAAATCGATGCGTGAGGACAAGCCCTACGACCGGTTTCTGCTCGAACAGATTGCGGGTGATTTACTGCTCCCTGCAGACGCGAATCATTTGCCCGAGCCGGCAACCGACGCAGAGTCATTTGACGGCCTGATCGCCACGGGCTTTTTGTGCCTGGGGGCGAAGATGCTTGCCGAAGATGACCCGGTCAAAATGCAGATGGACATTATTGATGAACAGGTCGATACGATTTCTCGCGCCGTGATGGGCCTGACGATGGGGTGTGCCCGTTGTCATGACCATAAGTTTGACCCACTTTCCACCGAAGACTATTACGGGCTGGCTGGGATTTTCAAAAGCACTCAGACGATGGACAATTTCACGGTCGTTGCTCGCTGGCATGAACGACCGCTGGCCTCGCCTGAGCAACTGCGTCATCGCGATGAACTGCAACAACAGGCGACGGCAAAAAAACAGGCGATTGAAAAACTCAGAGCCGACACGAGCGAAACGATTCTGACGGAAGCTCGCCAGCATGCGGGAGATTACTTGCTGGCCGCAACCCGCGAGTATCAATTGGCGGAGCAACTTCGCGGGGCCAAGCCGCGCGGAAACATGCCTGATCTGCAGAAGATTCCCCGCGCGATCCTGATCGAAGCGGAAGATTATTCGCGTGGAAATGTGCTCAAAGATCGTGAGACGTACGGTATCGGGATTGGTGTGCTGGTCAATCGCGGGGAAGCACCGAACTTTACCGAATACGATTTTGACGTTGAACAGGCTGGCCGTTTCCAGTTCGAATTACGTTATGCCGCTGCCGCATCACGGCCTGTGAAAGTCTTTGTTAACGGGGTTCTTTACAAATCGGATGCGGCGGAAAAAGTCACAGGATCGTGGACGCCAGAGACTCAGACTTGGTTTGTGGAAGGCTTTGTTTCAATCAAAGCAGGCCGAAATCTGATCCGACTTGAGCAACCGCAGTTTTTCCCGCATATCGACAAGTTGCTGCTGACGCCGATTGAGGGAAATGAAGAGGTCGCAGTTGAACCAAACCAGCGCGTTCAAGATCTCAATCCCGCCAACGCATATCAACTACTTCCGTCGCTGACGAAGCAATGGAAGAAGGTACTTGAAGCTTCGAATTCGGACCCGAAATCAATTCTGACCGCATGGCATCAGTATGTCAAAAACAAGTCGCTGACGATTGATCCTGCTGTGCCAGACAATGGAGTTGCCCAACTGCTGGGGGATCAGCAACCAACGTCACTTAAAGACCTCGCGAAACGTTATGACCAATTATGTTCTGCGGCGCTGACCGCATCGACCCAATTGAAAGCGGCCGATGAAGCTCAGAAGGCTAAATCGCTTCCCGACCCGGTGCTGGAATCGGCTCGGGTTTTGTTGTCTGATCCAAAAGGACCATTTGCAATTCCTGCTGACATTGAAGCGTCGTTTTCCACCGATGTCATAACACAATTGAAAACAGACCGTGAAGAATTGGCTCGTCGTGAAGCCCTGATACCAAAATTTCCCGAGACGATGGCGGTGTCAGATTCAAAACCTGAGAACTTGAAAATCCATCTGCGAGGGAGTCACCTAACACTTGGTCGGGAAGTGCCTCGCAAGTTGCCACGAATCTTAACGCAAGCCGAGAGTCAACGAGCGACCGATACTCAGCCGAATATCCCGATGTCGTTTGAGCCAGCAGCGGGAAGCGGCCGACTACAACTGGCGCAATGGCTGACTCGCCCCGAGCATCCTTTGACATCACGAGTCATGGCGAACCGGATCTGGCAATGGCATTTCGGCCAGGGTCTGGTTCGGTCGCCTGATAATTTTGGTCGATTGGGAGAGCGCCCCTCACACCCGCAGTTATTGGATTGGCTGGCGAGTGAATTTTCTGCTCGTTCAGAAACCTCTTCAAAAAGCCCACGTGCGTGGAGTCTCAAATCGTTGCATCGGTTGCTACTTGGTTCAACAACGTACCGCCAGAATACCGAGTTTAATTCGATCGCTGCACTTGCCGATCCAGAAAACCGATTGCTTTGGCGATTTCATCGCCAGCGAATGGATGTCGAAGTCTTGCGCGATTCCTTACTGCAATTGAGTGGTCAACTCGACGAAACTCCTGCAGGCTCATTGTTGCCGACGGCCAATCGCAGTTACGTCACAAGCACCGCAAATGTCAATCCGGCCGTTTACAACAGCAATCGACGCTCGATCTATCTACCCGTCGTTCGCTCAGCAATTTACGAGGTCTTCACCGCTTTTGATTTCGCAGACCCAAGCACGCTGGCCGGACAGCGAGATCAGACGACGGTGGCTCCTCAAGCACTGTTTATGATGAACAGCGGATTTGTCCTGGATCAGGTTCGATCACTTGCGGGGCAATTGCTGTCGCGACAAAACCTGGATGCATCGGCTCGAATCCGCGCGATTTATCAAATGGCCTATGGCCGCGAACCGTCTGAAGCGGAAGTGAGTCGAGCGATTGGATATTTGGACCGAATGATTGCCTTAATGAATCAGCCAGGTCACTCGACCTCCGATAGTGAATTACGGGCGTGGACCAGCCTCTGTCGTGTCGTCTTATCGGCGAATGAATTCTTGTACGTGGAGTAAACCGTAATTCGATGACTCAACACTCATGCCATTCATGGACACCGGTCTTCAATCGTCGCGATCTGTTGAAGCAGAGTGCTGCAGGATTTGGAAGCCTGGCCCTGGCAGGATTGGCGGCTGAAGTTGCAAGAGGTGACGCGCGAAGAACGAGTGCCAATCCGCTGGCACCGAAGCCTGCTTTATTCGAGCCAAAAGCCAAGCGTGTGATCTTTTTATTTATGCATGGCGGACCGTCACAAGTCGATACATTTGACTACAAGCCGCTGCTCAAGCGTGATCATGGAAAGCCGTTGCCGTTTGCCAAACCGCGTGTCTTTTCGGCACCGACGGGAAACCTGTTGAAGTCGCCTTTTCAATTTCAGCAATATGGTGAAAGCGGGGCCTGGGTCAGCGAGATCTTTCCTCATGTCGCTCAACGGGTTGATGACTTGTGCATCATTAACGGCATGCATGGATCGAACTCACGTCATGGCGGGGCACTACTGGAACTGCATACGGGAAGCGATACGTTCGTGCGGCCAAGTATGGGTTCGTGGATCACTTACGGGTTGGGAACCGAAAATCAGGATTTGCCCGGTTTCATCACCATGTGCCCGACGCTGACTCATGGTGGAGTGAACGCTTTCAGTTCAGCGTTTCTCCCCGCGATCTATGCAGGGACTCCGCTGGGGAATGCCAGCATCCCTTCTGATCAGGCGAAGATTCCATTCATTGAAAATGCCGAGAAGCTGCCGAGGCATATGCAACGGATGGAACTTGATCTGCTTCGTGAAGTGAATGCCGAGCAGCTTGCCACCACCGGCCCTGACAACGTTCTTGAAAGCCGGATCGAATCGTTTGAACTCGCCTTTCGGATGCAATCAGCAGCACCACAACTGCAGGAGATCAGTGACGAGACCGAAGCGACTCAGAAGTTGTATGGTCTGGATCAGCCTGCCACAAAGAACTTTGGACGCCAGTGCCTGATGGCGCGTCGATTCATTGAACAGGGAGTCCGTTTTGTTCAATGCACCCACAGTTACAAATGGGACCAGCACGGAAACTTGAAGGCCGATCATGCGAAGAACGCGATGGAGGTCGACCAACCGATTGCGGCCCTTTTGACGGATCTCAAGTCGCGAGGTTTGCTGGATGACACATTGATTTTGTGGGGTGGAGAATTCGGTCGAACTCCCGTTGCTCAGGGAGACGATGGACGTGATCATAACCCACAGGGCTACACGATGTGGCTGGCGGGAGGTGGCGTGAAGGCCGGCATTCGTTATGGTGCGACCGACGACTATGGATATTATGCGATCGACGACAAAGTCCACCTTCACGACCTGCACGCGACGATGCTGCATCTGCTGGGTCTGGATCATCTGAAACTGACATATCAATACGCGGGACGAGACTTTCGTCTCACTGACGTTCATGGCGAGATTGTCCGCGGCCTGCTGGCATAGTATCCTTCCAGCGAAAATCGGCTTCGCGATCTGGATGTTGCGAAGTCACGTTTGGGTCGGATCCCCCAGTTATCGAACGGAGTCAATGATATGAAACGTGGATTGAAGCTCGCCCTCCCTTGCCTGCTGGCCTTCGGAACGCTTTTTCTTTATGCCGCAGACAAGGACCCGGAACTGCAGCCGTTTCAGGGCCGCTGGGAAGTTAAAGAACTCGTTGAAAACGGTCACGTCATCCCTCACGACGCGATCCGCGAATGGCTTCCTTCTGGCGGGCATATCGAGATCGCCGACAACGCGCTCATGTATGTCTCACCTCAAGATGGAAAAAAGCACGCCAAGGTTTTTGCCATTGATGCGACGCAGTATCCCAAAGGCTTTGACATGGTAACGCGTGAGAAAAAAGAGGCCGTGGGAATTTTTCGATTTGATGAGGGACGACTGGTTGTCTGCTTGTCTGATCCCGAAGACGGCCCACGACCGACGGAATTCTCGGCAAAGGAAGGATCGAAGCGCATGCTGATGGTGCTGCAACGAAAGCCCGATCATGCCGCTACCGAAAAACCGACGGCTGCCGCAACCAGTCCTGCACCCGCTTCTGTCGCAGCCAAAATCCTGACCGATGCTGAACTTGCCAAGATGATGCCTGGCACCTGGCGATTTAAAGACGACGCCGGAGCATTGATTATTACAGTGAATGGTGACAGTACCTGGTCGTCGATTCGTGAAGTGCAAGAAATGCGCTTATTCAAGAAAATGTTCGTCCAGACGCCGGTTTCGAGTGGCAATTGGTCTGTCAAAAACGGGACCGTCAACTTCCTTTGTACCGCCTCGGTTCACCCTGACCGCATCAATCACAACTTGCCTTTCACGATCAGATCCATCTCGGAAAAAGATTTGATTTTCGTCGACTTTGTGGGACGACTCGGCAAGGCCGTGAAGGTACTTTGACAAACGCCCACCTTGAGCTGGCGCTGTTGTCCTACGGCGTTGTCAAGACTTAAAGTTCGGGTCGTGTGCCACTGCATCGGAGTCTTCGGAGACGCAGTCTTTTCCCTTTTTTCGAGGCAGCCGAAGAGCACTGGGTGACCGAAGACGGTCATCCAGTGGCACCCGAACCTTTTAGTTTTGACAAGGCACTACGATCTCGGAGGAAATTCGATTGGGAAAACGGCACGAGTCCGTTTCTGATACGGAAGCTTCTTAAAATCGTGAGTGTGGATCGCCTCGGCATCGACATTGAAAATCGATCCCGCAAATCGTTCGAAGCTCGCCCGAAAGTGAGCGGCGGACTTTACGGCAATATACTTCATTGACGGACAGTCGATTCCAAGGGACCTGGCAAACGCAGGTCCCAACGGCTGTTCATGAGCGGTCACAACGACGACGGATACGCCGTTCTGTTTAAGCCAGGCTGAACAACCCATGTTGCCGGTCAGTCCGGCATACATGGGGCCGTCATATGTGAAATCGCCGTTCGAGATTGCCATGACTTCTGCATTCATCATGACGGGAGGACCTTGAATGGGATCAGACTTTCCACCAACGGTCACATTGATGAATTGACCAACCCCTGCCGCATGAGCCTGCTGGGCGACTTCGGGATCGACGATGTAAAGAATCAGGGAATCGCCAAGTCCCAGTTCAATAAACGTTCGTAAGATCTCCGTCGAATCCCCCGGCGAACCTCCGCCCGTGTTGTCTGCATGATCGGCAAGGACAATCGGATAACGTCCAATCGCCTCACCCTGGTGAATGGCGTCGCGAACAGCGAGCGGCGGACAATACCAGCGTTCACGATTTTCCCAGATCCATGAAGACAATTCCTCTGCGGTCGACCTGGCGAGACTTTCGTTTCCGTCTGCGACGACAGTGACACTGGCTCCGACATCGGGGACATCAGACCATGGAAACCCGGTCGCCAGAGTGACGGACAAGATCCCAGGTCGAGCCTCAAGTTCATGGACGCGTTGCATCACTTCGTTCATCGGAGCGATCGTCGTGACTTGAGTCGGAGTGTTCCAGAATAACGGCAATTGATGCAGCCACATGACCGGTCGGATTTCGCCTCGAATCGTCCGCACGATCAAGTCAGCCGCCTCGCGACCACGTTCATTCATATCGACGTGAGGAAACGTGTCAAAACCAACGATAGCGGTTGCCGCATCGACGCGTCGCTGGGTGTGGTTAGCGTGAAGGTCAAACGTCACGATGATCGGGATATCTGGCCCGACGACGTTTCGGATTGACTCAATGAAATCACCGTCGCCATCATCGATCCCTTCAATGACCATCGCGCCATGAAGGTCAAGCAGAACTCCATCCACGGGGCCGCCGTCTAATTCCACCTTCCTCAGTCGATTAATAAATTCCTGCTTGAGGGTTTCGTAATCCTCTTTCACGATCAAACCACTGGGATAGGCGAACCCCCAGAGCAGCGGTAAAAGCTCAAAGCCGTACGCCTTCGCACCATCGATGAATCCACCCGTGCAGATGTTCGAATTGGTAAATCGTTCAATCAGTTCTGAGCCTCGATAAAGACCGAACCCAGATTCGAAGTCGGCTATCGTTGTTGGTACTCTCGAAAACGAGCTTGTTTCATGAGAGATTCCACCGGTGGCGATTCGCATGTTGACTCAACGCGCAGGGGGACAAAATTCAATTAACGCGACGGGGGTTCGATCAGGTTCCAGATCGAGACGAACCACAGAAGAGCGGCTCGACGCTGACCGAGACCTGAAAAATGACGCCGGGAATTTGCGTCGCCACGATTCTCGCCCCCAAGCAAGTCGGTATCCGGACCAGGTGCGAAATGAGGGCGTTTCCATAATTGATGAATACCAGCTCGAATCCGTTCTTCGCCATGCGGGTCGTTGTAGACGGTGGGATGCAGGGTCGATTTTGCCAGTAACCAGGTTGGCTCGAATCGCCATTCGCGTGCCGCTGATTCCCGTATTTTGATCATATTTCTGATGTAGGTCTCCGTCGTTGTTTTTTCGATGACGTCCGATTCACCCTGTTGCCAAAGGACGGCTCGGAACGCACCGACTGCATTTCCGGCCATTACGAGGCGCTTATGTAATTCCCCTTCGGGCATCCACTGGCGTGTTGACGTTCCACCAACCGAGACATTCACAAACGCAACGGGAACTCGAAGAGTCGGAACGAGCAGATCACCCAGTGGCGGCCAGATTGTTCCGCCATCGCCCACATGCGGTTGAGGATCATTCGCAATCTGCCAGGTCTTTGTCTGCCAGTTATAAGCGGTCACACGCGACTGAGGGTCGGTTACCTTTAAGAGTTCGTCATTTGTACCGCCTGCGTAAGATTGGCCCGCAACCACAAACACTTCGCCAACACCAACAGGTTCAACGGACCCTGTTGCAACTGTCTTCCCGTCGCTGACACAGCGAACTTCCAGGCGATACCAACCACCGGCAACCATCTCGGCAGGCCCCTGAAATGTTTGATCCTCTTCTTCTACGGTGAGTACCGCCCAATCCGTGTCATGTCCGTAGGCTCCCTTAAGAGCGATGACGCGAAACTCAAATTCCCCTTTGATCGCGGCAGGTCTCGTACCTCGAACATCGATATCCGCATAACCGAGTTCGGGTCCCGTGACGTTGTGTTCATGTGAACGTCCCGGCTCAAAACCCTCGCGTTGAATCACCTGATTCGGCAGTGGGCTTGTCAGCACGAGCTTGGCAATGTCATCGGCCCAAAGCGGTTGAAATCCGACGCAGGTTGAAATCGCAAACAAACAAATCACGTTTCGAAACATTCGATCAACTCCAGATTGCAAGATCATGACCTGCGTAATCAGAATCGATCGGCGAACGATTGTCGAGTGGTCGCGATAAAGCGTTTACTAGCAGATCGACTCAGATTTCAGCCCATCACTTGGAGATTCAATAGAGCCCCGCTGCCGCAAAAAGCAGTATGTTTCCGCGGAACTCGACGCGTGGAATGTTGACTTCATCAACAGTCGAGAGTCGTGTCCGTTTCCCATTTTGTGACGTAACTGGAAAAGTCACGCCACTCCGCATGCTTCAGTTTTAGATAGGAATCTTTGAATTCACGACCCAAACCTGCTGTCAGAATCGTGTCGGATTGGAATGCTCGAAGAGCGTCCAGCATGTTGTCCGGCAGCGAACGAAGCCCTTCAGGAACACTGGCATAGTAAGCGTTTGTCGTCGAAGGGGGACCAGGATGGCGATGGTTGTTGATTCCGTCGAGCCCCGCCTCGAGTAATGCCGCCGCTGTGATATAGGGATTCGCCGCTCCGTCGGCGAGTCGCAGCTCGAAACGCCCTCCGTCGGGGATTCGAATCATGTGTGTTCGGTTGTTACCTGCGTAACTGATCGTGTTTGGCGACCACGTGGCCCCGGAACTGGTTCCTCGCGCGTGAAGCCGTCGATAGGAATTGACGGTTGGAGTGACGATCGCCGACAAGGCTTCGGCGGAATGGAGCACGCCACCGAGAAACTCATAACCTAACTTTGACAATCCCTGTTCATCGGTGTGGTCGTGAAACAGATTGACGTTTTGTTTTGGGTCCCACAGCGAAACATGAATATGGCAGCCGTTGCCTGTTAATTTCGTAAACGGTTTCGGCATGAACGTGGCTCGCAGCCCATGCTGTTCTGCCATTGATTTCACCAGGAATTTGAAAAACGTCTGTCGATCTGCCGTTTTTAATGCTTCGCTGTACTTCCAGTTGATTTCGAATTGCCCGTTGGCATCTTCGTGATCGTTCTGATATGGCTCCCAGCCGAGCTGGCTCAGTGCATCACAGATCTCGGTGATCAGGTCGTAACGTCGAACGAGCGCCTGCTGGTCATAACATGGCTTACGCTGGTCATCGAATGGATCGCCAATCGACTGACCATCGGGGGTGAGCAAAAAGAATTCGCATTCAACACCGGTTCGCAATTCGTAGCCGCGCGATGCCGCACGAGCGATCGACGTGCGTAGAACATTCCTCGGACCCTGAGCCAATGGCTTACCATTCATCATTAAATCAGCGGCAACCCATCCAACTTCGGGCTTCCAGGGGAGCTGGATCAGACTGTTGGGGTCGGGAAGAGCAAAGACATCGGGGTCAGCTGGCGTCAGATCCAACCAGGTCGCAAAACCGGCAAAAGGAGCACCTTTTTCACAAACTTCACCGATTGCGGCTGCCGGAATCAGTTTCGACCGAGATGTCCCTAACAGATCGGAATAAGAAACGAGCAGGTAGCGAATACCCAACTCTTCGGCGGTCTTTTGCAATTCCATCGTTATGGTCTTTCAACCTGTTAATCGTTGAGTAAATCGGCAATCGCCGACTTGATAAACAACTGGTCTGCTGGGTTCTTGGCAGGGTTGCCGGCCCGGTGCCCCCAGATCGAGGGGATCGGGAGATAACGGGCATGGGTAATCTTTCTTGCTTCGATCAGGCTATCTTCAGCGGTAAAGTATAAATCCGTCTGGCCGGGCATGATCAGCGTTTTTGCCGTGATGGCCCCCAACGCTGCATCCAGATTTCCGTGGTACACTTCGTTGTTACTGATGTCTGATGACATCCAGGTTTCGAGCATTGACAACAGGTTGGCTGCGTCCCGACGAAGGAAACTGGCTTCCCAATCACGAACCAGAAAATCCTCAAGCGACGTGTATCCCATGCTCAAATAAATATGCTCACGGTAGAATGCCTGGGAAAGTGCCCAGCCGGCGTAGACTCGGCCGAACGCTTTGAGCGCTCGTTCCGGACGTCGAACAAAGCTGCCATCTTCCCAGGCGGCATCGGTCGTCAATGTCGCCTTCAGTCCTTCGAGAAATACTCGATTGTGTGGCGATGTCTTTGCCGAACTGCAAATGGCAGCGATTCGCTTGACCGATGCTGGAAAAAGTGCGCCCCAGTGTAATGCCTGTTGAGCACCCATCGACCAGCCATAAGCGAGAGCCAGTTGCTCGATTCCAAAAACGTCACGTAGCATTTTACGCTGAGCGTTGACGTTATCCACATGCGTCACGTGTGGAAAAGGATTGCTACCGGCTAATCTGGCTAATCCTTCACAGTTCGACGGGGACGTCGATAACCCGTTCCCGAACATATTCGGGATGACGATGAAATAGCGTGTCGGGTCGAGAATCCGATCAGGACCGATCAACCAGTCAATGTCCATGTGCTGGGCACCGTAGGACGTCGGATACAGTATGACGTTGGAACGATCAGAATTCAGATTTCCATAGGTCTTGTAAGCCAGATTTGCCCTGGGCCACACCAAACCGCACTGCAGCCGAAAATCGTTCAGCGTAAACTGGTCAAAGTCCGAGGAAGGGACTTGAGCGGATGCCGTGTCAGTCAAGTCGAGCCTTTCCGTTTCTGTTTTTAAGCAATTTGACGTGAGATGCCGCACCAAATTTCATCAGCTTCATGGGGCAGAAGCTCCTAACGCACCGACTGCGGCGGCGTACCAAGGGTCCGAATAATCGTCCGGTTCGCAGCGACATAGCTGGGAGCGAGATGTACCAGCTTTTCTCGAAGTTCGGTGTGAGCTTTTGGCAACTGATAAAACGGAATTGACGGGTACAAGTGATGCTCGGTGTGATAGGGCATATTCCACATCAGTATCCGAATCGGGAGACTGGTCAGCGTTGTTCGCGTATTCGTCAAACCGTCCTCGTCATTACTGCAGCCCGTATGTTCCGCAATCAGGATTGCTCGTAATAACGGTTGAGCGAGAATCGCTGGTAAAAAGAAAAAATACAGGGCATAGGGATAACCCAGAGCAATGGAAACAATTCCGGCAGCATATACGGCCAATTGCATTCCAGCGGAAATCGCAATCTTCTGTCGTGCGTTTGCCGGAACGAACGGATACGGGCTTGTCATTCCGAGCGCGAGCCGCGTAAACATGAATGGCCGCAAAAACCAGAACGGAATGGCACTGATCTCGGTCAGATATTCGAACAGGTTTCGTGGCTTGGGCGACATCAGTTCCGGGTCGCGTTTCAAATCCTGCGTGTACCGGTGGTGCCACGTATGGTAATAGCGGTAGTAAGTAAAGTTGTAAAAGCTTAGCAGGCCGGCCACCCAGCCGAACACTTCATTCAGAATGGGTGTCGCGAATGCGGTCCGATGAACACATTCGTGCATTGGCGCGAACATGGTGACAATCGTAAATCCAAGGGCGATCATCGCAGGAAGCATCAGATACCAATTCGGAATGGCGAGCCAGACAAGCGTCCCGGTCACCGCCATTAAGCCAAAGTGTGTTCCAAATCTGAGAAACCCCTGCAGGTCAGATCGCTGACTGAGAGTCCGAACCGTGGCGATCTCGAGGACACGTCCCGGCAGGCCCGAGGTCCCCATATCGACTGATTCAAGATTCGATTCAGCTTCGGAAGTCATCGTCGTTCTCCCTCCGAGACGGTCGATTGATCAAGTCACAACCGACGGCAAGTATATCCGTGAAATGACCCGATACGGGGATTCAATTCACGCGCGCTCCAACTTTGCAGCGTAGTATTCTATCCAATGAGCAACAAGCGACTCTCCCCGCAAGCTCGCAGGCACTTCGGTCAGCCGAAGTGCCTGCGCGGCTGATTGCGGATTATTGGCTCAAACCGGGGTGGCACGGTTTTGGACTTCTTCAGGTATGAAACTTGACTCATTGAGTCAAGTTTCAGGGTTTTTTCCAAAGTAGCCATCATCGCTCCGCGTGATGAGCATGCGTCGGAAACGATTCAAACGTTGCCGACACATCGGGACAGATATTTCGTTTTGAAAACATGCTGATTGGAATTTGGCAGGTTCTCGAACAATGCTCATCATGCGGAGCGACGATGGCGACTTTGGTCTGAGGCGAAGCCCTCGCTGGAGTCTTCGACAAAGCCGTGCGATCTAGCGCAGCGTATTCCATTTCGCACGACCCAGGCGAAGACTCCATGATCGTGGCACCCAGCGTTTGCTACCTTGAAAAACGGGATTACCGTGCGTGAAAGCCAACATCGCGGGGTTTTTCGCGATCCTGCTCGTTATGATCACGGAATTCAGCGGATTTCGCCGCTTCGTCAAACCGGTCGACTTCTGTCAAAACCCCATGATTTTTGAAACTTTTCGTGTTTCCCACAGGTAACGATTTCAGAAAGGCAATACGTAGTGGACGACCGTGAGCTCGCCGAACGTTGTTTGTCCGGTGACCAATCGGCCATCCGGCAATTCGTCGAGCGTTTTCAGGGTCTGGTGTTTTCGGTTTGTCTTCGGCAATTGAAACATCGGGAAGATGCAGAGGACGTGGCACAACAGACACTTGTTCGTGCCGTTCGGCACTTGCGGAACTGGGATTCACAACGTCCGCTTCACCCATGGGTACTGACAATCGCCGTGAATCGTTGTCGGACGCATCAATCACTACGAAGCAATCAGTCCCGAAGTCTTGACCCAACGATTGACACGCCGGCTCCGGACAGTCGGCAGGGAACGCTGGATCTTGCCGAAGAGCTTCAACTGGCTTTAGGGAAAATTCGTGACGACTATCGAACTTGTTTTATTCTGTTTCATCAGCAGGAATTGAGCATCACAGAAGTTGCAAAAATCATGAAATGCCCTGAAGGAACGGTCAAGACCTGGTTACATCGTGCTCGCCGTGAACTGGCGGAATTGCTCATCGAACGCGGCGCTGTGACAAAGGACGGATATGAACTGCATCGAATTTGAATCGGCTCTGGAATTCAGTATCGAAACGCGATTGCCACTTGAGCATCTCGCCGTCAATCACATTTTAGACTGCGACCGTTGTCGAAGCGAATGGGAAATCCGTTGCCAGCTCGATACTGCGATCGACGAATGGCGCTCGGACGTCGGAATTCAGGCAGTTGCGGATCTGACCGATCAGCAGTTGTCTTCGTTGGCAAACGCGATGCATCCCACTATTCCGCCTGTGGACCTGTGCGATCTGGTTCTTGCGGAATTACTCGAGCCTGCCATCACGTATGGTGTTGCTAAACCGAATCTCACGGGTCATCAGCTTTTGCCCCAAAGGGGACTTCGTACAAAGTCAAAAGGCCCCGATATCCAGCGTCGCTCGGGCTTTCTGGCAGTTGTTGCTGTTGCCGCCTGCCTGATGCTGGCCGTGATCTTCGCGACGAATCAGGCCAATCGCGATTCGGCCGAACTCGTCCGCGTTTCACCTCCTTCTGATATTGAAAAATCAGCAACCCCAACAGCGCCCCCCACCCCGTTGGATGTCTCTCAAACCTTGACGGCGGTCTTGTCCGACATTCGTTCCGAATATCGTGAAATGGCGAGCGAAACAACTTCTGTGGCACGGGATCTGGTGAACGCCTTACCGCAGCACGTCACCGTCCCTTTCCCGGCGAGTCGTGACGAAGTCGAACTGACCCCGACATCCGGCGATGTCGTTCGCATCTGGCGTCCAATCAGCAGTCAGGTGGAAAGTGCTCTTGGGTTCCTCTGGCAAGCCGTCCCCAGTGAAGTTCCTGCGGGTTAATCTCCATTAAGAAACCGTGGTGAGTCAGTCGGCGTCAACGGCTGAATGATCCGACAAGTCATGAGTGAGGCGATGATCAATGTTCAAATGTTTTCTGACCCAGATGCTGTCTCTTTTCCTTGTTGTGTCTGTCGGCATGACAAACTCGTTTGGGGCGGAAGTGCCCACGGCTGTCGATCTTGTCACTGCAGATGTCGCGTTATGTCTTGAAGTCACCGGCCTGGAGGAAACCTGGACCCAGTTCGAGGCCGGGCCTTATATGGACCGCCTTCGTACATTCCCTCCATTTCAGCGATTGCTGGAAAGCGGCAGCTTTCATCAATGGCAGGCGGTCGAAGAGCATGTCGCCCGACAGACAGGTACAAAACTTTCATCACAGCTTCGAGCACTCTTCGGTCGGTCCCTGGTACTTGCGGTTTATGTGCCGCAGACAGGTAATCCACGTGGCATCCTGATCGGTGAAGCGATTGACGAAGCAGCCGTCCAGACCGCTTTGGCCACCTGGAGCAAGCTTGACCCCAGTGCTGTCTTGACCAGGAAATTACACCATGGTCACGGTTACCTGCAGCGAAAAAAGCAGGCACCTTCGACGGAGATTGCGTTTATTGCGATCACCGATCGATGGTTCGCTATTTCAGATAACGAATTCTTGATCCAGGACGTGATCGATCGATTCGTATCTCTCACTTCAGAAACATCTCAGTCCAGGACAACCGATTCGCTGGCGGCGTCACCTCGGTTCATTCAAAATCGGCGGCGATTGAAAACTGATGTTGCAGCGTATTTGCATATTAATGCCAGACCGTGGGATCGAGGACTGGAAGAGGCTTCTCAAAGTCCGAATGACCCCATCAACATTGCCGAAGTCTGGAAACGGGTGAACTCGGTCTCGGCCTGTTTGCGACTTGATCAGGGAATCGTCTGCGATGCCGTCGTTGACCTGGAAACCAGTCCCCTTCCGGAAGAATGGAAGAAGCTGGTGGCGACTGCGGCGGGAAGTTCGTCATGGGTCCATCGCATTCCCGCAGAATCTCTGCTGGCAATCAGCGGTCGAATCGAATTGGCCCCCGTGCTAAGACACGTGTTCAATCAGATTCCCGCGAAGGATCAAGCCGAACTGATGAAGATCCGGCGGATTGTTCAAAGTCAATTTGGTGGAAAAGACCTGCTCGACACGATCCTTCCGACGCTGGCTCGTGACTTCGGCGGCTTTATCACGACCCGCACCGATAAGCAGACGAACAAAGTGGCACTGGACGGCGCCTTGGGATTCTCGCTCGGTTCGCTTAGCGATCAAGAAATGTTGAATGACCTTGATCACGGCCTGGATTCAGGATTAAGTCTCTTGGCCGCGTACCATAGCGTCGAAGGAAATCAGATCGTCACAGTACAACGCGAACAGACCGAAGCGATGCAGTTTCGTTGGTTATCGGCGACCGCCCCGTTCCCCATCGCATACGGAATCAAAGGATCAAACCTGATGATCGCCGGATCAAAAGAGCAGTTGAAGCAAGCGTTTCAGTCACTCGACCAACCCGTCGATCCATCGCGACTGACAGACCATAAAGGCCGATTCTTTTCAGACGCGAATCAACTGATCTGGCTGGATATGGCGTGTATCAGGCAAACGCTGGAAAAAAGCGGCCCTGACATCGCTCAAATCTTCGCTCCCAATTCAGCGAACGAAGCGTCGCGACTTGCTCAACGCTTTGAACACGCCAGACATTATCTTCAGTTGGTCGATTCGTTATTTATCGCAGGTCGGATCGAATCAGACCACCTCCGAATCACATTCGGCGGCGGTCTGGACATGAAGTGAGTAAGAGCCCCCATACCGGTCATCCGATTCAATCGGTTGTATAAAGGTGGACGGGCGAGCATTAACCAACACCGTGCAACGTCGATATCGTCCCGCATCAAGACAATCGGTGCATGTACCACAATGATGACGGCTGTATGACTTTCCGATTTCCGCTTGGCTTGCCCCGGCGGGATTACAACTGGCCAGCTACAACTAGCGCAGCGCCTTGGACTGCTCACCACCGGCTTGCCCGATGGAAGCAATGACTCGGCAGCTATTCCGCGGGAACTCGCCTTCGAATCCTATCGTACTTTCCGAACGCTCCGACAGAAAAACTGAAACGGTACGCAGGCTTCATTCTGGTTTTAAAGCCAGATTATTAAGGAGTGAGGGTGCATTGGGGTCATCTCCGTTCAGTTCCTACCGGTGAGCTACTGAGTCGTGGCTTCCATCCGGGCAAGCCGGAAGGAGAGCATTCTTCAACGGTTTGACTTGTGTAGCGTGAAGTTGTTGGTCCCATTGGGGCAAGCCCTCATCGTCCAACACATCCTCGCCAGCCCGGTCGGCAATTTTTGCCGCAGCGCGAAGTCGAGGAGATGAATATTTGATTTCGCTCTCCGATCGTTGCAGGCAACATCTATATGACAGTGGGACAGTGAACAACGA
>CAIOKO010000064.1 GCA_903858935.1 uncultured Schlesneria sp. | reverse complement strand
CCTGGTGTTATTAAATTGGTGAACCTTGAAGGTACAAGCAATCGAGCGATTGGAAAGGTCGTTGAATTTCATCTTCGTGCCCTTCGTGTCCTTCGTGGTAACACTCTGCCTATCTTCGCAGCTGAACGTCTCAGGTCGCTTTCTCGCGACGAACAACGGGCTTCCAGCCAGCCTGCATAGGCTTTGTTCCACCAACGATTGCCATGCGGCCAACGGATCTGTCTACCACGAAGGCCACGAAGAGCACGAAGGAATCAGAGAACGAAACGCTTGATGCCATCTTTAAGCCTGGTGTTATTAAATTGGTGAACCTTGAAGGTACAAGCAATCGAGCGATTGGAAAGGTCGTTGAATTTCATCTTCGTGCCCTTCGTGTCCTTCGTGGTAACACTCTGCCTATCTTCGCAGCTGAACGTCTCAGGTCACTTTCTCGTGACGAACAACGGGCTTCCAGGCAGCCGATCACTTCGAATGTTGTTGAACTCGAGTGGTGATCGTCGGTCAACAAGCGAAAACGCAGCCGCAATGGTCAAGCGAGCAATGACGCCTCGGGTTTGTCTCGGGCTCCGGTTGACTCGCTTCTCTTCGAGGCGCGGTTAAACGATGGGGATCGAGGCGCGGTTAAACGATGGGGACAACGATGAGGACAAAATTACTCAAGATGTTGCGGTAGTCGGGGGCGTCGCGGGTTCGTCGGTGGGGGGTTGCCAGTCGCCCCAGTGTGACAGGTAGTGCTTGTAGGCGGGAATTGTTTCGCTCATCTGTTCCAGCCAGGCTTTTGTTTCGGCGACGATGCGGTGTTCGTCCTCCATCGTCAGTTTACCAAGCAGAACCCGCGTGCGGAGAAACACGAAGTACGTGTCGAGCACGTCGCATCGACAATAGTCATTGATCGCGACGACCTGACCAGCGTCATACATCCCCTGGACCTGCGAACCGTCGACACCAGACTTTCCCGGCTTGCCGATCAGGTTTGCCAGCAGGTTCAGCCCGCCGCTGACGCGGAAGGCACCAAAGTTTGACAGCAGGTCAAGCAGATCGAGATGCATGTGAGTATTGTAACGGTTGCGAGATTGTTCATATTGCCGTGCTTCCACGTTGAACCAGGCCGGAACCGAATACCCGTAGCGATAAGCGGCTAATTCCAGGACGGGGATGTCATAACCGCGACCATTGAAGCTGACGAGGGTCGGTCGACCGTAAGCATTCCAGCCTTGCCAGAAGTAGCGAGTGATCACATGGGGTCGAAATTTCGGCGAATCAAGTACGGCCACGTCTTGCAGTCGATACTCTGCGTCGACTTTTGCCACAGCCACCGAAATCGGCAACATAAACGTCACCGGCAACACGTCTTTGCCCGTTTCTTCAATTAATTGAGCTCGATAGCGAGCCAGAGCCTCTTGTGCTGAGAGACCGTCTTTCGGGTATCTGATCTTCGACACCAGATCTCCATCGGCGATCGTCTCGGTATCAAAAATGAAATAGGCCACCTGCGACTTTGGGTCCGTCGTTGTCATTCTGGGGATTCCTGGTAGATGCGAGAGGCGATCGCAGTTCAAAGGGATTGGCGCAGTCTCGGCCATGGCGCATGATGTGGACTCGTTTTCCATATGCCACAATACTCCGCCGAAGATCAAGGCGAAATCGATGTTTGAAGAATTCCAGATCTGAAGGTCCGATGATCTTCGACATTTCGTGTCCAGTTCTGTGTCAAACAGAAAAACGGAGTCCAGACGGGACTCGTCTCCGCTTGTGCCTGCTGGTTATCGTTCACCTTCTTTCCTGGAAACATCTTATCGTGACTGCTTTGAATCCCACTCCGATCACCCTCGATCAATTCCTGAAACAGTCGGGCGTCGTTGAGTCCGGAGGGCATGCCAAAATCTTGATTCAAAGTGGCGAAGTTTTACTCAACGGCGTTGTGGAAATTCGACGCGGGAAAAAACTCGCTCCAGGGGACGTCGTTGAGCTGTTTGGACAACGACTCGTGGTCGCCGAGGAATGATCTGTAGGCATCAATGCCACGAACCTCAGCAGATGTACGACACTTGGTAAGCGTCGATTTTCCCCCTGTTTTACAGGGAAAACGCTGGGGATTGCTGACGAAATTGCATGGATTGCATCAATCATTTCCGATCTTTTTTCGATTGGAACGCGGGTTGCTTTTAGCTCTCGCATTATGATAGCACTAAACGACTACACTACCGATGTTGTTCCGATGACTTCCCGTCACCCATCACTGCATGTGATTGGCGGCGATGCAACGTCACGGGGCTATGTACTGAATCAACTGTCCCGCGTCGGGTTTGCTGCTCAAGAAGCACCAACTCCCGCTTCGCTGTTGGTTCACGAGTCTGACCAGGAGTTACTTCGACGTCGAGCCTTTTGGGCTGCCGTTGAGCAACGCGTGGCCAAGTTAACGATCAAGGACCGTGAGGTTCTCGATCTGTTGATGGAATGTCTTCCAAACAAAGTCCTTGCGATGCGTTTGGGAATCACGGAACGAGCCGTCGAGATGCGTCGTGCATCCCTGATGAAAAAGCTGGAAGTTCGCTCGCTGACCGAACTTGTTCGGCTGGTCACCAGGTTTGCCATTGTGCAACAGTACGGAATCATGCTGTCGATTTATTAAATCTTCGAACATTGTCCTGTTCACTTTAGAAATGAAGTGAGTTTCGGTTAATGTCGAGGGATGCAAGAGAATTTGAAACCCCAGCGTTATTGGGTCCCGCGCGAGGACCGGTCGCTACTCAGTATTCCCGAACGGGACTTGACCACCGGCCTAGTTGAAGAGAATCGACTTTTATTCGAGAAGTCCCGGTTGTCTTTGCATGGTCGCTCGTTGACAAGTCTGCGGAGTGATGCACGGCGTGACGCTGTCCGGCTGGCCAGTGCGTATACGTCCGGTTTGTTGCAAACAGACGTTCCGGAACAACCATCGCAATCCTTCATCGTCAGTGGACATCAGCCCGAACTGTTTCACGTTGGTGTCTGGGCGAAAAATTTCACTCTTTCCGGCGTTGCCCGTCGCTGCCAGTCAACCCCGATCAATCTGGTCATCGACAATGACACGCTAAATACGACGACGATACGAATTCCGGCAGGGACGCGTGAGAGACTGAGAATTGATCGCGTTCTGTTTGATACACCTCGTCCGGCTCTTCCCTGGGAAGAGGCTAAAGTCCTTGACCAGGATCTCTTTCGGACGTTCGGGGACACGATCGGTTGTCAATTGAACGCATCGTGGGGATTCGATCCGCTGATCGGTGAAGCCTGGAAGGCCACCGTGAACCAATTATCAGTTTCCACGCGATTGTGTGACTGTCTCACTGCAATGCGGGCTCATTTAGAACGTCGCTGGGGACTTGGCAATCTCGAACTTCCGATGTCGCAACTCTGTGAGACGGAGCCGTTTCTCTGGTTTGTCGCTCACTTGTTATCTCGCCTCTCCGAATTGCACCAGACCTACAACAAAGCGGTTGCTGGATACCGTCTTGAACATCGACTTCGCAATCGCATGCAACCGGTTCCAGATCTCGAGCGTCAGGACGAATGGTTAGAGGTCCCTTTCTGGATCTGGCAGCGTGGTGACACTCAACGAGGACGGCTTTTCGCTCGACAAGTTGGTTCGATCTGCGAATTAAGAAATCAGACTGAGGTTCTTGCGCGCATCCCACTTTCTGATCAGGGTTCGTTAGAGGGGGCCGTCAAGCAACTGAGTGATTTCCCCGCACGCGGGCTTCGGCTGCGGACGCGAGCACTTACCACGACTTTGTTCGCTCGTCTTTTTCTCGCCGATTTATTCGTGCATGGTATTGGCGGAGCCAAATACGATGCGATGACAGACTGGATTTGCGAACGACTTTTTGGGCTTAAATCTCCGTCGTTTTTAACTGTTTCGGGCACGCTTTACCTCCCTTTGGGAGATCCATTCGAAGTCACAGAACGCGAGCTTCGCGAGATCAACCACAAACTGCGCGACTTGACCTATAACCCCGATCGGCATCTTGAACACGTCCCCGAGACGGCGGCATTGATCACCGAGAAAACTTCGTTACTTGCGTCGGCGACAGCGTTACGCCAGTCCAATAAAATTCAAGGACGATTGACGCGGGATCAACATCATCGCCTGACGGAAATTCGTACGGCCCTGCAAAAACAGGCGGATCTCGTTCGTTCGGAATATGAGTCAACACGTACGAAAGTCCGTGCACGATTGTCGGCCAATGCCCTTGTTCGCGATCGTGAATACGCTTTTGCACTGTATCCCGAACACCAGTTGCGGCAGTTCTTAACGCCATTATCAGCTGGTGAATGACTCTGTATTTTTTCGAGTTTGGAACTTGACTCGATAAGACAAGTTTCAGGGTTTCGTCCAAAGTAGCCATCATCGCTCCGCGTGATGAGCATGCGTCGGAAACGATTCAAGCGTTACCTCAGCATCGAAACAACGACATTGTTTGAATACTTTTCTTGAGAACATGGGGATTGGAATTTGGCAGATTCTCGAACGAGGCTCATCACGCGGAGCGGCTGTCAGTTGTTGTCGTGTGGGATTCAGCCCGCACAAGATGTTGTGTCGCACGGGCTGAAGCCGGTGCGACGGGCAGTGGCTCGCCATTCTCAACTTACAAAAACTGACCACCTCGGAGCGATGATGGCGACTTTGGTCTAAGGCGGCACCTCGCCGTAATCATTACGGCAGTGTCACATTGGGATGACGCATGCGGTGACCAACCTGATCGAGCAGCGCAAGCTTTCCGCCATACGTTCTTCGCAGATTTTCTGTGGTAAAGGCCTGCTCGACAGGGCCACTGGCGACAAGTCGCATGTTGAGCAACAGCACCTCGTCAAAGTATTCAGAGACCGTTTGCAAATCGTGGTGGACGACCAGCGCCGTTTTGCCGGCAGACCGCAATTCGCGTAACAGTTCGACGATCGCTCGTTCGGTCGCGGCATCAACACCGGCAAAGGGTTCATCCATCAGATAAAGGTCTGCGTTTTGAACGAGAGCTCGTGCAAGAAACACTCGTTGCTGCTGGCCGCCCGATAGTTCACTGATTTGTCGACCCGCGAATTCAGCCAGGCCAACTCGTTCGAGTGCCGCTAATGCCTGTTGCCGGTACCGCTTCGTCACCGGGCGAAACCAGCCAATCTGTCGATAGAGACCCATCGCGACGACGTCCAAGGCATTGACGGGAAAATCCCAGTCAACGCTTGTTCGTTGAGGGACATATCCGATGCGGCTTCGCTGCTGTTGATAGGTCTTGCCGAAAAACCGAACGTCTCCATCGGTTCGCGGAATGAGCTCGAGGACCGCTTTGATTAACGTGCTTTTGCCAGCGCCGTTCGGTCCGACGATCGCCACAAGCTTACCCGCAGGTGAGTCGTAGTCGATGTCCCACAAAACCGGTCGCCCCTGATAAGCAACCGTCATATCGTGAATGGAAAGTGGTGAAGTTGACGGATGGATTGCAGTCATTGTCCCTGTTTCGATTCATGCGGGTTTTCGCCGAGTTGGCCATTTAACCCCTTTTCAGGTGCTGTGCCACCGAGCGCACGTGCAATCTGGGTCGCGTTATGGTCGAGCATCCCAATATACGTTCCTTCGTAGGTACCGTCTGCCCCCATCGCATCCGAAAAGAGTTCGCCGCCGATCTGAACTTTCACTTTTTGTGACTCGGTCCCTTCGATCACCGCACGGATGTTCTTTTCGTTCACACTGCTTTCAACGAAAATTGCCGGCAGTTTTCGTTTGACCAGGAAATCGACAAGTCGATTCACGTCGTGAACCCCCGCTTCTGACTCGGTTGTCACCCCCTGCACTGATCGAACGTCGATTCCATAGGCTCGACCAAAGTACCCGAAAGCATCGTGAGCCGTCACCAGCACTCGTTGAGATGCCGGAATCGATTCAATGACCTCCCTTACATAGTTGTCCAGCTTCGAGAGCCGAGCCTGATAAGCATTGGCGTTCTGGCGGTATTCGTCGGAATGTGCCGGATCGATTTTTGACAATGTTTCGACAACGCAGTCGACGCATTTGCTCCATGCACTGACGTCCATCCAGACGTGCGGATCATAATGTCCTTCAAATTCCGGAGGCGATCGAAGGTACGATTTTTCTAATTGTGATGTGACCGCGACGACAGGCCGATGCGAGCGATTAACCTGCTGAAGCGCATCCTGCATCCGGCCTTCGAGCATCAATCCCGAATAGAAAACGGCATCCGCCTCTTGCAACTGCTTGACGTCGTGTCGCGTCGCTTTAAACAAGTGTGGGTCGACGCCAGAACCGATCAAGCACGTTACGTCACCATGTTCGCCAGCAACTTCCTTGACCATATCGGCCACCATTCCCGTGGTGGCAACGATGCGGAACCGCTTAGGCGACGAACCTGCAGCGGGAGCTGTGCTATGGCAACCGACAAAAGTCGCCAAGAAGAAGAGGCATGCCAGACTGATCTTCGAAATACGGACGATCATGTGAGTCAACTTTTTGATTGAATCCGGGATTAACTCGACTGTAACAGCATACTATGAGGGTTCTGGAAAGTAAAGTTTTGATTAATCAAAATCGTCTCGCCACAAAAAAACCAGGCTGTTTTGAGTCCTTCGAATTAGCATCGCAACTTTAATCGGGTTAGTGTGTTTAAAGTCAGGGGAGATTCTCCGCGGATCGGGTTTACGAATTGGAGACGACTTATGTCGAGACTGCATCATCGCCGCGGCTTCACTTTGATCGAATTGCTGGTTGTCATTGCGATTATTGCAGTGTTGGTCTCGCTGTTGTTACCTGCTGTCCAGCAGGCACGCGAGGCGGCCAGGCGGACCCAGTGCAAAAACAATCTGAAGCAATTCGGTATCGCGTTACACAGCTATCACGACACAATGAATACGCTACCCATGGGAATGAATGGATGGCCGTACGATCTTGTCGGAACGCTTTGGGGTTGGGGGACGATGATTCTTCCCTATCTTGATCAGGCCCCGCTGTACAATGGACTTGCTGCTTCGACCGGCGGAACTTCTCCACAGCTGAATTTACCGGCGAAGGGGTTTGATGCCGTAATGTCATCGTTCAATCCGACGAATCCCCTTTTGCAGACGCAACTCTCGGTCTATCGCTGTCCCTCGGACTCTGGATTGCCGACGGTGACGATTCCAGCGGGGGGACTCAATGGAAGTAAGCGTCAGAACACATACATTTACGGGCGTTCCAATTATCCCGGCGTTATCGGTGCCACATTTCAAACAGGCGGCGGGCTACTAGCCCCGGACGGAGCGTTCGGAGAGAGCAGCAGCATTCGAATTCGAGATTTCCTTGATGGTACCTCGAACACATTCCTTGTCGGCGAACGAAGATCTCCAGGAACAGTGAGTGGAAACTACGTTGGCGGAGAAACAATCTGGTGCGGTGCCAACGACGACGTCAGTCCCCAGTCCGACTGGCAGGGTTTTGCGATTCACCTGGGAATGTGCGACCCTGGTAATCCTCTGAACGCCAGAACAACGGCACCACCGAGTGTCGCCAACCCAAGTTCTTACACATCTTTTGGAAGCCAGCATACAGGTGGCGCGCATTTTCTGATGGCGGATGGATCGGTCCGATTCATCAGTGAAAACATCGCTTCCGGCCCCCCCAATAAACCCGGAAGTACCTATCAAAACCTCGCCAATCGTGCGGATGGTCAAGTGATCGGTGATTTTTAGTCGAACGACACATGGCGACGAATCTTGCGATCGATCCAGACCTTCTCGATAAAGCGATTGAGGTGAGCGGTGAGCGCACGAAGAAGGCCGCTGAGACACTGGCACTTCGGGAGTTCATCGCTCGGCGAAAACAGCGGCGAGTCCTTGAACTGACAGGAAAACTCGATTGGGATGAGTCCTGCGACGACAAGGCGGAACGGTCTCGCAAATTTTTTGACCTTGCTCACCACCAATCACGATTTTTCGCTCGCAGCAAAGTATGGCAAACTGAAGGTCTGGTCGCCTAAGACTTGTGCCAAGCGCCGGTAAGTGTTCACGAAATGCTGATGGTGGTGTCGCTCACTTCCGACGCTGGCGGCGTCGGACATGCTCGGCTCACCGTCGAGCGGGTTCTTTTCGCACTGGCTTTGAGCGATGCTCACGAATGGCGTTAAGGGCCGTTGTGAAATCATCAGGTAGCGGGGCTTCGAACTCCAATCGTTTGCCTGTGACGGGATGGTCGAATCCGAGTTTCAAGGCGTGCAGTGCCTGGCGGCTGATCAGGATTTCGTCCTGGTCTTCCGGGACGTCGTCCAGCAGGTCCGAGCGTTTCAGCGTTGCGTGCCCTTCATACAGCCGGTCAGCCACGATCGGGTGGCCTAGATGATGCATATGGACTCGCAATTGATGAGTTCTTCCCGTTTGCGGACAGAGTCGCACAAACGAAAAGCCTCGGAATCGTTCGAGAACTTCGTAAAACGTGGCGGCGTGCCGCGAGTTACCACCTTCGGGACAAACCATCATCCGCTCGCGGTTGCGATTGCTCACCCGAACGTGCGTCTCGATGTAGTCTCGGTCGAACGAAATCTCGCCCCAGGTGATGGCGCGGTATTCCTTTTCGACGGTTCGTTCTTCGAATTGACGGCTGAGATGGTGGTGAACCTGATTGTCCTTGGCGACGACCAACACTCCGCTGGTATCACGGTCCAATCGGTGGACGATCCCCGCTCGAAGTTTACCGGCGACATCGCTCAGTTTATCAAAGTGAAACTGCAAGGCGCCAGCGAGCGTGCCGAGATAGTTTCCTCGTCCCGGGTGGACGATCATGTTGGCCGCTTTGTTGATCACGATTAACGAATCGTCGTCGTACAGGATATTCAGCGGAATATCTTCTGCAGGAAGAGTTCGATCAGGGGTCTCAGGCAGACGAAACTCAATACAGTCGTTGACGCGCAGGCGTCGAGACATTTTCACGGGGAGTCCATTGATCAGGACACCGTTGTCTTCCAGAACGCGCTGAAACGCGGCTCGGCTGAAGTTGGGATAGAGTCGGACAAGGTAATGGTCAACTCGCCAGCCATGAGCGCGTGCTTCGATGATCAATTTGATCGGTTCGCCCGGAACTTCAGCCGCGACATCTTCCGTGTTTTCAAGCTCTTGCGATTCGGGTTCGTATTCTGTGTCAGTCATAATCTTCGAATTTCAAATAAGCGGTTCACGCAAAAATGAACCTGATGGGCCAAGCCAACGTGCAAGAAGCCCGGCACTCGTTCGGTGTCCGGGCTTCCGTGTGTGATTCGTCGCGAGCGGCCCGTGGCCGATGATCCTCGCTCGTCCAATTCACCAGTCTAACGTTTTCTGACAAACTTTTCATCTGAGAGCGGGCAAGTCCCAAAGCTGACGGATTCATCGTTTAACCCGAAGCCCGCGGCGCAGGCGGATCGGTGTTCAGCCGATCTCTTTGCACGTTGCCCCAGCCCCGACCTTTCGCACGGCCCCAACGAGAAATGACACCCCGGTTGACGGCAATTCCGCCGCTCTGCTCCCGCTTCTCTGCGAGGCGCGGTTAAACGATAAGAAGCCAGCGGCGCAGGCGGATCGGCATTAAGCCGATTTCTTCGAGCGTCACTGGACTCAGGTGACGGGAACCGACAGTGGACGACGCTTTAGGTCGCAACGACAATCTCCAAACGAGCGATGACACTCCGGGTTTGTCAGCAACGCCGCTCTTAGCCCCGCTTCTCTTCGAGGCGCGGTTAAACGAAGGCAACGCTAGTTTTTCTCAGATGGCTTTTCGCTGCCCTCAGTCGCGTCTTTCTCAGATCCCTTTTGTCCCTCTTCCGGCTTTGCCGGTTCGCTGGGCTTTTCAGGAGTCTCACCGGGCGTTACCGGTTTTTCGGTCGATTCTGCCGGGGTGACGGGCTTCTCGCTCGCTGGCTTTTTTGGCCCGCCTGGAGTCTTCTCGATCAGAAAGTCATCCGGGTCTTCTTTTGGTTGCGAGGGTTCGGGCAACTCAGATTCGTCGTTCTTGAAATCACGCGGCCGAGCTTCCGGCGGCTTGGGGTTTTCTTTGCTGAACCAGGCGTAGAACTCTTTCGATCCATCCTTCTTCAACGTGGCAATTCGGTCTTCAGCCACGACCTTGAAAATCGTTTCTGGAAATTCCTTCATCAATTGACTGTACGCATCAATGACTTTCGAAGTGTTGCCATCGCTGGTGGTTTCCAGGCAAAGAGCCAAGCCCCAGAGTGCCCGTTCCCGGATCATGTCATCCGTCTTTTCCTGCAATAACGACTCAAACGTTTGACGGGCAGCCTTGATGTCCGTTCGCGCAAGTTCGCGATTGGTAAACATCAGCGGCATCGCTTCTTTCAAATTTGTCTCGGCGACGATCAGCGAAGCCCACTGGGCGGGTGGCTTCCCCTTGAATTTATCGATGACTGCTCCCATTTCTTCCAGATTCTGGGCAGAATTGAGCAGGGTCCAGCCGCCGGAACTCTCGGATTCAACAGTCCGATTGAACCAGAAAATCGCACCGATCAAAAGCAGTGCTGCACTGATCAAACCGATCAATAGACCGAGGTGACGTTCGAAAAACCCAACGGTTCTTTCTATTTCGACACCGAGATCGTTAGTCAGAAGTTGATGTCGCTCTTCACTTTTCATGCTGAGACTTCATTCGAAAGACAAGCCATCCTAGACGCAAGAAAGCGAGTGTAGGTCGACCCGGAAAGAGCGTCAAGGAAGGTATTCATTGTCGGTCTTCGGTTTAATCTCTACCTTTTCCACGTCGGGGACGGCATAACTGGCTCGATACCGGGACTCGCAACCTCAGAACTCACAGAAAGAATCGCTCAATGTTCATCTTTGATGCTCATCTTGATATGGCGTGGAACGCACTGGAGTGGAATCGCGACTTGATGTTGCCCGTCTCGAAAATTCGTGAATTCGAGCAACATTTCGACAAAATTATTCCCGGCCCCTGCACCGTCTCCTGGGACGAACTGCGGCGCGGACGTGTCGGATTGATGATCGTCACACTTCTGCCACGCTACCATCGAAAAGATAAACCACTGACCTTTCCGCAATCACGCGAAACCGCTTACGCAATGTCTCAAGGCCAATTGGCCTATTATCGAGCGATGACGGCCAAAGGTGTTCTACGCGAAATTCCTGACAAGGTGGCTCTCGATCAGCATGTCGCTGAATGGAAAGCGCTTCCTCCTGGAGCTCCTGAATTCGGAAAGCCTCCACTCGGTTTTATTCTCAGCATGGAAGGAAGCCCGCCGATCCTGTATCCCGAACAGATCAGCGACTGGTTCGCGGCTGGATTGCGCCTGTTGGGGCCTGCTCATTACGGCCCCAGTCCCTACTGTTTTGGAACGGGAAGCGAGGGGGGCTTCAACGAAGACGGCAAACGATTGCTGAAAGAGATGGACAAGGTCGGCATGCTGCTGGACGTCACTCACCTCGCCGATCAGTCGTTTTGGGACGCGATGGAAATCTACCAGGGTCCATGTATCGCCAGTCACCATAATTGTCGGGCACTCGTGCCGGCGGATCGGCAATTGAACGATGACCAGATTAAAGAACTGATTCGACGCGGGTCGGTGATTGGAGCAGCGTTCGACAACTGGATGATCCGGCCAGGCTGGAAGATCGGTGTTTCCGATCCGTCAACAGTGAAGCTGGAGCACATCATCGACCACATTGATCACATCTGTCAGTTGGCAGGTAACGCTAAACACTGCGGACTTGGTACCGACCTCGATGGCGGGTTCGGAAAAGAACAATCCCCGTCGGATCTCGACACTATTGCCGATCTAGGCATGGTGGGAGAACTCCTTTCCAAACGGGGCTATTCGGCAGTTGACGTGGAAGGGATCATGTGGCGGAACTTTGTCGAGTTCTTCCAGCGCGCGTGGAGTTAATTGGTCGTTTTTTCTGGGACCATCAACAAGCAAGGCTTACGGAATGGGTACCTTCTTCCGGAGATGGAAACGAAGGTTCGGAGTGGTGACATTGATTCTTGCGTGCTTGTTGATGGTCGGGTGGCTGCGTAGCGAAGTGAGCGAAGACTGGATCAGGTTAAACAGCCGTAGAGTCCGAGCAAATTTCCTCGTGAATTCCGCTAACGGCAGAATCAACATACTCAAGTGGACTCCGCACCGGGTGGGACCGTTCGTTTCCTGGGGCATCAGATCGGCATCGAAGGATCGAAATCCTCTTACGAATCGAGGCATCAAGAAGCCATACGATCTTTGGCACGAATTCCATGTCAAGAATCGATTTGATTGGGCTGGATTTCATTTTGGGTCAGGAAAACACCGGAGTTGGCACGGTGAGAGCGTTGAAATCTGGTTCATCCCCTACTGGTCCGTCGTTTTTCCACTGACCTTGCTCTCGGCGTTTCTGTTGCTCAGCAAACCAAGGTTTTTTTCGACCAAAGTTGTCAGCGAGGATTCAACTTCTGTTGAGACTGGCGGATCACGAAATCATTGAGCTATCGGCTTTTGTCGTCGAGTTGGTCCAAGCCTGTCAGCAAGCTCAAAGTGTGTACCTGCTGTGCGGCTTGAGCAGAACCTCGCCCGCACAGCGAATCATGTTTGCTCGCAAATTCATCTTTCGCGGTTATGCCAAAAGGTGCAGCAATGCGTCTGACTCACTACAATTCCGCGAGTGTTCCCTGATCTCATCCGAGGATTGCTCCCATGAATCGATTGTTCCTTGCGCTGTTCGCACTTGTCGGTCTCTGCCCGCAGCCGGCCTGGGCACAGGAAAAACCGTTTGTCCCGCAGGATGGATTCGTATCGTTGTTCGACGGCAAGTCGTTGGCGGGTTGGACCGGATCTCTCGCCAGCTATGCCGTCGAAAATGGGAACCTGGTTTGTATCGCAGGTGGCAAAGGGAATCTGCTGACTGAGAAGCAGTACACCGATTTCGTGGTCGCGTTTGAATTCAAACTGACAGAAGGTGCTAACAACGGGCTGGGAATTCGCTGTCCCAAACTGGCAGAAGGGAGTCTGCATCTTGAGGGGATCGAGTTACAGATTCTGGATGACACTGCTGAGCAGTACAAAGCGTTGAAGCCGTACCAGTATCATGGATCAGCCTACGGCCTGGTCGCTTCAAAACAAGGTTCACTAAAGCCGCTTGGTGAGTGGAATCATCAGGAAGTGACGGTCAACGGGCGACACATCACTGTCGTTTTGAATGGAACGAAAATCGTCGATGCAGATATCGATGAAGCGACAAAATCAGGGACCCTGGACGGACAACTGCATCCTGGACTGGCTCGTCGTCGAGGACATCTTGCGCTGCTGGGACATGGTGACCGGGTCGATTTCCGTCATTTGCAAATCAGGGAACTTCCACTGGACCATACCAGTGATTCACTCGAAACGGTCAAGAAAAAATTGAATGACAAAACTGCCGTACTGGTCGACGTGCGGGAACTGGCTGAATGGAATGAAGCTCACGTCACAGGAGCGATTTCCCTGCCGATCAGTTCGATCCAGAAGGGTCTGGATGCCAGCGCGTTACTAAAGATCGTGCCCCAGGACAAGATCATCTATACACACTGTCGAGCCGGCCGCCGGGCTTTAGCTGCTGCAGAAGAGCTTTCGAAACAAGGCTATGATGTGCGGCCATTAAAGCCTGGTATTCAGGAACTGCTCGACGCTGGATTTCCCAAAGCTCAATGATGATTTCAAACGGGAAGGAACTCATGTTCAATCGATTCCGTCTGACGGCATGCTTGTTTGTCGTGATGGCGCAAGTCTCATTCGATTTCGAGAAACTTGACGCAAGAGACTGGCCACAAATACTGGGTCCCAATCGGAATGGCATTGCCGCCGATGAACAGCTGGTCGATAAGTGGGCTGCCGGGAAGCCCAGGCAGGTTTGGGATGCCCGTATCGGATCGGGCTTTGCCGGTGTTGCCGTTTCAAGCGATCTCGTGGTCTTGTTTCATCGTGAGAAGGGAAACGACAAGCTGACCGCCTTTAAGGCGGAAACAGGGGAGTCGGCTTGGAACACAGCGTACCCAACAACGTTTCAGGCACAGATCGTCGAGGACAACGGTCCACGTGCCGTTCCGACGATCTATGACGGCGCCATTTATGCCTATTCGGCTCAAGGTGGTCTGTATCGAGCTGACTTGAAGTCGGGCAAGAAACTCTGGGAACGAAATACCCACGAAGACTTTGGTGCAAACGGTGGTTACTTCGGAGCCGGTTCATCACCACTTGTCGACGGTAAGCGAGTGTTCGTGAATGTGGGTGGAGACAAAAAGAAAGCGGGCGTCGTCGCCTTCGACGTCAATTCGGGTAAGACAGTCTGGTCGGCCGTGAATGATCAGGCCAGCTATTCGGCCCCTGTGTTGGCGACAATTGATGGCACACAGCATCTGTTGTGTATCACGCGATTGAATCTGGTCTCGCTTGATCCAGCAACAGGCGAAGAAAGGTTTCGAACACCATTCGGCCAACGAGGCCCCACTGTCAACGGAGCGATTCCTGTGATCAATGGCAACCACGCCTTGTTGACCGCCAGCTACGGGATTGGTGCGCAATGGCTTGAGCTTTCCGCAAAATCGGTCGATGTCGTCTGGAGCAATGAAATTCTTTCCAGTCAGTATACGACGCCCATATTCGATGGTGGTGTCGTGTATGGGATCGACGGACGGCAGGACGGGGGGCCGATTTCGCTGAAGTGTTTTGATCCTGGAACTCAGAAAGAACTTTGGTCGAAATCGATTTCTGGTTATGCGACCTTAATCGCTGCGGATGGAAAGCTGTTAGTCATGCAGACCGATGGTGTGCTGAAAATGGTTCGGTTGTCCAAGGCTGGTTACGAAGAATTGGCGTCGGCATCCTTACTCGCGGGAACGACCAGGGCGTTGCCTGCTCTGGCCAACGGGCGATTTTATGTTCGCAACGAAAAAACATTGGCCTGCTTTGATCTGTCGAAGTAATCCGTGACCAATTCGAATGGACGATCATGCGCTTTGCCTTGTTTTGTGACGACCTGTTGGCGAAACCGATCGTTGACGCACTGGGTTCCCGCGTTGACGGGCATCAGCTCAGTCACGCAGTCCGGGTCACCCCTCAAACTGATGCGCTTTTACACGGGCAAAAGAATGTCAGCTTCGTCGAGCATTGGGAAGATTTGCTCGTCGCCAAGGACGTTGACGCGGTGATTGTTGGTGGCAGCGATCAAATGATCCTCGACGGATCAAAGCAGCTGGCAGCAGCGGGTATTCCAATACTGTTTATTCCTCGCGCCGCTCAAGGATCGACATTCGCCTACGAACTAAGTCTGATTCGTGACGATAACAATGTCTTGTTATGGCCCCTGTTCTGGCACCGTTTTGATTCGGCTGTGATGCGATTGAAGCAGGCGATCCAGAATGGTGAACTTGGCAAAGTTCAGTTCCTGCAAGTGCAGCGGATGATCGGGCAGGATTCTGCCGGGGTTCCGATTTCTCAATCTCAAGTCGATGACGAGTTGTTACATGATGTCGATTTACCCCGCTGGATGATCGGGGATTACGATCAGGTGACAGGTCTAAGAACTGCAGCATCGAATGAAGGGGTCATGATTCAGAGTGTCGTTCTGGCCGGCCGGTCGCTGCCCGAATCCAACTGGTCGATTAATTCGGTCGAAGGGGCGAGTGACTGGAAGCTGACCGTTCGTGGTGAAAAAGGGGTCGCCACGCTTCGCCGGGACGGAACATCGCGACGATGGATTTGCCAGATCGCCGGTGACCAGGTCGAAGGAAGTGAAAGCGAGACCGCTCGAGCTGCGCTGGCGGCGTTTGCATCGGCAATGGCCGACGTCGCGCATCCCTCGAATGAGAATCTCACCACTGAGCAACCGTCTCGCGATGTCTGGGGTGAACTGGTGAAATGCTATGAGACCGTGGATGCCACTCATCGTTCGGTGAGGCGCCGGCGAACAATCGAACTGCATTTCGAGCCGATGTCGGAACGAGCAATCTTTAAGACTCAGATGACCGCAATCGGCTGCAGCCTTCTGGTCATCACCTTCTTCCTGACGCTCTGTTACCTTGGAATTGCCAGTCTGATACCGCTTCCCCCCACGGCCCTGGTCATCCTGCGCACGCTGGTGTTTGCCCCGATTTTCCTGTTTCTTGTCGCTCAAATACTGCTGCCACTGACGCGACCCTCTTCTGCGGAACGGCCACCTGCTGCCACGCGTTGACGATTCCAGATACGACTCCACCAGACGCAGAACCAGTCGAGATACAAGTAAACAACCGGGGTGGTATACAGGGTCAACATCTGGCTGAAGACCAGACCGCCGACAATCGTGATTCCAAGTGGCGTCCGCAATTCCGAACCGACGCCGGTCCCCATTGCGAGCGGCAATCCCCCAAGCAGTGCCGCCAACGTCGTCATCGTGATCGGTCGAAACCTCAGCAGGCACGCTTCAAAAATTGCCTCTTCGGGCGACTTGCCCTGACTCCGTTCGACTTCCAGCGCGAAGTCAATCATCATGATCGCATTCTTTTTGACAATGCCGATCAGCAGCAGGATGCCAATCATTGCCATCACGTTCAGTTCAGCGTCGTAATACCGCAGAGCCAGGAACGCACCAACACCTGCCGAAAACACCGTTGAAAGAATCGTGATGGGGTGAATGTAGCTCTCATAAAGCATTCCTAACACAATATAGACCGTGACAAATGCGGCAATGATCAGCAGCAGTTGATTTTGTTTTGCGTCCTGAAACGCCTGTGCCGTTCCCTGGAATCTTCCTTGAATGCTTTCGGGCATTCCGAGCTCTCGCGAAGCCTGTTCGATCCTGGGAACGACATCACCCAATGATGTGTTCTTCGCAAGATTGAATGAAATCGTCACGGATGGAAATTGCCCCGAGTGATTCACAGAGAGTGCCGAATTGTTTGCAGATTGCCGATACAGCGTATTGAGCGGGATTTGAGCATCGTTCAGCCCTCTTAAAAAGATATGCCTCAGTGAGTCGGGATTCTGCGAGAATTCAGGCTCGACCTGCATCACAACGTGATACTGGTTGAGCGATTTATAAATCGTCGAGACTTGTCGCTGTCCGAACGCGTCGTACAACGTATTGTCGATCGTTGACATGCTGATTCCCAGACGAGCGGCTGTTGCCCGGTCGATGTTCAACCGCGTCTGCATTCCTTTATTCTGCTGGTCACTCGTCACGTCAACAATTCCATCCAATTTGCGCATGACGCCAAGCAGTTTGGGTCCCCATTGATTGAGTTCTTCGAGGCTGTCCCCTTTGATCGTATACTGGTACTGCGCGCTGCTTCCCCGACCGCCAATCCGCAGGTCCTGCACCGATTGAAGGACCAGCATTGCGCCGGGAATTTTGGAGGTATTCTGGCGGATACGAGCGATCACGTCATCCGCTTTTATCTTTCTTTCTTCGATGGGCTTCAATGTGATGAACAATCTTCCCGAGTTTGAAGCGCCACTGTTCTGGCCACCGACAAAGGCAATCATTCCCGACACCGCCGGATCTTCACTGACGGCTTGTGAAAACTGTTGAAGCAGACGTCTGAGTGACTGGAATGAGGTGTCCTGGTCCGCGATCAGATTTCCTGTCAGGCGTCCCGTATCCTGCTGTGGAAAGAATCCCTGTTTGGCAATCATAAACAGATAGATCGTAAAGCCGATCGTCGAAAGGGTGACGACCATCGTAAACCGATGATGTCTTAGTACCCATGTGAGTGTTCGCTCATAAACATAAAGTATGGCATCGAAGATCTTTTCGCTGAACCGGTACAGCCATCCCCGCTGCTGGTCTGTTTTCGCCTTCAGCAGCATCGCGCACATCATGGGTGTCGTCGTCAGAGACACCACGAGTGACACCGCGATCGCCACTGTCATGGTGACTGCGAACTCGCGGAACAGTCGGCCGATGATTCCGTTCATCAGCAGAATGGGGATAAAAACCGCGACCAGCGAAACGCTGATTGAAAGAACGGTGAAGCCGATTTCTTTCGCGCCGAGCAACGACGCTTCCATCGGCGACATGCCTGCTTCAATATGCCGGGTGATATTTTCAATGACGACAATGGCATCATCGACGACAAATCCCGTGGCGATCGTCAGAGCCATCAGCGAAAGGTTGTCCAGGCTGTATCCCGCCAGATACATCACACCAAACGTTCCAATCAAAGAAACAGGAACAGCGACGGTGGGAATCAACGTGGCTCGCAAATCCCGTAAGAATAGAAACACGACCAGGATCACCAGGCCGATCGAAATTAACAGTGTGAATTGAACGTCATTCAGCGAAGCGCGAATCGTCCCTGTGCGATCCATCGCAATTGACAGATTCATGTCGGCAGGAATCTGTGCCTCAAGTTGCGGCAGCATGGCTACGATGCGGTCAACCGTGGCGATGATGTTCGCGCCAGGCTGCCGAAAGATGATGATCGTGATTGCCGGCTTGGGATTGGGCTTGCCGTCAAGCTTGTCATCGGACACGCCGTAGGCGCGGACATCTTCAACCGAGTCTGTGACCTTCGCGACGTCACGCAAACGAACCGGGGCACCGTTGCGGTACACAATCATCAATGGTTCGTATTCAGATGCTTTCATTAACTGGTCGGTAGAGTTAATCGCCCAGGTTCGCTCATCATCGGCAATCGAGCCCTTCGGGCGATTGGCATTCGCATTTCCTAATGCCGTTCGGACATCTTCGAGTCCGATGCCGAAATGGTTCAGGACCGTCGGATTCAGATCAACGCGAACTGCCGGCGCTGACCCACCACCAACGCCCACCTGTCCGACACCGGGGATTTGAGCCAACCGCTGTTGAAGGATTGTCGATGCCGCATCGAACATCTGGGCTTTGGTATAAGTGTCAGATGTCACCGCCAGCATCATGATGGGCGAATCTGCCGGGTTAACTTTCCGATAGGATGGATTATTAGGAAGGTTGGCAGGAAGCTGGCCGCGTGCCGCGTTAATCGCCGCCTGAACGTCCCGTGCTGCGGCATTGATGTCGCGATCAAGATCAAACTGGATCGTAATCGAGGTCGTCCCCAGCGTACTGGCGGAAGTCATTTCAGCAATTCCGGCAATTCGACCGAATTGTCGTTCGAGTGGCGTTGCCACTGCGGAGGCCATCGTTTCCGGGCTGGCCCCCGGCAAATTTGCCGTGACGGAAAGAGTTGGAAAATCGATCTGGGGCAACGGCGAAACGGGCAGCATCATGTAGCCGAGCGCCCCGGCTAATGTAATCGCGATCGTGAGCAACGTTGTTCCCACAGGCCGATGCACGAAGGGAGATGAGAGACTCATTCAGCCTCTCCTTCCAATGACCCCGATTTCGTCCCGAATCCAATGGATGTCGCCAGCCAGTCAAACCACAAATAGATCACGGGGGTCGTGTAAAGAGTCAGCAACTGACTGAAGATCAACCCGCCGATAATTGTAATACCGAGCGGTCGACGAAGCTCAGAACCGACACCTGTTCCCATCGCGAGCGGCACAGCACCCAGCAGTGCGGCCATTGTCGTCATCATGATCGGCCGGAACCGTAGCAGACAGGCTTCAAAGATTGCGTCGCGCGGTGACTTGCCATGATTTCTCTGGGCTTCCAGCGCAAAGTCGATCATCATGATCGCGTTCTTTTTCACAATTCCGATCAACAAGATGATGCCAATCAGCGCAATGACACTCAGGTCGGTTTTGCAATAAAGCAATGCCAGCAACGCCCCCACCCCTGCCGAAGGTAGCGTCGAAAGAATCGTAATCGGATGAATGTAACTCTCGTACAAAACGCCCAGCACGATATAGACGGTAATCAGTGCAGCCAGGATCAGGATCGGTGTGTTTTTTAACGACGCCTGGAATGCTTCTGCCGTCCCCTGGAATCCCGAGACGATGCTTTCTGGAAGCTCGAGCTCTCGTTTCGCCTCAGCGATCACTTCGACCGCCTCGCCGAGCGAAACGCCTGGAGCGAGATTGAACGAGATCGTCACCACGGGGAACTGTCCCTGGTGGTTGATCGTCAACGGAGTCGTCGATTCGACAATCCGGGTAAAACTGTTTAACGGGACCATTCCCCCTTCGGGAGCGCGAATGTAGATCTCTTTCAAATCGCGCGGTTCATTCTTGAATTCGGGTTTCACTTCCAGCACAAGTCGATACTGATTCAACTGTGTGAACATGATCGAAATCTGACGCTGGCCGAACGCATCGTACAACGCATCGTCAATCATCTGCGGCGTGATTCCCATCCGTGATGCTGTGTCACGGTCAATCACGACGTTGGCCTGCAAGCCCGCGTTCTGCTGATCGCTGGCAACATCGCGCAACTGAGGCAATTCCTGCAGCTTGCGGACAAATTTCGGGGCCCATTCGCCCAGTTCTTTCGCATCAGGATCTTCCAGGCTGTACTGATATTGAGTCCGACTGACACGGGTTTCGACAGAGAGATCTTGAATCGGCTGCATGTACAACGTAATGCCCGTCACGGAAGCCAGTCGCGGTTGAATCCGCTGAATCACTTCCATCGCACTGATCTTCCGCTCTTCGAGGGGCTTCAGATTGATCTGAATCCGACCGGTGTTCATCGTGGTATTCGTTCCATCGATCCCGATGAAACTCGACAAGCTTTCGACCGCTGGATCGGCCAGGATGGCCCGGTTTAATTCCTGTTGACGCGTTGACATGGCATCGAACGAGATGTTCTGAGGTGCGTCGGAAATTCCGAGGATCACGCCGGTATCCTGTACCGGGAAAAATCCCTTCGGCACGATCAGATACAAATAGACCGTCGCCACAATCGTCACGATCGAGACGAGCTGAGTCAGTGCCTGTTGACGCAAAACAACGGTGAGCGTTTTGCCGTACAACCAGATCACGGATTCGAAGGCATACTCAGATGCCTTATAAAAACGGCTATGTTGCGATGGTGGGGTGTGACGCAGAAGCTTGGCGCACATCATTGGTGTCAGCGTCAATGAGACGATCGCCGACAACAGGATTGTCACGCTGAGCGTGACCGCAAATTCGCGAAACAGGCGACCGACAATATCACCCATGAACAACAGCGGTATTAAAACGGCGATTAAAGAAACGCTTAATGAGACGATCGTAAAACCGATCTGTTCTGAACCCTTGAGCGATGCTTCGAGGGGCGATTCTCCCTCTTCAATGTATCGCATGATGTTTTCGACCATCACGATCGCGTCATCAACAACAAAACCGGTCGAAATCGTCAGAGCCATCAACGTCAGGTTGTTAAGGCTATATCCCAGCATGTACATCACACCGAACGTTCCGACCAGCGACAATGGCACAGCGACACTGGGGATGACCGTTGCTGCGAAGTTACGCAGGAAAACGAAGATCACGAAGACCACCAGGCCAATCGTCAGCATCAGTTCGAACTGGACATCCTCGACTGACGCTCGGATCGTCAACGTTCGGTCGGTCAGGATTTTGATCGAAACCGAGGGTGGCAGCGTCCCGGATAGCTGCGGCAACAACGCCTTCACGCGATCGACGACCTCAATGATATTAGCACCCGGCTGTCGCTGAATATTCACGATGACTGCGGGAGTTTCGTTCATCCAGGCGGCCTGTCGAACGTTCTCGATACCGTCAGTGACGTCTGCAACTTCGGTCAGCCTGATCGGCCCGCCGGGACGATAAGCAATGATGAGTTGACGATATTGTTCGCTGGTCAATAGCTGGTCATTGGCACCAATCGTGTAAGCCTGACGGCTGCCATCAAAACTCCCCTTCGCCTGATTCACGTTGGCCGCTGCTAATGCGGTCCGCAGATCTTCCATATTCAGACCGAGAGCGGAAAGGGCCATCGGGTTGGCCTGAACGCGAATCGCGGGCTTTTGTCCACCGCTGATGCTGACCATACCGACCCCGCCCAATTGCGAGATTTTCTGGGCCAGGCGAGTATCCGCCAGGTCTTCGACTTTCGATAGAGGAAGGGTCTCCGATGACAGTGCCAGTGTCAGAATCGGGGCGTCGGCAGGATTCGTCTTCGTATAGATTGGTGGATTGGGAAGGTCCTTCGGCAGGAATGTCGACGCGACATTAATGGCGGCCTGGACCTGCTGAGCGGCAACGTCGATATTCAGCTCCAGCGCAAAGCGCAGCGTGATGACCGACAGACTTTCCGAACTGGATGAGGTCATCTGGGTCAGGCCAGGGACCTGACCGAATTGCCGTTCCAGCGGCGCCGTGACGGACGAAGTCATGACGTCAGGCCCGGCACCCGGATAAAAGGTGACGACCTGAATGGTGGGATAATCAACCTGTGGCAGCGCGGAGACTGGCAGTTCCCAGTACGCCACGATTCCTGATAGCAGGAGCGCCACCATCAGCAGCACGGTTGCGACCGGCCGCAAAATAAATGGCCGGGACGGGTTCATATCGAACCCTTCCTGACGGAAGCATTTTCCGGCGGACCTTTTCCATCCCTGGACTTTGGTTTCTCGTCATTTCCTTCTGGCTTTTTGCGATCGTTATCCGGGCTCTTTTCGTCTGAACCCTTCTTCTCGGCAGCGGCGTTCTCTTTTGCCCGTTCTTTTTCTTTCTCTTTTTCTCTTGTCGTAATCATTGCCTTCGGCTGCAGCTTGTCGATCCCTTCGGTAACGACGATTTCGCCCGGTGCCAGTCCGGATTCAATGGACGTCTCTGATCCTTCTGCGAGTCCGATTTTCACGGTTCGCAGGTCGACTGTGTCATCCTCTTGAACAACGTACACAAATACGGAATTGGAATTTCGCTGCACTGCTGACGTGGGTACGACGATCGCATTGCGTCTGGTGTCGACAAGAAGTCGTGCATTGACGAATTGATTGGGAAATAACATTCCGTCTTCATTATCAAAGACCGCTTTCAAGCGAACCGTACCGGTTGTGGAATCAACCTGATTGTCGATCGCTAACAGCTTTCCCGAAGCGAGTTTGATTTTGAAATCGCGATCGTAGGCATCGACAGATAGTGGCTGACCACTGTTTTGCGGCTTCTGGACACGGGAAATATCATCCTGAGGAATGGTAAACACGAGAGAGATCGGCTGAAGCTGAGTAATCACTGCCAGGCCCATCGGATCGTTGGCCCGCACGATATTCCCCTGATCAACCAGGCGAAGACCGATTCGACCGCTGATCGGAGCCGTAATGTGGCAATACGCAAGTTGCAGCTTTGCGTTTTCAACGGCAGCCTGGTCCGACTGAATGGCGCCTGCCATCTGCTGAACCAGGGCACGTTGTTCGTCAACCTGCTGTGCCGTGATGGACTTGGAAAGAGTTAACTCTTGATAGCGTTTTAATGTGAAGTCTGCTGATTTTAAGGTTGCTTCGTCCCGTGCGAGCTGGCCTTGGGCTTGCTGCAGTTGAACGTCAAATGGCCGCCGGTCAATTTCTGCCAGCAAGCTTCCCTCTTCAACTACCTGCCCTTCCGTAAAGGCAACTTTGACCAGTTCCCCTTCGACTCGGCTGCGAATGGTGACGGTCTTAAAGGCTGTGACCGTCCCCAAGCCGTTGATAAAGACATCCATGTCCTTCTGCTGGACGATTGCCGTAACGACTGGAACCGGTGGCCTCGGTGGCTTTTTTGCCGCCGCCGCCGCGCCACTTTCAACGATGCCGATTTGTTTTGAGAACCAGGGCCACCATGCCTCACGATAGAACCAGCCCCCCGTACACAGACCGATCGTGATCAGCCAGAATAAGAGACTTCTGATCGCACCCCACCAGGTCCCTGCCGGTTCAGTGGCGGGAACGAGATTTGGCTTTGGCAAATCGGATATTGGTCGTTCAACTGGTTCAGGAGTGAATACTGGTCGATCTTTCAGAGCTTCCGCGGAGGAAACTGGCCTGGCAATAGGGGGTTTGGAAATCATCAAGCCATACCTTCAATCTCTCTTATTTCCGAACCGGATCGCCTGCTTATAAAGCTTGCCGAGGATTTTGATTCGAACTGCCAAGCTCAATCGAATCCTACAAATCTAGGACCCTGGAAAAGGAATTTCCATAAACGCGCAACGTTTTGTTCAGATCACGATCAATTCACAAACGTCCTGTGACGTTTCTGCCATCAAAATCTGATGAAACGAGTACGAATTTATGGATAATTCCTGTTTTGAGTGCGACCGGGCTGCTCTCCAAAATCATTAACAAGAGACGCAGCAAAGTCTGCACCATTTCTTTATGGAAGTGGAACAGTCCGAAGATCCTGACTCCCATCTGGTGATTGAACCAGCAAAAGGACTCTTTCGTCATTAAAACGATCAAGCTGTACAACTCCCGCAAGTTCCTTGATCGTTTCATAGGACTGACCGGCGGTGTCTTTTACGGGGGCTGTAATCCCTTCGTTGCGGGCGATGTTCTCGGTACTGATCTTCATCACACCACGGGCCGAGTTCGACAACAGGAGGAAATCATGACCGTCTTTGCGGTAAGCAATCATGTCCAGCGGCTGATTGCGATTACCCAGTTCGGCGACGGTCGTTCCACGGGTCTTTTCAGCGGGTTTGAGATCGCTGATTGGGAATCGGACCAGTGGGGTGCAGACGAATCCAGCAAGCAGACTTGGTTCGCCATTGATATTCATTGGAACGAACGTCCGGATGGCTGACGTGCTTTCCACTTTTCCGTGCGCACCGTGAAAGATCTCGACACTGGTACCGGCCGACCCTTCGGTGAACGGAAACGGAATCTGATGCACGCTGGAAGGGGAAGATCCGGTGGCGAGTCCTGACGCGAAAACCTTCCCTTCCGCATAAGCCAGGTCCGTGATCGAATCGTTGCGTGCATTTCGCGTTCGACCGTTAGCGGTTACGTCTTTGTCTTCAGGGGCATCAGGCAGAACAACCTTCTGAAAGGGAATCTTCTTCAATGAGACTTCGGTCAGTTTGCCTGACTTGCCAACTCGAACAATGGCAGGTGTTGCGTCAGCGCCCTTTCCTTTCGTCACCGACAAGAACGCGGCATAGGTCAGCGGATTGACCGCCAGGTCATTGACTGCAATGTTTTCAGGTGTCGTTTCCAACAGCGTCGCGATTTGCTTATTCAGGCCCGAAACTTGAATCTCGACATACGATCGATCACTGATTATGTCTCCCGTGGCAATCGCGAAGATTGTTGCACTTTTACTGTCACCGACAAAAAGAATTCCATCCGGTCCAAAGGCAAGAGATCCCGCTGACTTCAATTCGGGGGTCCCCTCTTTCATTCCCCAATCAGCAGACTGCCCAATCGAAATCGATAACAGCCAACAGACGGTGGCGCAGATGCAGGCATTGGAAACGCGCATTGAATGTTCCTCGTGTTTGAAGCCAGGTTGGAGACAATTGCATGGGAGACAACGGGCAAGGCGAACCAGCGCCGATGACGGTCCAGCATTACCAGTATGCATCCGCGGCGGGTAATTGTGAAACACCCGACCCCCTGCTCAAAACTTCTTAACGTAGAATTAAGGTTGCGGGAGACCTTGCGAGTACCAGCGTTTGGTTACTTCGCGTGCTGACAAGACTTTCCCCGGGAGAGGGATGCTCCTTTCGAGCCGCGAAGCAGGTACTCGCATCGACTTAGCGGCTCGGCAGGAGCATCCCTCTCCCGGCGATCACAGCTCACACGTGCTTGGATTCGTCTGAGAAAGGGGATGGCGAAATGTTCCGGGGTCGGGTGTTCAAATTTCAAAATTGGCCAATCAGGCGACCTTCTGATGATCAAAACCCAATGGCCAATTTCGAAAGTCGAACGCCCGACCCCCTCTTTGATCACCTGAAGACAGGTGGTTGGCCCGTTGATTCCAGCACCGACATCCACAAGTCTCCATTGGGGTCGACCTGATTCCGTTGTCTGACCGCCAGCGTCATCGGCACATGGACAAAACGTGCATTCCAGCGACCAACAATCATTTCCGTTCGGCCACTCATCGCCGCGTGAACGGCGTTATGCGCCAGTCGAATACAATAGACGCTGTCGTAAGGGTTGGCTGCGACACTTCGAATTGCGTAACTCGGGTCAATATATTTCAGATTCAGTTCCAGCCCTGCTTCGCGAAAATCGTCTGTGATCCGCTGCTTCAGATACATTCCAATGTCCGTCAAGCGAACATTGCCTGAGGCATCGGTTTCGTTTGAGGCCTTTCCGATCAGGTCCTGGCCCGCCCCTTCTGCAACGACGATCACCGCATGACCACTCCGTTCAATTCGTCGCCGGACATGACACAACAATCCGTTCTCACCCTCCAGGGAAAACGGGACTTCGGGGATCAAAACATAGTTGGCGTCACTTTTTGCCAGTGACGCATAGCACGCAATAAAACCCGAATGACGTCCCATCAACCTGACCAGTCCGACACCGTTGGGTGCGGCCTGCGCTTCGACGTGGGCGGCACGAATTGATTCGGTCGCTACCGAAAAGGCGGTCTGAAACCCGAAGCTCTGGTCGATGAACATGATGTCGTTGTCGATCGTCTTGGGAATGCCAACTACCGAGATCTTAAGTCCCCGATCCGCGATCTCTTGCGTGATCGTGAGTCCCCCACGAAGGGTTCCATCACCGCCAATAATGAACAGGATGTTGATCCCCATCCGCTCCAGGCAATCGACGATCTCGCCCGCGTCCTGCTGACCGCGCGAGGTTCCCAGGACGGTACCACCCTGTTCGTTGATATGGCTGACAAACTCGGGGGTCAGATCAAGAACGTCACGGCCGTACTTGGCGATAAATCCCTGGTAACCATTACAGAAACCATAAACCTTTTTCACGCTGTACCGGTAGTACAATTCCATCGCCAGGGCGCGAATCACATCGTTAAAACCAGGGCACAGTCCACCACACGTGACAACGCCAGCTCGCGTCTTTGACGGATCGAAAAAGATCTTGCGGCGCGGCCCGGCAGGCTCGAATCCGGGCAAATCGTTCGGTGCGGCATTACGGGCCGCCATCGCCGAAAGGGTGTCATCGAAAAGAACCTTGTCCCCTTCATCTACATTATGAAAGCTGCGCACCCGCTGGGCGAGTAACGGTGCGAGTGGAGAATCGATCCGGCACGTCCCGAGACTTTTCACTGTCAGATCACTGGCTTCGATCATTTTATCACCTTGGTCAGAACCGATCGAAATCCTCGAACGTTGATGACCCTGTCGAAAAATCAACCTGTTGTTCGCATTCCAGCAGCGATCCCTTGAACTGTCAGTCGCAAAAGACCACGTAGTCGTTCCGCGTCTTCGGGCGGAGTATCGGCTGGCAAGCTTCGACGGCGGCGGACCAGTTCTATCTGGATCAGATTTAATGGATCGATATAGGGATTGCGGGCATCGATCGAAGCCTGCAGCCACGGCGTTGTTGACAGCAGTTCGGCACCGCCTGTCAGTGCGAGAATTGCTCGCCGCGAACGATCTCGTTCGGAAGCAATCATAGTTCCGATTCGCTCGCGGACTTCGCTGTTCTGGACCAGTTCCGCATACCGTCCCGCGATAAACGTATCTGCTTTGGCCAAAGCCAGGGCGGCGTTGTCGATCGTCGCCTGGAAAAAGGGCCATTGTCGAAACATTTCGTACACAGTCTTCCAGTCGCCAGGCCGACCGTCCAACACTTCGACCATTGCGGTTCCCAGACCGTACCAGGCGGGAATCATGCAGCGGTTTTGTGTCCACGAAAAGACCCAGGGGATCGCTCGTAGATCGGCTAACGTCCGTTCGCCACGTCGTCGGGCCGGGCGCGAGCCGATATTCAAACTTTCGATTTCGTCGATCGGGGTTGCCGAGCCGAAGAACTCGATAAACCCGGGCTGGTCCACCAGATCGCGATAGACTTCGTAAGATCGCCGCGACAGTTGATCCATCATTACCGTCCAGGCCGGTTTGGCCGTACGAGCGGGCAAGGCACTGGCCAGCAGCGTTGCAGATGTCACTTGTTCAAGATGCCGGTAAGCAATCTGATCGTCGTCGTATCGCTCGGCCAGGACTTCGCCCTGTTCGGTGAGACGCAAACTGCCATCAAGTGCATCAGGGGGAAGCGAATAGATGCCACGTGCGGCCGGACCACCTCCACGTCCCAGGGAACCGCCCCGTCCGTGAAAGAACGTCAGCTTGACTCCAAACCGATCGGCGACTCGTTGCAGGTCACTTTGAGCCCGGTACAAACCCCAGCAGGCTGCCAGATAGCCCCCGTCTTTGGTGCTGTCCGAATAACCGACCATGACGATCTGACGCCCACCCTGCCGCGCGACATGGTCGGCGTAAATCGGTTGCTTAAGGATCGCCTCCAGAGTGACCGGCCCTCGCTCGAGATCGCCGATTTTTTCGAATAGCGGAGCGATCGCCAGTTGATCTTTCAAACTGGCCACATCCGTTCCTGGAGGACTGGCCACAGACTGAGCCCAGCGCCACAGCCAAAGTACGATCAGCACGTCACTGGGAGTACTGGTCAGGCTGATGATATGGCTTCCGAGACAACTCGGACCAAAATTCGCCATGGCCGAATGCAGTAATTGGAACAGCTCAAGCGTTTCAATTGTTGTTGCCGAAAGACCGTCTCGTGGAATGTCGCTGGGCCACGGAATTGTCCGGGCCAGCACCGCTTGCTTTTCATCCTCGGTCAACGATTCAAAATTTTCCGTCACCCCGAGTTTGGCCAATAACTCGGTCATTACTTCGCTATGTCGCCGGGAATCCTGTCGCACGTCCAGTCGGTTCATGTGCAACCCGAAGACCCGGACCAGATCCAGCCAGGGAAGCAATTCGTCGTTGATCAGTCGCTTGACATGATTTCCCTGCAGACTGTCGATCAAGGTCTGAACATCGATCTCCAGTTCCGCGCCGTCTCGATAGGCTCCGGTCGTCAAGTCTTCACCGATTTTGCTTCCGAACGACTGCTCCAGTCGCCAGCGAATCATGGCGAGCCATTGTCGACAGATTTCTATCGGGGCGACCGGCTGCATCCGTTCAGTCAGCGCCGGCCACTTCTGGATCGCTAGCGCCAATCGTTCTTTCAGGACATCTGCGACTTTGACTTCTTCAGAGGAGATCGAGAGAAACTCGAATAACCTCCGGCATTCGACCAGATGAGCTTCCACAGCAGCTTGACGCAGCCAGAGCAGGGTTTGAGCGGTTACGTCGTAAGTCACGTGCGGGTGACCGTCACGGTCACCACCGATCCACGATCCAAACTGAAGAAAGACGGGCAGATGGAATTTGACTCCCGGATAACATGCTTCCAGCGCCCGTCGCATGTCGCCATAGACACCGGGTACCACTTCCCAAAGTCTCGGGGCGATCGTTAATCCACGCCGGACTTCCTGCAGAACCGTCGGGCGTGAAGGACGAAGAAACTCACTTTGCCACAGCACGGTCATTTCCATGCGCAGCAGATTTTCCAGCTTGTTTCGTTCGCGCGGCAAAAGGTCAGGACCATCAAGATCTTCCAGTGCCTGTCGCATCCGCCGAAGTTTCACTCGCAGACTGCGACGCTTGGCTTCACTGGGATGGGCTGTAAAAACAAGCTCAATGGCGAGTCGATCGAGGGCCGACTGCGTTTCTGCAGGGGTAAACCCCGCATCACGTAATTTGCAGATCGCGTCGCCGATCGATTCGCTACGAGGCTCCGGGTGACGTTCCCGTTCTCGCGATCTCAAGGTCCGAACTCGATGTCGATCTTCCGCAAGATTTGCGAGGTCAAAAAAAATACTGAACGCTCGGGTCACATCACGAGCAGCCGGCTCGTCCAATTCCGCAATCAGTTTCGTCAATTCATGTTCAGCCTCGGGCGATCCGGCACGTCGCTCGCGCGCGACTTTGCGAATCTCTTCAACCCGTTCCAAAGCGGCTGTACCGGCCAATTCCCGGATGACATCACCGAGCATATCGCCGAGTGTTCGTACATCGCGACGCAGAAGTTCATTATTGACTGTGGGCAAGATATGTCCGCCTAAAATTTGTTCAACCAATCACTATTGGCAAACATTGTGCCGTGATTCCCATCAGCATTCGATCATAGTCGCAATTAATTACCCGGAAACATGTTGCGATGCGATGATCGCCAAACACAACAATTAAAACATCCAATTTCCCCAGCACACTGCCCAAACGCGCAGCATCTTTTACCGCGCGTCGCGTGATGGGTTTAGAATAGGGAAGTCGTTTTCGCGTTGACAAGTCAATTCGTGTATTTTAATACGCGAAATTACCGAACGTCATTTGATCTTAACGGAAACTGGATCAAGGAAATCAAAGTGGTCGAGACGATTAATGACGGGAAAACAATGTACGTGGCGAAATGATCTGGAAGGGGTTCGGATGCTCAAATTTCAAAATTGGCCGACTGAATAACTTTGCCGTTGGAGATCGCGTGATCGGCCAATTTTGAAATTTGAACGCCCGACCCCAGAACGTGAACCTCGCGATTTGTTTTGGAGCCACGCCATTTCTAGGCCTGTTTAGCGGGACCAGTTTGGCTCGTAAGACGACATTCGCACGGTGTTGCGGGTGATCTGACGCTGTTCCAGCCCGTCGCGCCTCATGATCCAGATATCCATGGTCTCGGGTCCTGGAGGCTTCGAAGCAGTTCGTGTAAATGCAATCCACTTTGAATCCGATGACCATGTTGGTTCGGAGTCGCGAGTCAAGCTGTGACTGATGTTCTGCTTTTCTGTCCCGTCGTTCTTCATGACGTAGATACTGCAGGTCTTATTTTCGCTACCAGACATATAGGCAATGTGCGTTCCGTCTGGTGACCAGGATGGAGCATGACTCATCTTTTTATCGTTGGAGAGATTGATTTGATTCTGACCGTCGGCGTCCATCACATAAATTTGCCGTTCATCGTCGCGAGTCGATTCAAACACGATCTTCGTTCCGTCGGGGGACCATCGAGGACCCCAGTTGTGATGCTCACCCTCGGTCAATTGCCGCGAGTGAGACCCATCCGTGTCAGCAACATGGATGTGGCAAGACTTACGACCTGCTGGCCAGGCAACAAACGCCAATTTCTTTCCAGACTGGGACAGCGAGGGGGAATCCAGATCGAAGTCTGGCATGCCGGTCGAAATCTCCTCGATTGAATCGTCCGACAGGTTACGGACGTACAAAGCGGAAGTGCGCCCCCGTTGATTGGAGTAGATGATCTTCTTGCCACCGTCGATGAATTCCGGACGATCACCGGTAAAGCCTTTCGCCTCTTGTCCAACGACAACGATTGTTCCCGTACGTCCGAACGCACCACTGGTTACAAACGCAAGCTTTCCCAGCGGAAGGTCACCGATCACTTCAAGCTCGTAGTCGTCAGCCTGGGCCACCGTTATTAACTGTAAAACTGCGGTGGTGAGGATGACGAAAGGCAAACGAAGAATGTTCCTCATATTCTTTCTTCTTTCTTTCCAATTCGATGATATTTCGGTGAAACCCACGACGAAATGAGGGAAAATGAAGTCGAAGACTCGTCCCACACTACAGGACTAAGAAGAACACTATTGGTGCAGGTAAACGTTTTCGCAGATTTTGCCTAAGTCGTCGCCGAACGTTTTTGTTGTGATCCCGTCGCGAATGTGGGCGTTGTTGACGAACAGAGCGAAGACCAGACTCCGGCCTTTTGCTGTTGTCATGTAGCCTGCGAGGGCTTTGCTTGTCATTAACGTTGCACCGTTCATCGTGTTGTCGGCGTAGAGTGTTCCTGTTTTTGCCTGCACATTGTCTCGAGCTGGACTTTCCGGCGGAACATTCTTTGCCAGCGTGCCGTCGACACCCAACCGGGGAAGCGCGTCTTTGTACGCAGGGAAATCAGGTCGCTTCGACAGATAAGTCAGTAATTGAACCGAGGCTCGTGGTGTCGTGTAATCGCCCCTTGCTCCACCGGCACCTCCTGCAAACGATATCGTGTCGACATCGACTCCTGCCTGCTTCAGAAATGTATGCTGTCGTTTCAGTCCCGCCGCGAGTGTTCGTTCACCATTCTTCACTGCCACGAGTAAGGGGAGCGTACTCGCCTGCAGGTTGTGACTGACCTTCAGAATCAGTTTGGCAGATTCTGAAAACGGTAGTGATGTCAGCACGGCAACCTGCGGCAGCGTTTTGACTTCGGCTGAACCTGGCAACGACAGTGACGGCGAATCACCTAACGTCGGGGCATCGACAGTGACCCCCGCTCGCTGCAACGCTTCGATGAAGAGCGTCCGGGCGAAGGCAACAGAATCGGGAACTTCTTGCACCCTCAGGACCGGCTTATGTCCTTTTGGAATTTGTCCAGACACCGAAATTCGTCCTTGCCCGACATCACGAAGCATGATTTCCAGCGGTTTGTCAGCCTCGACCGTGACGATTTTCGATTCGATCTGAATTACCGCCGTTTGAGGTCGCGAGGTCCATTTTGCCAACTGCCCGACTTCGGAGGGTGTGATCACGATGTCGACGACATTGTCATTGATCGAGCAGGGTGAGACTCGGGTCGGTCCGCTTCCAGACGATTCGGCTCGTTCAAACAATCGATCGTCGATCAGCACGTCACCGCGAACTCGTTTGATTCCCGCCGACGCGACCTGCTTCGCCAGATGGTTCAAGCCTGCCAACGGATCAGGTTCGGTCAGTTCCGCATCGGGATTTCCATTGGCATAGGTGTGGTCCCCATTCGTGAAAGCGATCTTTCCTTCCGGGGTAGTTCGGCCACCAAAACTGAGATCCCCCGAGGCGACCAGGATCAAATCGCCTTTTAACTCGCCCGTTTCCGAGATCTCGCCTTTTCTGACGACCGGGGTCAGAAACCGATAGTCCGCACCAAGGGCATCAAGAGCACTGGCGACCGAAAAGAGTTTTGTTGTTGATGCGGGGACAAACAGTTTGTCCGCATTCCGCTCAAAGACCACTTCTCCCGAATTCAGGTCGACGAATAATGCTCCCCAATGAGCGTGTTTGAAATGTGGCTGCTGGGTGACTCGTTCGATGCCACCGACCAGCGTTTCCTGTGCAACACCGACCTTCAAACAAAGTAAACAAATCGCCAGTCCGAGAATTTGGCGACGTGGAACTACCGATCGCAGAAATTTTTCCAGGGCGACAGTATGAAACATGAATGAAGTTCCCTTGAGACAAGAATGCAAATCAGTCGCCGTCGGCTTGCGGCAGTATTTTCGAACGTTTCGGACGAGCTGAAATGGTAATCCGATGATCACGCTTCGTGCACCCTCAAAGCCTGGATTCACAGTGATACCCATTGAAGTTCGTCGTAAATCCTGGCAATCTTCGACAATCACGTAGCTAAAGTTTCAGCATCTCTCTCGTCACCAGTTCGCCGAAACGGACCGGCCAACATCATCTTGTAGACCAACGATAACGGAGAATGATCTCATGCATCGACGCGACTGGCTGAAATCATCGGTATTCGGTTCGGGTGCCATCGGACTTCCATGGCTGGTCCGCAGCGCGTTTGGGGCAGACGATAAACCCCTCACCATCGCCGAAGAGGCGGCTCGGGGGACGCCCCCGCTGCGAATCACTGACGTCAAAACGTTTCTTACCGCACCGGCAAAGATTCGTCTGGTTGTGGTGAGGGTGATGACGAATGAACCAGGTCTTTATGGCCTGGGCTGTGCGACGTTCACTCAGCGTGCCCGGGCTGTGGAAACGGCGGTCGAGACATTCTTGAAACCGTTTCTGATCGGTAAAGATGCGACTCGCATCGAAGATATCTGGCAGTCGTCGTTCGTCAGCTCGTATTGGCGAAACGGACCCGTACTAGGAAACGCGCTTTCCGGCGTTGATATGGCTCTTTGGGACATCCTTGGCAAGCGGGCAAATTTACCGCTTTATCAATTGCTAGGAGGAAAATGTCGCGAAGCGGTTGATACCTACCGTCATGCTTCGGGAAAGACGTTTCAGGACGTGGAAGAATCGGTCGCCAGATTCCAATCCGAAGGCTATCGACATATTCGAATTCAGTGTTCTGTTCCTGGATTGGCAACGTACGGTTCTGGAGGTGCGACCAGCGCCGTCGATGAACCAGCCCCATCAAACCGACGGGTCGATGTCTGGGAACCAGGACCCTATGTCAGGTTAGTCCCAAAACTTTTTGAACACATTCGAAACAGGCTTGGCGACGACGTCGAATTATTGCACGACATTCATGAACGCGTCCCTCCGGTGCTGGCCATTCAACTCGTGAAAGACGTGGAAAAATTTAAACCCTATTTCATGGAAGACCCGTTTTCGCCAGAGGACGCAGGATACTTTAAACAATTGCGGCAACAGACCAGCACTCCAATCGCGATGGGGGAGTTATTCAACAATCCCAACGAATGGGTTCCTCTGATATCGGAGCGGTTGATCGATTTTATTCGGATTCATGTTTCACAGGTGGGTGGTCTGACGATGGCTCGCAAGATCGCCGCCTTTTGTGAATTCTTCGCGGTCCGGACGGCGTGGCACGGACCTGGTGACGTCTCGCCCGTGGGACACGCCTGCAATGTGCATCTCGACCTGGCGATACCGAATTTCGGGATTCAGGAGGCTCGACTGTTCACTCAGGCTGAACAGGATGTCTTCCCCGGTTGTCCGGAGCTCAAGGGAGGTTATTTCTATGCGAGCGACAAACCTGGCTTTGGAATCGAGATGGACGAGAAGCTTGCGGCAAAATTTCCTGTAACCGACGATCCTTCTTTCGATTTCCGCTGGGGCACTCTGCGTCGCCGGGATGGAACGATCGTTAAACCATAGTACTTTGCGAGATTTTTCGATTGGGTTTCTGTGCCACGGCATCGGAGTCTTCGGAGAAGCAGTGACTTTTCTTTACTTTCGTCGAAGAGCACCGCTTGACCGGGGACGGTCAAGCGGTGGCACAAGTAAGTCAGGTGTTCGACAAAGCCCGACGATTTCCGGTGCAGAGATTGCAAACAGGGGATTTGTGGCATAACGGTTGCGTATTGGTAATCTGGGTCGAGTTTTGTCACGGCGCGGAGCGGCATTGACCCGGTTTGGACAGCCAAATAAACTGCGCCTGGCAAGGAAGTTACGTCGCATCGATCGAATCGTTCTGGCGGTTTCGGCAACCGAACCAGTCATTTGGCATGGCTGACCAGGCTGTGTCCCCTGTCAGGCTGGCAGGAATTTTGGTGGCAGGAAGCCTGCTAAGGTCGTTAATGGAAAGCGCAAGTCTCATGTGTCCAATGTGATTAAGTCCAAGTTTTGCTTGGAATCTGACACGGTTTGCGCAGCTTGTTACTCAACGGATGAATCATGGAAATTCTGGATAAAGTCGGCGATGCCTTCAACCTGGTACTGGGCGGAGCTGAACGGTTCATCACGAACATCTTCGGTTCGTCGAACGAACGTCGAGTTCGCAACATTGGCTTTTCGCGCGACAAGAGCGGGAAATCGGTGATTCTTCCCGGTTCGTTTCTCGATCGAATCAATCGATTGGAACCGGATCTCGAAAAATTGAGTGACGGAGAACTGCGCGAAACGACCTCCAAAATGCGTCGACGACTTGCCGACGGCGAAACACTGGACATGCTGCTTCCTGAAGCATTCGCCGCGGTTCGCGAAGCGGGCAAACGCTACCTGAAGATGCGTCATTACGATGTCCAGATGGTCGGCGGATACATCCTTCATCAGGGGATGATCGCGGAAATGGCAACGGGTGAAGGGAAGACCCTGGTCGCTTCTCTGCCGGCGTTCCTGAATGCACTTGCCGGGTCAGTCCACGTCATCACGGTCAACGACTATCTGGCTCAGCGCGATATGGAGTGGATGGGTCCGCTGCACATGGGTCTGGGCCTGACGATCGGCGCGATCCAGTCCAATATGGATACGGCGGATCGCAAGTCAGCCTATGCCTGCGATATCACGTATGGCACGAATAATGAATTCGGCTTTGATTACCTGCGCGACAACATGAAGATGTTCGCCGAAGATCAGGTGCAAGGAAAGTTGACCTACGCGATTATCGACGAAATCGACAACATCCTCATCGACGAAGCTCGTACCCCGCTGATCATCTCGGGCCGGGCTCATGACGACGTGACAAAGTATCCCAAAGCCGAAAAGATCGCCCGGCAGTTGCAGCGTGACCTTCACTTCGAAGTAAAGGAAAAAGAACACACCTGTCACCTGACGGAAGCAGGGGTGCGTTACGCCGAAGAACTGGCCGGTGTCGAAAGCTTCTATACGGCCGGCAACATGGAATGGCCGCACCTTCTGGATAACGCCTTGCGAGCTCATCATCTCTATAAACGGGATGTGAACTATATCGTGCGTGGTGACGAGATCATCATCGTCGACGAACATACCGGGCGCATGATGGAAGGTCGTCAATGGAGTGACGGTCTTCACCAGGCAGTCGAGGCCAAAGAAGGAGTGCGGATCAAGGAAGAGACCCAGACACTCGCGACGATCACCCTGCAAAACTTCTTCAAGTTGTACAAAAAGCTGTCCGGGATGACCGGTACGGCCATGACCGAAGCGGCTGAATTCGTCAAAATCTACAACCTTGACGTGATTACGGTTCCCACGAATCGCCCGCTCGCCCGTATTACATACCCTGACGCCGTTTACCGGACCGAACGTGAAAAGTGGGACGCGGTCGTTGAAGAAATCAAAGAAGTCCATGTTACGGGCAGGCCGGTTCTACTCGGAACGGTCTCGATCGAGAATTCCGAAAAACTCAGCAGCAAACTGATCAAGAATGGCATCAAGCACAAGCTGCTGAATGCCAAGCCCGAATATGCCGAACGGGAAGCCGAAACGATCGCTCAGGCGGGTCGCAAAAATGCGGTGACGATTGCGACCAACATGGCAGGTCGCGGTACCGACATTATTCTCGGCGGCAATCCCGAATATCTGGCCTGGGACGAACTCAAGCAGATGAAGAACGAGGACGGCCGGCCTCTCTATCCAACTCGACTGGATGTTCCCAAGTCGGTCTGGAACGATCTGACGAAGAAGATTGCTCAGCGTGAAGGGATGGAAGACGAAGGTCGCGAAGTCGCCGAGCTGGGTGGTCTTCACGTTCTCGGGACTGAACGTCACGACTCACGCCGAATCGACCTTCAGTTGCGTGGTCGTGCGGGTCGTCAGGGTGACAATGGATCCAGCCGCTTCTTCATTTCGCTCGAAGATGATTTGATGCGAAAGTTTGGTGGAGAATGGGTGAAGGACTGGCTGGCCCGTCTCGGCATGCAGGAAGGTGAGCGGATCGAAAGCACGCTGGTGACGCGTCAGATTGAAAGTTCACAGAAGAAAGTCGAAGAACGATTCTTCGAACAGCGAAAGCACCTGCTCGAATACGACGAAGTAATGGACGAACAGCGAAAACGCGTTTATTCGTACCGCCAGTCGGTGCTCGAGGGAGCAGATTGCCGGGCGCTGATTCTGGCCATGATCGAAAAACAGTTGACGCTCAAGGCGGAATACTTTCTGCAGCCGAACTATCGTTGGGAGACTGTCACCGCCTGGGTCAAACAACAATGCGGTCTGGAACTGAAGCTGCGAGAAGTGCGCGATATGGCGCCCGATCAGCTTGAGGCCTATCTCAAGGATCGCGCGGACCGCCAGGCTTACGAAAGCATTCGCGAGCAGATTGAAGACAACATTCCGGAAGGGGTCGATGCTCGCGAGCAGAACTGGCAGGCTCTCTCAAAGTGGGTTAATAGCAACTACGGTTTGAACACGAACGAGCGAGAGCTTCGTAAAGCAGGCTTTCTGACCGAAGGTGACCCCGATTCCTATGATTCTGGAAAACTGCACGATTACCTTTACCAGCGAGCATTAGAGTCAATCAGCCGTTACGACTTTACTCCGGTGGAAGTATTTCTCGATGAAAAGTGGGGCCGACAATCACTTGCCGAGTGGCTGCATCAGCAGTACGGAATTGAGATGCAGGCAAGTCAGTTTGAAGGCTTGCCACCGGAAGATGCTGCTGAGCTGATCCAAAAAGAAATCACGGATCTGTATCACCGCAAAGAAATCGAGTTCCCGGTCTCGGTCGGTCTTTCTCACTATATGCAAGAGTTTAACGGGACGGCTCGTTACAACCGTGAAGGATTGGCAACGTGGGCGAACGGCCGTTTTCAAACGTCGCTCACACCGGAGCAAGTCGAGTCTAAATCGAAGGCCGATTTGACCCAGATGCTGCGGGAAACAAGTACGCAGTTTATTTCCCGCAGTGAACAAGTTTCAAAGCGTTTGGAAGAATTGCTGAATGCCACCTTCGGGACTCGATCCAGCAAAGACCTTCTTCGAAAAGTCGGCTCGGCGACAGGCGATCGAGTCACCAATACCGCTGCCGCAAAGGAGCTGGCCGATTGGGCTAATAACGAATTCGGGACGGAACTGGCGCCAGAAAAGGTAGCCGAGTTGGACCGAACGACTTTGGAACGTGATCTCAGGAACGACTTCGAACGAAAATATCGTTACGAAATTCACCATGCCGAACGATCTGTAGTCCTCGAAACGCTCGATACCGCCTGGAAAGATCACCTGTATTTCATGGATCAGTTGAAGTCAGGGATTGGACTGGTCGGTTACGCACAAAAAGACCCGAAGGTCGAATATCGCCGTGAAGGAATGCGTGCCTTCGAACAAATGTGGGACCGGATCGCGTCGCAAGTCACCGGCATGATCTTCCGGATCGCTGTCGAAATCCCCGAGCCGACCGCAGATCGCTGGCAAATTACCTCACAAGTTCATGAGTCACCAGTTGACGACATTCCTGATGATCATCCAGCCCTCGAACAACAGGGGGGCGGAAGCCGATCAAGTCAGAATGGATCAACTGCACCAGCGATCGATCCAATCAGGAACTACGGAAATAAAGTTGGCCGGAACGACCCCTGCCCTTGTGGCAGCGGCAAGAAATATAAGAAGTGCCACGGCGCGACTTGAGCGTCATGTCGATTTGACGTTTGGGAGGGCGAAGCACCTGCCGAACCGCGACGCCGGTTTACGGAGTGACCGAGCGGCTCGGCGGGAGCTTCGCCCTCCCGTTTGACATCGTTGCCGCAAAGGGGAAGGATGCTCCTGGTTTTTGGCTGGCTTTTGAACGGACTGTACTTGTTGCTGCTGGCGGCAATTGCACCCGTGCTGATCTACCGCCGAATTACGCAGGGTAAATATCGGCGCGGCTGGTACGAGAAACTGACCGGTCGGCTATCCCGGAAGCACCCTGATCGGATTTGCTTGTGGTTTCATGCAGTCAGCGTCGGTGAAGTGATACAGCTGCAGAAGGTCCTGGAGGATACAGAGGCTCGCTTTCCGTTGGCCGAACTGTTTATCACCGTCACCACCGAAACAGGCTATGATGTCGCACGAGAAAAGTACCCGCGATATACCGTTTCGTTTTTCCCCCTGGATTTTAGTTGGGCAATTAATAACGCCCTTTCAGCGATTCGACCCCGACTGATCGTGCTCGTCGAATTGGAACTTTGGCCAAACCTGATCCTTACGGCACATCGGCGCTCGATTCCCTTGATGCTGATTAATGGACGAATGGGAGCGAAAAGCTTTCGCGGCTATTCGAGATTAAAACCACTGATGAAGCGTTTGCTGTCATGCTTTGAAATTCTTGCTGTTCAGACGGAAACCTATCAAGATCGTTTGCTCGGGTTGGGCGCCCCGGCTGAGCGAGTGATCGTAACCGGCAACATCAAATTTGATCGATCGGAATCAGACCGCAATAACCCAAAAACGCATGAACTGAGAAGTTTTTTCCATCTGGATCCCTCAGATCTCGTGTTTATCGCGGGAAGTACCCAGGACCCGGAAGAGGCTTATGCCATCGACGCATGGTTAGCTTTAAAAGAGGAATTCCCCCGACTTCGATTGATCATCGTTCCTCGACACAAAGAGCGCTTCGACGAAGTCGCGAATTTGATTCAAGAGCGTGGGTGCCGCCTGATTCGCCGCAGTGCAGTCCCCGATAACGGGAATTCATCGATAGAATCGAACAGTCTCGCTCACGGAAATCACGTCGGCTTATTGGACACGCTCGGGGAATTGGCTGCCTGTTGGGGATTGGCGGACATCGCGTTTGTCGGAGGAAGCCTGACAAACCGAGGTGGGCAGAACATGATCGAACCGGCGGGATATGGAGCGGCAGTTCTGTTTGGACCAAATACCTGGAATTTCAAAGACGTCGTAGAAGCCTTGTTATCCCAAGACGCCGCCAAAGTCGTTACTGGTCCTGATGAACTTCGCCAGACCATTCGCCAGTTATTGTGTCATCCCGATGAAGCGAGCCGGATGGGCCACTCGGCTCGTGCCTTCGTTGCCGCACAACGTGGTGCCACGGTCCGGACTGTCGATCTGATTGCAAAGGTCGCCCATGTCACAAATTGACTCCATCAACAATTCTGGAAGTGGTGATGAACCGGTTGTTCCAAACGTTCGAAAGACGTCGTACTGGCCGGTGGTGAAGATGATTTTATTTGTGATTGTGCTCGCATTTATCGGACGACGGGCATTTCAACTTTGGAAATTGACGCCGCCAAAAACGATTCAGATTAATGCCTGGTGGCTGATACCTGCAGCCTTGTCGTACCTGATCGGATGGTTTCCCTCTATTTGGTTTTGGCGAGCCACATTGCGTCGCCTGCAGCAACCTCTGGATTGGTGGACGGCCATCAGAGCTTATCACATCGGGCAAATTGGCAAATACGTACCCGGGAAGGCGATGGTACTGATTATTCGAGGTGCACTGACGAAAAGCGCCAACGTCAATCCGGTACTAGCGGGAGTAACCGCAGCGTACGAATCGCTTGTGTTCATGGCGACGGGAGCGATGCTGGGTCTGGCTCTGGCCCCATCAGCATTGGGTCCAGCTTTTTCGAAGTGGTTACCATTACAAAGGAGTTGGTTGCACGAGCAGCCTCTGCTTTGGCCCTTAACCATTGTTGTCGCCACGTTCGCTACGACCCCGTTCAGTTCGTGGTTATTTACGAAATTAGGACGCAAGGTCGTTCCCGGCCAAAAGTCAATCGGTGACACCCCCCCTTCCATTTCTGCGGGGCTGATTTCTCAAGGGATTGTCGTGATGACGATCGGCTGGATCTGTCATGCCTTCAGCCTTGGGTTCGTCCTGCAGTCGTTATCAGACGCGCCATTTAAAATGACTCTTTTTCCTGTTTGGCTGGCGTCGTCATCGCTTTCGCTGGTGGGCGGCTTTGTAGTCCTGATTGCACCGGGCGGATTCGGGGTCCGTGAGGGAATTTTGATCGAGGCGCTCAAAGATCATCCCGAGATTGGGCCCTCAACGGCACTGATCGCAGCAGGTCTATTGCGTGTTGTCTGGTTCGTGACAGAACTCGTCACCGCAGCCGTTTTGTTCGTGGCAAAGCCAAAAACGACGATCTCCACCGATTGATTCTTCGGATTAATGAAGATGGATGCCAATGAGTGTTCTTCTTGTTGCCTAATTAATATTCTCTTCGATTGTATGGGATAGTGGACAAAAAGAGTCTCGTTTACGGCACACGAAATAACCAAACATTTATTGCCGACGTCTGTGTGATTGGCGGTTAAGACGATAGAATTTCGACCGCGCGCTTTGATCTGATGGGCACGGACTTCTCTTTCACGGAATATCGATCGCATGGATTCCCTTTGCGTGTACTGCGCCGGACCTCTGTTTAATCAGTCAGAACGTGATGAAATGACTGCCATCGCCGAAGTTCTGGTGAGCCAGGGTCATTCGGTGTTTCTACCACATCGGGACGGAATGGAATTTCGTCTCGTACGTGAAGCCCTGATCGAACAAGGCTGGGCCCCTGAAATTGCCGGTTCGTTTTTGCATGAAGCGATCTTCGCTCTGGATGTCTATCAATTGGCGATTGCTTGCGATGCCATGGTCTGGAATTTGAATGGTCGAGTTCCTGATGAAGGGGCTGTTTCGGAAGCGGCCATCGCCTGGACGCTCGGTAAACCCCTGATCGGTTTTCAAGACGATGCCCGATCGTTGATCGCGGGAAGAGTGAACCCGCTTCTCGTGGGCCTGGTTGATTTCGTGTCGGTTTGTCGCATCAAGGATATCCCCACCGCACTCGAAGCCGAAAGACGCAAAACGAAAGTGACTCCGATTGATCACGATCGACTGCCAGTCAAACTGAAGACGACTGTTGATCGCGGTGCCGAGTTATGGAAGGCACTTCAAAAGGAGAAAGCCGAAGGCGAGAACAAGATTATTGCAGATTGCGTGACAAAACTGTTTGGCCCCAGTTCAAACAAGGAAACACGTTGAATTCCGGGGTCGCGTGCGTTGAAACTGGGGTCGGGTGTTCAAATTTGAAATTTGAACGCCCGACTACCTCTTGAAAACCAAAAAGTCGCGAGGACCGCCAGGAACAATCTGAAACAATTACCGCAGTTCATCACATGACGCTCTTCTATCGACTCGCCGCCGACGCAGTGATGCTCATCCACCTGGTTTACTTCCTGACGGTGGTTTTGGGGCTCCCGGCAATCTGGGTTGGAATTATTTACCGACATCAATGGGCACGAAACTTCTGGTGGCGATGCGGGCATCTGTTGATGATCGCAATCGTCGTTGCCGAGGCCTGGGCAGGCATCAGCTGTCCTTTGACAGAATGGGAACATCAACTTCGCGTGCTTGCCCGGCAAGAAACTTATTCAGGCAGTTTCATGGCCAATCTCGTCCATAACGTGATGTTCTACGACGCGCCCAAATGGGTCTTCACTATGGCCCATACGTTGTTTGGCCTGCTCGTGCTGATCTCGTTCCTTGTCGCGCCACCACACTGGCCAGGGATCAGGAAGTCCGTCGAAACGAATTGAAACTGATATCCATCAACGTACCACTGTATCGGAGTCTTCTCCGACGCAGCGACTTTTACTTCTAAACCTCGATTGAAAAGAGCACTGTATGACCGAAAGCGGTCATACAGCGGAACATTCAGTAACAGACTCGTTCAAGCTTCGGCCACAGCCTTCATCGATTCAAGTCCGATCCGAGCCACTTCCTTCGGATCGCGTGCCCACAGGTCTTCCCGGAATAACTCCAGTGACAACCATCGCTTGTACCCTGCTTGCTTGAGCAGTCCCAGCCACTGCTTCAGATCACAATGACCCTGTCCTGGCAAAACGCGGCTGTGATCATGCTGCTGTTCACGCGGCGGTGACGCAGGAGAATCGTTGAAGTGGCTGATGGCAATCTGGTCGCCACGCAGCAGGCTGAGAGATGAGAACGGGCCACCACCTCGGAAGTTGTGGAACGGGTCAACGACGATCGTCGCTTCTGGATGTTTGGAAAGGTTCATGATTTCAAGTGCCGACTCGATCGTGTTAATCTGTTCAACGAAACCCAGGTATTCCATCGCGGGCTTAACACCGAACGACAGACCCAGATTCAGCAGTTCGGCATAATTCCGAGCCGCCAGGGCCACATCGACTTTCCCTCCCGCCGGGCTGGCGATCGAATAGATCGCCCCGAGTTTCGCGGCGTCTTCCAGTCGCTTCTTACATTCGTCGAGTCCCGCGGCATGTTCGGCCCCGGTTGTGTCGCACCACCCACGCAGGTAGATCGTCGTTGGGAGCTGAAGCCGTTGATCGTCCAGCGCCTTGCGTATGTCCATCAGCTTTCCGCCCGCAGCAACATACGCCTCAATCTCATCGTGCCAAAGTTCGATGGCCGAGTATCCCGTCTCACCGGCAATCCGAATCTTGTCGAGAATCGGTGTCGGTCGAATTGTGCTGGCGTTCAGGCAATAGATAAACGCGGACATCGTCTGTTCCTTCATTAAGAGGCAACGTCGAGACTCGTTCGATACGAAGAAGTAGACGATCTCACTCGACCGGACATTTTTCTGCAAGGATACTTGTGTCTCTTAAGTCCGTTTCGGTCTTCTGATTCAGTGGCTTCCGTCAGCGATTCCAAGTCACTATCCTCGCAAGACAATTGATTTTTCCCTTTTTTTTGCAGGGTGCGGTTCGCTCATGCGGGCTTTGGCTAACATCCGATGGCGACGAAAGACATGGCGAATCTGCCCGTGGACTTCCGTTCGTTCTGCAGTCGTTTCGTTGGTCGTTGTCGCCGCATTCGCTGTGTTGTTCGATCACTGGATCCTCGCCGGATTAGAACGTCGAGGTCTTGTTGCTTCCGATGGATGGAAGCGTCATAACCGAGTGATCGACTTGAACCTCAATCGTAAATCACGCGCAGTACTCTTGCCCAAATTGACGACACCGAACGCACCCGATGTGCGTGCATGGGTTGGTCACGAGGTCACTCAAGAACGAATCAAGAAGCGTCGAATTCTCGTGATGGGTGACTCGTACGTCTGGGGCGCACCCTATTTGACGTTGAATCACATGTGGTGGCGTCAGCTTGCCATCGAACTACAACGCCGAGGTTACAACGATGTCGAAGTCATTGCAGCAGGGCGTTCCGGCATGTCGACGCATGAAGAGTTGGACTTGGCACGAAAGGTTGTTCCGCAATTTCGACCGGATCTGATCTTGTGGGGGTTTGTTACTAACGATCCAGACGAGCGAATTGTAAAACAGATAAACACAAGCCAACTTGCCAGCCCGATTCCCGGACGCGTTCAAACACTGCTTCGGCAAGTGACACCTCGATTGCTCGATTTGTTCAATGCCCGAAGAAACGACAAGCTGGCAAAAAGCTATCTCGGGGCTGAATTTGGTTATGAATATTCGGATTGGCTGCGTCGAATTCACGACGGTGAAAACTTCACTCTCTATCGCCAAACCGTCAAAAATGTCAGCATCTTTCTCAATGAAGTTCAAATTCCGGGATTGATGATCACGTTGCCTGAGGCTCCCATCGCCGAGCGAATTGCGTTCTCTTATGACAGAGTTCTGCCGCTCTGGCGCGATGCGGGGATTCCGATTCTCGACAATCTTCCCGCGTTCATTCAGCGATTTCCACAGACGGAAACCACCGGACCGAACGCCTTGATCTGGGGCATCAATCCGGCCGACGGTCATCCGGGACCCCGTGCCACCGCGTTTCTCGCACGGCAAACCGTCGATCGATTGGAACAAGATTACCCGCAGCTTCTCGGGCTCAAGTCATCGACTTCCGCCGATGTCCGAATCAATGACTGGTTGCCTTTTAATCTGGATTTAAAGCCACAATCCGATGCCGGAATGTTTGAATTTACGTATCCAGATACGGATGAGTTGCTACCAACGATGCCACTCGACACCCCGACGGTGCTCGTTGCTTTGGAGCAGCCCGTAACGCTAAGCAGGATTCGTCTGAGCGGTGCTGGGCTGAAGTCGGCTCGTCTTTGGCTTTCCACCTACGATCCCGTTGAACGCTACGATACGGAAGATTGGAGTGATCTCGGGCTGGTGGAAGGAGCCGAGTTGAGCTGGACGCTCCCTGCTGAACTCTCCAGCCGCGAAGCCTCAGTCATCCTGTTGAAGGCTGACGTTCAGCCGACTAGTCGCCGACTGAATCTGGTATTAGACAAGACGGAAAGCCAACTGCCTTCGACGGAAGGGGTTCAATGACGTCGATTCTTGGTATTTCCGCTTTTTATCACGATTCTGCCGCTGCTTTGATCGTTGATGGGCAAATCATCGGCGCTGCGCAGGAAGAGCGATTCACACGAATCAAAGGTGATCCGTCGTTTCCCCATCACGCCATCGGCTGGTGCCTTGAGCAATCTGGTCTCGATATCGGTGAGATTGACCACATCGTTTTTTATGAACGACCGCTCGTTCATTTCGAACGCTTAATGATGACATACCTGTTGACGGCACCGCAGGGTCTTCGCAGTTTCCTGCATACGCTGCCGGAATGGTTGACCAGAAAACTTTGGCTCGAACGTGAAATTTCGGCGGAACTGGACGTTAAACGAAAGATTCATTTTGTCGACCATCATCGCTCACACGCAGCGAGCGCATTTTATCCCTCTCCGTTTCGCCAGGCTGCAATCCTCACCATCGATGGCGTTGGTGAGTGGTCCACGGCGACATGGGGCATTGGGTCGGAGTCGGCGGTTGATCTTCGCGAGGAACTCCGTTTTCCCAATTCGCTTGGACTGTTGTATTCGGCATTTACATACTACTGCGGTTTCAAAATTAATAGCGGCGAATATAAGTTGATGGGCCTCGCCCCCTATGGACGGCCGATCTATGCCGATCGGATTCTGAAGCATGTCATTCACCTGATGGATGATGGAACGATGCTGCTCAATCAAAAGTATTTCGGTTACGCCACAGGGCTGACCACGACGTCAGCAGCATTTCATGAATTGTTTGATGGTCCGCCTCGTCAGCCCGAGTCGCAGATTACGCAACGGGAAATGGATCTGGCAGCCAGTATCCAGGCCGTGATCAATGAGGCTCTTTTGCGAATGGGCAGGTTTATCCACAAGAGCACCGGACTTGACCAGCTCGTACTGGCAGGTGGTGTCGCCTTAAACTGCGTGGCAACGGGAAAACTATCGTCTGACGGTCCCTTCAAAAATATCTGGACACAGCCTGCGGCAGGTGATGCAGGAGGGGCACTCGGTGCGGCATTGAGTTTCTGGCATCGTGAGTTACGTCAGCCCAGGTCGGTTTCCAGTCCTGACGGAATGCAAGGAGCGTTTTTAGGGCCTGATATCCCTCCGGAATCGTCCCGGGATGACGCAATTCTTCGCGCACTTGGCGCTGTCTGGGATGTCTTTGATGACGAAGCCTTACAACGCCGAATTGCAGCCGACATTTCAGATGGAAAAGTCGTAGCGGTCGCACGGGGGCGTATGGAATTTGGGCCTCGATCACTTGGCTCCCGATCAATTCTCGGCGACGCCCGATCCGAAAGTATGCAGTCTCGGATGAACTTGAAGGTGAAGTTTCGTGAATCGTTTCGACCATTTGCGCCGATGGTACTTGCCGAAGATGCAGACGCTTTTTTCGACTGCCGCCAGGAAAGTCCCTACATGCTGCTTGTTTATCCGGTCGCTGAAAGGCTGAGAAAAACTGTCGAACAGAAAGACAAGTTCGGTATCGACCTGCTGAAACTCACCCGATCCAATATCCCCGCAGTAACCCACGTCGATTATTCAGCCAGGTTGCAGACCGTTGACGCACAGCGAAATCCGTTTATGCACGGCGTCATATCCAATTTCAAACATCAGACCGGTTGCAGTGTGATCGTCAATACGTCGTTTAACGTTCGTGGTGAACCAATCGTGAACACCGCTGAAGACGCCTATCGTTGTTTCATGGCTACCGAGATCGACAACCTTGTCGTTGGGAACCGGTATCTGGAACGAACCCGTCAACCACACCCTCCAATGGACGAGGCTGCTCGTGCCAAATGGCTTCAACGTTTTGAACTCGACTGAGGCTAACCATGTCCTCACGCGATCACGATATCTCCGCCGACTCGATGAAAGGCGCGAGACGGACGAGGTCCGCCAATTGACAAATTTCGGTTTGACGATCGGTTGGCTATTTACGTTGCTCGGTGGATTTTGCTGGTTTTGTGTCATCAGCCAGATCGACTGGTTCTGGCGAAGTATGATGACTGCCGGTTTGGTGCTGCTTTTCCTGGGGACTGCGTTACCTCAATCGCTTTACTGGCCCCGTCGACTCTGGATGGGACTGGCTCATCTTCAAGGGCGGCTGGTAATGACCGTGTTTTTGACGGTCGTCTACTTCGTTTTGATCTCCCCTTTGGGCTGGTGGGAACGCAGACGCCGCGGGGGAGCACATCCGTTTCGGGCATGGGACGATACCGTGCCAACGTTGACCACCGGTTGGGAAGCGTTGCCACAAACGACACCAGATTCAATTGCCAGCGACCCACAACGAACGGGATCTCGGTCGTTAATCTCGCTGTTCGCCGAGACGATGACGTTCTTTGCAGAACGTGGTCACTACATGCTGTTGCCGGTTCTGTTGTTTTTGCTGTTACTTGGACTGATTTTGTTCTTCGTACAAACGTCGGCCCTTGCACCGTTTATATATACGATTGGAATGGCGATTCGCTTCTGATCTTGCAATCAAATCCGAAATGAAAAGAACGCGGGTGGTCGATTGCGACCACCCGCGTTCAAGACGTCTTTGACTTCAGGAAAAGATCTCTCGGACAACATTCCCTTTGACATCAGTTAATCGGAAATCACGACCCGCATAGCGGTAGGTTAAGGTCTCGTGGTCGAGTCCCATCAACGCCAGCAATGTTGCATGCAGGTCGGTCGTGTGCATGCGGCCCTCGACGGCATGTCTTCCATACTCGTCAGTGGCTCCATATGAAAATCCTTTCTTCACTCCGGCCCCCGCCAACCACATCGGATAACCTGTAATGTTGTGATCGCGGCCGTCTTGTCCCTGAGCGGTCGGAAGCCGACCGAACTCGCTTCCGAACAACACCAAGGTATCTTCCAACATCCCTCGCTGTTCGAGATCTGCGAGTAGAGCGGCGGTCGGCTGATCCGTCGCAGCGCAGTTCTTGATTAACCCCTTATGCAGATTCGTGTGGTGATCCCAACCAGGCTGGCAGATCTCGACAAATCGCACACCAGCTTCGCTCAAACGTCGGGCCATCAAGCACTGACGCGCAAAGGCGCCGTCGGGACCAGGTTTGACGCCATAAGCATCGAGTACATGTTGAGGCTCTTTCGAGATATCCAATAATTCAGGGACCTTTCCCTGCATCTTGAAGGCCAGCTCATAGGATTGAATGACACCTTCAAGCTGGTCAGGAGCACCCGGCGTTGCGCCGAGATCCCGATTCATTGACTGAACCAGATCGATCTGACGTCGTTGCAACGACGTCGCTGTTTGTGCCTTGAGGTTCGGCAGAAAACCACTGTCATTGATCCTTGTTCCCTGGTAGTGGGCAGGCAGAAAGGCGCTGCCGTAGTTGACCGCACCGCCGAAGTTCGGTGGTGGATTGATGGTGATGTATCCAGGCAAATCCTGATTCTCGGTCCCCAATCCATACATCAACCAGGCGCCCATTGATGGGCGAGTCAGTTGTGCTTGTGCGGCGCCCGTATGCAGTTGAATGACCGCCTGGGGATGAGCCGGCGTGTCGGTATGCAATCCACGTATGAAACAGAGTTTATCAACGTGTTGGGCCACGTTAGGGTAGAGTTCGGAAACCCATGTTCCTGTTTGACCGTATTGGGCGAACTTGAATTTCGAAGCGGTCAGCGTCCCTCCACCGGGACCGACTTTCCCGTCGTCTTCCTGGAGTTTTGCTTTGTAATCCCATGTATCCATCTGGGATGTCGCACCATCCATGTACAGGAAGATGATCCGCTTGGCTTTGACAGGGAATTGTGGCGGCTTGGGAGCCAGTGGCCGATCCGCGACCGGCTCCTGGCTGGCGGCTGCGGTTCGCGGTGCAGTCTCTCGCAGTAAGCTTGCCAGAGCCAGGTAGCCGAACCCTGCATTGGCCGCTTTAAGAGCCTGTCGTCGAGTAATCTGATTTGAGTTCAGAATAGGCAAGTCATTTTTGTCGAACATACGATATTCCAGTCGATGCGATGATTTTTTTGTGATGAATCGTGTTGAAAATCAAAGTGGAAAGTCGAACCAGCCTATTTCAAATATCGAAACTCAGCGGTCCCTAGTAGCGCCTGACAAAAGCTGGTCCAGGCAGCGGTTTTCGGATCTTTCGCTTCGATCACGACCTCTTTGACCGGAGCATCGGTCGGATCGATATCGTCCGGGTTCGCTGGAATCACTGGCTGAGTCGCCGGTGAGGCACCACCGGCGTTAGCCTGATTGGACGCTTGTGAAGTTCCCGTCGTCTCTGAAGGTACAGACTGCGCCGATGCTGCAGCGTTCGTGGTGGTCGCATCCGCAATAAGATTCGATTCCGGCTGCTTGACTACCGCAAACGAGTCGCGTGAGATCGCCTCGAAATCGCTCAAGTAACTATTTGCCCGGTCAATTTCAGCAGGTGTCGCAGGACGACCGAACGCCAGGCGATAGGCAAGATTCACGCGATCATAGTCATTTTGCTCAGTGTTCTTCAGCAGACGATCAGCGAAGGCCAATGCCTGACGTCGCACGAACGGATCATTCAAAAGATACAGCGCCTGCGTTGGAACCGTCGTTGAGTCGCGACTCCCAGTGACCAGACCCTGCTCGGCAAAGTCGAAGACTTCAAGAGCTCGCGGTGTGACGCCGCGTACGAGTGGCAAGAAGACACTACGATGAACGCTCTCGCTCGATTTGTCGATCAGACCTCGAGCTTCCGGTCCGTTATTACGCATTTCAATGACTTTGAAATCTTTCGCGAGCGAACCCTCGGGTCGTGCCAGGTTCAGTTGACCCGAGGCTGCCAGCGCGGCATCGCGAATTTCTTCTGCATCCAGTCGACGTGGGCTGTGTCTCCAGACCAGGCGATTGGCGGGATCGACGGCGAAATTGGCTGCTGTCGATTCGGCACTCAAACGATAGGTATGGCTTAGTACAATGGTTCGTACCAGCTTCTTAACTGACCATCCATCGTCGACAAACTGCTTAGAGAGGTAATCCAGCAATTCCGGATGCGACGGTCGGTCACCAGTCGTCCCAAAATTATCGACAGTTGTCACGATGCCTTGTTGAAAGAGATGCTGCCAGATCCGGTTGACGATCACCCGCTGTGTCAGCGGATTCTTTTCACTGGTCAGCCACTGAGCCAACTCAAGTCGTCCGCTCTGGTTCGGATTGACTTTCGGCTGATCGGGAAATTCGAGCGTGCTGAGGAAACCACGAGGAACCGACGGGCCGATCTTCTCGGCCTCACCACGGACACGTACTTCGGTATCACCAATCTTCTTTCCTTCGCGAACACCGTAGGCAACCTTCCCTGTCACGGCCGGATCGGTCAATGCGAATAGGTCTTTTTGAGCTTTGTCCATGCGGAGTCTGAACACTTGCTGTTTTGGTCGACCATTCGGCCCCAGTGCTAATCCCTCGGGCTTACCTCGGATCGCCTCAAATTCGGCTTTTGCCTTTTCGTAGGCTGTTTTGGCCGCTTCCATCTTTTCGCCGATCATCGGATCGGGCTTTGAATCGGTACCAACATTGAGAAGCATCGACGAGTCGTAATAGTCAAGTCCGCCTCCGCCCATCTTACTTCGTACTCCGGCGCACAAGTCGCTGCTTTGGAAAATCCCTGCCAGTGCGTAGTAATCGATGGTTGGAATCGGATCGAATTTGTGATCATGGCAACGGGCGCAACTGGCCGTCAAACCCAGGATCGACCGGCTGACGGTATCGATCTGTTCATCGATGTTGTCCATCGTGAACCGGACTTTGAATCGCTGATTCACGTCTTTCACTCCGATTGCCAGGAAGCCGGTGGCCACGAGCTGGTCCGCTTTTTCAGCGGGCGAGTTTGCTGGTAGCAGGTCCCCGGCAATCTGTTCCCGAATGAACTGGTTGTACGGCTTATCGCTGGTGAATGATTCGATCACGTAGTCGCGGTATCGCCAGGCATGTGGGAAAGGAATGTTTCTCGCCGACCCACTCGATTCGCCATAACGAGCAACGTCCAGCCAGTGCCTGCCCCATCGTTCGCCGAAGGCGGGCGACTTCAGCAACCGATCGACGACCCTTTCGAATGCATTCGGCTCGGTATCGTCCACAAACTTCGTAATTTCCTCTGGAGTGGGAGGAAGGCCGGTCAGGTCGAATGTTACACGTCGAATCAATGAAAGTTTGTCGGCATCTTGAACTGGCTGTAAACCGGCTTCATTCAACTTGGCAAGGATGAATCGGTCGATCCCGTTGATCACGAACCCTTCATTGGCAACCTGGGGCGGAGCAACCTCCTTGAGTGGCTGCCACGACCAATGGTTCTTTTTCAGCTCGTCGTATTCGGGTTTTGGTTTTGTAAGATCGTCAGGAACCTCAATAGCAGGCCAAGCGGCACCGTCAAGAATCCATGTTTCGAGATCGGCAATCTGTTCGTCTGAAAGTTGCTTATTCGGTGGCATCGACGGGCCCTTATGACGGACCGCCTTGATCAACAAACTTGCTTCCGGTTTTCCGGGCTTGATAGCGGGGCCGCGCCCGCCCCCTTCGATCAAGCCGCTTCGATCGTCGACACGAAGGTTGCCTTTGCCTCCGTTTTCCTCCGAATGGCAATTAATGCAATTTTCGATCAGAAGCGGTCGAATCTTTTTCTCGAAGAATTCGACCTTGGCCGGGTCAAACGTTTCCAAAGGCTCGTTCGCGCCTGCTGTTTTTGTCGTGCCTCGTCCAAGCCAGAGCAGCGCAAAACAAAGACAGATGAATGTTGGGAATCTGCGCGACATTAAACTCATCCAGGTAAATACTGTAGTTGGCCCTAGCACTGCAATTCCCCCAAGAACTGGATGAATTTGATGTCGATGCTTAATGGAACTCGAAATATAATGATTGTGATGCGTATTAATGCCTTCGGCAACCAATAAATGTTCGTTGATCGGATTTTCCGTTTGTGGGGATTTTTCGTGAATTTATCGCACAAACTTGTAGAGATTCTCGTCCGTTCGCAAATACATCGCACCCTCGGAAAAGGCGGGTGTCGCAAATGTTCGGCCGGGAACTTCATTCGTTCCCAGGACTTCAAATTCCCGTCCCGCCTTGACCCAAGTTGCCGAACCCGTTTCGTTCAGAAACAGAATCCTGCCATTGGCATAGACCGGTGACGCCGAGAAGTTGCCACCAAGTCGCTCCATCCAATGACGGTCACCTGTTTTCGCGTCCACGCAAGAGGCAACTCCTCCATCAGACACGAAGTACAGCTCATCGCCAACCAGCAGCGGAGACGGCGTACTGGGTGCCCCACGCTTCGTTCGCCAGACAACATGAGAATCAGTCACGTCCCCTTTACCGCCAAGTTTGATCGCAATCAGTTCGGGATGATCATAGTCATGGTTGTAAATCACCAGGCCATGACCAAGCGTCGGTTGAGGCACCACCGACCAGCCCGGCGCCATTACCTTCCAGAGTTCCGCTCCGTCTGTCAGATCATACGCCGCAAAGTGATCCGGGCCGGGTGCCATCACTTGAGCCTTCCCATCAACGACTGCCACCGTAGCGGTCACAAATGAGTGACTGATACGAGCCTCAACCGACCTCGGACGCTTCCACGCCACCTTTCCCGTCTCGGCATCAACGGCGGCGACGTACGGGTTCTTACTCCCATCGCAAACGACCACCAGCTTGCCGTCATGCAGGACGGGCGAACCACCATTACCGTGCATCGGCGGATATTCAAGTTCGGTATTCAGCCATTCCACGGTTCCGTCGGCCGCCGCCAGTCGAGCCATCCCCTGAGCGCCGAAATGAACGTATACCTTGCCATCTTTCACGATCGGTGTCGGACTGGCATGGCTGTTTTTCGCATGGATCGAAGGAGCCTTCTCGATGGCACGAACTTCCCGGTCCCAGATGATTTTTCCCGTCTTGGCATCCACAGCCAGCGCGCGAAGCGAAAGGCCTGCTCCCTGCGGCACCGCCGTGGTTAGAAACACACGGCCATCCACGATCGAAGGGGACGACCATCCCAAGCCGGGGATCGGAGTCTTCCACGCCACACTTTCGGTATCCGACCAGACCAGCGGAGTCGCCGGGCCAACAGCGTGACCATCCGAATTCGGACCACGGAACTGAGGCCACTCACCAGCACATAACACGCAAGCGGTCAAAATTTCGATCAACATCGGCGGGATACCTTACTGGCGGGAACAGGGGCTGTTGTCGAGCTGGTTCCAAGGTCATTTTGTTTTGACCGTTGGAACTTCATTCAATCAATCTAATATCGCGAACGGTGATGGGATAGCGTGCGGACGACACAAATCAATTCCCGGGCTTCCCCAGCGTTTCCAGCAGCCCAATCGCGGACCAGGCGGTTCCCCAGTAATGGTAGATTTCGTCACGCACTCGCAATCGTTCGGGGTCAGTCGACTTGGTAATGTTCTTTGAGGGTGTCAGCCACGAGCCATCCGATTGCTGCGATTTCAGTAAGAACGAGCGAGCTGCCTGTATCGCGGGGAAATCATCGCCAGCCATGGTCTTGGCCAGGACGTAAATTGCCAAGCCCGTTGTCATCGAATCGCTGGCAACTCCCTTTTCCCAGCCCCAGCCTCCATCCATGTTGCGGCTCTCCAGCAGCAACTGACGCCACTTGTCGACGTCATCCACCGAACCGAATTCCCGTTCAAACAATAATCGTGTGGCGAGCCATTCTCGATTATCGATATTCGGCGGTTGTTGACGCTGATACGCGATTGCTTTCTCGATCGCTGCTGATCGTTTTGTTTCGCGTGTTTCGTACGGTGCGAGTGCCAGCGTGGCCCACATCGTTGTCGCCTGATTCGCCGTTGGAAGCGGCCAGCGACGCATCGTGGCGAACTGAGGTCCAGGGGTCCACGAACCATCCTCCAGCTGAATCTGGTTCATCAGTTCGATCATACCCTCCCGAAATTCCGTTTGTGTCAGAACGCTTGTCGTCCCCTGACTGCTAAAGAGCAACTGGCCCAGTACATCCAGCCCACCCCCTGTGCGATCCACGGAATATGGCGTCCGCTCGGCTGTTTTCGCCACGATGTCCTGAAATGACTTACGTTCGTCTTCAGTCAGCAATGTTGCCAGCTTGGCCAGAAATTCTTGCTCGGTCTTAAACGGGAGTTCAATCAGCGGCTTGAGTTTTTCCCTCACCGAGTCCGGCAGCATGGTCGCATCGACTTTGCCAAGCTCATAATCCTGAAGACGATAAAGATTGCGATGCGACAGTGAATCGTTCCGGGTCCACTCGTCCCAATCCGCGAGTTTCGTGAGATCGACATCCAACCCATGAGCCTGCGCCGCTCGATGTGACCACAGCAGGAACGGAACATGATGACACGAAGCACAACCGCGATCGCGCATCCAGGCTACCCCTTCCGTCTCCAGGAAGATCAGACTTCGTGACACCGCATCTCGAACGGCGGCATCACTGACATCCTTCGCGTCGTCAGCATGGGCAACGGCGATCATGCAGCCAGCACAGGACCAGATCACGATTAACGAGTTCAGTCCGATACGATCAAGCAGCCTCATGGTGCGACCCCATCCGATCAACGACGTGAATAACACGCTCAAATAAACGTCCCGGCATTCTTCTCGTGTTTTATTCTATCTTTATCTGAGTGGTTCCGTGTGCATCTCTGGCTGAATTCTCTTGAATTGAAAGTCGCAGCATGGGCTTCAGATCGTGCGCCACGTCATCTTGAGAAGGCTGGAAGCCTGTACGACGAAATCCGATTCCCTCTCCGCGCCAGCAATGATATCAATGAGGTATGGCAGCTATTTAGAGTTGGACTTCTTAACCGCATTTCCATCGGCAATGAAATCTACCGAACCTCGTTTGACGATGATTTCCACCTTGGAAGCAGCCAAATCAACATCACCGACGTGCACACCGTCAACCAGCAACTCCGTCGGTTTGACAACAATTTCCCTCCCCGCCGTATTGATGGTTGCGATGTCTCCGTCAAGTCCCAGTGCAAGGTACACGGAGTTGGAATTGACCAGGATCGAACGCCCTGAGTTCAACGTCCCACTCGCACTGGCGGGAACACCTGCCATCAACACCCACATGAACAAGCCCACAACAACAATCGCGGGAAGAACCAGAATCACCAGACAAGAGACAATCAAGAATCGTTTCATATTTGCAGGCTCCTGCGAGGCTTTGCCAACGCATTCCTGTGTTACCCATGTCCCCGAACGCGCGGCATCCTTGTGTCCGAATCAAACACTCCGACGAGAGGAAAGCCGAATAGAAGCAGACTCGACGGGAACTGAAAAGCCCTAAAAGATCAAAAGGCAATTCGGCTCACTTTTCGGCGGAGCGAAAAGGATGTAACAACGCCTTCGATCTGCCTGAATATTCGGAATTGTCAGTCAATTCGTCAGTTGGAAGCGGACGCTGGAGAAGACTGCTTGCCTCGGGCTTACACGATGAGTATTCTCAGACATTCAAGTGCAATCGATGTTTTAGCGGGTCAAATTCATGCACGGGCCGTGCCGAGATTTCTTCGTTGTTTTGCTGGCTTGGACCGTGGCGACTGTCGTCGCTTCGGCCGAGGAACCTGATCAGATAGCTCAGCGGGAATTCTTTGAACGTCAGGTGCGGCCGATTCTGACGCGCCATTGCCTGTCCTGTCATGGTGGCGAGGCGAAGATTAAGGGTGGATTGCGGTTGGATTCCCGGGCTGGTTGGACAGCCGGTGGTGACAGTGGTCCGGCGATTGTCGCGGGGGACCTTGATGCCAGCCTGTTGATTAAGGCGGTTCGCTACGGCAAAGACAGCTATCAGATGCCCCCCGAGGGAAAATTGCCTGAAGCCGCAATCCGTGTACTTGAGACCTGGGTCCAGTCGGGGGCGTTCGATCCGCGCGAAGGTGACGCTACGGTTCCTCGAAAAGGGATCGATCTGGAAGCGGGGCGATCACATTGGTCTTATCGCCCGATTCAGGATCATCCCGTTCCGAATATCCGCACCCCTGGAACACCTGCCGATCTTGACCGATTTCTGCTTGCCAAGATGCTGACGGCGGGACTTTCGCCGGTGTCCGAAGCGACTCCTCAGGAACTTGTTCGGCGACTCCATTTTGATTTGACCGGGCTACCGCCGACTCCCGAACAATTGGCCGATTATTGTCGTGAGCCGAGCGAGACTCGGTACGTGGAACTGGTCGATCGCTTGCTCGCTTCCAAATCGTTTGCCGAACATTGGGGCCGACATTGGCTGGATATTGCGCGATACGCTGAATCGCTGACTTTACGCGGGTTTGTCCTTAAGGATGCCTGGCGCTATCGCGACTATGTGATTAACTCGTTCTACGAAGATCGACCTTATGACGAATTTCTGCGTGAGCAGATTGCAGGCGACTTGTTGCCCGATGGGACGCTCGCCGAACGGCAACGGCGCCTTGTGGCGACAAGCTACCTGGCCCTGGGTAATCACAACCTGGAAGAGCAAGACAAGAAGACGCTCGAAATGGATGTCGTCGACGAGCAGTTGGATGTGATCGGAAAAGGGTTGCTTGCCCAGACTGTGACCTGTGCCCGTTGTCACGATCATAAGTTCGATCCGATCCCGACAAAGGACTATTACGCCCTGGCGGGGATTTTGAAAAGTTCGCCGATGCTGGCGCATGCGAACGTCTCGATGTGGACCTCACGCCCGTTGCCATTAAGACCCGAAGAAGCAGCGATTCATGCCGAACGTGAAAATCGCATTGCCTCAATGACCAGGGATTTGGCGGATCGAAAGCAGAAGTTGGCGAAGCTGGCCAACACAGCAGGTGGGGCGCAACCGAATGTCAGTAGCGTGGCCAGTCTGCCAGGCCGCGTGATCGATGACAAGGAGGCTCAGGTCATCGGTACGTGGAAGGCTTCGCAAAGCGTTAAGCCATATATCGGTGACGGCTACGTGCATGACGACCACGAAGGGTTAGGGAACAAGTCGCTGACGTTTCAACCGAAGCAGTTGCCGCCGGGCAAGTATGAAGTCCGATTCGCTTACACATCCGGTATGAACCGGGCAACAAATGTTTCGATCCAGATTTCGAGTGCCGATGGCGACAAGACGGTAAAGGTGAATGAACGGCTGGCACCGCCACTCGACGGTCACTTTGTGTCTCTAGGGACTTATCGTCATGAACCAAATGGACAGTTCTTTGTGATCGTGACGAACGAAGGGGCCGATGGGCATGTCATTGCCGATGCCGTACAGTTTCTGACGGAAGAAGAACTGGCGGCCATGAAACAGACGCCGGTGGTTTCAACTGAAAAGAGCGATGAGCAGAAGGTATTGGAAAAGTCTGTTGCCGAACTGGAAAAGGAACTGAAAGAGACACAGAAGTCGGGTCCGGCGCGGCCTACAGTTTTATCCGTGACCGAAGCGGCGAAGCCTGCGGACACCTACATCCATGTTCGTGGCCTGGTCAGCAATCAGGGTCCCACCGTTCCACGAGGTTTCTTGCAGGTGGCGACACATTCCGAAGTCCCGGCAATCCCTGAAGGAACAAGTGGTCGACTTGAGCTGGCACGCTGGTTGACATCGACCGAACAGCCGCTGGTTCCTCGCGTATACGTCAATCGGGTCTGGCATTGGCTATTCGGAGCGGGTCTGGTCCGGACGCCAGACAATTTCGGCACGACAGGCGAGCCGCCGACTCATCCCGAATTACTCGATTGGCTATCACGTCGGTTCATCGATGACGGCTGGTCGACCAAAAAGCTCGTGAAGCGAATTGTGTTGTCGCAGACTTACCGCCTTGCTTCGCAACCGGGTGAACAGGAATCGCGTGATCCCGAGCATCGATTGTGGAGCTGGCGTTCACGACGACGTTTGCCCGCCGAATCGCTGCGTGACACGATGTTGATGGTGAGTGGTGCATTGAACGACTGCCCTGGGGGATCGACTTATCCCGCATCGCGAGAGACGGACTATGGTGCCCCCGTTGAACTGCCGCTGCGAACCGTCTATCTGCCGGCATTCCGCAATGCGACTCCTGAGTTCCTGGAGGTGTTTGATGGGGCGGACGCAAGCGTCGTGACGGGTGCTCGTAACGTCAGCACGGTGGCGCCACAGTCATTATTTCTAATGAACCATTCCTGGGTCCAGACACAAAGTAAACAGATTGCCGAACGAGTGCTGGGGAACGCTCAGTTGTCCGATAATGAGGAACGTCTGAACTGGCTGTATCAAAGCCTGCTGGGACGTGCTTCCACATCGGAGGAAAGAAATCTGTTGCTGGAAGTCGTTAGTACATCCAAGAAATCAGAACTCGAAAGATGGACTGAAGTCGCTCATGCGCTGATTTGTTCGATAGAATTCCGTTATGTTCCGTAAACAAGAGATTCTTCAAAGTTCGAAATTACGAATTTGTGCCACTGCCTAGAAGTCTTCGGAGAGGCCGTGTCTTTTCCGTTTGATGGTCAAATTGTCGGTGCGAAGAGCACTGCTTGACCGAGGAGAGTCAAGCAGTGGCACATCAGAGAAGTTTAAAAAACGCGAAATACGTCTGAGAGTCAAACATGATTGAGATGTTGCAGGGAACTCGGCGAGATTTGTTGCGATTTGGTGCGTGCGGGTTCGGCTCATTAGCGCTGGCGGGATTGGCGTCGGGCCGCGAAGCGGCATTGCATCACCTTCCGCGAGCGAAACGGGTGATCTTTCTCTTCATGCAGGGGGGGGTCAGCCATGTCGACAGCTTCGATCAGAAGCCGCTGTTGGATGAACAGGACGGTCAGATGCTGCCGTTCAACGATGCTCGAAGTTTTGCCAATACCGGCAAGCTCGGTGTACCCCAGCGGGTGATGAAGTCACCGTGGAAATTCCGCCGCTACGGGGAATGTGGCCACGCCGCATCGGAACTCTTCCCGCAGATCGCTGAGCACGTCGATGATCTCTGCTTCCTGCATGCGATGCATACGGAAGGGGTCGCCCACGGACCAGCAACGCTGTTTCTGCACTGTGGTGCGACGGCATCTCTGCGTCCGTCGATGGGGGCCTGGATTCATTACGGTCTTGGTAGCGAGAACGAAAACCTCCCCGGGTTTGTGTCGATCGGTGCCAGCAGCGGCAACGGAGGACCAAGAAATTACGGTCCTGCGTTCCTTCCATCGGTCCACCAGGGAACGCTGCTTGGTCGTGCCGGGCAGCCGGCAAACGAAGCTCGGTTTCGTAATCTGTCGACTGATTCCAATACCGAAGGAAGCCGTCGTGCGGAACTGGATCTGGTTTCGCGTTTGAACGCGATTCAACAGCAGGGTCGGCCGCGCGACATGGAATGGCAGGCGGTCGCCGAAAGTTATGACCTCGCGTGGCGCATTCAATCGGCCGCACCGGATACGCTGGATCTTTCGAAGGAAACTTCGGAAACGCAGGCGCTCTACGGTATCGGTGAGAAGGCCACGGATGACTTCGGCAAACAATGTCTGATGGCCCGGCGGTTAAGTGAGGCGGGTGTTCGCTACGTCCAGGTGACGTACGGCGACAACAGTGCTAACCCCGCCTGGGACCAGCATTCCAATCTTCCAAAGCATGCGGATCACGCGCGAGCGACCGATCGACCAGTGGCCGGGTTACTGGCAGATCTCAAGCGGCGTGGGCTGCTGGAAGATACGATCGTCTGGTGGGGTGGCGAGTTTGGTCGGACGCCCTATTCCGAAAAGGCAGGGACTGGACGCGATCACAATCCGGGCGGGTTTACCGTCTGGCTGGCAGGTGGAGGAGTTCGCCCCGGTTTTTCTTACGGTGAAACAGATGAATTCGGCAGCCAGGCGATTCACAATAAAGTCCACATGCACGACCTTCACGCCACGATTCTGCACCAGTTGGGACTGGATCACGAGCGTCTGACCTATCGCAATGCCGGGCGGGACTTTCGATTGACGGATGTCGCCGGCCGCGTTGTCCATGAAATTCTCGGATAGGTTTGAATCTACGAAACTCCATCGCCCCTGCGGCGATGGTTAACGGTCCTTTGCACCAGCGCTGGTCGCAATTCGCCGATCCGATCCAGCGAAAACTCCAACGAAAATTCCTAGTGCAAAGGCCCGTCAACCGCCCCCGCAGGGGGGGTGGGGTTTCGTTTTCTTCGGCGGATTTGATATCGAACGCCGTTGGCTTATGAAGCCTTTTTGGATGACTCCTCATCTGCGATTCCGGCACGCGGCTTTGACGTTGCTACCTGAACCGAATCGGTGCCGATATCATCTTGTGTCTGCCTGACATTCAGCCCAATACGAGCCAAGTTGACGTTGATGATTGCTCCTGACATTCAAATCCTGATTCCCTGTCACAGCCTGGAAGATTTTCCGACGGAACAAACGGATGATTTTGCTGCCAGTTTGTTGAATTCGTTTGCTGTTGCTTATCATCCCGCGCTTCTGGCTTGGTCAGTCGAACTACCAAGGTGGAGACGGGCGGACGACCCTCCGCTTCCTCGACGAGGTCAGTTGGTCATCATCCCGACGGTTTCTGATGGCTGGTTGCCACATGCCTGGGCCGAGGATGCTCGGCGGGCCGGGGCGACGGTCGTTTCTGGCCTATCAGATCGCGCAGAGATGATCGCTGCGGCGCTCAAGGCACTCGATGTCTCGTTGGAAGAGACGACGACCGAGCATGACCATCCCTCGGAAACAACCGAGTATGGCGACGGAATGGGGGACCCCGTCAGTCACAAGGAATTAGTGCGATCATCGGAAGTGGCTGTGGAACCTCATGCCGAAGCGGCTGAAGATTACGCATCGGCAGACCCTGAGCTGGTTGCTGATTTTCTGGCGCTGGGGACTTGCTGGTTGTTGATTGAATTATTGACCCGCAAGATGCGTCAGTTTGGCAACATCGACGACTCACGATTCTTTCAACGAGCCCAGGCCGGGGCCAAAGCGGCACTCGCTGATGATCGCGAAACTGCGGTGACGCATCTGGGTGCCTGCTTCGAGATGTTGCTCGAAGCGCGCGAGCGGTTTTATCCCGTCGATTGCTATCTGCTGGATCTTTGTCTGGCTGTTCCCGATGTCGGCCACGAGCATTTGCTTGCCGAATCGCAGCAGAACGTTCCCTGGAGTCTGCTGGTTTCGACTGAGGATCTGGCGGCAATCTGCGAGCAGACCCCTGGTCTGGCCGCAGCACTCACCGATGCATGGCAGGCCGCCCGCATCAGCGTTGTCGGGGGCGAAGATCGTGAGACTTCGATCCCGTTGCTTCCCTTGGAAAGTGTGCTGTATCACTTTGAACGGGGGCGCGAGCAGTGGCAGCAACTGCTCGGGAAACCGCCGATCGTCTGGGGCCGTCGCAAATTCGGTCTGACCCCACTTTTGCCTCAGATCCTGGTGAAGTTTGGCTTCCTGGCGGCGTTACATGTTGTCCTGGATGATGGGATCTATCCCGATGCGGAATACACAAAACTCAGGTGGCGCGGCGTCGATGGAACATTGATTGATGCTCTCAGTCGGATTCCGCTTGCCGCCGAAGGAGCGTCGAGTTATTTGCGATTCCCGGCTCGAATGGCGGAATCAATGGATCACGATCAGGTGGCGGGATTGATTCTTGCTCGCTGGCCGGAAATCGAAGCCCCCTGGTTTGGCGACTTGCGCCGGTCCCAGAAGTACTCCCCCTGCCTGGGCCGATTCGTCACACTCGACCGTTTTTTCGAGCAGACGGAACTTCCTGGCCAACTCAGCGTCTACAAGCCAAATGAATACTTTTCTCCTTTCCTGATCCAGCATGTTGCCCGGCGCGAAAAGCGCCCGATCGGACGCTACACAGATCACGCGAACTTGCGTCGTCGACTGGATGCGGCGAGCTGGTGTCATGCGACGGTGAATGCACTCTATTCCAAGCCGATTGATTTGGCTGTGGGCAATGCGATCGAGACACAAGTGGAAGCGATGGCTCTCGACCAGGAAGGTGTCCCGGCTGAACTGCTTGCTTCGATCGAAGAATTCGAGCGAACGGGGGCTCAGAAGCTGGCTCGAATCATCATGCATTCGGCAGGTAACGGTCGGGGCTTTTTGATTTTGAACCCGTTATCGTTCACCCGGCGCGTCATCGTGCCGCTCCCCGGCCTGAAGTCGCCTCCGGCAGTCTCAGGAGCGGTGAAAGCGGTCGAGTTTGACGCAGCTCATCCCGATCGGACTGCCTGCGTCGTCGAGATCCCTGGCAGTGGATTTGCGTGGATTCCGGCGAACGAGACCGGTAGTTTGCCGTCGGCTCCGAAGCAACAGCTGGCTGAGGGTTGGCTGCTGCGAAACGATCATTTCGAGGTTGCGATTAACGAACGAACGGGAGGAATCGCTCACATCCGTTTTCATAACCAGCGGACAAAACGGTTGAGCCAACAATTGTCGTTCCGCTTTCCTCGCGAACGAACAATTTCCGTCGGAAGCGAACCGGGCGAGACGATCAAATCACAATACGCCGAGATGCAGTGTCGCGGCCACGAGGTCGTCCGAAGTGGTACTGCCTGCGGTGAAGTTGTCACGTTCGGCGATATTATTGATCAGGTCAAATCAGAGAAGCTGGCCTCGTTTCGTCAGACCGTTCGAGTCTGGCGCGCCAGTTCGATCCTGGAAATTGAGATCGAGCTGACCGACGTTAAACAAACAGACGGGGATCCCTGGAACAACTACTTCGCCTCACGGTTTGCCTGGAACGATAGCTCAGCGGCAGTGACTCGCAGTATTTACCATTCGGCGCAAACCTTCGGCGGCGAACGATTCGAGACATCTGATTACATCGAAATCGCATCCGAAGAAGAACGGCTGACCATCGTGCCGCATGGTTTACCATTCCATCGAAAGACGGGCGAGCGGATGGTCGATTCGTTGTTAGTCGTGGCAGGAGAGCCCGAGCGACGATTTCGATTTACAATCGCCGTGGATGCTCCCTATCCGCTGGAAGCGGCGTGGAACGCGACGACACCGGCGCCAGTAATTCCCACCGAACAAGGGCCACCCAAAGCAGGCTTAACGGGATGGTTCTTCCACGTCGATTCCCGGCAAGTCCAGGTAACACGAATCATTGAGACTCGGAATACAAAAGCCGTTCCCTCGCCCCTTGAGGAATCTGAGCATTTCACCGTGCCACATGATCCAGGCTTTGCTGTTCGACTGATTGAAACAGAAGGTCGGGCCAAGCAAACCAAATTACGTTGTTTCCGTCAGCCGACGTTTGCTCGCAAGCGGGACTTTCGGGGCGAAACGATTTCGGAGCTATTGATCGAAGGTGACGCCGTTGTGATTGACATGACCGCGTACGAAATCGTCGACGTCGAACTTCGGTTTGTTGAACAGTAAGTAATACCGGGCGGTTTCTGGATTTTTGGCTAATGAGAATAAAATTCAAATAATTTAGCCACAGATACACGCAGAACCACACAGATAAAGAAATGTAAATCGCGAGAAAATACCTGAAACGTCCTTTGACTCTGGTTTCATCTTTTGTTTTTATCCGTGTGCTTCGGTGTTGATCTGTGGCAAAGTCTCTTCGGTTTTGCTTTGCCTTGAGAGGATGGATGAAATAAACGACCACTACTTGCGCGCACAGATCGTCCAATGTCGATCACTGGTTGCTTTGACGGAATCCGGCGAAATTCCGAGTTCGACCAGAATCTCACGAACTTCTGAAACCGTCAGGGCAGCATGCAGTGATTCGCGAAACATTTTTTGTTGGTGATCGTTGGCGTCACCGGCATAGGTTTTGACGAGATGGTTGAGCGCACCGATGTCCTCCGGTCGCATTAAGTCGCGCACGAAAAAAACGCCGCCTGGTTTCAGGACTCGCCAAAGTTCGCGCAATACCGCTCGCGGCTCGGGAATGTGGTGCACGATGCTGTTCGACATCACGGCCTGATAGGTCGCATCAGGCTCAGGCAACTGTTTACAGTCGCGCAGGACCAGTTCAATCGAATCCCGAAAGCCTGCCGCTTGTACGTTGTGCCGAGCCACGATCAGCATTGCCTGTGCAAGATCACTGGCGACGACCGTTCCAGGAAATCCTCGTTGCATCAGTTCGATGGGGATGAGGGCTGTTCCAGTCCCTGCATCGAAGATGCAATACGGTTGATTGTCCAAACGATCGGTACCGGTCAAAGCCAATAAAAAATCATCAACGAAGAGACGATTGACGTGGCTGTGATCCATCCGGTCATAGTCAACCGCCTCTTCGGCGGTATCCATGACTTCGGGTTCCAAAATACGATTGAGCATCGTTGTCCTTTTGATCGATGAATTTCAATGATTGAAAAATATTGTGCTGGATTTATTGCGGTACATGCTACCATGAAACCCGAGTGAAAATGACTACATTCGCGGGCTTACTCAAAGCAGATGGAGTGAACATGAAACTCATTCTTCAAGCGCGTTCTCAAAGTCGACGAGGAATCGGTCGGATTGATCTCATTGTACTCATCGTCATTTGCGCATTACTGTGTGCTGTCCTCGGCCCGGGGCTGCTTCAGACTAAGCGTGGTCCGGCGAAACTCATGAGGTGCATGAACAATCTCAGACAAGTCGGGTTGGCAACGATCGCTTTCGCCTCAAATCTTAACGGCGAACTCCCATCTCTCAGCTCAGACGTCGAAATCACGAACGCGGCCGGCCAAACGGGAACGATCCCCATGAGTTGGCAGATGCAAATACTACCGGCACTCGACGCGGCCGCTGTACTCAAGAATATCAGGAAAAACGCCGTGGTTGTCTCCGGCGAGGAGAATGACGTCCGCATGGAAATCGCCGACACGGAACGGATCTGGTTGCCAGACTTCGCGTGTCCGGATGACGTGGACTCGGATCGAACGCCAGGTGGTTTAAGTTATGTCGCCAACTCCGGCTTTATGTCTCGAAGTCTTTATCACGGTGATCCTAAAGGTCTGCACCAGATTGGGAAGATAAGCTGGGATGGCAATAACGTCTGTGACGAGCCAAAAGACATCGAGATCAGCGCCGCCACGGGTGTTTTTTGGCGAGCGCATCCCTCGTTCAAATCAAGTCTCGACTACGTTGCGACGGGTGACGGAACTTCGACGACTTTGATGCTGACCGAAAATCTTCAGGCAGGTCCCTGGTACGAAACGGATACCGCAAAAATTGGATTCGGTTTACCGATTAATGACAGCAATAACCAAATTCTTTTCGGTGCCGAAACCTTTTTCGAATCGGTTCAACGACCGCTCAATACCCAGTTTCCCGGCGGAACATTGACTTCGTCTGCTCCTCAAGACTGGAGGATTAATGCGGGACTGAAAGCCAAGACGGGAACTCAACCTCGACCCAGTTCGAACCACAAAGGGGGGGTGAACGTGATGTTATGCGATGGTGCCGTGCGTTTCCTCAGCGAAAAAATCGACCCTCACGTCTATGTCAAAATTCTGACTCCAAACGGTGTGTCATTTGGGGAAAGGGGATTCCAAGCGTCTGATTTTTGAACGAACCTGCGTTGAGCGCAGGTCTCCTTTTCAATTTCTCATGATCCCATGCGTAAAGCTGGTCAATTTGAAAGATTTCCCGATTACAATGATTAGACGGGTGCCGGAAACCCTCGCAAAACTGTAAAAACCCGCGTGCGAGCGCAAAACCAATTTGATCTCGTCATATCAAAGTTGATCCGCTTGTCTCCTTTGCGATGGCCTTCTACGATGGATGGTGACATCACGATGAAAATTATCTCCACGCCGAGGCTGGTTTAATGGCCGCTGAATCGACTGACAAAACAATCCTGATTATCGACGACGATCGCGAAATCGCGTCGATGCTTCACGGTGTTCTGACCGGAAATGGTTATCGAGTCTTTCTTGCTCCGAATGGCATCGAAGGCCAGCGACAGATCGAAACGTTGAATCCCGACCTGGTCATCACAGACATGATGATGCCCCGCATGGGAGGGTTCCCCGTGCTGGAGTTCCTAAAAACTCTGCCCGCTCCTCCTGCGGTGATCATGATCACCGCCAATGAAGGGGGGCGACACAAGGCCTACGCGGAAATGCTGGGGGTCGCTGATTACCTTCGTAAACCATTTCCTATGGAAGTGCTGCTCGAATCGATCCGCCGCATCTTCGAAACCAGGTCGACGGTTTCGGAAAAAGAAAAACCCGGCCCCATCAAGCGACTCGGTCGCAAGAAAGCGGTTAAGCCTGATGCCGATACGGAATCCGATGATGACGAAGAATAAGTGATCGTGAAGATGGTCGTACCCGAGCAAAGAAATGTCGGCTTCGCGAAGAAAGTTGCCGCCATCATCTTCACGTTATTTTTCGCGGCGACCAGGGTCTTTATCAGCACCAGCCTCGCTGAAGATGGTGCCATCACAACGAAGCAATCAGCCACCCTCTGGAAGGCGGGTGTTGCGAAGGTTGTGATCACACCGGAAAAGTCGGTCTGGCTGGCTGGTTACGGAAGCCGACGTGCCCCGGACGGCAAGCTGCACGATTTATGGATGAAAGCCCTGGCGCTGGAAGATCAAAATGGACATCGAGCTGTCCTGATCACCAGTGACTTCCAGGGTGTTCCCAGAGAGATGAGCGATCTTGTATTCGAACAGGTAAAGCTCAAGCACGGTCTCGACCGCAGTCAGATCATGTTCACGTTCTCACATAACCACTGCGGACCCCGCCTGGGAAATGACCTGGTCGACTATTACCCGGTGGATGCCGAACAAGTGCAACTTGTTGCGGAATATACCTCGCTAATGGTCAAGCGGACGGTCGATCTGGTAGGCCAGTCTCTGGCAAACCTCGCTCCGGCAACTCTCAGTCTTGGGGAAGGTCGAGCGACATTCGCAGTCAATCGTCGCAACAACCGCGAGGCGGATGTCCCTTCGATGATCGAACGCGGAATCCCTTTTGTCGGCCCGGTGGACCATTCGGTTCCGGTGCTGAAGGTGACTCGACCCGATGGGACACTGGAAGCGATCCTGTTCGGTTATGCCTGTCATCCGACGACGCTCAGTTTTCTCACCTGGTGCGGAGATTATCCCGGCTTTGCACAGCTGGAACTGGAACAGAGTCACCCGGGATCGACGGCGATGTTTGTGAATACTTGCGGCGGCGATCAGAACCCGCTGCCGCGTCGGTCCGTTGAACTCTGTCAGCGTTACGGCCACATGCTGGCAGTCGGAGTCGAAGAAGCACTGGCTCAACCGCTGACGCCAGTTACTACAGGACTTCGCACCGCGTTTGAAATCGTTGATCTATCTTATCTAAAAACGGTGACTCGAGAAGAACTTGACGTTTTCGCAAAGGATAACAATGCCATACGCGCTCGCTGGGCAGCGAGGCTGCTGAAACAACTCGACGACGGGGAAGTGTTTTCGACTTCGTATCCCTATCCGGTGCACGCATGGCGTCTTGGGAAAGAAATGCTGGTTATTGGTCAGGGGGCTGAAACCGTTGTTGATTACGCCATCCGCTTCAAAGGGGAGTTTGGTCCGGGGACCTGGGTTTGTGGCTATGTTGACGACATGATTTCGTACATCCCGTCACGTCGAGTCTGGGACGAAGGGGGTTACGAAGGGGGATCAAACCTTTATGAATACGGTCGCCCGGCTTTACGATGGTCCGGCGACGTGGAGGATCGAATCGCCCAGTCGGTGAAGAAACTGGTCAAACAAGTCCGTGATTGAGTGGCGTTTGGTGTCGCTGCTGATGGCATCATGCAGCATTGTTTATCGATGGCCACGTGGCAGCTTGAGTTCGAGGTGATGAACTTCGAACTCAAACTATGATCACGTTCTGCTAATCCTGAACAATCTCGAGACGCACGATCTTCTTCCGTCCTGCCTTAATCAGCATCCCGGTTTTGAGATCGAGAGCGAGCTTTGTGTCGGTGATCGGGGTTGGTTGATCTCCGTCGTAATAGGAAACTCCCCCTTGCGAGATCATTCGCATGGCGTCACTTGTCGATGCGACCACTCCAGCCGCCTTCATCAACTGGGCAATCGCCAGACGTCCGTTGGCGAGATCCGCCTGACACTGCGGTAGCTGACTCGCCAGCGTTGTCAGATTGAGGGTGACGGTCGGAATATCGGTTGGCAATTCGCCACCGCCAACTTCCCGCTGCCAGCGATCGGCGGCTTCGTCCGCCTGTTGTTCGGAGTGGTATCCCGCAATGACCAGTTTCGCGAGTCGAATCTTGGCCTCTTTCGGATGTCCTGCCAGAATCGTGGCCACTTCTTCCAGAGGGACATTGGTCAGCAGATTGAAATAAATCCCCATGGTGGCATCAGGGATCTGCATGAACTTTTTCATCATGTCAAACGGTGATTCCGAGATCCCGATGTAGTTCCCCAGGCTCTTCCCCATTTTCTGTTCGCCGTCGGTACCGACGAGAATCGGTGACATCACGCCGATCTGCTGCGGCAGGTTCTGGTCTCGCTGCAGGTCGCGGGCGAGCATGAAGCTGTAAAGCTGTTCGGTCCCACCCAGTTCGATATCCGATTGAATCATGACCGAATCCCAGGCCTGCATCATGGGGTAGAGGCATTCGTGCAGGAAAATCGGAGACTGGCTGGCGTACCGTTTGGCAAAATCGTCTCGCGTCAGCAATTGAGCGACGGTGATCTTACCACACAGTTGCAGGATGTCGGCGAAGCTCATCTTCGCGAACCAGTCGCCGTTGCGATGAACCTCGGCCTTCGAAATATCGATGACTTTGCCAACCTGATTCAGATAATCACGTGCGTTCGCTTCGACATCGGCTTCGGTCAGCTTTTTCGATCGGGCCTGATCGCGACCACTGGGATCGCCCACCAGTGCGGTGTAGTTCCCAATAATGATGACCGCCTGATGACCCAGTTCCTGAAACTGACGCATTTTTCTCAGGGGAACGGTATGGCCCAGATGCACATCGATCCCCGTCGGATCAATCCCGTACTTGATTCGTAACGGTTTGCCGGTCTCGCGGCTTTTGGCAAGTTTTGCAGCCAGTTCTTCTTCGGGGACAATCTTGTCGACTCCGCGACGTATGATCGCGAGCTGCTCATCTACGGGAGGGAAATTCATCGTCAATTCCTGGTGTCCAATGCATGCGATTCAACGTGAGTTCGATTGCACGGACACCTAACCAGTGGGATTCCATTTCCAGGAAGGAAAACAGATCAAGGACAACACGTCCCTGCAAAAAGTTCTTTACGTTGGTGTTGGAGTCAGTAACTGTAACGTCAGCATCGTAGCATTGAATAACGCATGAATCACGACCACCGACAGATAACTGTGCTGGCGGTGAAAGACATAGCCCAGGATCAGCGCCAGAGGAAACAATGCCAGACCATCACGCCAGCCGTGAACACTGGCGAATAAGGCGGCCACCAACGGGATTGCGACAGAAGCGGGAAAAATCGTTGACAGCCAGCCTTGCAGGATCACCCGGTACAATAATTCCTCAAACAGCGGTGCTGCAATGACCGCTGTCACCGCGATGATTGAGACGGTCGCCACATCGGGTGATTCCATCAACTGTTTCAACAGGGAATGCTGATTTTCGGCACCTCGAAACGGCAATGTCGCGAACATGGAAATGGTCATGGGAACGACCGCTGCGAGGAATCCGTAGACACCCAGTCTCAATTGTTCGCGGAGGTGGTTTAGCCTCATACCGATTCCCGACCAGGGTCGCTCGTTTGAGACCAGAGCAAACGCCATGATCAGACTTAAGCTTATGTTGAAGAAAATGTGCTGGACCAACGAATTCAGAGAGACCGGGGGTTGTTCCTCGGAAGACGTCTTCAAGAACCGCAGCATTAAGCTTAACGACAACATGAAGACCGTAAGAACGATCACCAGAAGTTCGGGAATGGAGTTCCAGCGGGCGCGCGGTTCTTCGCTCAGCGTTAAAAAGGTCTTTTCAACAGCCTTTCGCTTGAACAATTGGCCCCAGACGAAGGCGCTTCCCGCGAACAACAGCGCGAGGAGATACCCCGTGGCGATGACCCGAGGTTCGGTCTCGACGATGGAATTGAGCAAAGTGAAAAGTTCCGCAGGATGGAGCAGGTTTAATAAAGTGCCGTTGCCAGCTTGCGTCGGTATTCACCCGTCAGCTCAGATGCAGGACCAAGCATGTCAAAGATCTTGACCATCGTCGTTTTGGCTTCGGTTCTTGCGTCACCAAAATCTTCCTGCACGACCTTCAGACAAAGTTCCAGTGCTTTTCGATGTTGTTGTGATGCGGCATAGGCATCGGCCAACTGGATCTGCAGGTGAAGATTCGTCGGATCGGCCTCAGCAGCCTTGCGGGCAATATCAACACCACCAACTTCCGCCGCTGATCGACGAACGTCAAGTTCGGACTTCAGGCGTTCCGCTTCGGGTTCAAGAAACCCTCGCTTTTCTAACTCCTCAAGCATCGACGCACATTCGTCTAAACGTCCCTGCTTCAGCACGACACTCACCAGGCAGACCTTCAGCGAGTCTTCATCCGGTGCCAGAACTAATGCTTCGCGGAATTTGCTTTCCGCTGCTTTGGGGTCGGTTTCGGCCAACTCCAGGGCTTCTTTTGCCAGCAACTGAGCGGGTGAGGGTAGGAGTCGCATCACCCATTCTCGCGCTTGTTCGGCCGTCAACAGGCCGGTGAATTGATCGACGGGCTGACCATCAACCAGTGCGAATACGGTCGGAAGCGATTCGACGCGAAATGCCTGGGCGATTTCTGGTTGTTCGTCGGTATTCACTTTGGCCAGGACGAACTTCCCAGCCATCTCAACCGCGAGTGCCTCAAGAATCGGGGCCAGTTTCAGACACGGATTACACCAGGGTGCCCAGAAGTCGATGACGACAGGCAATTCCATCGATTTTTGGACAACGTCCTGCTGGAACGTGGCACGGGTGACATTGATCACATAGGGCGATGCGGACATGGTCGGGTTTTTCCTGAGAGAGTTTCTTCATCCCAGAGTGTACGCCACCACGGAAAACTCGGCAAACGCCGGGAAAGGTTTGTTTCAGCCGATCATCCGGAACAGTTTTTTTGCGTTTTCGTAAAAGATCTTTCGTTCGACAGCCTTGTTGGGGGCCAGCTTGCGAATGGCGGCAATTGTCTGAGAACCCTGACAGGCCGGCCCCGCTCCGACTCGATCATCACAGTCACTGCCAAACAGGATTTTTGCCTGATGCCGATCGAGGAACTCTCGGGCGTGATCTTCGTCACGAGTCAACGCGTTCAACCCGGAACCGGCAGACATATCGGCAAACATGTTTGGATAGTCCGCCAGGTATCGATCTGTCAGGCCACCCGCTGTGACTTTACCTTTTGGATAAAGCACCTTCTGATCGGTATGGTTCTTGTCGATGTTGGCCCACCAGGTTTGAGCGTGACCAATGAAGTTTGTCTTCGGATATTTTTCGAGCATCTTCGAAAAGCGTTCGAAACCCAGGTTGTAAGTTCCGTGCTGGAAATGGATCAGAATCGGGACTCGATATTCAGCGGCAAGAGCGTAAAGAACCTGGCTCGCTTCCGAATCGCAATCCAAACCAAATTTCTGCTCGCCGATGATGATGGCGCCAAGATCAAGATATTTCGCAATCTCGGTTCGGGCTTCCGAAAGGTCAGTCACCTCGTTCGCACCAAAAAAGAATTCTTTCGGATATTGTCGCGACATTGTCAGAACGGTCTCGTTTCCCCCCGCACCGACCCCGCCAAGCCCGTTATGAATTCCATCCCCGGTGGAGGGGCGTTTGACAGACGTTCCCGCTGGAAGCAGGATCGTTTGCGTGACTCCCATCGCTCGCTGATGAGCGATGAGCTGGGCGCTGGATCGGTCGCGATAATTCGTATGCTGATGGATATCAATGATCGGTTCGGCAGGTGCGTCGTCTGCAGATGTGACCGAAGTCAGGGCGGCGGCACCAGCCGATAACGACGAGACCAGGAAACCGCGGCGAGACAGATTGTTCATGAAAACCTCCGAATTGAGGCGGATCAATTCATTTAGAAAGACCCGCATTAGTAACTCGGCGCAAGACCAGCATGATGCGAATCTTTCAGGGATGCAAGCGGACGTGGCTTCAAATAGGACAATCACCAATTGACGAAGGATGCCCGGTGTTCTAAGACTCGCATCAGGTGGACTGTTTCTGCGCGAACGATTCCTTTTGAGATACAGCCGAGCGATGAATCCACACGACGAACTTCTGTCACTGACGAAACTTTTTCCAGGTTCGGAATCGTTATTTCTTCGTGCGGAACATATTCCTTCCGCCCTCACACCCGAACCGTATAAGACGATGCTCGCGCATGACCATCACATGACAGTCGCGATGGAAACGTATCACAACTGTTCGGTCGATGTTCGCGTACTCGACAGCAAGCTGAATGGCAACGAATATGCCCGCAAGATCGTGCTGTTGAAACACGGAACGGAATCGCCCGTTCAATTCGGGTTCGTCCGTTTTCATCTCGAATATGTGACGGACGCGGTTCGGGAACAGATCATCGCCGAGCAGATCCCGCTGGGCCGAATCCTGATCAACCATAATGTGCTGAGACACATCGATCTTGGGGCAATCTTGGAATTGACCGCCGGACCGGAACTGGCCAAACAGCTTCAGATGCCGGTCGGTGCTGTCACCTACGGGCGCCTTGCAACGATATTCTGCAATCGCCAACCCGCCGTTGACTTACTGGAAATCTCGGCACCACTTGTCTGAGACTTTGGTGGCGGACCAATACTAGGGATTCACGGTTGCCGTCGTTTTCGACTTTGATACTGCGAAATTCACCGACCGGAATTTTGCGGCGCGGCAGGAATCATAAACGTGTATGACATCGCCGAGCGGGACTTCGCCTGCGATTTCCAGATTCACGGGGATTTCTGTCGAAGCCTCTGACAGAATTCGCAGCGTCCCGTCGAGATCACCAAGGTCACGGAATTCTCGACCTTCCAGAAATGCAATTGTTGCGTCGTTCTCGCGTTTCATTCGAAGCCAGACTTCACCCAGTGGTTTTTCGATCTGGGGTGCTTCCGCAGCGCCGATCGCGCCGGCCCGAAAGTCTGTCGGCAACAGCAATTCTTTCATGTGACCGGTCGAAGCACAGATGAAAAAGATCAACAGTTGAAACACGACGTCGATCAACGGAGTCATCGCCGTCTGCATATCAACTTGAGTTGGCCGCTGTCGTGACGTGGGAATTCGCATGATTGCTACTTGATAGACTCGATCAGGTTCATTTGCAAAGTTAACTGAATGTCGTCGACGAGGGAACAGGTGCCATCGAATTGACGCGACAAGGGGACATCGGTTCGCCATAATAGTTCGACGGTCGTGTGACGTTGGTTCTCTGCGCCGAATCAAGACTCCATTGTCGATTCCACAATGCATGACGACCAGTCGACTGAAATGGTCGGAATTGTTTCTCATTTTCACAGTCAACAGCGGACATCGTCGTGCTCGAACTTGTCGCTCAGGGATTGGAATCGGCTCAACGATGGCGGAAGCCTTTGGAACCAGGCACGCGATACCAGATCGGACGAGACCCGCAGTCGGCATTAAGTATCCCGTGGGATTCTCAAATCTCACGTCAACATGTGCAGGTCGATGTTCATCAGGATCACTTGCAGCTCTCGCGACAGGAATTGGCTCGGAATCCATTATTTTTCGCGGGTGAGGCGGTCGGAACTTGTCGTGTTGAAGTCGGTCAGCACTTCGTGATTGGTTCGACGACTTTTCACGTCACACAACCGGAAACGGAAGTGGGGAGTGTTGCGCCTCCCTTCGAAGAAGTTGCATTCAAGCCGGCTGAATTGAGAAAAATCCGTTATCAAGACCCTGAGAACCGGATTGAAGTACTGACGCATTTACCCGAGGTCATCTCAGGTGCTCAGGACGATAACGAACTATTTTCTCGACTGGCCAATCTGCTGCTCAAAGGGGTTGTTCATGCCGAGGCCGTCGCGATTGTTACGACATCGGGAACGGAAGAAGTGCAAATGCTGCATTGGGATCGTCGACATGAGACGGCGGGTCCGTTTCGTCCAAGTCGCCGCCTCGTCACAGAAGCACTCGAGCGTCGTCAATCCAGCGTCCTGCATATCTGGGAAAAGGACGCTCCTCAGCCTCATGATAAAACGCTGATGCAAGAGTTTGACTGGGCCTATTGTACCCCTGTCCCAGGTCTCTCGATGGAAACTGCCGGACTATACGTTGCCGGCCGCATGGGGAAGACCTTTGTCCCTGGAACGACACTCTCGGACGCCCTTCAACTTGAAGCGGATGTGAAGTTCACCGAACTCGTTGCCGAGATCATCAGTTCGGTCGTGCGAGCGAAACGGCTGGAAAGGCAGAAGGCTGGCTTGCGGCAGTTCTTTGCTCCGCCGATTCTGGCGGCACTCGGTGACGAACTGGATACGACGTTGCTTGAGCCGAGTGAATGCGATGTGACCGTCATGTTCTGCGACCTGCGTGGTTTCAGTCAGCGACTTGAGAACGAAGCGGGCGACCTGATTGGACTACTTGAACGAGTCAGCCGTGCGCTAGGGGTCATGACGCATCACATCCTTGAAAACGGTGGTGTGACCGGCGATTTTCAAGGGGACGCGACACTCGGATTCTGGGGCTGGCCTTTTCCATCACCCGACGCTGCCGTTAATGCCTGTCGTGCCGCGCTCGGCATTCGCGCTGCTTTCGCCAAGGCCGCCGCGACGAAGAATCATCCCCTGGCCGATTTTGAAATGGGGATCGGAATCGCTCATGGTCGAGCGGTGGCAGGGAAAATCGGAACGGCGGAACAAGTCAAAGTCACCGTGTTCGGACCTGTTGTGAATCTGGCGAGCCGACTGGAATCGATGACCAAACAATTGCGAGTTCCGATTCTGCTTGACGAAACGACCGCGAACATCGTTCGGCCTCGGTTAAACCCGGGCGAAGGACGGATACGTCGATTAGCACTTGTACTCCCCTATGGCATGGAAACAGCGGTCGCTGTCAGCGAACTGCTCCCTCCCGCCACTGACTTCCCTGAATTGAGTGATGCTCATATCCAAAGTTACGAAGCTGGAGTGCAATCTTTCATCTCGGGCCACTGGGACGAAGCCTACAAGCACCTGCACGCGATGCCGCCGAGCGATCGTGCCCAGGATTTTCTGATGCAACAGATCGTCCTGAATAATCGAACGGCGCCGCGCAACTGGGACGGAATCGTGCGACTGCCGAATAAGTAACCGCTCATGGATTGGAAGATGAGATCCCGCTAAACATTGACCGCAGTAGCAGGTCGGCTAGGATATCCCTGCTGTCCTGTGGGTCGCACAAGACTCGTTTGGCCCTCCCTTACGGGATGAGCTGAACACTGCGGGGATACCCCGCGGTCGCTATGTTGTTCCTCAATCGAGCTGTGAAGAGTCGCCCACGGCAGTCATGTGCCGTGGGGACTCTTCGCCACGGGATCGGTTGTGCGGCCCGCAGGTCAGTGTTTTTTTGTCTCGATAGTCATGTTCGATCGGTCGTCAGGAAAGTTGCCTTATGGGGTTTTTCAGTTGGTTGTTGCAACAGTTCGGATGGCGACCGGCCATTCGCACCGCACCGCCAAAAAATCCTGATAACGCCGGCGAGAACGAGACGAGCAAAGATCCATCGCCCGCACATCGGCCTGATTCAAGACCGGCACCGGAAAAAAGCCATTCCAGGCCGTCCCGAAGGTCCGAGCCAAGACAAAAGCATCGCCGACGGAGGACTGGAAAAAGTCGGCTTGTTCCGACCCGGCGCAAAAAAGTGACAGGGTCTCGTCATCGATCGATGCCGTTTGTGGAAACCAAGGGACCTGCCCCTTATCGATATGCTCGGTATGGTTCACGGACTGGTCATTACCTTGATCTCAGCCGCGACGGCGATGAGACTCGGCTTCAACGTTTCAATCTGCCAGTCTTTCATACCCCCGAGGAGCTCGCCAATTGGGTTGGGCTTCCATTGAACCGTTTAGCCTGGCTCGTCCATCGGTTTTCGGGAGGTCGACCCGAAACCGAGGGGGCGGCCCATTATCATTTCCGTTGGGTGAAGAAGCGACTTGGGGGTTGGCGGTTAATTGAATCACCCAAATCGGTTCTCAAGGCCGTGCAAACCAAAATTCTGCGCGAGCTGTTGGACAACGTCCCTGCTCACGGGACTTCGCACGGTTTTGTCAAAGGCAAGTCGATTCTGACGAATGCTCGTCCTCACGTCGGACAAGCAATATTACTGAAATTTGATCTGGAAAATTTCTATACGACAGTCAGCTTCGCTCGTGTCGTGGCGATCTTCCGAAGTCTGGGCTATTCTCGCGAAGTCGCGATCTGGCTCGGTTTACTGACAACTTCAGCATTGCCCGGCAATCTTCGCTTTCAAGAGCAGGGTCCCTATGCGATTGCTCCGTATTTTCGCAGGCACCTGCCTCAAGGTGCTCCCACGTCCCCCGCATTAGCAAACTTATCCGCATTCGGCATGGACATTCGACTGTCGGGGTTCGCCAAATCGTTTGGAGCAACTTACACGAGGTATGCTGACGATCTCACGATCTCGGGTCCGTCGGACCTGCATTATGCCTTAGGGACCATCATTCAACTCGTTTATAAAATCGTCCGTCAGGAACGATTCAGCTTTAACCATTCAAAGAGCCGAATACTTCGTGCTCATCAACGACTGACGGTGACCGGTGTCGTCGTGAACGAGCACCCCAATGTCGTGAGGGCAGACTTCGACAAGCTCAAGGCGATCCTGACAAACTGTCAAAGACACGGACCTTCAACACAAAACCGCAATCAGGTCGAAGACTTCTATCACCATCTGCAAGGCCGCATCGCGCACGTTTCGATGCTCAATCCGGCTCGTGGCCAAAAGCTGAACGAGCTGTTTCTCGCGATCGACTGGACAAAGTAACTTCAGCGGCATGTCCTGGCGTGGGCATTGCCTGCAATCCATCGAGAGGGGGAGCCTCCCCCTCCCGATGTAATGTCTTTGCAATACGAATAAACAGAAAATTACCACTACAGAATAAACTTGCTCAGGTCTTCATCCTTGCTGATTTCTTCCAGTTGCCGTTTTACGAATTCCCGATCAACACTGATTTGAGTTCCCGGTGCATCCGGGCCTTCAAAACTGATGTTCTCTAATAGCCGTTCCATGATCGTGTGCAGCCGTCGAGCTCCGATATTTTGAGTCGACTGGTTGACGCGCCAGGCGACTTCAGCAATTTCCGCAAGACCGTCGGTCGTGAATGAAACCCGAATCCCATCGACCTCGAGTAATTGCTGATACTGCCGAGTGATCGAGGCTGACGGTTCGGTCAGAATTCGAAGGAAGTCTGATTTTGTAAGGTCATCCAGTTCGACCCGGATGGGAAACCGACCCTGCAGTTCCGGCATCAGGTCTGCAGGCCTGGACGAATGAAATGCTCCCGCGGCAATAAACAGGATATGATCAGTCTTGATCGAGCCATATCGGGTGTTGACAGTGGCCCCTTCGACAATCGGCAGCAGATCGCGTTGTACACCCTGGCGACTGACATCCGTGCCGCCGTGACCAGATTCGCCTGACGTGCAGATCTTGTCGATCTCATCCAGAAACACGATTCCGCTCTCTTCGGCGAGTCGTAACGCTTCGTCGTGAATCGCGTCTTTGTCGAGCAGTGATTCGGTTTCCTGCTCAAGCAGAATTCGGCGAGCCTCTTTGACGGTGACTTTGCGGTCCTTCGACTGCTTTGGCATCACACGTTCGAATAACTGCTGGAAATCAACATCCATCTGCTCCAGACCCATGTTCGAAAACATCTGGACTGGAACCTTCTTCTGTTGCACTGACAGTTCGACCTGTCGTTCGTCGAGCGATCCCGTCCGAAGCATCTGTCGAAACTTTTCTCGTGTCCGTTCGTGCCGTGCTTCGTGTTCATCTTGAGCGGATAACTCGTTCTCGCCATCACGAGGAAGCAGACGAGGTTCATGCGGAACAAGTAAATCGAGCAGCCGTTCCTCGACATTCGATGTCGCATCCTTTTCGACTTCACCCCGTCGGCGCTGCTTGACCAGATTAATCGATGCATCAACCAGTTCGCGGATCATGCTTTCGACGTCGCGGCCAACATAGCCCACTTCGGTGAACCGCGTTGCTTCGACTTTGACAAACGGTGAACCGATCAGCTTCGCCAGTCGTCGTGTGATTTCGGTTTTTCCAACGCCCGTCGGACCGATCATGATGATGTTTTTTGGCGTGATCTCGCGACGGACGTCGTCGGCAAGTCGTTGCCATCGCCAGCGGTTTCTGAGTGCAATCGCGACGGCCCGTTTGGCTTTGTCCTGTCCGACAATGTGCTGATCGAGTTCTGCCACAATCTGCCGTGGTGTCATGTCACGCAAAATAAATCCCTTTCGAATCACTGCGCAGGCGTTAGCTCTGCTGGTTCGTGATTCCAAACTGTTCGACGATGATGTTGTCGTTGGTGTAGATATCGATTTCGGACGCGATCTTCAGCGATTCACGCACGATGTCAGCTGCGGAAAGGTTTGAGTGGCGAATTAATCCTCGGGCGGCAGCCACGGCATAATTTCCGCCGGAACCGATCCCCAGGATTCCGTCGGCCGGCTGCACGACATCGCCTTGACCAGTGACCAGCAGACTATGTTCGGCATCGACGACAATCATCATCGCTTCCAGTTTTCGCAGGATTCGATCGGTCCGCCAGTCGCGGGCCAACTCCGTCGCTGCACGCGGCAGGTTTCCGGGAAAGTTCTTGGCCTTTGCTTCAAATCGCTCAAGAAGCGAAAATGCGTCGGCGGTCGACCCGGCAAATCCGACAAGCATCTTCTTGTCGAGAATCCATCGGATTTTCCGCGTATCGGCTTTCAGGATGGCCGTTCCATAAGTGACCTGACCATCACCTCCCAACGCCACTTCACCTTGATGTCTGACCGCGAGAATTGTCGTTGAATGGGTTTCGACCCGTGACTTGTTTTGCATTGTTCTTTCACGCATGTTCTAGGAATCCAGCCAGGCAATTGTCTCGGCAGCATTGTCTTGTGCCACTGCTTGACCGCTTTGCGTCAAACAGTGCTCTTCGGCCTTCAGAAACTGGACTGACGAAGACACTGCTTCCCCGAAGACTCCAAAGCAGTGGCACAGAATCCTGATTGAAAAGTGTGACAAGGCATTTGGGTTCGGTGAAAGTATTATACCGGTGTCCTGCCGTCACCCATAATTTCCCTGACAAATGTCCCAAATCGGTCGAGGACTGAATGAGGGATTTCGTGGCCGCCAGAAAATGGGAGGAATTCGACGTCAGCTCCCGCATGTTTCAACAGGTCTCGCAATGAACCCGCTGCGGCAAACGGCAAAATCGGGTCATTTGTGCCATGAGACTGAAAGACTCGCAGCGCCTTATGATGTGTCGCGCGGTCAACCCAGGCGTCCTCATTCAGTATTGTTCCTGACAAAACCACGAGTCCCCCCGGGTTCTCATCCAGTTGCAGCGTGACATCTGTTACCAGCATCGAACCCTGAGAGAACCCCCCTAGTACGAAATGGTCTAGAGGAACTCCGACTTTTTCAGACCATTGTCGAATCAATCCCAGTAACATCTCACGCGCAACAGGAAGTTCGGCCGGACATTCCTTACACAGGTCTCGGAACTTTCCCAGCAGCACGGCCATTTGTAATCGCTGCATATCGATTGGCCACCACGCGCGCCCGTCAGGCATACCGAGCGCCTCGAGGGTCATCGGAGCTTCCGGGAACAGAAACTGGACCGTTCCTGACATGCGAGGCTGTCGCAGCAGCATCTGGCCGAGCCCGACAAGGTCCGTTCCTGGTGCTCCATACCCGTGACAGAGTACGACCACACAACGTGGCTTGACCCCTTCGGCCAATCCGTCGGCGATATGGCATGTCAGACCGTTCAGGATTTCGGTTCGTAGTCTCATTGACGATTCGTCCAGCCTTTCAAACGTTCAACTAACGCCAGCGCTTCGCCCCGGTCGATGACACCTTGAGCGACAGCCACGGCCGCTCGAATGGAATCGGCCTGATTCGCCGCAAAGAGTGCCGCCCCCGCATTGGCAACCACCATGTCATAGGCGGGACTTCGCTCTCCTGCAAATACTCGCAGGATAATTTCGGCACTTTGTCTGGCATCGCTGATGCGCAGCGAATCGACATGGCACTCCGGCAAACCAAGCGCCGGTGCATTCCAGGTGTGACGGATCACTCCCGATGGCGAGACTTCGAAGACCGCCGTTTCACCCCAGAGACTGACTTCGTCCAGCTCATTATTTCCACAAACAACCAGCGCCCGCTGGGTACCCAGTTCATGTAAAGCTTGTGCGAGAAGTTCTGCAACGTGAGTTCGGGTTGTCCCGATCACCTGGAACGAGGCACCCGCTGGATTCGTTAAAGGGCCAAGCAGGTTGAAAATCGTGCGAAACCCAAGTTGCTTGCGAACAGGAGCAACATGTTTCATGGCACCATGCAGCAACGGCGCGAAACAGAATCCGATTCCGATTTCGTCGATGCATTGACCTACCTGATCGGCCGTCAATTTCAAATTGACACCCAGTGCTTCGAGTACATCGGCCGAACCGCTGGTGCTTGTCGCACTCCGATTTCCGTGTTTGGCAACCGGCTGACCTGCCGCTGCTGCAACCAGGGCTGCCGCCGTACTGATATTAAAGGTCTGCAGTAAATCGCCGCCGGTACCACATGTGTCAAGCAGGCGCTGAGTCCGGCAGGAGATCAACGTGGCACGTTCGCGCATGGCCTTCGCAGCACCAACCAGTTCACCAACTGATTCACCACGACATCGGAGTGCCGTCAGAAACGCCGCGATTTCTGCTTCGGAGCATTCTCCATCCATGATGGCCCCGACGGCAGACTTCATGATCTCGGCCGAGAGACGACGGTCATCCAGTAACTCGGTCACAGCATGTTTAAGATGTTGATGCATTCGCAGTCAGTTGCCCCATCAAAATCCGAGCCGGCACTCTCGGTTGAGAGTGCCGGCCCGGTGAATAATCGATGATCAAAAGTCATCATACGCTGATGTTGATCTCGTAGCCCTTACGCTGTTCGCGGGTGATCCACTTGGCAGCATCTTTATCGTTAATGATCTGTTCGGTCTTGGGATCCCATTCAATCTTGCGACCCAGTCGGATGGCGATGTTCGCCAGATGGCAGGTTGTCATTGCGCGATGGTGTGAGTAAACATCGCTGACAGGCAGACCTCGGTCATGGACACAATTGAAGAAGTTTTCCATGTGAGCGTTGCCGCCACCCTTGGGCTCTTTTCCCTTGTAGAGTTCTCTCAGCAGAGAATCCGGAAGAGGGTTGTTGGCGAGATCGTCCACAGGCGCACCAGTCAGCTTTCCACGGTTCACGAAGATCCGGCCTTCCGTCCCCTCGATCAGAATCCCGTTGTCCCCTTCGCTGGTGATCAACATTTCGGCTCCGTTTTCAAACTTGGCCGTGACGTTGAACTTTGTGGCGGCGTTATATCGATTGGAAACGGTAGGCATTCCGTTTTCGAATGGGACCGGATGTTCTGCAGTCCCTTCGACCAGGACGGGTCCGCTGTTGTCCATTCCAAGCGCCCACATACCGATATCAACGTGATGTGCGCCCCAGTCTGTCATCTTGCCGCCCGAATATTCGTACCACCAGCGGAACTCGTAATGAGTTCGCGATTCAGGATAGTTCTTGTTATTGCCGAATCCACCTTGCAGATAATCGGTCATCGGAGCCTGACCAAGCCACATGTCCCAGTTCAGGTGCGAAGGAATGTCGGCCACGGGAATTTCATGTTCGTTCTTTGGAGCACCATTAATACCGCAGGTCACCTTGTTGATCTTGCCCAGACGACCGCTACGTGCGATCGCCACGGCCTTGAGAAACTGGTTCTTAATCTTTCCGTCGTTGGCAGACATTTCTGAGCGTTGTTGCGTCCCGACCTGAAAAACCCGCTTGGTTTCATTCAAAACCTTGATAATCTGTTTCCCCTCGAGAATCGTCAGCGTCAAGGGCTTTTCGCAATAAACGTCTTTACCCGCCTGCATCGCCTCGATCGCAATCTTTGAGTGCCAGTGATCGGTCGTCACGATCGTCACGACTTGCACGTCTTTACGATCGAGCAGCTTGCGGTAGTCTTCGTACATTTCGGGTTCGCCCGTGAACCCCTTTTTGCTTTGAATCTCTTTGACCCGATTACGACCCTTTTCCACGTGCTGACGGTCGACGTCGCAGACAGCGACACAATCTGAGAAAGCCAACGCATTCGGCCCAACGGCATTCCAGCGATCCCCGGTTCCGATACAACCGAGAACGGGTCGATCATTCACGCTTTGCCGACCGAGTGCCAGGTTGCTCGCCGATGTAAACCAGTAAGGCATCGTCGCGCCGGCAAGGACAGCGGTCGATGATTTGAGAAAATCGCGTCGATGGGAACGGTGGCTCATGAAAGTCATCCTCGGGTGTCAATCAGTGAAGTGAAACAGAAGTTACGGGATGGAAATACTCTAGCGGCTTGACGGATCGACGTAAAACCAGTGGTGTTGGCCATGCCAATGAACGAATGAAACAACAAGTCACGCGAGCGGTTCGATAAAACAGCCCAGCGGGAATGTGACTGGTTTCTCGGCGTAAAAATCGCTTCCAAAGCCAATGATCTGATCGCGTTTCAGTTCTGCAACTTCCATCGCACCCGTCCAGACCGCCGCCTGACCATTGGCGTCAATTTTAACAGCCAGCCGATAAGCGTCTTCTAACGAATGACCACAGACTCGACAGAGCGCGTCAATCACATATGCGAACGTATGCAAGTCGTCGTTCAGAACGATGACTGTGTACTGAGGTTGTCGTTTCGTCCGTGTGACCGGAGCTGGTTTTGACGTCGTAACGATTGTTTCTTGTTGGACCAGTTCTTCAATATCGCTCATGCTGTCATTCCGATTTTGGAGACTGAAGTAATTTCAGTGCTGTCGGTCAAGAGTTTACACGATCCGGGAATTGAACCCTTTTTCATTCTGAATTTGGCGACGGAAATGATGAAATGCTATTCATTGAAAGATTGCGTAATGCAGAAAGTGTATCCGCTTTTATTTCCAGTTTCTAATGTTTATTCGTCTTTCCCCGATCCCAGGCGTTCATAATAACCGCGTACAAGATCACGGTAGCGTGTCGGAACCGGATCGCGATCCACTGGGACGAGCGAATCGGGTGATTCCTGTTTAGCGATTTCGTCTGCTAACCGTTGCTGTAGTTCGATCATCGGCTGATGGACTGTCGTACGGACCAGATCCCAGTTGGGAGTTTGCGTGTGTCGTTTGAATTCGGCGCGAGCACTTCTGGCTCGGTCACGAACTTTTTGAACTTCGGCCTGCAATCGTGGATCACTGATCATCGATTCGACATCACGAAGTCTCTCATTGAATTCCGCATAGTTCCCTCCTGTCAGCGGCCCGCCCCCCTGCCCGTTACCACCGCTGCTGCCGTTTTCGGAATTCTCTTCACCGGGCTGCGGTTGCTTGCCACCTGGACCACCTGGTTGTTGTTGACTACTACCACCCTTAGCGCTCCGCAAACCGGCAGGGCTTTGACGCGAGGTCGGTCGTTCATTCCCTTCGGGTTTTGTTGCCGTGCGCGAACTGGCGTCGGAAGATGGTTCGCCAGGACTTCCTTCACCGGCGGAACCCTGGCCCGGGCCATCCCCTGGAACTTGACCAGTCCCTTTTCCTTCGCCTGGAGTATTCGATGGCTCGCCCGGCTGATTGGATTCGCCAGCCGCTCCTTTTCCTTCCCCTTTAGCTTGCCCTTCACCCTGTCCTTGACCCTCTTTCCCCTGACCTTCCTTCCCCTGACCTTCGGTTCCGGGGGCTTTCCCTTCACCGCTTCCGGTTTTTCCAGGCTGTTTCCCTTGCTGATCCCCTTCGCCACTTTTGGACTTGGAGCGAATCTCATTTTCAAGTTGTTGAGACAACTGGGCGAGTTCTTTCTTCGCCCGTTTCAGCGAATCAACTTCGTTACCTAATACCGATTCGGTGGCTCGTTCGATCCCATTCTTCAGTTGATCAATCCCCGAACGAGCTTGCTGTTCAGCCTTGGCCGCTTCCGGAAGAATCCCTTGCTTCAACAGCTGCTGAGTTGCCGTCAGCGCCTGATCCATCTTCGACTCACGGGTTGAGCGAAGCATGTCATACAGCTGTTTTGACAACAGCGGTTCGGATGTTTCCGCCTGTTGAACGACTTGCTTGGCATGCTCGACAATTTCGTTGGCCTGCTGCTGCTGTTGCTGAAATTCGGCCTGTAACTGTGCCCGTTCCTGCGACTGACGCAGCGAACGACGTGATTCTTCTCCCAGATGAGCCAATTGTTCGGACAGTTCTTTTTCCCGGTCAGCAAGTTGACGCACTTCGTCCCGCATCGAACGCATGGCGTCAGCGAAGTGAGCCGCCGTCTGTTTCCGAAAATCTTCGTGAAGCTGTTTCAATTCTCGCTCGGCCCGCGTTCCGGCATTCAGCGCCTGAGAGACCTGTCCCTCGCGCAGCTTTTCAGCCGTCTCGACCATTCGCTGTCGAGTTTGTTCCAGTTGCTGCTTCGTATCAGCGACCATCTCTTGTTGAGTCGACTTGTTCAACTTGTTGCGAAGCTCATCCGAATCGTGCAACAGTTGCTGTTGTTCTTCCCTCAATCGTTTCAACCGCCGTTCAATTTCTTCCTTTTCGGCCTCGGTTTTGGCCTGACGCATTTGTGTTTCAAGTTCCTTGAGCTGCTGGTTCAACTCTTCCTGTCGTCGAGCCAGTTCTTTCAGGCGATCAAGCACCGCCAACGCTTCGCGATTGACGTTACTTTCTTCCTTCTTTTCAGCCCCCTTTTCGGATTCGTAGCGATCTTTCTTCTGCTTCAATTCCAGATCGAGTTTCTCTTTTTCTTCGTTCTGCTGACCATTCCCCTTCGACTTGGACTGCATCAGCAAGTGCTCTTTCGCGCGCAGTTTTAACAACCCCTGGTACGCAGACTGTTCGGCAACCGATGCATCAGTCAGCGGCGGGAATCCTTGCTCAGCCACAGAGCGTCCTAATTCCGATTCGGCTTTCGCCATGGCATCTTTGATTGTGGCGAAGATCGGCTGCAGTTGCGGCTGATTCATCTTTTCACGCAGCACCGAAAGCTTGGTCAGTGCTTGTGTCTGACTCTCGTGAAGGAGACCTATGTCCTGGGCGAACTTGGGCGACCACTTCGGTTCAATCATCCGGACATGCTTCCACGTTCCGATGATGATTTGCTTTTGAAGTTCCAGCAATTTCGCCAGAGACTCAGGCGGCTTCTGCGAGTTTTGCATCTCGCCCGCACCTTGTTGATCGACCTGACGATAGATCTCTTCAAACGAACGGATTTCGGCAAAAAAGACATCGCTGCTGGTCCGTCGCCGCTGGCCATCCGGTCCGTGATCATCCGCATACAGATAATACGTCATCAATTCATCAGGCTGAACTCGAAAGTCTTCCAGCTTTTGAATCGATGACAGCTTGTGCTGCTCGCCACCTTTTAAGTCCTGGCCGAGTGGCAGTGTGATGGGATCTCGACCGGGAAACTGAACCACCAGGCCCGTTTCAAGTACGCCGAAGTCGTCGATCACACTCGCTTCCAGGGCCACTTCTTCCAGCGGCGAAACTTTCACGTCTTTGCCGGGAAAGGCCAGCTTCAGGTCGGGAATTTTATTCGGGACAACGTCGATTCGAAATTCTTCAGGATCGCGATTCTTGCGACCCGCGGCATCAACCAGTTCCAACTTCAACTTCATTCGGGCCGTCGGTGTGAATCGGACGAAATACGACTGTGGGTTGGCTGGGTCGAGCTGCAGATCGAAAGCGGGTCCATTCGCCGGGATCAATTTCGCCGCTGTCAGATCTTTGTTGACCTTGCACATAATCGTGACCGCAGTTCCCTCGACGACCGTCGCTTCAAACGCGTCTTCCAGCGTCGTTGGCTTCAGGTTTGTGTAACTGGGATACTGCAGGTGCAAATCCGCTCGAACCAGCGACGGAAGATCGTAGACCGTGATTCGGTAGTCTGACGTCTGCTTTCCATCAAAATCAACGCGATAAGTGATGTCCTCTTTCACCACGGGGATTCGTGACGCGAAGACCGGATCATCAAGACTTTTCGTTAACGGCAATCGAACTTCATTGGCATCAGCACCCTTCCAGATCACCTGGACATCGGCGGGCGGGGTTCCTTTGAAGCGGGCAAGGACCAGCAGACTGCTTCCCCGTTCCAATTCGGCATCACCAGGCTCAACGGTCAAAGGGAGATCCCCTTTGACTGCTTCAACGTAAACCTGGTTCCTGGCAACGGCCGCTGCCGATTTCGTCGAAGCCTGCATGGCGATTAAACCGACGACGACGAACGAAGCCATAGCCGCGAACTGACCAATCACGGCACGAGTCATCTGTCGCGGCGGAACCGCTTCCGTCCAGTCATTCATCCGGGCATGGTGAACGGCTTCGGAAATTAACTGACGTTGCAGTACGTTCATCCGTCCCGTCTGCAGATCGGGACATTGCTCAATCGCCGCGAGCAGTCGTGAATTCAAATCAGGAAAGGCCTGCTCAATATTTCGAGCGACATCCATCTTCGGAGTGGCCAGAGTTTTCGAGCGAATCCAAACGAGTGTCGCCGCAACTGCCGCCGCAAAGATCCAGGTAATTCCGGGAATCACCGGTCGGCCAGCGATCGCCCAGCCCGCGACGAGAAGAGAAAGAATCAACCAAGACCACGTCAATCGCTGCCACATCCACAAGCGACCAATTCGACGAGCCACATTCGACAACTGCTGGCCAAGCTGGAATTCCAACATCAGTCTCTTTTCCCGTAAAACAGTCCGTCAGGACGAAATCGGCGACCGATCAAAGAATACCGTTCCAACCCCCCTGCGTCACTCCTGATCCTGTCTGACAACGTGATTTCAGGATTCGCGATCGTGATGTTCGCTTCCGATTCGGCAGACATCGGCGACGTGGCCGACGCTGTCAGCGTCGGAGGCTTGTTTCAAAACAGTCATCCTTTTTCCGCTGCTGCAACGCCTCGGGAACCTCTCCGCATTAACCGTTCACCGACCGGGGAGTGTCGCATTTTCATGGCGAAAAACGGCGAGCCAACGTGAGCAGATGGCGTCGGATTCGTCGTTTACCGAAGAAAATGCGTCTATCTCCCTGCCCGTAAACGGTAAACTCTCTGCAGCTGGAACGCTGTCACCGTTTCACGCCCTTTATATCCTTACGTCCGTTTTCTTCGTCGTTTTCCATCTATTCGGGCAAGATTTTATTTTGATTATGCCGACTGTTCTCATTTTTATTCGTGATCACAATCTGCTGCGGGCTATGAACACTGATATCCACCATCGTTACCTGATCTCGACAGGAATGCCACACACGAGAGTCAAGAACCTCCCGACATGGAGCCGGCACAACGAATTCCGATTCCGTCCGCCAGAGATTCCCGGTTTTCACCCGATCGCAATCGGATCGCACTTGTGACGCAACCAGGTCTTGTCCTCTGGGACATATCGAAACGCCGAATTGTCTGGCAGTTTCCCGATTCCTTTATCCGGAATTTGGTCTACAGTCCTGATGGATCGTTAATTGCCACCTGTGGCACGAATCGGATGGTTCACATCGTGAATGCGGTCGACGGATCAACTCGATTTCAATCGACAAACCATCGAGCTCCCGTCCGGACGATTGCTTTTTCTCCCGACGGTCGACTGTTAGCCACGGGGGCGGACGATGGAACGATCAAATTCTGGCACGTCGCCACGGGTCAAGAATTACTCGAACTGCAAAATCCAGGCGACGGCGTCAGGCACCTCGAATTCACAGATGATGGCGATCGGCTGATTTGCCAACTCGGTCGACAGGGAACTGATCCGGCGTCCTCCGACAGAATTCTGATTTTCGATGGATCCCGGTTCGAACCATGATCCTTAGTTTACGCTGCTTGAAAGTCTCTGCAGAAAGTTGTATTCGAACAGTTCCGAACGTGCAGAATCATCGAATACGGCTCTTACCTTGGATATCAGCGATGGCTGGAAAGCGGTCTGCTATCGGGGGTAATGATCGGTTCGGCAATTGATTCACCACGAAGGACACGAAGAGCACGAAGATGGAATTCGACGACCTTTCCAATCGCGTGATTGGCTGTGCGATCGAGGTTCACCGGTTTTTCAGCCCAGGGTTGCTGGAATCCGCGTACGAGCAGTGTTTAGCGTTTGAGCTGAATCGCAGCGGTATTGCATTCCACCTCCAGCACCCACAACCGGTGCAGAACAAAGACATCCGCCTCGATTGTGGTTTTCGAATAGACGTTCTCCTAAATCAGCGGTATTGATCCTGGTACAACATCTCGAAGTCTCCTGATCAAAGAGTGCCGTCAACCAAAGTTGATGAGGCAAGATCGAGTTCTTGCGACCCAACGGGTCCGCAGTTCAAATAGCCAGGGTCGGAGGTCTTCCGGAGGCCCTGGTACCGTCCGTTGATCAAGAGAAAAGGCCTGAAGGGCCGACAGTTCCCTCAACACGTAATGCACGTTCATCGAACCGAGCCGGTGACAGAAGTCAACCGAACGGCCGGCCTTACAGGCCTCTTTCCATTTCTGTTGACAAATCACCAGGGCCTCCGGCGGACCTGCGACCCTGGCTATGGGAATCACCGGCCCCGTTGGGCCTGAAGAACGGCGTGTTTTGGGTATGGCGTCCGGTGCTCCACAATTGATGCCGTTGATTTAGAAAACCGGTTGATCGTCGAACTCAAGAGCGTCGAAGCGATCAAACCAATTCACGAAGCCCAGTTACTGACGAACATGAAACTGGCAGACGTGAAGATCGGGCTACTTATCAACTTTAACAATACCAGGCTGAAAGATGGCATCAAGCGCTTCGTCCTCTGATTCCTTCGTGCTCTTCGTGTCCTTCGTGGTGGAATAAACGAATGAGGTCAACACTCATGATCACATTTCGCGGCCGCTCTTTTTGTTAGCGGAATCAATTTGTATCGTATTTCATTGAATGCCGAACAAGGCATTCAACGCGGAATTCGAGTACGCCGCCGGATAATTTTGACGCGACGTCGATGAGGGCGTAATGATGAATCAAACTCCAACAAGGGTAAGCCTGATGTGGAAAGCCAATCTGACGGTCGTTTGGCAGTTCTTGTGGCTGAGTGCTGTAATGCTTTCGCCGATCGTCGGTCTTGAGCAGGGACAAGCCGCGGAAAAGGCCGCACCGAAAACCATCAAGCTGAAAGTGCTGGTATTGAATTACGACCCGATCATTGGTGGTAAGCGACTTCATGTGGAAATGAATTTTAATGATCCGCGGGCGCTGGCGGACGGATACATGGCGGACATGAAGTCTGCCACCAGGGGCTTGATCGATTTTGAGATCGTCGAGTGGCGTGATCTTAATGAAATATATGCACGCGAAGACGGAGGTATCTACAAAGTCGAAGACTATGTGAGGATGCGCCGTGCCAATTCTGGCTGGCCCGCGAAACACCTTTGCCGAACTAGTTTCAATCCGCCCCCCGCCTTTCGGAAGGGGGAAACGAATATTTCCCCAGCTCGCTCCAACGATCTCAGCAGTTTCAATCCGCCCCCCGCCTTTCGGAAGGGGGAAACTCAGAAGCATGGTCTCAAATCAACTCATAGGACACGAGTTTCAATCCGCCCCCCGCCTTTCGGAAGGGGGAAACAACATGAACTGTTTACTTAAAAAGGACGCGATCATGTTTCAATCCGCCCCCCGCCTTTCGGAAGGGGGAAACTGAGAGAAGCTGAACTGTCAGAGTCACACAACGTGTTTCAATCCGCCCCCCGCCTTTCGGAAGGGGGACACCTGCGGGGGATGTTGTGTTGTTGACTTATCCCTGGTTTCAATCCGCCCCCCGCCTTTCGGAAGGGGGAAACTACTGATCCGCGTCGATCTCTCCTGCCAGGAATTGTTTCAATCCGCCCCCCGCCTTTCGGAAGGGGGAAACCTGGTGCGAACGGGAATTTGGGTTATTACGCTTTGGTTTCAATCCGCCCCCCGCCTTTCGGAAGGGGGAAACTCTGACGGATGGCAGTGCGATCGCGTGGAATCTGTTTCAATCCGCCCCCCGCCTTTCGGAAGGGGGAAACTGGCTACGGTGGAACGGCCGGTTACCAGGCTGGTGTTTCAATCCGCCCCCCGCCTTTCGGAAGGGGGAAACGATCAGGATACGGTACCGCCTCGCGGCCCGACGGGGTTTCAATCCGCCCCCCGCCTTTCGGAAGGGGGAAACCACCGCTGGTCCAGCTGGTGGAAAATCACTGTTTGTTTCAATCCGCCCCCCGCCTTTCGGAAGGGGGAAACAACCGGATTGACCTGTAACGTCCATCCGGTCAACGTTTCAATCCGCCCCCCGCCTTTCGGAAGGGGGAAACCTCTGATCGGCGAAGCGGCCGTGCCTGATGTGCAGTTTCAATCCGCCCCCCGCCTTTCGGAAGGGGGAAACGCGGAGCCGGTGGCGATGGCGGTGCACCAGGTGGAGTTTCAATCCGCCCCCCGCCTTTCGGAAGGGGGAAACGCGTAGGTTTGTGGGTTCCGATTTGGTGCACGGGTGTTTCAATCCGCCCCCCGCCTTTCGGAAGGGGGAAACGCGGTGGCGGATCCAATACTGGCGGCACTGGCGGGTTTCAATCCGCCCCCCGCCTTTCGGAAGGGGGAAACTCACGGCCGGAGGAACGACGATCACTCCGACCGAGTTTCAATCCGCCCCCCGCCTTTCGGAAGGGGGAAACATTGGACCTGATCAGTTTGCCGTCGGGTTCGTTGGTTTCAATCCGCCCCCCGCCTTTCGGAAGGGGGAAACGAGGCCGGGCCGTTGGTTGTGATCGAGGCCTGGCTGTTTCAATCCGCCCCCCGCCTTTCGGAAGGGGGAAACTCGCGGGAAAAGTGAACATCAACCAAACGCCTTTTGGTTTCAATCCGCCCCCCGCCTTTCGGAAGGGGGAAACTCGTTGGTATGACGTTAATCCGTCAAACTGAAAAGTTTCAATCCGCCCCCCGCCTTTCGGAAGGGGGAAACGTTGGCCGTGCCTCGCACGAGCACGGGACGAACATGTTTCAATCCGCCCCCCGCCTTTCGGAAGGGGGAAACCACCTGACGGACCCAATTGTGTTATCCACCAACTGGTTTCAATCCGCCCCCCGCCTTTCGGAAGGGGGAAACAGCTGCAGGCCTGCGCACAGAACCGCACGCCTGTGTTTCAATCCGCCCCCCGCCTTTCGGAAGGGGGAAACCGATTCACCCTGTCAGTCATCACGGCAGCCGAAACGTTTCAATCCGCCCCCCGCCTTTCGGAAGGGGGAAACCTGTGCCGTTCTTGACCTTCACCACGCGACCAGGTGAGTTTCAATCCGCCCCCCGCCTTTCGGAAGGGGGAAACGCCGCGCTGATCCGCCTGCAGACATCAATGCAGAGTTTCAATCCGCCCCCCGCCTTTCGGAAGGGGGAAACTCCGCAAGCAGGGGGAAATGCTCGCCAAGATTGGGTTTCAATCCGCCCCCCGCCTTTCGGAAGGGGGAAACTTCCACAGGTGGAACTCGTTCGCGTGGGCGACGCTGCTGTTTCAATCCGCCCCCCGCCTTTCGGAAGGGGGAAACCTCAGTTGCTTTGGGATACGGAATACGGTCCGGCGGGTTTCAATCCGCCCCCCGCCTTTCGGAAGGGGGAAACTGCCGACGGTTGGATACTGAAGACAAGCACAGATGTTTCAATCCGCCCCCCGCCTTTCGGAAGGGGGAAACCGGCGGATCGGATCGGTTCACCTTCGAGTCGGTAGGTTTCAATCCGCCCCCCGCCTTTCGGAAGGGGGAAACTGCAGCTTGAATCGAAGGGCAGCGCGTTGGAGCTGTTTCAATCCGCCCCCCGCCTTTCGGAAGGGGGAAACGATTTCATCCTGATCGGGACCGGCAAGCATGATCGTTTCAATCCGCCCCCCGCCTTTCGGAAGGGGGAAACGATTTCATCCTGATCGGGACCGGCAAGCATGATCGTTTCAATCCGCCCCCCGCCTTTCGGAAGGGGGAAACGTGATCTCGACTGGTACATCGGTAACGAGATGACGTTTCAATCCGCCCCCCGCCTTTCGGAAGGGGGAAACTCGCGGGGGGCATTCTCGCGGGACCGTTCCTTCAACGTTTCAATCCGCCCCCCGCCTTTCGGAAGGGGGAAACCCGGTTGTTTTGTTTTTTACACTCAACACTGCGTGTTTCAATCCGCCCCCCGCCTTTCGGAAGGGGGAAACCGTTGGTTGTGACCAACGCACAAACCGCATTGACGTTTCAATCCGCCCCCCGCCTTTCGGAAGGGGGAAACGCCGCCAATGCCGAGGACACCGACGGCGATAT
>CAIOKO010000063.1 GCA_903858935.1 uncultured Schlesneria sp. | reverse complement strand
TTGCGGACACGTTTCCGCGGGTCTTTTTTAACGCTCGCGATTAGGAATGAGGCAACGTTTGCGGACACGTTTCCGCGGGTCCCGTCTTTTTTAGTGCTCGCGATGAAGAATGAGGCAACGTTTGCTGGCACGTTTCCGCGGGTCAATTCGTGAGGGTCTGTTTTGATTTGCAATATTTGGCGAGAGGTTATCGTGGTTGGCGATGATTTCGGTATATAATCGCGATCATGATAAGAATTCCTGAATTGCGAGTGATCATTGAAGCGGAAGCTCGTTCCGGTGCCTTGAATATGGCGGTGGATGAGGCGCTGTTGGAATCGGCGATTACTGACGGCGTGGCGACTTTGCGTTGGTATCAGTGGAGTGAACCGACGGTTTCTTTGGGATATTTCCAGAAATCCGGTGAACTGGCTGGGGACCCGCTTCTCTCCCGATTGCCGGCGGTGCGCCGGCTGTCGGGTGGTGGGGCGATTCTGCATGATGACGAACTGACATACAGCGTGGTGATCCCTGCGAGTCAAAAGTTGTTCGAGCGGCCGGAGCAGTTATATGACCTTGTGCACGACTCCATCATTGGCAGCCTTTGTGAGATGGGATTTCCAGTCACCGTCCGAGGGCAAACACTGAAGCGTGCTGAAGAGCCGTTATTATGTTTTCTCCGCCAGGATTCTCATGATTTGACGTTGGGTGGGAGCAAGGTTTTGGGGAGTGCTCAGCGGCGTCGGCATGGTGCAATTTTGCAACACGGCAGTCTGATTCGTCGGGCCTCGTCGTTAGCGATGCATTTGCCGGGTCTGGCGGACCTTTGTTTGGCGAATATTCCTGAGGATCTGGCGAAACGGCTTACGGGTCGCGTGGCGGAATCGCTTGCTGAAAAATCGATCATCGGCGACTTGACGGCCAGGGAAATTGAAATGGCGATCCGGTTGTGTGATCAAAACCGAATGGATGTTCGGCATCGATAATTTTGACGCTCATTAGAAGTGCGAGGACTGGTTTACTCGTTGACAGACGAAAGTCTTAGCGTTAGCGTAGCATGCTCAAACTTCATCGAAGTATTGTGACGTACGGGCCCGCATCGCTCACATCAGTCCTTGGCGTCTTCAATACTTTTATTTTTTCTGGTTGTCTCCGACCTAGGCGTGTACAATACCTTCAAGTGTGGATTGTTAGATGGTTGTATATTCGCCTTTATCGAAGTAGGCCTCTGGGATTAGGGAGTGGCTGATTCATGTTGCAGGCCGAATTGAAAATCCTTGGTGGAAAGCACCAGGGCAAAATGATCCCGCTTAACACCAAGAAATTTCTTGTGGGTCGGGAGCAGGATTGCCATTTGCGGCCAAATAGTGATCTCGTCAGTCGGCATCACTGCGTCTTCTCGATCGACGATTACGCAATTCGGTTGCGGGACCTGGGGAGTACGAACGGGACTCGCGTGAATGGGACGAATCTTCGCGGGGAAGTCATCTTAAAGTCGGGTGATCGAGTTTCCATCGGAAAATTAGATCTGGAAGTCGTCATCCGACAGGCTCAGGCGAAACCGGTTTCGCCAATTTCGTCAGCACCTGATGTCGAACCCGCTCTGCCAGCCCTGACGCCAGCCGACGAATTGCCAGTCGTCGCCGCAGAAGAGACCGAAACCAGCTATGAATTGAATTCGTACTCAGACGCGCCGGCGGCCGAAGAGATCGCCCCGGTGATTCCTTCTGATACGGCGATCATTGCAGCTGCGGCACAGCAGCAGTATCTACAGCAACAAACGATGGCACCGGGGTATCCTCAGGGGTATCCCGGATATCCTGGAATGATGCCTCCAGGGTATCCGATGCCCGGCGGATACATGCCTCAACAATACCCGCAATATCCGCCAGGCTATGCTCAGCCCCCTGGGTACATGCCACAGATGGGATATCCAATGGGATACCCTCAAATGATGCCAATGCAGCCAGGTTATCCAGGGATGGCTGCCGCAGCGCCGGTAGCCGAGCCCGAACCTGAGCCAACTGCAACCGTCGACTTGGCAGTCAAGTTGCCAAATCCGGAAGAGACTGGGGCAAAAGTTGTCGCTCCGCCGCAGAACACTGGTGGCGCGAAGAAGGAAGAAAAGCCTTCCAACACGGCTGCGGACATTATCAAGCAATATATGAATCGTCGCACATGAGTCTTTGTCATTGAACCGACGATGAAGCGGGCTTTCGAGGGCGCTCAAATGAATCGATCTCTCGCTTCGTCGCCTTTTATTCGAAGTCAATTTCACTGAAATCGTTCAGGAGTCTCATTATGTCGAGTGCCGACACAACTGCCGCCGATCAACAACGACGCTATCGTGAATTTCTGGACTTAATGCCATTGACGATTAACATCGCCGGTTTGCCGACCAGTGATATCGGAAAGTATTACACGGAAGAGCAGATGGAGACTCGAATTTTCGCTCTACGGCACGCCTTCAAGATGGCTCGCCAATTCGCTCGTGAGCAAGTCTTGCGTTAAGGGAAGTCATGTCGAGTCCGCTGGAAATGGATTGTCGTGCGGTCAAAGGCTGGCGCGACCAGGGTAAGTCGTTTCTGTTCCTCGATTGTCGAGAGCCTGCCGAACGGGTCACCGCCTGCATCGAGGGGACGACGTTAATCCCGATGAGCGAGCTGGCATCCCGAGTTGGTGAATTAGAGCCGCATCGTGACGGCGCGATTGTCGTTCATTGCCACCACGGCGGTCGAAGCATGCGTGTCACGAACTGGCTGCGACAGCAAGGATTCGCTCATGTGACCAACATGGCAGGCGGAATCGACGAATGGTCTCAGCAGATAGATCCAGCTGTTGCACGATATTGATATCTCTGGCGAGATTGATTCCACCGGGGACTTTTGGGGAATATTTGAAGGCTTAGATTGCTAACGATCACGCCGAAGCGTCTCGCAGTTTCTTTGCTGCGTCTTCAGGGTAGACAGGATTGATATAGAATCCGCTTCCCCATTCAAATCCGGCAACTCGAGTCAGTCGAGGAAAGATTTCAAAGTGCCAGCGGAAGTGCGGCAGTTCGGGCTGGTCGAACGGGGCTGAGTGAAGGACATAGTTGTACGGTGGATCGCCGAGCGCTCGTTCCTGTTTGCCGAGTACTTCTTTCAGGACGTGCCCCAGTTCGTCAATCGATTTCGGGCTGATGTTTTCGAAGTGGCTGCATTGAACTTTTGGCAGAATCCAGGTCTCGAACGAGAATCGACTCGCATACGGACAAAAAGCGATGAATCCCGGCGTATCGAGGACGATTCGCGAACCCGTCGCCAGTTCCTGCTGGATCATTTCGTCGAAGATCGAGCGACGCTGGTTGTTGAAGAAATCCAGGGCACCCTGGATTTCTTCCCAGATCGCGATGGGAACAACCGGGCTGGCGATTAATTGCGAATGCGAGTGGGGCAGCGACGCTCCTGCGAGGATTCCGTTGTTTTTGAAGATCAAGGCATGGACCAGTCGACGATCCCGTTTCAGGTCTGCCATTCGTTCACGATACGCCGCCATCACTTCGCGAACATTCTCGACACTTAAACGTGAGAGATTGGTTTCGTTGTGTGGGCATTCAATGATGACTTCGTGAGTTCCCAAGCCGTTCATCATTTCGTAGATCCCTTCGCGTCTTGTTTCGAGCGAAGGTTCAGACTGTAAGGCGGGATATTTATTAGGAACCACGCGAACTCGCCAACCCGGTCCATTCGCGACCGAATCGGCGCTTCGATAGGCCAGGATTTCCGGTGGCGTAGACGCTTCATTCCCTTCGGCGAAAGGATCAAAATCGGTTCCAGCGATGAGAGGTGCTGCAATGGATTGCATCGGTCGCTTGGCGCGATCCGGAGCCATCACCACCCAGCGTCGCATCATCGGATCTTTGCGCAATTCAGGCATGTCGAAACCTTGAGAGGCCAGCCATTAACCGATGGTCCGTCGATCCGTTCAGACGATCACGTGGTTTTGTTCTGTGATTTTTCGGATCGCTTATTGATCGCTCGTTCGTAGACATGCAGATATTCGTCGGCGCTACGCTTCCACGACCAGTCCCGTTTCATGCCTGTTTGTTGCAGTTGATTCCATTTTTGTTTTTCGGCGTATGTGGCTCGAGCCCGGCAGATGTTCCAGAAAAGGACGTCACTACGAAACTCACGAAACGAAAAACCGTTTGCTGTCTGGTTGGCGAGGTTTTCGTCCGTCGCATCAATCACCGAATCTGCCAGGCCGCCCACTCCTCGTACGATTGGCACGGTCCCGTAGATCAGGCTGTACATCTGGTTGAGACCGCACGGTTCGAACTCGCTTGGCATCAGGAAGGCATCTGATCCCGCTTCGATCTGATGCGAAAGCGGTTCATCGTATCCAATGATTGTGGTAACCTTTGATCGATGGTCGCTGGCCATTTTCAACAACATGTCTTCAAACCGCGGTTCGCCAGAGCCGAGAAAGACAAACTGAACATCCTGATCCAGCAGCATATGTGAACATTGTTCAATTAACTGATAACCCTTTTGATGGGTCATCCGCGAGATGCTTCCGATTAACATGACATTGGGACGTTCGGGCAGCCCAAGTCGTTTTTGTAAAGCGGCTTTGCATTCGGCCTTGCCGTCGGCCAGGGACGCGGCGGAATAATTCTTCACAAGATGCGGATCAGTCGAGGGGTTCCAGACTTCCGTGTCAACGCCATTTAAGATGCCGAACAGGTCGTCATGTCGTGACGACAAGGCCCCATTCAGGCCGCAACCAAAATCCGGCGTCTGGATCTCACGCGAGTATGTCGGGCTGACGGTCGTCACCAGATCGGCAAACGAAATACCCGTCTTCAGTAAATTCAAATGGCCATAACATTCCATCTGACGCCAGTTGAAATACTTCCAGTCCAAACCAGTCAGCAGCATATCCCAGTGCCAGAACTGACCTTGAAACGCCATGTTGTGGATCGTAAAGATCGACGCGGTGTGTTCGAAGCCGGGTTGATCCCGGTATTCGATATCGAATAACGCAGGGACCAGTCCGGTTTGCCAGTCGTTTGCATGGACGATATCGGGATTCAGACCCAGGACGCGAATGGCCTCCATCACCGCACGGCTGAAGAAAATGAACCGCTCGCTATTGTCCCGGTAGTCCTGATCGTGTTCGACGTACAAGCCTGAACGATCGAAGTAGATCGGCTGATCGATCAGGTATACGATCACACGCGAACCCGGCAAGGTCGACTTCAGAATCCGGCCTTCGACATGTTTTGGACCGACGGGAACATGAACGGATAACCCGGTCGGTTCGATCGCAGGTTGGTTTCCGCCAGCGTTCTTCTTGAAGACTTGAGGATAGTAGGGTGTGATCAGGAACGTGTCGTGACCGACATGAGCCAGCGCCTTGGGGAGCGCCGATGCAACGTCCGCGAGTCCACCCGTTTTCGAAAACGGGACTGCTTCGGAACTGGCAAGTACGATGCGCATAAGTGAGTGGCCTCTTATTGTCGAACGATTGGCGAATGCTGCCGACGAATGTCAGTCCCGGTCGGATTCCGTCGCGAACGGGCGTCTTTCGGCTTTCTGACCGTTCGCTTATCGGCACACCCGTTACGGTTGCTTCAGATTGACATCCAGAGGCGTTCGAGTCGAGGGAAACGAGCCTAAGTCCGAGAGAAAACCGGCTGAAAAGTTAATTTGCCAGCAAAATCCGCAGAACGCGAATTTGCCGTGAGTGGGTTCGGTTGACAGATTGGAACGCACTTTTAACGACAAAAACGGGCAGGGGATTTAAAAACCCTCTGCCCGAATAGGCGTCATTGCCTGCTCGAAGTGCCATCCTGGCAACCAACAATAAACGGATGAAACCGCTACAAAGCGACGGTTGACGGCATCTGGTGTTGATGGATCGCTTCCACAAGCCGGTTTGGATTGAGGGGCTTTTCGAACCAGGCATTAATTCCATCCCGTCCACCCACCGTGACGCCGACCTCGTCAGCCCGGTGTCCGCTCATTCCAAAAACGGTCAGGTCATTCAGTTTTGAGCTTTTGCGGATCATTGACAGCATTTGAGGGCCGTTGAGCTTTGGCATCATCATGTCGAGCAGAACTACATCTGGCCGAGGCTCAGTTGACGATAGCCTGACAAGTGCCTGTTCGCCGTCGGGTACGGTATCGACCACACACCCATCCATCCGCAGCAAACCGGCCAGCAACTCGCGCTCGTTGTCATCGTCTTCCACGATCAGCACTCGAGCCATGGGATGGGGCTCTTCCGGGATCGCTTCGAGCGGAGCATGATTTCGATCGATTTCTTTCAGTCGCGTCAGCATCTGCAGATAGGTCTGATGGGCACGATCGAGATCACCTCGGCTGACGAGCCGTTCGTACATTTCGATAAACAGTGTGATCGCGTTGAGATCGTTCCGCAGTTTATGATTCGACGGTGGCGGCTCGGATGACGTCAGAAGTTCGCCGCGAATAATTTGAATGTTGGCCGGTGCCTGTATCCCGAGTCGGGTACGATTACCGGTCGCCTGCAGAATTTTGACTGTGACACCAATCGTTGGGAAAACGATCTCTTCGTCACATCGCCGAGAAACGACGAGCATGATGGAATTCCTTTTCTGGAGATGGAACACTTCCATCCCGCGCCTGGATCCTTGGCGGAATCGTTCAACGATTCCAAACCATCCTTGACGGGTCCCCCCCGACATCTTGCCGGCTACGGCAGTCTCTTCACTGCATTAACCCTGCCAATACAATGCCAGATGAAATTAAAAAGTCAAGACGAAAGTGGATAAGCTTATCTGAAACACTTGCTCTGGCCGTTCGAATTGTAAGAATGACACGATGAATCTGGCTTGAGGCGTTTCTCGGGGCTGTCATTCAGGACGATCTGTCGTCACGCTCGATATGGAGATTTGGCGTATGTCCACAAGTGAAATACTGGCCATTGAATCACCCAAGGGCGAATTGGTTCCGACATACATTGTCGGGATCGGAGCCTCGGCAGGAGGTTTGGAAGCTCTCGAACGATTGTTCGATAAGATGCCGACCAATACGGGCATGGCATTTGTCATTGTTCAGCATCTCTCCCCCGACTTTAAAAGTCTGATGGATGAACTGTTGTCGCGTCGAACGGCACTTTCGGTCCATCGGGTCGAAGACGGGATGGTGGTCGAGCCGGATTCGATCTATCTGATTCCACCCAGGCGTGAAATGATTTTTTCGGACGGAAAGTTGTTGCTGACCGAAGTCGACCCGCATCAGGGACTGACGTTGCCGATCGATTACTTCTTCCGTTCGCTGGCTCAAAGTTGCGGTCGCAACGCGATTGCCATCGTTCTTTCGGGGACCGGCAGTGATGGATCACGTGGCATCCAGGATATTCATCGTGCCGGCGGTCTCGTCATTGCCCAGACAGGACGTTCGGCGAAATTTGACGGGATGCCTGGTGCGGCTCGCGAAACCGGTGTCGTGGATCTGTCGCTCGATCCGGAAGACATTCCGACGGCATTGGTGCAGTACGGTGTCCGCCACGATATCAGCGACCTGGCGGCTCAGTTCGAAACGGTTCCCGCGGACGAAGAAGGGCTGGCAGCGATCCTGCGACTGCTGCGAGACCAGTATGGCATCGACTTTTCATTTTACAAACTCAACACCGTCGTCAGACGAACGGAACGTCGGCTGCAACTGACTCGTATCGACTCGGTCAAAGTCTATCTGGATCGATTAGAGCGAGACCCGGTCGAACTTAATGCCCTGTATCATGACCTGCTGGTCGGGGTCACTCGGTTTTTTCGTGATGAAGAAGCCTTTGATCGACTGGGCGAAGAAATCGATCAATTACTGAAGAAACACGAATCCAATACCGAGTTTCGAGCGTGGGTCGCGGGATGTGCAACGGGTGAAGAGGCATATTCGATCGCCATTCTGCTTGACGAACGAATTCTTGCCAGCGGCAAAGATATCACTGCTCGTGTTTTCGCCACCGATGTGCATCGTATCTCGTTGGATCAGGCCGGGCACGGAGTCTACAGCGAGGAGAGTATCGGCAATATTTCGCCCGATCGGCTGGTGACGTATTTCACGCAAAACGAATGGGGCTTCACGGTCAATCAGCGAATCCGGCAGATGGTTGTGTTTGCCCCGCACAATATCATCAAGGATGCTCCGTTCACGCGAATGGAACTGGTCACCTGTCGTAACTTGCTGATTTATCTGCAGCCCGGTGCACAGAAGAAGGCGTTGTCGCTGTTTCATTTCGGTCTGAAGGCCAACGGGATTCTGTTTCTTGGTCCGAGCGAAAGTACAGGCGAACTGGAGGACGAGTTCGAGCCGATCGACCGCCATTGGAACATCTATCGCAAACGGCGGGATGTCCGGCTCAATTTCGAATTGCGACCAACTCTGGCGACGTCAGGTCGATCGTTAAGAGCATCGGGATTGCCGGAATACATCACGCCGACAGGACGCGGGATCGATTCTCATATTGCCGGCGCTTACGACGCGTTACTGGCGGACTTCATGCCGCCGGGACTATTGATCGACAGTAGCAATCGATTACTGCATGTCTTTGGTGATGCCGGCAAATACCTTCGCCATCCGTCGGGACGTACCAGCGGTGATGTTTTAGATTGCATGGAATCGCCGCTCAAGCTGGCGGTCGTGGGTGCGATCCGGCGAACTCAGACAACTCAGCAACCGGTGCACCTCAGCGGTTTGATGGTTGGAGACGAAAAGCTTGATCTGGGAGTTCGACCCGTCAACAATTCGAAAGTTGACGTGACCGATTACCTGATCACGTTCGCTCCGAATAACGTGAAGCAGACACAGGTTCTTCCCGATGCCGAAACCTGGATCGACATGCAGCATGTTTCTGGCCGCGAGATTCAGGAACTGGAAGGAGAACTTCGTCGCGCGAAAGAGAATACTCAGGCACTGATTGAAGAGCTGGAAACCAGCAACGAAGAGCTGCAGGCGACGAATGAGGAACTTGTCGCGTCAAACGAAGAATTACAAAGTACGAACGAAGAGCTTCATTCGGTCAATGAAGAACTCTATACGGTCAACGCCGAACATCAGCGCAAGATCCAGCAGTTGACCGAGTTGACAGACGATATGGAGAACTTGCTGCACAGCACTCAGGTCCATACGCTGTTTCTCGATCGCCAACTTCGAATTCGGCGGTTCACGCCTCGGATTGGCGAGATTTTCAGTCTCGTGCTGCACGACGTCGGTCGATCGATTGAGGCCTTTCATAGTCGCCTTCAATATGCACATCTGCTGCGCGACCTGCGGTTGGTCCTGGCGACGGGCCAGCTTCAAGAGTCTGAGATCCAGGATGCTGGAGGGCACTGGTTCCTGATGCGGATACTTCCTTATCTCACCGAGAAGGGGAGCGAAGGGGTTGTCCTGACGTTGACCGACATCGACGTGACGCGTCGGGCACAGATGAACTTGAACTGTGTCATCGACTTCTTCCCGAATGCCGTTGTCGCCATCAACGATCAAGGGTTGATCCAGATCGTTAATCAACGGACGCAATCGATCTTCGGTTATGAAGCGTCGGAAATGATCGGTCAACCGGTTGAAATGCTTTTGCCGGAACAGCGGCGAGAACAGCATCGGCTTGATCGTGAAGAATACGCCAAAAATCCAAAACCTCGCGAGATGGAACGACTGGGTGAACTTTACGCGCTTCGTAAAAACGGCGAAGAATTCCCGGTGGAAGTAGGGCTGAACTCGATCAAAACCGAGAAGGGTCTGTTGATCATCTCATCGATCAACGACATTACCGTCCGACAGTCGACGCAACTCGAACTGTCCCGACGCGAACAGCAATTGCGACTGGTGATCAACGGCGTCCCGATGCTGATCGCCTACATCGATACCGATCGTATCTATCGCTACGTCAACAATTATTACTGCGAAAAACTGGGGGTGACTCCGGATGAGGTTTGTAACAAACGTGTCCAGAGCATCGTTGGCGAAGCGGTTTATGCTCAGAAACAGCCGATTCTGGATCGGGTCTTTGCAGGAGAATCCGTGACGGCCGAGTTGCGTCGAAAGTTCCCGACAGATGCACCAGATCATGAGAACTGGATTCTAGCTCATTACGTTCCTGATCGAGATGAGAAGGGGGTTGTCCGCGGCTGTTTCGTGGCCATGAATGATATTACGGAATTGAAAGAGCTGGTCGCTGCCAAACAGAAACAAGTCGAACAGCGAGATCTGTTTCTGGCGACGTTGTCTCACGAATTGCGGAATCCACTGGGGGCAGTGACTTCGGCTCTGAGGTTGCTTCAATCGGGCCGAGACAATTCAGAACTGCTGCAGAAAACTCTTGCTGCGATCGATCGCCAGACCAGCCAGATGACGGCGCTGCTGGATGATTTGCTGGACGTTTCCCGCGTCACCAAAGGGAAGATTGAGCTCCGTCGATCCCCGGTCGAACTGGAGCATGTTGTTCGGGAATCGGTCGAATCGGTTATGCAGATGTTCGAAAAACGCAATCAGAAGGTCAAAGTCTCGATTGCGAGTGAACCAGCCTGGGTTGACGGAGACGCGGTTCGATTGCGTCAGATTGTGATTAATCTTCTGACGAATGCCGCCCGTTACAGTCCGCAAGGGGAAACGATTGTCGTATCGCTGGAATCAGAATCGAATATGTCGGGGATCATCCGGGTTAAAGATCACGGGATTGGAATTCCGATCGAGATGCAGGAAAGGATCTTTGAGCCATTCGAGCAACTTCGCCGGACTCATAACGAGGCGTCTGAAGGACTCGGTCTGGGGCTGTCGCTATCGCGTCGATTGGCAGAACTGCACGGCGGCAACGTCACCGTTTTCAGCCGGGGTGACGGTCAGGGAAGCGAGTTCACTGTTCATGTGCCCCTGATCGAACCGCCACACGATGACGGTGATTTCCAGCATTCCGTTCCCGAAACGATGGTCGAGCGCCCCCGTTCGATCGCTCTGGTGGAAGACAACGAAGATGCCCGCGACCTGTTACGGCAGCTTCTGGAGTTCGAAGATTTTCAGGTAGAAGTCGCCGCCGATGGCCTCAGCGGCCTGGAGCTGATCCGAAAGAAGCATCCGCAAGTCGCGATGATTGATATCGGGCTGCCCGGCATGGACGGCCACGAGATTGCCCGGACACTTCGTAGCGAAGGGGCAACAACCATTCTCATCGCGTTGACGGGATACGGCCAGGATTCAGATCGAGCGGCAGCACTCGTCGCCGGGTTCGACGAACACGTCACAAAACCAGTCGATTTCGACGCTCTGGTCCGATTGCTCGAACGAGTCGTCGCGACGAAGATGAAACAGATGTAGTCCGCACGTCATGGCGAAAACGTCATGTGCCATCGGATGACCGTCTTCGCTTAGCCAGTGCTCATCCAGAGTAGCCATCATCGCTCCGCGTGATGAGCATTTTTCGAGAACGAGTCAATCATTGCCGAGAAATTATTCCCTCTTGGCATTCCCCGAGTTAATGCTTAAGACTTTGGTCAAGCGGAGCATTGCGTTCACTGGTTCCACATCTCAAACACTCGAAAGCGAGCCGATGTCGTCGCCAATTTTTCCAAAGCCGGTTCGCCCAAGTCAGAATCCACTTCGCTGGGTCGCTCTTGCAGGAATCGTGATATTTGCGATCGCCCCGTGGCTTACGGCACTCGATCTGATTCATAAGGACGGAGCACCAGATCAGTATCCGGGCTGGCCGCTGCTGTTCTTCGGTTGGCTCGGCGTGTTTGGTCTGTTGGACGGTAAGTTTCACGCAGTCGGCTGGCTGGCAAATCCGTTGTTTGCACTGGGGACAATGATCCTGCTGTTTGATCGATTTGATAAGCGGAGAATTGCGACCATTGTTCTGTTCGTTGCAGCAGTGTTCTCACTCGGTGGTTTCCTGTTGACCGAGTTCCTGATGGACGAGGGAGGAAACACCGCCACTGTCGTCGCACACAACATCGGCTTCTGGCTTTGGATGGCGGCGATCTGGTTCAACTTTCTCGTTGCACTGGTTGTCCAGTCACTACCAGTTTCTCGCCCTGCCGAGACAAACCAATGAAAGTCACGATACGTCGGCTTGAAGAGTCCGATATCTCAGAATTGCACCGAATGCGCAACGCGTATAAGCGACTCACCCAGAAATAATGGAGAGCCTTTGGTGCTTCGGAATACAAACCTATTTTTCAAGAACCGGCTTCTTCCACGCTTCATCAAAGAAACCTGCGCGAATGACTTTCTCGGGAAAGTCTGTGGCCGAGGGTTGCCATTGATCAGCACCGGGTTCGATCTTCATGATTCCCCAATCGCCCAGACGCGGGAAGAGCAGATAGTTGAATGCTGCGAATTCTTTTTCGTGGAATGTGTGGCCGCTGTTGATGACGATGTAACGGTCTTTGTTCAGCGGGCTGGCGCAGATGATGGCCGGAGCATGTTCGACTGAAGAAAAAACTCCTTCGCCGATCGACAGACTTTCCGGGGTCCACTTCAGCGGCAGGCTAGGTAATGCTTTGGCAATCCACGAATTGCTGCCGGGGTCGCCAAATAGAATCAGATGTTTTTCATTCAAATCGGTTGCAGTGATTTCGGTATCGTTCTTGACAGGCAGATCGCCACGCATGTAACGAGCCCATTCATACTCGAACCGTCGCAGGTTCGCAGATGCCCATGCTTGGATTTCGGGATTCCAGGGCTTTCCGGTGCCGCGTACACAAACGAAACGCGCACTGAAGGCATCATCAATCGGCCCCTGTAGTCCCGGTCGTTTTCCCCTAAGCACGACTGAGCCGCGCGGGCCGAGCGGCTGCCACTGTCCGTCTTGTTGAGCGATCACGAGCGCCGTATCCGACTTCGGCAACGTGATATCAACTCCTGCAATTCGCAATTTCGCTCCGTCCTTCTGAAGCATTGTCGGATGAATCGCGAATTGCGTGATGTTTTCGATCTTCGAGACTTCAATACTGCCGTCGTCGGCAACACTCGCGTTAAACTCGGCGCGGGAGTAGTGCTGCTTCAGTCCGAGGAGTTCAATCCAGTGACAACGATTGTACTTCAGCGTCCACGTGACGAACCGCAACTGTCGCGGGGCGTGGTCGAGCCCCTTCGCGGCATATTCGCCAATCCGCCGCATCTGCTCGGCATGAGTGACGGGATCGATCACATGTCCGGTCCCTGGCGAGATCAGGTTCACCATCTGCAGGCCTTCCTTTGCGAACGCCTCGCCCATGATCACGTGTGCCTGAAAGAAGACATCCAGGTCGCCGATGGCTGCGATGGCAGGTACGACACAAGCGTTTGCGGCGTAGTCGACCGAGTCGAGCATGTGCAGCCCTGATTCCTGATGATCGGGAAGCGGGCCGACCTTGATGAACGACGGAATCGGTGTCTCGGAAAAGCGATGCGTGTCGACGTAGCCGCAATATGGTCCAAGTGCGACAAAGCGGTCCGGGTGCTTCAGGCCGAGATGCCATGTCCCGGATGCCCCCATCGACATGCCGCGTAGAACAATCCGATTGCGATCAACGTTGTAATTGCGGCAGACCGCTTCAATGGCTTCGAACACGTCGGTTTCACCGGCCCAGCGATAACAGTTCTCGACACGACCCAGTGGATGCAGTTCGATGTAGTTGACATCGGGGCCGGGCGTTCCATTTTCATCGCCCTGATCAAAGCGGGTGCCGAAGCGAAGTTCACTCATCCCTACCGGCTTCGAACTTCCATGCAGCACGACATCGAGACGCATCGGTCGAGTTCCGTCGTAGCTCTGCGGGATAATCACGCCGTAGGGTTGAGTCGACCCATCAACGGCAGAGACATATCCGCGCAGGACGCTTCCCGTTTTTTTAGTCCAGGGCGTCTTGTTCACCGCGATGGATTCCGCTCGTTGCAATCCACGAGCCAATCCTTTGTTCAGTAGCTCAATATCTTTTGCGGCGAGGGACTGGTCATATCTCAAAGCCCATACCGCTCCTTTGTGGAAGATTTCCGCGTCGGCGAGCAGTTCGGGGTTTGCGGGTGTCAGCTTTGAGAGTCTGGTCTCCAATTGCCGTACCGCTTCTTGCGGTTCTGCTGCGACCGCAGTGGTCGCCAAAAGGAAAATGCTGCAGAATGCAAAACAGACGCTGATGCCAGCGAAGACCAGCGATGCAGACCAGGCCAGGCGACCTGATGTCCGGAATGCACGTTTTTTGTCTGAAGTGATCTGCACTGAACGGTCCTTCCTTTTTGGGGGGACGTTCAGCCTATCGGACGCCGCCACATGATGCCAGTTGGCGTTTGCAGGTCAGCGGTAGGTGGAAATTTCATTCGACACGGCTTTGCTCTATGGATTCGCCGTTACCTTTTCAAAAGTGACGAGATAGTTCTCTTTCAAAAGGTCACGTTCTTCACGCACCTTTTTGAATCCCGATTTGACGATTTCTGACTCAAAGACTTCTTGTCCTGCTCGAACGTGGTTCATGACCCAGTCGGTGCTGGTCCCTTCAACACGGCGAAATTCGACGAGAACGACTCGGCCACCTGGTTTCAACGCCCGGTGAAGTGACGCCATTGTTTTCAATGGATACTCGAAGTGATGATAGGTGTCACAAATGAAGGCGACATCGATTGATTCGGGAGGCAGGTTGGTTGAATCCGCTGTGCCGCGTAAAGTTTCGATGTTGAGCATTCCCGCCTCACGACTCGTCTTCTCGATGTGATCCAGGAACGCTTGCGCGATATCCACAGAGATGACGCGTCCCTCTTTACCGACAAGGGGCGAGAACATCCGGGTGAAAAGCCCGGTTCCGGCACCGATATCGGCGACCGTCTGGCCTGGCTGGACCTTGCACGCTGCGACAATCTCTTTGCGAAGTGCAAATACTTCGCGGCTTTCTACTTCGAACCGCCCCTGAAATTCTTTCACATCCGGATTACGGAAAGTGTCATTAATCCCGGGCTTCACGCTCTGTTCTTGCGCCGTTGTCATATTCACGACTGGCAAGCTACTGAGCATAAACAGTGTCAGAGAAATGGTACGAAGCATTGAGGCTCGATCCTTACTGAACTTAATCTCGATCCAGGAATACCGAAGTCGAACGGGGGTGTCGACATTCTCAGTCTGTTCGATCACAACTTTGCCGTCACCTGGCGGGATGAAAGAGTCTGTACGTCTTGTAGCCGCCGCCGATATTCGCAACTGAGAATCCCTTTTGCATAAGAATTCTGGTTGCGATGTAGCCTCGCTGACCTACCTGACAATAGACGGCAATCTTTCGATCTTGTGGAAGTTCATTCAAGCGTGATCGTAAATCATCGACCGGAATGTTAACCGCTCCAGGAATGTGGCCGTTCCCAAATTCCTGCGCAGTCCGAACGTCGAGAAGAAAGGGTTTGTTCGTAGAGGAGTCTGCCAATACCGTTTCGAGATCGATTTGCGGATGCTCGCCTCGCAACAGTCCCCCCGCCACAAATCCCAACATGTTGATCGGATCTTTTGCCGATCCGAATTGCGGTGCGTAGGCTAGTTCCATTTCTTCCAGATCGAACACGGTCATTTTCGCTTGAATCGCAACGGCGAGGACATCAATTCGCTTGTCGACACCAGCCCCCCCTGCGCCTTGAGCACCGAGAATCTGACCTGTCGTCGGATCAAACAGAAGCTTCAGCACCATGCCTTCAGCACCAGGGTAGTAACCGGCGTGGTGTGCCGGGTGAATGTAAACCTTACGGAAGGGGCGGTTTGCTCGCCGCAAGACTTTTTCCGAAGCGCCCGTCATTGCGGCGGTACGGTCGAAGAACCCGAGGATCGAAGTCCCCTGGGTTCCACGGTATTTCATTGAACGACCAAACACGTTGTCGGCGGCGATCCGTCCCTGGCGGTTGGCTGGTCCCGCCAGCGGCACCTGAGTTTTGTCGCCGGAAATGACGTCATTCACTTCAATTGCGTCTCCAACCGCGTAAATGCTGGGGTCGCTGGTTTGCAGGTAATCGTTGACTCGAATTCCACCACGCGGCCCGACTTCCAGGCCCGCATCTACTGCGAGTTTATTTTCAGGGCGCACGCCAATTCCGAAAATGACCAGTTGGGCAGTTATGCGTTGGCCTGAACCCAGGCAAACGATCAAGCCGTCGGGACTCTGTTCGATTGCCTCTGCAGACTGGCCGAGAACCAACGTGACCCCTTTGCTTGCCAATGCTTCAACGAAGGGGGTGGTCATTTCTTTGTCGAATGGGGTCAAAATCTGGTCGTTTTTTTCGACGACAGTGGTGGAGATGCCGAGTCGAACCAGATTCTCGGCTAATTCCAGACTGATAAAGCCTCCCCCCAGAAGGACAACCTGTTTCACATGACTGGTCACCCGTGACTTGATCTGGTCAGTGTCTTGCAGGTTGCGCAATGTGAATACTCCGGGCAGGTCTATGCCGGTTATCGACGGACGAAAAGGAGCCGCACCGGTGGCAAGAATCAATTTATCGAACGATTCTTCATAGACCTGACCGGATGCAAGATTTCGGACACGAACCGTTCTGGCGACGCGGTCAATCGCTTCGACCGACGACTGCGTACGGACATCGAGCTTAAAGCGAGATCGCAATCGCTCGGGCGTCGTGACGAGTAGCTTATCACGGTCGGCAATTTCGCCCCCGATATAATAGGGAAGGCCGCAGTTGGCGAACGAAACATCCGGTCCTCGTTCAAATACCACAATTTCGGCGTCTTCCGAAAGACGACGGGAACGAGCGGCAGCCGATGCGCCTCCGGCCACTCCACCGACGATGAGCAGTTTCATCTTGCAATTTCCTTGTTGATGTTGGCGAGGGCATCGTCAGACTTCGAAGTGCAGGCTCTGTGCCACAGCATCGGAGTCTTCGGAGGCGCAGTCTCTTCGCCTTTTAACCGTCAAAGAGCACTGCATGACCGAAGTCGGTCATACAGTGGCACTCGAATTCAGAAGATTGACAAAAGCACGAGGGATTCAGCGCGTACTACAGGCTGCGGAATCCTTGCTGCACTGGTTCCATGGCATGCGGGCCAGCATCATCCCCATTCCGCAAGTGTCCGTGATCCCCGCGAAGACGAGACCCGAGCCGATAAACGCCGAAAGTCCGACGAATGCGGGATGAACAAACCAGGCGAGAATCGCGCCGAGCAGGACGAGTGATCCCGCTGCGATGCGGACCTGACGTTCCAGCGACATTGCCTTCTTGCCACGGACGACGGGAAGTCCCGCCGCGACGCACGCCGTCGTTCCCCCTTCGACGTTGATGACGTTCGAGAATCCCGCCTTCTGAAACTTCTCACACGCTTGTTGGCCTCGACCGCCCGATTTACAGATGACGTAAAGAGGTTCATGGGATGACCCGTTTCGGGCTTGCATCAAAGAACTGACATCGAGCTGGTCGAGTGGAACGTTCCGGGCGACGTCGACATGAACCTCCCGATACTCCACCGGTGTCCGGACATCGATCAGTTCGATCTTCTTTCCATCCTTACAGAGGCTGGCAAGTTCTTGTGGCTTGATGGTGGTGACGCTCATGAGTTTCTCCTTAAATTCATTCATTGATTGTTGAAAGGCATTTCAAAAGTACGGACATGCTTCGATCTGATGTTTCGTTTGGCAATCGCTTATCAATTGCATTTGCCGCCGAATCGAGCCTCAATGCATGTCATGATGTTCGCCAGGTGAGTTTCAATGATCTGGTAGTACGCATTCCGACCCTCTTTCTCATTCACCAGAAAGCCACACCGCTGCATCAGCCGCAGATGTTCTGAGGCCATGTGGCTGGGAATTCCACATGACTCGGCCAATTCCCCGACGGTGTACCGTCCCTGAAGCAGCATCTGGACCATACGAAGCCGATGCGGATGAGCCAATATTTTCAGACATTCAGCCGCTTGCCCCATGGCATCTAATGGTGTGAGTTTTAGCGTTGCTTTGGTCTCAATCGTCATTCGTCGTTCTCCATTACTCAATTATATCGGAATATTCCGACATGTCAATGAGTTTTTCTGGGGAGGTAAAAACGGAATTCGAGGCGCGTCTTTTGTGCCACTGCTTGACCGCGTTGGGTCAAGCAGTGCTCTTCATCTGGCGGAAAATGCCGTCAATGCCTGGATCTTCGGCGTAACGTCAGCCCTGCGTACAAGCGAAGGGCTAACGAAGAAAGACTCTCGCTCGTACGTCGAGCGAACGAATAATCGGCTCTAAGAGCACTGTTTCTCCGAAGACTCCAGAGAGGCTTCGCCTCAGACCAAAGTAGCCATCATCGCTCCGCGTGATGAGCATTGTTCGAGAACCTGCCAAATTACTATCCGCACGTTCTCAAATCATAAATTCAAACGGAATATCTGCCAAGATGCTGAGGCAACGCTTGAATCGCTTTCGACGCATGCTCATCACGCGAAGCGTTTGGATGAAATCCTGAAACTTGACTCGTTGAGTCAAGTTTCAGGCCCGAAGAAGTCCGAAGCAGTGGCACAAAATGAATCCCGACCGAGACCTTTGGCAGGGACTCAGGTAACCCAAAATCAATTGTCGCAGTCGCTTATCCGCGTTTCAGATTCACTCTATGCCAGCCGTTGAATTGATATCCCTTATAGTTCCACGGGTTTTTCTCGGGCTGGGTTTCGCCGCTGGTGTCTGTTGCTCGGACAACGAGACTCGTGGTTGTCTCTGTTAACGGGATCTCGGCTGACCACAGGACCCAGCAGTAATCGCTGACGGATGAGGTCACTTTTGCGGCTTTCCAGGATTGGCCGCCGTCGGCAGATACTTCGATCTTCTGAACGCTGCGGCCAGTCGTTCCGTTGGTCAGGGCAAACCCCTTGACGTTGATCTGATTTCCGCTGACGGATGAACCCTGTGTGGGAACACAGATGACTGAATTCAATGTGAATTCATAGATTGGCGATGTTTTGGCGATCAATTCGGCGTTGTCTTCAGGCACCAGTTTATAGACATCGGCGACGAAATGGTTGGGGGAAGGGCGGTCCGCAACCGTGATCTTGTGTAACCACTTCACGCTTCGGGCGCCGATGAAGCCCGGAACGATGGTTCGCAGTGGAAAACCATGCGATGGCGTCAATGGTTTCCCGTTCATCTCCGTTGCCAGCAGGCTTGAACCTGTTGCTGTGGTGACCTGAGCCTTTTCGATGGGGATCGAACCGCCGAAGGGAAAGGCGATGTTTTTTTCAACGACTTCATCACGTCCTTCGAACCAGACATGTTTGGCTTCGGCTTTGACGCCCACGAATTTCAGGACATCAGCGAGTCGGATTCCTTGCCATTCCGCATTACCGATTGCGCCGGCTTCCCACTGGATACCACCCACTTTCTTGATGGCAGCGAACTCGCTGCGGCGGTTGCCTGCACAGGTCAACGTCGCGGTGGTTTTCGCTTTCGGAAATCGCTCCATCAGTTCGGCGACGGTAAACGTCATTGGCTTATCGACCATGCCGTCGATGGTGAGCTTTAAATCCTTCGCAGCGATTTCAGGAACATTTCCATGGCTGCGAACAAAAAACGAATCGACAGGAGTGATCCAGTTCTCGACCAGCTTATTCAGTGGTGGTTCGCCATTAAACGGGACGGCTTGCCGTGCAATCAGATCTGCAGACCCGACGGGATTCGGCAACGCTTCCTGCGACCGGGCGACGCGCGATCCAATAGACAATGCCAGAACGCCAATAGTTCCCTGTCGGAACAGATCGCGTCGAGAAAGTAGATCGAGCGACATGAGTATGCCTTCCTGGAAGTCGGTTGTGTCAAGCGGGAATTGGAGAATCGGGCTGGCGACGATACTACTTCACTGACCCAGTTCCATCAAATACGTGGTCAGCCGGGTTGATATAAAGTTCTCTAGAAGACTTGTTAAACATTGGTTTGCTCCCTGTGAATTTCAATGTGTGCGTCGTAGAGCAAACGGGAGTCGGAGGACAAGAGAACGGCCACCATCGTTTGACGGGGCCGGTCAGTAAGAAAGCGTAAGCCGACCAACGGAAACTTTTTAACAGAGGTTTCCGTTGGTCGGCTTTTTGCATTTGGTCTGATCGCTTTGCTCACACATCTGATCGCGAATGTCGTGACCAGTGATTCGAAGTCAATTTGAGAATGGAGAAAACAAATGCTGGAAACAATTATCGTCGTGCTCGTGATTCTGTGGTTGCTGGGAATGGTCGCGTCAGTCACGGCTGGTGGATTGATCCATTTGTTGCTGGTGGTCGCCGTCGTCGTGATTTTATTGCGGGTTATCGGGGGTCGAGCGCCTGTCTAGCCGTCGCTGCCTCTTGTCTCTCCACAAAGAACTTCTGCGAGTTAACAATTCATGCCGATGCGCGACGCTCAACACCTGACCGCTTTGATCATTATCGCCAATGAGGAACGGCGGTATTCTCTGGACAAGCCACTTCGTCGAGCGGGTTTCAAAATCCGAGATGCCACGAACGGTGAAGACGGTCTTCGTCTGGCGTTGGAAACGCCAGATCTGATTGTGCTTGATCTTCAACTTCCTGATATGACCGGATTCGAGGTCTGTTGTCGGCTGAAGGCTCACGCCGCCACCGCCAACATCCCTGTGCTTCATCTGTCGGATGCTCCCGTCGAAAGCAGTGAGTTTGTACATCACATGGAACGGGGAGACGAAGCGTATCTGACATATCCGGTGGAAGAAGTTGAGTTGCTTTCCTTCGTCAACACGTTGATTCGCGGGCGTCAGGCCCAGCGACAGTTCAGCAGCTTTTTGGAAGCCGCACCCGACGCCGTCGTCATCTCTGATGAGTCGGGCAAAATCGTCCGTGTGAATGGGCAGACCGAGCGTATGTTTGGGCACCTGCGGGATGAGTTGATTGGCACGGAGGTTGAACTACTGTTGCCTGAGCGGCTTCGAGACGATCATCGAATGCAGCGAGCCGGTTACGCGATGAATCCCAGCACTCGCCCGATGGGAGCGGGTCTGAACCTGTTAGGATTGCGGAAAAACGGCACCGAGTTCCCCGTGGAAATCAGCCTCAGCCCAATTCCCGACCATGAAGGGATTCTCATTGCCTGTGTGATTCGGGATGTGACTGAACGCAAGCGGGTGGAAGTCGCTCTTGAAAAGAAGAACGAACGGCTGCATTTGCTTTTAGAGGCAGCGGGGATGCTGCTGTCCGCCGCCGATCCCGACGCCATGCTGCACGGCCTGCTCACCACGGTTGGTCCGGATATGGGATTGGACACGTACTTTAACTTCAGGGTCGATGAGAGCGGAGACACTTTGAAGCTGGTCTCGTGCGAAGGTGTCTCTGAAGAGTCCATTCACACGAAGGAGAAGCTGGAGTTCGGTCAGGCGATCAGCGGTACCGTCGCATTGTCTCGTCAGCCCATCGTGGCGAATTACATCCAACAGTCCGATGACCTGAATACCAGGCTTGTCAAAACAATTGGTTTGCGTGCTTACGTCTGCAATCCGCTGATCTCCGACAACATCCTGCTGGGTACGCTTTCTTTCGGAAGCCGGTCGAAAGATGAATTCGACACGGATGAAATGGCATTTCTGCAAACGATTACCCATTACGTCACGGTGGTTTATGCGAAGCTGAGGACACAGGCCGCAGTACGTGAAAGTGAAGAGCGGCTTCGGTTCATACTGGAATCGATACCTCAAAAACTTGTCACCACCAAGCCGGACGGAAGCGTGGACTACTTCAATCCGCAGTGGATGGAGTATACCGGCTTAACGTTTGAACAGATTCGGGATTGGGGATGGAAGCAGTTCATCCACCCCGATGACGTGGACGATCACATCCGAAGCTGGCTGTACGCGACGAATACCGGCGAAGTCTACGAACACGAGAGTCGGTTCCGACGTGCCGATGGTGAGTATCACTGGCATGTCAGTCGCGGCGTGCCGATGCGTGATGAATCGGGCCAGATCATCATGTGGATGGGTGCCAACACGGACATTCATGGCATCAAGCTGGCAGAAATGGCGTTGATGGATTCGGAGATCCGTTATCGGCGTCTTTTCGAGACGGCCAAAGATGGCATCCTGATTCTTGACACGGAATCCGGGCGAATCACCGATGCCAACCCGTTCATGAGCGAACTATTGGGGTATTCGCATGAACATTTCTCGGGGAAAGAGCTGTGGGAGATCGGACTCTTCAGCGATAGGACGGCCAATGAGGCTGCGGTCCGAACACTTCAGACCTCTGGCTACATACGTTACGAACACCTGCCAATGGAAACCAACACGGGACTGACGGTTGAAGTTGAGGTTGTCGCCAACGCCTACCATGAGGATCACCACAAGGTGATTCAGTGCAACATTCGAGATATCACGGAACGCAGCCGGTTGGAAGCCGAACGTAACCGCCTGGAAATTCAGATGCGGGAGCAAGCCGTCGCATTGGAAGACCTGCACCGCCGCAAGGATGAATTCCTGGCGATGCTCAGCCACGAACTCCGCAATCCTCTTTCTCCCATTGCCAGTGCCTTACAGCTTCTTGGTCTCCAGAAGAACGAAGATCCAATACAGCAAAAGGCTCGCACGATTATCGAGCGTCAGGTGGGGCAGCTCACTCGACTGATTGACGATCTGTTGGAAGTTTCCCGGATCACCACTGGAAGAATCCACCTTCAACAGGAGCGGGTTGCACTGAATGCGGTCGTCGAACATGCGGTCGAGACGGTTCGTCCATTGATTGTCCGACACCAGCACGCCCTCACCGTGTCGTTATCGAAGGAACCGATCTGGGTCTTCGCCGATGCGGCTCGTCTGGAACAAGTCGTTGTCAACCTGCTGACTAACGCCGCCAAATTCACGCGCGATGCGGGCCACATCTGGCTGGGAGTCCAGCAAGAAGGCGACGAATGCGTTTTGCGAGTCAGGGACAATGGCATTGGTATTGCGCCGGAGACTTTGCCACACATTTTTGACCTGTTCACGCAGGCAGAAAAATCGCTTGATCGTTCGCAAGGGGGGCTGGGAATCGGGCTGGCTCTGGTACAGCGCATCGTCGAAATGCATAAAGGACGAGTCGAAGTCGTCAGTACATTGGGAGAGGGGGCGGAGTTCATTGTGCATTTGCCGGTCATGATGGCGACTGCAAATCCACCAATTGAATTAGAAAACGAAAGCTCCCAGAAGAACGATCGTTCCTTGCGTGTCATGGTCGTGGATGACAACGAGGATGCTGCACAGATGCTGGGGATGCTGTTGTTAAAATCAGGGCATGAAGTCCTGACGGTCCATGACGGTCCGTCCACATTGACGGCAGCACAAGACTTCTGTCCGAATGTTGTGCTGCTGGATATTGGATTACCAGGTATGGACGGCTTCGAAGTCGCCAGGAAAATGCGCCAACAGAAAATCTTCAAGGATGTGATCCTGGTGGCCATGACCGGATATGGACAGGATTCAGATCGGCAGCGTTCGAAAGAGGCGGGGTTCGACCATCATCTGGTCAAACCGCCTGATTTCAACAAATTACAACAAATACTCGCAGCCGCCTCAGCAAAAAGAAACTGATACTCCCGCAGCGATTGTTGGCCTTTTTTTATGGGGCCTGTCGCCCGCACAGTCAATGCCATGAAGCATGTTTCGACTTTCTTCGTCGAGATGTGCCACTGCTTTGGACTTCTTCGGGTCTGAAACTTGACTCGTTGAGTCAAGTTTCAGGATTTCTTCCAAAGTAGCCATCATCGCTCCGCGTGATGAGCATGCGTCGGAAACGATTCAACCGTTGCCGAAGCATCGGGACAGATATTCCGTTTGAATTTCTGATTTGAGACCATGCGGATTGGAGTTTGATAGGTTTTCGAACAATGCTCATCGCGCGGAACGATGGTGGCTACTTAAGTCTGACGCAAAACCTCACTGGAGTCTTCGGAGAAGCCGTGTCTTGGAGTCAACGTTCGTTTTGCAGCTCGGCACTGCTTGTCTGAGGACATCAAAGCCGTGGCACGGTTTCGAAACGATTTCTTTTCTCGAACAAACAATGCTTCACGGCGTTGTATGGAAGAGCATCTGCAATTAACCCGTGGCTGAGCATAACTGGCAGGCATTACTACTTTTATTTAGTCAATGAGCCTCAATTCGGATGAGCTGATTGTTATTACAAAGAAAAAGGCGTACCCTAAGGAGAGTTGAAAGAGAGTTGCTGAGACAGTACCTCTCTTTCAACAGGGATCGGAAAACTAAATAAAAAGCAGCCCGGCTGGTTCCGGGAGGCTGGTTAGTAAGTAAGCCGACGCAATGGAATACCTTTGGGTGTTCTGCTGCGTCGGCTTTTTTGTTTTTCCGGTCCCGTGCATTAAGTCGATGGGAATCGTCTCTGGTGTTTCCACTCGTTGTGGAAGGACTCGATCTTCCGTCTCGGTCTGATAGTAAAAAGGAAAACGAAAATGCTTGGTACGATCCTGCTGGTGATTTTAATTCTGATGCTTCTTGGCTCGGTCCCTACCTGGCAACACAGCAGAAACTGGGGCTATGGTCCAAGTGGCGGACTGGGGACCATTTTTGTGATCCTGCTGATTCTGGTCTTGCTCGGCCGTATTTGAGAATCCCTTCGTAGCTGCCAATTATTGTTGTCGGGGTATTGGCCCGTGAAAACTGTTGTGTTGCAGGGAAACTGATGACGGAATATTCCCCCCCCCCCCCCGACACACACACACACACACACACACGACGTGCCACAGCACCGGACTTCTTCGAGTTTGAAATTTGACTCATTGAGTCAAGATTCAGGATTTCATCCAAAGTAGCCATCATCGCTCCGCGTGATGAGCATGCGTCGATAACTATTCAAGCGTTGCCGACGCATCGGTACAAAAACATCGTTTGAATTTTGTTTCTAAGAAAATATGCGGATTGGAATCTGGTAGTTTTTCGAACAATGCTCATCACGCGAAGCGATGATGGCTACTTTGGTCTAATATGAAGCCTCTATAGAGTCTCCTCCGACTCAGTGAATTTGACTCGTAAATTGGCAAGCGAGCGACACTGAGTGACCGAAGACGGTCGCTCAGTGTCGCTCACCAGTTATTTGGCCATCGTCTTGCACGATTTCTCACACTTACGGCATTCCTCGGCGCAGGCCTTCATATGGGCATCCATCGGAAAGGCTTCGCACGATTTAGCACATTGGTCGCAACATCTGGCACAGCAATCGGCCATCACGGCGGCAAGCGGCCCGCCTCGCGCACAGATTTGAGCACAGGCAGCACAACTCGTTGCGCAGTCCTGACAGTGCATGAGGCTTACCAGGTGTTCCTTCTTGCCATCGGCCAGCAGGCGCGCGCAATGGGTTGAACAGTGGTCGCACGCTCGCTGACAGTCCGAGCACGCTTTCGCACACTCTTGCAACATGGCATGGGATTTCGATTCAGCCGCTTGCGCCGGACGGGCGAGTACGTCAACGCCGACGATCGAAAAGCACATCGACAAAACCATTGCGCCGATTCCACAGGACATTCGATTCTTCATGACCAAACCTTTTCCTGAAAGACTGTCATCTCGATACCAGCATCAGAAAATGATGTCTCGATCCGAGTGACAGAAACAAAAAAACCGACGTGGATGAACACACTCAGGTATTCATTCATGCCGGTTTACTCTGAAACGAGCCCCTCGATATGGCTGGGTTGCCCTTTATCAAGTCTCCCGATAATTGCTGGGGATATGTTATCACGATAAGCGAGGAAAGACGACTGCATGCTTAAAATCAAAATTAATGAGGGGCATTAACTCAACGCGGCGTTATTTCGCGTTTCCTTACTGTTCCTGGAATAATCGCCATTCAGTCATTGCTATTTAAAAATAATCCCGTAACATGAAGTAGCGAATGTGGGGCAAGGTGAAACCCTGTTACCTTGCCACATCGGAAAACTAAATAAAAAGCAACTCGGCACTTACCGAGAGGCTTGTTACTGAGTAAGCCGACGCGATGAAATTCCTTCTGGTGTTTCATCACGTCGGCTTTTTTTGTTTTTCGACGTGTGTTGACAGCTCATTAAAGAGGTTTAAGTTCGACAGGCAAGATATTTCACCCGGCTTTCTCCAATTCTCAGTACCAATAGGTATGGTTAAATGACCCTGAAAAGAGATCGCTAATTGTGACCAACATTGTCTCAATTCAAGTGGGGAAAGAAATGCTAAGTCTCGTAGTGGCCTCCGTTCCGCTCGTGGCAGCAGAAGGCTTTTTGGTGTCTTTATTAATAGTTGGCGGCTTCTTCGGGGCCATGATCAGTTTCAGGATTGCGAAAACAATAAAGCAAGTAAACGCGTTTAGTCAGGATCACCGACAAGCTAAATATCAGGTGAGTAACCTTGACTGACCGATCATTCGGCCAGCTTTGGAGTACGAGCATGTGACACCAGCGACCTCTCGAATGAGTCGTGTCGCTCGTTCCCGTTTATGTTGTCGCTGTTGATCGCAGGTGGCCTGCTGTGACGAGGGCCATCCGATTGCGACAGGCGAAAAGGTTCTTTACGAATGAAAAGTCAATTTAATGTCGACGTGACCAGCAAACTCAAACGAGACCATCAGGCTATCTCATGGGAACGCAATTTACCGTCCGATGACGGCAACGATTATTAAGACCGATGCTGTGGAATTAATCCGTGTGGCTTTGCCCGCTGGCAAAGCAATTAGGAATACACGACGCGAGACCTAGTCTGCTCGCTGTCACTGGCAGTCGGTCGGGCGACTGGACTTTGGTTCTGTGAGTCAATGAGTCAATGTGACAATCAGAAGTACCGCCGCGGTTTTGCCGTTTATAGTGAACGTAGGCCGCAGAATCTTTCCTGGGGATGAGGAGTTGACGAATGAATTGTCTTCGGATGTACGTCATTGCAATGAGCGCATGTTGCATGATGTTGTTAGGGGCTGCTGCAGAAGCAAACGATATTTATAACAATCTTCCCAACGTCACGACCTCCGGTGGAACGGACCCTGTTTCTGTGGATGGTCCGTCTTTCGATTCCTTTTCGACCGGCAGCAGTTCTTCGGTACTCACGGATATCAAGATGATGCTCTCAGGTTTCCCGGGCACTCCAGGGGGACCCCAATTTACGGTGAGCCTCTTCAGTGATTCATCCAGCAGTCCAGGGTCGCGGCTGGTCACGCTCGGAACGTTTAGTGACAGTACTTTGGCGACAACGGCTTCGGTCTACGACATTCCTGTCGCAAATTATGTTCTCGCCGCCAATACGCGGTACTGGGTTGAATTGAATACCGCTCCGTCGAGTCCGTCGTCAACTGTGGCCTGGGACTATGCAACGGATGCGAAGGGGGTTGGTGTCAGCGGCGAATACTGGGCCTACTATCCATTGGGCGTTCTTACGGTAACAGCGAATTCAGATACGAACGGTCCTTTTCAGATGGAAGTGACGACGTCTGATTCTACGGCAGTTCCCGAACCTGGCACGCTTTGTCAAACGCTGTCGGCGATCGGGGTTGGCATTATTGCAATTGCGCGTCGCCGTATGGCGTGTGCATTATAGCCGGGCAACAGCGACAAAATGAACGAGTCGACGCAGTCGACTTCGCCCGCCTGAAACGAATGGAGTCTGAATCGTTTTCAGCGATTCAGACTCCCTGTCAGTGATGACCGGATTCCCCATCAGCCTGAAAAGGGGCGTGGGATACAGTCGCTTGTTGCGTCTGCGAGAAGGTCACCGCATTTTCTGAAAAAAAGGAGCTGAAGTATGAAGACTTGTGCAACAGTGTTATCGGTCGCCGCGTTGTCGTTAAGCTTTCTGAGCATGCAAGTGATTGCAGACGATAAAAGCGCCGATCAAAAGACGAATTCGGCGGTGACGCATCATTTCCGAACCAGCGCGATTGAGGGGATGGCGGTCCGCAACGCTGCTGGAGAAGACCTCGGTAAAGTGAAGGATCTGGTCATCGAGTTGGACAGCGGTGCGATCGTCTACGCCGCTCTTGATTTTGGTGGCTTTATCGGAATTGGCGACAAGCTGTTCGCGGTCCCATGGGACGCTTTCAAGCTTGGGACCAATGACAAGGTAGAGCATCTTGTACTGGCAACAACCAAGGAAAAGCTCAAAAATGCACCTGGGTTCGACAAGAGCCATTGGCCTGTCGCTGGTGATCCCGCATGGGCGAACGTTGACAAGTTTTATGGTCCGCTGAAAACGGTACAGCATTCGACAAAGCTGGCCGCTCTTGTCCTAGTGCAATCCAATGCTGCTGCAATCCCGGAATGCCTGGAAAAACTGAAGCTTTCAGAGAAGCAACATGAACAGATTAAGGGGATCATCTCCAACTACGACGAATCGATGAATATGGTTTCTAAGCAATTCGGCAGCCGGTATCTGCAGACCATTGAGTTGGAATCGCAGTTGCTCGCCGCGATTGAAGATAATCTGACAGAACCTCAACGTGAAAAAGTCAGAAGTCATCGGCTGAAGACAGCCAAATATGAAAAGGCCGTCCAGGCAACAAACACCGCTCCGAATCAGGCCGCAGACAAGCCCGTCAATGCGATCGAAGAAGCACATGAAGGGGTCGGTGTGACTCTCACTTCGGATCAGGAAGAAGCGGCAGATAAAGTCGAAGGGAAATACCGCTCTCAATTGCGTTCGATGAACCGCGAAATTGAGGGCATGCACGCGCGACTGCTTTCGCTTTCGGCCTCCAAGATGGTGGCGATCGAAAAAGTACTCACCAAGGAACAATTGACGGAACTGCGAGCTCATCGAAAGAACGCTCCAGAAGTCAAATTGGTGGTCGATAAGAACTAACCGTAGAAGTTTGTTTCAAACATCTTCGATTTTGTGGCATGGGACCGAACTCACCGCGTCCTGTGCCACATTTGTTTGTTTCGATCAATTCAATCACTCATCCACAAGGCACAGATGATGAAACGACGGCTTGACTTAATGATACTGCTCCTGGGCATTCTCGTTGTGACTGCGGGCGAGAGTCATGCGTACGGTCCATATTATAACGGATATGTAAGAAGTGGTCCTGGTGTTCGTCGTTATTACGGTTATGGAAATGGCCGTTTTGATAACGGTTACGGCCCACGAAGGTTAAACGCTTACGGGTATTCCAATTATGGGTATGACCCGTACAACAATGGGTATACCGGCAATGGATATGGATACGGTAGCTATGGCAATGGGTACGTTGGCTATGGAAACGACTACAACTATGGAAATGGATTTGTCTACCAAGGGCCTTTAGGGTTCGGACTTTCCATATTTTAAAATGGATCGATTACGCTTTGGCCATACAACAGCGATACCACATCAGCAGCCGACGTGACAGAATTCCCTTCAAGGCGTTCTGACGCGTCGGCTTTTTTCGTCCCAAGATTCTTCTCATCGCCGTCTGGAACCAAATGTCACAAGCAAAAGTCACGACGGCAGTAACGCAAGTCTCAAAAACGTTGATTGACTCGGCGGCGATGGAGATTGAAGCGGTCCTGGCAAAACTTTCGACGCGACGCGAAGGTTTGACCGGCGACGAGGCTCGCACTCGATTCGCAAAGCATGGGCCGAATGAGCTGGCAAAAGACCAGCAAACCAGTCTTCTGATGCTGCTCTGGGGTGCGGTTCTCAACCCGCTCGTGATTCTTCTACTGTTCCTGGCAACCATCTCATTCGCCACCCGTGACCCGCGGGCCGGCATCATGATGTCGCTGATGGTCGTGACAAGTGTCGGTCTGAGGCTGATCCAGGAAGCGAAGGCGGGACGTGCGGCGGCCCGGTTAAAAGCGATGATCTCGGTCACTGCCACCGTTACTCGTGATGGCAAATCTCAGGAAATCGCGGTTTCCCAACTGGTTCCCGGTGACATGATCCAGTTGGCGGCAGGGGATATGATCCCTGCCGATGTGCGGATCGTGACGGCGAAGGATCTGTTCGTGACTCAAAGCTCACTCACAGGCGAGAGCCTGCCTGTGGAGAAGTTTGCGATCGTCAAGGATGCTGCGACAACCGCGCCGATTGATCTGGCGAACATCGCCTTCCTTGGTACGAGCGTCGAAAGCGGATCGGCGACGGCAGTTGTCGTGACGACCGGTAAAGAAACCTATCTGGGGGGGATGGCCCATTCGCTTTCCGATGTTCCACAAGAAACCGCTTTCGACAAAGGAATTGCTCAATTCACCTGGTTGATGCTGCGATTCATTCTGGTGATGGTTCCTCTTGTCTTTCTGATTAACGGCTTTACCAAGGGGAACTGGGTGGAAGCCTTTTTCTTCGCTGTCGCCGTGGCCGTGGGTCTTACTCCGGATATGTTGCCGATGATCGTGACGGTCTGTCTCTCAAAAGGGGCGCTGGAAATGAGCCGTCAGAAGGTGATCGTCAAAAGGATCAATGCGATTCAGAACCTGGGTGCGATGGATGTGCTCTGCACCGACAAGACCGGCACGCTCACGATGGATCGTGTGATTCTGGAAAGACATTGCGACGTTGAATTGAAAGAGGACGATCGCGTGCTCGCGCTGGCCTATATGAACAGCCATTTTCAGACGGGATTGAAGAACGTCCTGGATCGCGCGGTGCTGGCCCACACAGAAGTCCACACTCACGCAAAGATTCCCGATTATGCAAAAGTGGACGAGATCCCCTTCGACTTCCAGCGTCGCATCATGTCTGTTGTCGTGCGTACGCCTGAAGGCAAGGACCGAATTATCAGCAAGGGAGCACCAGAAGAGATCTTCCCACGCTGTGCGAACTTCACGCTCGCGGACAAACTCAACCCGATGGATCACCCGCACATCGAACAGTTGAAGAAGGAATACGAGACACTTTCCGCCGATGGCTTCCGCGTCCTGGCAATCGCCAGCAAAGACCTTGAGTCGCGAGGCGCCGTGGTGGGAGACTCGACGCCGTATTCCAAGGACGATGAACGCGACCTGATCTTGAACGGCTATGTCGCCTTTCTGGACCCGCCGAAGGAAACGGCTGCTGCGGCGATCAAGGCTTTGCAAAGTCACGGGGTATCAGTCAAAGTTGTCACCGGAGATAACGATCTGGTTGCACGCAAGATCTGCAAAGAGGTCGGTCTCGACACATCGGTCATGTTGCTTGGCAGTGATGTCGAGAAGATGTCCGACACCCAACTTGCCGATGCCTCCGAAAAAGCGACGCTTTTTGCTCGAGTGACTCCTGCTCACAAGCAACGGATCATCAAGGCCCTGCAGTCTCGCAAGCACACGGTGGGGTTCATGGGCGACGGCATCAATGACGCCCCCGCCTTGCACGCGGCGGATGTCGGAATCAGCGTTGATACAGCAGTGGACGTTGCCAAAGAGTCGGCCGATATGATTCTGCTGGAAAAATCGCTGATGGTCCTGGAAGCGGGCGTTGTCGAAGGGCGAAAGGTTTTTGCCAACATCCTCAAGTACGTCCGCATGGGGGCCAGCAGCAACTTCGGCAACATGTTCAGCGTTCTCGGTGCGAGCGTTTTCGTCCCGTTTTTACCGATGGCCCCGATCCAGATCCTGGCGAACAACCTGTTGTATGACATCGGCCAGACGACGATTCCGACCGATGATGTCGACCCCGAGCAGGTCGAGAAGCCGCGCCCCTGGGACATCAAACGGCTGACACGCTTCATCGTTTTCATTGGCCCGTGCTCATCGATCTTCGACTACACGACATATTTCATGATGCTTTATGTGTTTAACTGCTGGAACGTTTCCACGCCCGAGGCTGCGGCTCGAAGTGCGAGTCTCTTTCAGACGGGCTGGTTTGTCGAGAGTTTACTGACGCAGACACTGATCATTCACATTATCCGCACCAACAAAATTCCGTTTCTACAAAGCCGAGCGTCCTTGCCAATGATGGTCATGTCTGTGGTGATCATGATGACTGGAATCGCCATTCCGTTCACGGCGCTGGGGCGTTCTCTGGGCTTCATGGCACTGCCGTCGCTGTACTGGCCGCTGTTAGCGATCACACTCGTCTGTTATGCCATTCTGACACAGTTGGTCAAAATGTGGCTACTGAAGAGAAATTGGATCTGACAGGACCCCTGTCTGGTTAACTAAGCCGACGTTGTTTTTGGTCGACGGATTCCGTAGACCTTGCCAGCTTATGACCGCCCGCCAATTATTGGACTATCGCAGTACAGCCAGGCAAGCTTGTGCCGCTGTTGCAACGTGTGACCATACCGAGAGAGGCACCTTTGCTTGCGCTTTATCCGTTAAGTCATAAGTTTGACGCGCTCTTCGCCTCTCGCCGAATCGCGTGCTGACTGACGTTGACCGCACGAGAGAACGGTCGCATCCTGTTTTTTATCGTTTAATCGTTCCGTTGGTAGGTCGGGACTCGCTGGCGGAAAGCGTTTTGTGTGTGTCGTGATGCGAGGCTGCGACCATGTCTGCGATGTAGTTCGCGGAAGAAATAATTGCGAGGCAAATCGCTTTGGATTCGTTCGTCAATTGTTCGAAAACGATGCCGTGCTCATTGCACCGTTGAAAAAAATAATTCTCCGCATCGCTCAACTCAACATCGTTGACATGTGTCGCCCGAGTCACGTTGCCAGCTCCTTTCCAGACGGCTTGATTACAGGAACATTTCTCCAATTTCGTACGTCATTCGAGCGAAGTGAGTTCGCCTGATGACGCGACTGTTGTCGCACTTCGATTTTAAAAAATGCATCAATCATCGGCAAATCTAAATTGAAAGATCGTCACCACGGCCCGCAAGACATCCTGCATTCTTTGAATCGTTGCCAAGGGAATGAAATAACCTGTTAATTCTTATGGTGGCCCAATCGCGTCATATGAGACGTGGATAATGCTCTTTTTGTTCGATAGACTTTCGCGCCATTCCCTGAGAGGAAAAGCTGTGAAAGATGCGAACGTAAAGTCTTTTCAAAATTGAAAACCAGGCGATCGGTGAACCACAACAGAAAGTGAGAAAACGATGGCGAAGCAAAAGTCAGGGTCAACGAAGCACCAGACGCACGAAGCGGGCGGAGACGCGTTGGAAGCGGCGCAGGCGAAGAAGGCCGGTGCCAAGTTCGAATGGCATTTCGGCCGAGTTACTCGACTTGGGCATTTCGCGATTCCCGGTGGTCACGGCGTGACGATCGTCTGGGAAGAAGGTGGCGTGACCTCACAGCAAGGCGATATTAATGCCGATCAATGGGAGATCTTCAAGCTGGCGTTCATGAGCACCGGCCGCATCGCCGTTCTGAGCGACGTAGAGGGTGAGGGGTGGATGTACGATTACCGGTACCTGGAAGCCGTCAGATGAGGCTTCCTGTGAATCTCGAGCACGAAACGGTATAATCGCGTCAGTCGGAAGACAAATGAACGGCAGCCGCCATTTGGCGGGGCCTGTCAGCGAGAAAGCGTAAGCCGACCAACCGGAACTTTTTAACAGAAGTTCCAGTTGGTCGGCTTTTTGCATTCCATCTGGAAGTTTTGCAAACGTCGCGAATGTCGCGACCGATCGTTCGAATCCGATTCAGGAGCTGAGAAAACAAATGCTTGAGACGATCGTTGTTCTACTTGTGATTCTCTGGTTGTTGGGAATGGTCTCTTCAGTCACGGCTGGCGGATTGATCCATTTGCTGCTGGTCGTCGCCGTGGTCGTCATTTTATTGAGGATTATCGGGGGCCGGTCGCCCATCTAGCGGTCTGAGTCTGTTCGCTCGATTACTTAAGGAGTTCGTTTCCATGAATAATAAAGCCCTCGTATTTGTCGGTGTCGTTCTCATCGCAGCGGGAGCGATGGGGTTGTTCTATCGGGCCATTCCGTATACCAGCCGCGATGTCGTGATTGATGTGGGGCCGCTTAAAGCCACGGCCGAGACGAGCAAGACCTGGCCGATTCCGCCAATCCTGGGAGGATTAGCGATTGTTGCCGGTATCGTTGTTGTCATTGCTGGTGCAAGAAAGGCGGCTTAGCTCGAAAGCATTGGGAGTCGACCGGCGGACGTTTGGGCGAACACGAAGCCGGTTTTCTTCAATGTGCATTCCGAATGCAGCGATGCTCAAATCGTAAGTCAGCGTCGTTTTTGTGGGAAAAAGAGAAATGGAAATGCCGGGTACGATGCTGCTCGGGATTTTGATCCTCGCGTGAAGCATCGCATTGCCGACCTGCCCCCACCGAAAATCTTGGGGTTATGGTCGTCGTGGTGAACTGGGGCCACGATTCTTGGTTCTGCTGACTCTCTTGCTTATCAGCCTCATCAGAGACTCGCAGCATCTGGTTCTGTTCGAATCGATACAACGAAGGAATGCTGCAAACGATGAACACTGCTCAACAATTAGCGGCACTCGTCAAACAGGAACTTCAGGATTTACTTTCGAGATGGCGGCAACAAGTGCGGGAACTTCCCTGTGCGCGGCACCTTGATATCCCAACGCTCAATGACCATATACCAACAATACTTGTCGAATTGGCAACGGCGCTCGAATCCGATACCGGCCAGACGATCCCTGAATCACTCCAGGAAGTGAGCGCCCCCGCTCATGGTGTTCAACGTGTCGAAGATGGATTTGATATTGAAGAGGTGGTTGCAGAATACAATATCCTTCGGGGTTGCATTCACGATCTTGGTGATCGCCACGGAGTGAGCCTGCAGGGGCGACCTTTTCATATCATTAACCGTGTCTTTGATCATGCGATCGGCTTGGCACTGCAATCTTACGCGACTCAGCGTGCGATGGAGGTGCAGCAACGCCGGGAAGAATACCTCGCGTTTGTCGCCCACGATCTTCGAACTCCTTTGAGTGCGATTTCTCTTGCTGTGCAAATCCTTGAGCTGACAATTCCTGAGCGGGAAATTGTCCCCGAAGCGGCGAAGATCTTTAATGCCTTGCGTCGCAACGTGACGCAACTCGAAAAACTCGTCGACAAGGTCCTCGAGGAGAATGCGAATCTTAAGGCTGACACTGGACTCAAACTGGAAAAACGAGAGTTCGACTTGTGGCCGCTTGTCGAGTCACTGATTCGCGATCTGCATCCCTTGGCAATGACTTCCAAGACTCATTTGATCAATCAGGTTCCAGACGATTTGATTGTTTTTGCAGATGCAAGTGTGTTGAGGCGGGTCTTTCAGAACCTAATTGCCAACGCCATCAAATACACCCCGGAAGGTGAAGTGACTGTGGGGGCAAAAGTACAGTCTGCGGAAGAAAGCGTTGAGTGCTGGGTGACTGACACTGGGAAGGGAATCTCGAAAGAGTATCTCGATCGGATCTTCGACAAAGGAGAATCCGATCCGAATAGTGAAGGGGGATTCGGGCTGGGGCTTGCCATCGTAAAGGTGTTTACCGAGGCGAGTGGTGGCCAAGTGACAGTCGAAAGCCGGGAAGGAATCGGATCGACCTTCCGATTTTCACTTCCGAACAAAATGAATTTGTAAATTGGCGAATGTCAGCAGGCAACTGACTATCCAACCGACTTAGAGTGTACAACTCGCATGCCTTTTCACATCTACTAACACTTGGTGCTCGTTCGCTTGTCTCTCTATTTCCGGAGGATGTACTTCCCGCCGTCTGCAAACTTTTTCGAATTAACTGCCTTATCGCACGGACAGTGGCCGCGGGTTATTGAGTTCGTCGTTGTTATGAAAGTGATTTGTCAAAGATTCGCTCGTGAGCATCTTAAGAAAGCTCGAGGGGCTTTTTCACGGCCTTTCTGGTATCATCGTCACATGATGAAACCAAATTCCCCAAGGTGTACCCTCGTGCCAGACGTTAGAGAGACCGCTGACCTGCTATTAAAGAGCTTTCTCGACAAAGTTTCTGGTCCGCTGAAAAACGCCAAGATTGAACTCGTGACAGACGGCCAGTTGGTGCCGGGGAACAATAATTCCTTCAGTTGTTCGGTCGAACTGACGCAAGGTGCGAAGAAGCTGCCCCTCGAAAAGATCTACGTCAGCTTCAGCAATTTTCCAATGGTCAAATTCTTCGGAAGAACCTGGACTGAGTTTGAAGGTGCCTCTGGAATCGCTCCCTTCGTGATTTGCATTCAGGACCATTTTCGTCACATGAAAGCGTCGTAAGAGAAATCGACTGGCCGCAGTGCTTCGTGAGGCGGAATTCCGCCTGACAAAATTGATGGTGAGTCATTCGAGGATTACCCGTCGCACTAGCATCTCATTCGATTGTGGCTTTCTAATTTGCTACCTATCATCCGCTCGTTGATTTTGAAATTGTTGACCACTTCAAACAGCAATTCTGCCGGTGAGCAACGTGAAGAACGACGGCTTCCAATCCAGATCATGCTCTGAACAATTGAAAGCACTTGCCGATCCCATTCGGTTGAGGATCATTGATGTTCTTCGTCAGGGGGAAATGGCGGTTGGCGATATTTCAGAATTATTGGACGTTGAGATTGCGACAATCTCGCATCATTTAAAAATTCTGAAAAAAGCTCGTCTTCTCGAATGCAAACGCGAGGGGAGATTCATCATCTACAGCCTGAGTCCCGGCCTGCTTCAACAGTGCCCGAAGTCGACGAAGCAATTTCTCAATCTTGGCTGTTGCCGAATCGAAGTTCCAGGCAACGAGTCTGATGAACGAGGTTGAACTCCGGGCTTTACTCACAACATGTTGCCTGTCGTCGCTCGTTCATTGAGGGGAATGATCAAAAGCGGTGATTTGCAGACGACCGTTATGTCGGGGTTTAGAACAGGAGCTTTGCATTGTCGATTTGAATGGGATCGAGTGTATTCTCGCCAGCTTCAATAGTAACGATATGTTCGAAAACCTCTGGGTTGGCAAATGCGCCGCCTAACCGATCCTGAGACAACGGTATCGAAGGATCCTTCGGCATGCGCACGAGTACATGGTACTCGCCGGCGGGATTACCAGGTTTCGGGTATTTCGCAATGTCCTGATCATAGACGGTCAGTTGAAACAAACCCTCTTTATCGACGCGCGCCATGGGAGCAGGCACGTCTTCCGTGTCAGGTGCGAGCGTAATCCATGCATCAGCGGCAGGTTTGCCGTTGATGAGCAGGGTACCGGACACCGAGTAGACTTCCTTCTTTTCGGCGTTTCCGTTGCAGCCAGTCAGCAATGTTGAAAATCCGAGGGCGCACAACGTCACCCAATGGATCGTGGGCACTTTATTGAAGCTTAGAGCGCGACGAGAGTTCAGGCTTGTCAATTCAAGACTCCTTGGGGAGATTTGTTTCTCGATGCAATTTACAAGAAGTAGGTGTCGGTTTTCCCATATTCTGCATACTTGCGTTTAAGCCAGATATGAAATTCCTGGTAATGGGAATCTCGTTGATCGCCGCCATCGGATCTGGCGTTGTAACTGAGGTACAACTGCCGCCGCCATGATTCGGACTGATTGGCTGCCGAGCGGTGCGGCAACATCCCGTCGAACACAGCCAGATCGCCGGGTTGCAAGCAGAGTCTGATACCCTGGGTCCCTTCCACAGCGGCGAGGGGAAGTTCGTGATACTCTCCATCCATGGCGGACAGAAATCCGTTCTTGTGTAAACCGGGAAAGACTTCCGTTGCGCCGTTCTCGTCCGTTGCAGGATCGATGGGGATCAGGACTGTGACGAAACTGCGTGGAAAGCTTTTCCACCCGATGTAATCCTGGTGAAGCCCATAGCCCTTTGCTCCTGGCGGTTTGAAAATCAACTTGTCTTTGAACAAGCACGCCTCTTCGCCGTAAAGAGCAGAGACAATCTCCAGGACGCGCGGATCACGAGCCATTTGTTCGATTGTCGGACTGAGATCGATGATCGGGTCAAAACAGTCGAAGCGACATTCTTCGGTCAGGTGGTGGTTCTGCCAGCGACACCGAAGGTTCTTGTTGTCGATCAGGTCGGTCCGTTGCAATACCCGATTGGCCTCTTCGGAAATTGCATTTATCTCATCAGCGCTGAATATTCCGCGTAAAACAGCCAATCCCGTCTCTTGGTATTCATCGATGATCTGTTGATTGACGGCAGCCGTGTGAAATGTGTCTAACATTATTTCGAGGCCTTCCCTTGTGATAATTTCTTGACCATGCAAGATTTGGTTGCCAGTCATGCACGCTTTGACAACTGAAATCGAGACATGGCCAATGCTGCGACGCTTGAACTCGGCATTCAGAGGGGGTAAAACATTCTCACGTTACTGAGAATATTAGATTGTCAGCCCGCCGAAAACAACCCGCCAAGTTTGTCATCACCTGCTTTAAGGGCACCTTCCATGCTGCGTCGCCGAGGATTTACGTTAATCGAATTGTTGGTCGTCATTGCAATCATCGCCGTCTTGATTGCCTTGTTACTGCCAGCCGTCCAGCAGGCACGTGAGGCCGCAAGACGAACACAATGCAAGAACAATCTCAAGCAACTCGGACTTGCTCTTCACAATTACGAAGGGACATTCACCGTCTTTCCGCCGAGCAGCATCAGCCCCTTTGGAAAAGGCGTTTGGAACTATCCGGGGACGGGTCCCGCTGACCCCAACATTCGACTTCACAGCTTTGCGAGTTTGATTCTGCCGTATCTGGATCAGAGTAGCATTTACAATGGGCTGAATTACAGTATTTCGGCCCTCGATCCCTCGAATTTGCAGTTCGCTTCAAAATCGCTTCCCGCGTATGTTTGTCCAAGTTTCAGTGGGCAGAGATACAGCAACGATGCTCATTATACGGGTGCTCCCCTCAGTTCAACCAACTACGCCATTCGCAACTATGCTGCCCTTGGGGCAAAGACAGTTGTGGGTCTGTCGGGGGCGACGCCTGCAGAAGGCATACTTTATCCACAATCAAAAAACGGGTTTCGCGACATCACAGACGGCAGTTCGAACACGGCGATGCTTGTCGAGACCCGCGAGCAGGGAGCGTCTGTCTGGATCGATGGAACCAGCGCTGCATTGGCCGGTCGCTGGTTTAATCCGACCAGCATCAATCCTCCGTATGGCGGAAACACGAATGCCATCAACTACACGCCCTATTTCATTTCCACCCCCCTTTACGGCTTCGGCAATACCATTGATCAGACATGGGGGCCATCCAGTCAACATGTTGGCGGAGCACATCATCTTATGGCGGATGGTGCTGTAAGGTTTATTTCGCAGAACCTCGATGTGAACACGTATGATGCGTTGATTACACGTGGGGGTGGCGAAGTGGTTGGCGATTTCTAACGTTTTGTGAAACTTGGAGGGGCCGTGACCAATGGCAGAAAGGCAAGCGATGATCAGGCCAATATTGATTTGCATGATTGCGGCGATTTCTGCGGAATTGGCCACCGCAGGTGACTGGCCGCAATGGCTTGGCCCACAGCGGAATGGCTCGTCGGTCGAGAAAGTCGAATCCTGGACCGTCGATCCACCCGTTGTCTGGCGAGTCGATGTGGGGTCTGGATACAGCTCGCCCGTTGTGGCCGGGGGTCGCGTCTTTATTCATGCGCGAGTGGATCCGCTTCAGGAAGAAGAGGTTGTTGCCTTTGACGCTTTAACTGGCAAAGAACAATGGCGAGAAAAATATTCTCGTCCTGCGTACCTCAGTGCTGTTGGCGGAGGTCCTGCGGCAACGCCGACTGTGGCTGGGAACCGAGTCTACACCTATGGGATTTCGGGAGTTTTAAGTTGTCACGAGGCTGATACCGGTAAGCGACTTTGGCAGCGCGATGTCTACCGTGATTTCAAAGCGGCAGTTCCGCGTTTCGGTGTCTGTTGTTCGCCGCTCGTCGTGGGAAATCATGTTGTTATCAGCGTCGGTGGTAAAGAGACGGCGCTGGCCGCATTCAATGCATTGACGGGCGAACTGGCGTGGCAGGGGTTCGATGAACCGGCGAGTACCGCGTCACCAATTCTCTTTCGCGCTCCGGGACAGGATGTCACCGACCAAACGGCGCTGTTTGTGACGTCGCTCCGTTTACTGGCAGTTGATCCGCTGGATGGACGATTAAGTTGGGAGGCGCCTCTGGTTTTTAAACCGTCTGGTCCCGCACCGACACCACTTGCGGTCGGCGATGTTCTGATCACGTCGAATTCCAACGACGGCACGATTGCCACTCGAATTACTCAGTCGACCGACGGAGTTCGCTCGGAACATTTGTGGACGAAGAAAGAGATTGGCGGTTATTTCTCGAGCGGTGTTCGCTGCGGAGATCAAAAGGTTTGTCTTGTGACAAATGTCTTAAATCCCCTTCCCGTGGCGTCACTACGCTGTCTGGATGTCAGCACTGGTGAGGAACTCTGGAACGTTCCCGCCATAGGCTATTTTCATGTAGGAGTGATCCAGGTGGCTGATAACCGGCTACTGGTTCTGGACGATGGAGGAACGCTGAAGCTTTTCCAGATTGATGACAAAAAGTGTGTTCAGCTTGCCAAAGCGACGGTTTGTAAAGGGACGCTCGTGACGCCGGCGCTTTCGAATGGCCTGCTGTTTGCCAGGGATGGTACGGAACTCGTCGCTGTTCGAGTGGGGACTCCATGAGTCTTGCGGCACCGACCATCGCACCCGATCAGGTCGCAACGTCGGCGGAGCGACGAATCTATTACGGTTGGGTCAATCTGTTGATGGCATCCGTCGCGATGACCGCAACGCTACCGGGTCGTACGCATGGGCTGGGATTAATCACCAGGCCATTGACCGAAGACACCGCATTGAATGTCAGTGAAGCTCTGTTTAGTCAGCTCAACTTTTGGGCCGTGTTGATTGGAACCGCCATTTGCCTCCCTGTCGGAAAGGCGATTGATCGATTTGGCGTCCGTCATGTTTTAACTGCGGTGGCGGTCGTGCTGGGCTTATCCGTAGCCGGTCTGAGTCAGGCGACGAATTGGATTTGGTTATTGGTGACTTTGACCCTTGTTCGAGGTTTTGGCCAGGGTGCATTGTCTGTCGTCAGCATGGCGATGATTGGGAAGTGGTTCACCCGGCGGTTGGGAATGGCGATGGGTCTGTTCTCAGTCCTCTTGGCGATCGGTTTTATTAACACGACTGTTGGTACGGGCTATGCGGTTTCGACGTACGGCTGGCGAGTGACTTGGCTGGCGATCGCCGCCTGTCTGGTTTTCGGCCTGGCCCCCCTTATAGTATTCACCAAGGACTGGTTGGTTGCCGCTGCGAGCGGGAGTGGGACTTTCAGTCACTCCCGACGACCGCCGCAGCGCAAGAGCAACCAACCGCGCAAAATTTCTACTTTTTTCCTCGCTTGCTCCCAGCCGGCGACGCAATTTTAGAAACATGGCACGCATCGCCCGGCCACGAATGGCCGCCCTGATCGTTCGACGATTTGACCCAGAGTTTCGGGCCGGGTGATGCTCTCTGAACAGTAACGAAT
>CAIOKO010000062.1 GCA_903858935.1 uncultured Schlesneria sp. | reverse complement strand
CAAAACATCTTCACATTTCCTTCGCCCGAGCGGATCGATATCTGTACCTTTCGATCCACGAAACCAAGGGTAAAGACCAGAATGTTAATCCTGATTTTCTTCCCTTCGTGATCTTCGTGACCTTCTGTTCAAAGTCTTGATTCGCCTTCATTCCGTCATCTCACCGAAGTTCCAACAAGAGTTGACCAAGTTGGTCAAGTTCCCTGTTTTGCAGAATGCTTGAGAGCTTTTGCTTTGTCAAATTCAGCACAGATCTCCGCCATCGTCTTCACTTCGAGCGTCCTCGTCTGAAGCGCAGGGGAGCCGGACATGACAGGGGCCGTCAGCGGATCTGGCAATCGCCAGAACCATCGACCGTCTGGTTTCTTCTCTTTCCCTTTGATACCACCCAGCAGGATCAGTCCGCGCATCAACGTCTTTTCACTGATGTCATGGCCAGCCGCATCCGCTTTGAGGACGTTCGTATAAACAGGTGCGCCATTCAATCGTTTTTTCAGCCATTCGGTCACCCGAGACAACTCACTCTTCGCCGCCACGTGCTGCAACTGTTCTGTCTCCGTCGCTTCAGCCATATATTGCTCCGCTGTCTGACGAACCCACTCGTTTTCCCAGCAGATCCGCTGATTCTCAATCGTAAAACCGATCCCGGGGGGAGTTTCACACAAGTTGGTTTTGACGGGTAACAGGATTCGTCGGCCCGGTTGATTGGGATCATGAATGATCGTCCAGACCGAACGAGCCACCTCGGAAAGGACCGGAGACGAAGGCGACCAACTGCCGCGTTTCCCTTTCTCAACCTTGGACGGTGTCGCGAGCAACAGGATCGCCACCCCCGATCGATTCGCCAGATCAGTCAGCTTCGCCATCGTTGCCCGGAGTTTCCCGTCGTCGCGGCCATTCGTTGCATCGAGAAACCCATTGGCGGAATCAATCACGATCATACGACAAGGCTCACCCGTCTCACGCAACAATGCGAGATACAATTCGAGCGATTCGATTTGCGCGTCGTCAACGAGTTCGCGACGTCTCAAATCAGGTTTTCCTGACGTGGCGTTCGTGTCATTGACGACGATGTTGACCAATGGAATTGCGGCTCCCGCAGCTTCCAGACGATTTCGCACCACGCTGGCGATACCATCCTCACCCGAAAACAATATGACCTGACCTGGCTCCCCCTTTTCCGCAATAGTCAGACCACGCGCACCCTGAGTCAACCGGGCGATGGCATCCATCGCAAACAGGCTCTTTCCCACACCCGGCTCACCCGTCACTAACGTGACATGCCCCTCGGGAATTACCCCGTTCCAAATCCATCCCTGCGGCTTCACAGGGATATCGCTCAACTTCTCCAAATTCATTCGAGTCCCCCCAGTCAATTAAACAGACGCGCCCCAAATAACGATGCGAAGATCGCAAGTGCGACAATAATACACACCGCATTTGGACGCGTCAATATAGTAATTTGTGTTGTTTTGTCGTCTGTTGTATTTTGTGGATGAGAGGCAACGGCCGCCATCATGGAATCGATTGCGAACAGATCGCCATGAAAGATCTTCCAAAGCACCCACGACCAGCGCCATTGGCGCTGGCCGTGGGCCGTCGGATTGCAGGCAGGAAATGGCGGCATGCTGGTTCCACACCAACAACGCTGGTTAAGTACAAATCACGTGGATCTTGTAGCGATTCTCTCCCGTGTTTACTGTCGCAGTTCGTCGTTGATGCAACAAAAATCGATGTCCCCTTCCCTCGAAAGCGGATTTTGCGAACGACATCGTCTGTCTAACATGGGTTTCTGGTCGTCAATTGGACTATTCTCTTTTCCACGACCCGGCGGCGCCGGCCTCAGGGACTGCGAAGCTGAGGTGATGCGCACAGTGTGTGCAGTGATACACAGTCCACTCATCGGCGCTCATCGGACCGACCAGGGGATGGGCCGCGGGTGCCGCGCAGGCACTGAACAACGTGATCGCCTCGCGCAGCCTCTCCGCCTCCGCCACCGCGTCGAGCCCGGGGCCAGGGCGATAGCGGGCAGGGAGGGGCATCCTCTCGGGGATCGGCCCACCCCGGAGCATCGACCGCCGGGCCAAACTTCCAAGGGTTACCCGCAGAATCCAAGGCGCCGGCGGGTCGGGGAATCCCTCGACGGAATAACGGAACGACGCGGCGAGGTGGTCGCAGATCTGGCCGAGGGTCCAGCGGCCAACGGCGAAATGGCCGACGAGCAGCCGCTCCACATCAGGCATGATCTCTTCGAGTCGTCGGAAAGCCAGCTTTCGCCGTCCTGGAGTCATCGTACCCACATCCTGCTCCGGCATGACGCCGACGAACGACGACGATAACTGGGCCGCCGCAGTTGATCGTCCATTTGAAAACGCGCAGTCGGCGGCTCCGCGTTCATTGTTTTGTCAGGCGCTCTTCGTCACGCGTATTATGAGCGATCATTTGGTAAAGGAAAATAATAAGCTCGTCGATCAGCCACTCGGGTGACTTGCCTGCGGTCGGTATGAGGTTGAATGACCTGACATTGCGTACTTCGATCGGCAGCTCCGCATCGTCGAGAAGTACGGGAATGATTCTGTTCAGCTTTGCAAATTTTGAAAACAACTGGACCTGCCCGCGTTGTTTTCCCGCTCCCGTTCGTTTTGCATTCTGCTCGCGGTCGGTTACGGCCACATGAATGCCCGGATGAGTCGCGTTCGGGAAAGCTGGCTGAGGCGACCGGCGGAGTTGTCAAATGACGCTGTCCTTAAGCCGCAGAGCGGCGACCGAATACAGCCTGGGGCAGTTTCGGCCCCAGGTGTCATCAGAAAAGAACAAGCAAAAAGCCCCCTCCGGGCGACCGAGACTGGACGACAGAAGAAGAGCCCGCGTTGCTTACCTGTTTGCATTCCAACGAGAATACCATAGAAGAGACGCCCATCGTCAACATTTTCTCGGCCTGATTTCCTTCTCTTCCACCTTCGTGCTCTTCGTGTCCTTCGTGGTGTTTCTCTGTCAATCGCCACGCCGCCGATAACAATCAGATAAGTCAATTTATGAACGACTTGCAGCCGTCGATTGCCTTGCTCGGAGGTTCTGGCCGGTTTGATTTATTTCCACCACGAAGGACACGAAGAGCACGAAGGTGGAAGAGAACAAAACAAATAATGCCATCTTTCAGCGTGGTGTGGTGAACCTCGATGGCGCAGTCAATCGCGCGATTGAAAAGATCATCGTATTCCACCTTCGTGCTCTTCGTGTCCTTCGTGGTCGCTTTCTGCCAATCGCCACGCCGCCGATAACAATCAGATAAGTCAATTTATGAACGACTTGCAGCCGTCGATTTGCCTTTCTCGTGCGGCCTGACCGATTTGATTTATGCCCACCACGAAGGACACGAAGAGCACGAAGGAATCAGAGAACAAAACGCTTAATGCCATCTTTCATCAAGATGTGGTGAACCTCGATGGCGCAGGCAATCGCGCGATTGAAAAGATCATCGTACTCCACCTTCGTGCTCTTCGTGTCCTTCGTGGTCGCTTTCTGCCAATCTGCGCCGCCGAACGACCAACGCAACTTGCCTGCGATTGACGACGAGCCTCACGCCAACGCGCATGCTCTTGGAATCGCCGTCGATTTGCCTTTCTCGTACGGCCTGACCGATTTGATTTATTCCCACCACGAAGGACACGAAGGGCACGAAGGAATCAGAGAACAAAAGGCTTAATGCCATCTTTCAGCCTGGTGTTGTTGAAATTGATGAGTAGCCCGATCCTTACACCGGAGAGTTTCATATAGGTCAACAGTTGGGCTTCATGTATCCCCTTGATTGCCTCGACGCATTTGAGTTCGACGATCAGCTGGTTTTCGACCAGCATGTCGATTCGAAATCCACAATCGAGCCGGATTTCTTTGTAATGCACCGGTTGTGGGTGCTGGAGTTCGAACGCAATTCCATTGCGTTTTAACTCATAAGCCAAACACTGTTCGTAGGCGGATTCCAGCAACCCCGGACCGAGAACTCGGTGTACCTCAATGGCACAGCCAATCACGCGATTGGAAAGATCATCAAATTCCATCTTCGTACTCTTCGTGGTGATTCTCTGCCAATTACTCTCGGCGATTGATCATCGGATTTATGACACCAACAAGGACCGTCTTCGACACGATTTCTCACGTCATTTGGACTGCACTGGCCCGATGCAAAGGGGTGGTCAGTCGTCGCGCATAGAGTTTCTTAGCAAATCTTCAATTTGCTGCTTGATCTGTTTTACTCTCTCGTGTTTGACCCCGGCATCATCAAAGCGACACTCATCGATCGCACGCATCTTGTCGATCTGGAGTTCTTCAATGGTGTCAAACAATGCGTTTAAATCAACTTCACCCGTGTAATACTTATTTGCCAATTCACGGTGATTTAAAGTGACGTATCCACATTCCAAAAGCGAATTGGTAACCTCTTCAATTTGCGGATAGCAATCCGCCTCGAGTCTTTGAGAAACCTTTAAACGAACATTCTCCAAGACAGCCATTGGTACAAGCGAGAGTGTAGCGGATACCACGCCAATGTTTTCGCCAATGATTGCCGACATAAAATCCTCGACGGTGTGTGCATTCAAAATGTCACAACGTTTGACGAGAAGCGTCATCACGACTTGCTCCCCATCAAGTGTCGCCTTCACGCCACGTTTTTGCAGAGCTTCCACCAGCAACGGTGCGTTCCAATGTCTTCCCCTCGGCATATGGTACATATAGGGCATAAATTCTCCTTGGCCGAACGATCAAGGTAGCCTGCCCGCGATGAACAACGGGCCTGCAACCAAAACACCAACACTTTGATCCACCACCGACTGCGGGTCAAGTTGAACGCCTTGTTCGGCGGGAACAGCGATTTGGGGGTTGGTTTAGGCCGAATCGGTTCCTGCCACCTTTGTTCCGCCCGAGACTGGACGTTCATTTCAATCGTTGCCATTGATCCCGGCCCATACCGATTCGGCCGCAGCGAAACTGAGACGGAATCAACTCGGCCGCCCCGCTGGGGCTTTTTATCGGTTTTCGTTGTGCTTCATCCTGGGGCGAAAGCGCCCCAGGCTTTACTCGTCCGCCGCTCTGCGGCTTAAGACTTGCGGACCGCATACGGGCCGAAACAAACCTTCGGGCACTGCATGGTGACATCACGCAAAAACGTAACGGCTACCACTAATTGCACGATGCAAACGGGCCAGGTCCATTATTGACGAAATCTATTGAAAAAAACTGGACCTGACCGATTTGTTTTCCCACTCCCAATCCGCTTGCGGTCGGTTCCGGTCTCACGAATGCCCTTATGAGTAGCGTTCGGGAAAGCTGGCTGATTCAACTCGCGGAGTTGTCAAATGACGCTGTCCTTAAGCCGCAGAGCGGCGACCGAATACAGAGATTGTCCTGCTTTCCATTTGTGACTTTAAGGGTTTGTGAGGAGTTTTGAATTCTGAGACGCTTGAGCTTTCTGGATCAAAACGAGGTTATTAAGCAGGACCGTCAGTCCTGTATCGATTTTGGCTCGGGGTAGTCCT
>CAIOKO010000061.1 GCA_903858935.1 uncultured Schlesneria sp. | reverse complement strand
ATTCTCTTCCCTTCGTGACCTTCCTTACCTTCTGTTCAAAAATCTTCTCATCCGTTCTGCTGTCACCAAGCCGTCACAAGATTTGGTGTCACAGTTTGATCAAGTTTGTTCGACTTCGACCATTCCCTGTAATTCATAGGGTTTTAGCGATCATGTCCCCCGTTTTTTTCGGGTGTTCGAGTTTGTCGCAGTTCGATCGAGTTCGAAAAAAACTGCTACCGGCGCCAAGGCCTTGATCTCCTGCCAGAAACCAAGAGGGACGCCACAATCGGGAAACACAAAGACATTTGAACAGAAGTTAACGAAGGTAACAAAGGAATTCAGAAGAGCGCATGCAACCCGATTTGCCCAGTCAGTTCTGACGACATTCTGCTCGTCTGCAATTCTCTTCCCTTCGTGACCTTTGTTAACTTCTGTTCAAAATCCTCTCTTCGATTCGGCCTTAATCCCCTCGCCGCGAAATTTAGTGTCAGAGTTTGTTCGACTTCGACCATTCCTCGTAAGTTATAGGCTTTTTGGCAATCATTTCCCCCGTTTTTTGGGGTGTTTGAGTTCGTTCGAGTTTGTCGCAGTTCGATCGAGTTCGTCCGACACGCCAGTTATGCGAGTGGTTTCCCGACCCCGCGCCACGACCGAAGGTCACCTGTGATTCTCTTCCCTTCGTGACCTTCCTTACCTTCTGTTCAAAAATCTTCTCATCCGTTCTGCTGTCACCAAGCCGTCACAAGATTTGGTGTCACAGTTTGATCAAGTTTGTTCGACTTCGATCATTCCCCGTAATTCATAGGGTTTTGGCAATCATTTCCCCCCGTTTTTCGGGGTGTTCGAGTTTGATCGAGTTCGACGCAGTTCGATCGAATCCCCAGTTGTGCGAGTGGTTTCCCGACTCCGCGCCACGACCGAAGGTCAACTGTGATTCTCTTCCCTTCGTGACCTTCCTTACCTTCTGTTCAAAAATCTTCTCATCCGTTCTGCTGTCATCCCGTCGCCGCGAAATTTGGTGTCGCAGTTTGTTCGAGTTTGATCGAGTTCGAATCGCTTCATTCCTCCCAGGCGAGCATTGGATGTGAATTCACGAAGTATTTGCCTTTCACCTTACTCGAAAGTAGTTTCGAGCCGCTTCGGCTCGCCGCGCCTCGAAAAGAGGATTCGAAGCTACGAACGAAGTCCGGGCCTTCATATTGTCAAGTGTGACGACATAAAAATACAAAAAACGTTATGTTGTGTCAACGGGAAAAACGAGGTGCCTTCTTAACGTTTGGAAAGTGCTCAGGAAAAGTTCTCTGGTGACCAGGTGTCAAACACATTCTTCCTGATTTTTTGGAAGTAATGACATGGGATGGTCGTCGTCTGCGGCATTATCAAGTGTGATTTCAGAAAATTCTTAATCAACGTGTTTAGAGATGTGTCCTTTTGGTTTGCTGTCCATCGGCCAAAATATGAGTCTTTCGTGCTCACAGATGATGTCACAATTCAGTATCGCCGGTTACCAAATTGGCTCCCGCCTCATCGTGCTACGGCGGAAAGTGAGGAATTTAGACCGAAGAAAAAAGAACGCCTTTGTCACTGCACTGAAAATTTGGACGCTTCTTGCTGATCGGTTCCGATGCTAGCAGCGTCGGCCACGCTACCGATGCTAGCAGCATCGCGGCCGATCAAGAGTGACTCTCAAGTTTGGGTTCGTCGGCAACATGCCCCTGAACCTCTCTTTCGAATCGTCGGTAGACTGATAATATGGGGTACTTGGCGTTTCAGGTTGAAATACCCTAATTGGTCTTCGCCGTTCGTTGAATTACTGCGGCCTGCTTGTTGCCTGATTTTGTCCTTGAACTACTCGTTTCTCAGAAAGACGAAGCCTGAGTGTCCAAGATCTTGTTGACGACCTTCGGGTCTTATGGGGATTTGCATCCTTACCTGGCAATCGCTCGCGTGCTGAAGGGGCGTGGTGATGACGTCACGCTCGCCACGCATGAGGATTATCGCGAATACGTCGAGCGGATCGGGGTGCGGTTTGTCCCAATCAAACCGGGGCTTGACGAACTTGGGCCGCAAGAATCCTGGGCGGCAAAAGCCAATCATTCACTGCACGGGACGCAGTTCATCGTTCGGACTTTGATCCTGCCGTATCTCGATGAGGGATACAAAACAATCAAAGAGATCGCCGTCGGTCACGATCTGATGATTTCGCATGTGCTGACGTTTGCCACGCCGATCGTCGCGGAAGAACTGGGGATACCATGGATGTCGTGTGCTCTTCAGCCATCCCCGTTCTTTTCGGCGTATGATCCTCCGGCACTCGGATTCATGACATTACTTCCACGGCTCAAGCATCTCGGTCCGACGATCGCAGGCGGGGTTCTTAAACTGCTGGCAAGACCTACTCGAAGCTGGCTGAAACCGATCGATGAATTGCGAACTCGGGTTGGCCTGCCTGCTTCACCGAAAAACGTGCTGATCGATGGGTTTTCTTCGTTTGGAACATTGGCACTGTTTCCTTCGTCATTCGCACCCGCTCAACCAGATTGGCCGGACCGAGTCAAACAAATTGGTTTTCCACTGTTCGATGAAGAGACGACAAGTGACATCTCAGCGGAACTTCAGCAATTTCTGGATGCAGGATCTCCGCCAGTCATCTTCACGCTGGGAACGGCCATCGTGAAGATGGAGACGAATTATTTTGAAATCGCCTACGAAGCGGTCAAACGGCTTGGTCTTCGAGCCGTCTTTCTGGTGGGTAAGAACCCGCGTCGAGTTCCCTCGGCGGCGATGACAGACCCGAACATTCATGTCTCGAATTACGAGCCATTCTCAAAGCTGTTCCCTCGGGGTGCGGTGATTGTCCATCAGTGTGGAATCGGAACGACCGGCCAGGCTCTGGCATCAGGTCGCCCGCAAATCCTGGTTCCGTTTGCTCACGATCAGCCGGACAACGCCCGACGTCTCGTCGAACTGGGTGTCGGAATCTCGATTCCCGCTCGTCGTTTAAACGTCGCAAGACTGACAAAGGCGCTCAAATCGGTCACTCAAAAGGAAGGATATGCTCAACGCGCCAAGAACCTTGTTGCCGATCTGCAAATCTCGGGATTCGATCGACGATTGCAAGATGCGATCTCGGAATGCCTGGGTTAGTGAAAAATCTTTCCTGTCGGCTGGTACTGTGAAAACCTTACTGACTAGAGTATGTGTTTCATACGACTCAAAGAATCCCTTAAGGATGCTTTGTTCGTTTCTTCGAGCATTGACACAACAACGTTACATTTAGAGTTGGCGAAACCCGCGGAGACGGTCTCTGAACGGTGCCACATTCAATGTCGCGAGTGTTAACAAACCTTCTCTGTTAGATTAGGCGAAACCCGCGGAGACGGTCTCTGAACGGTGCCACATTCAATGTCGCGAGCGTTAACAAACCTTCTCTGTTAGAGTAGACGAAGCCCGCGGAGATAGTCTCTGAACGGTGCCACATTCATTGTCGCGAGCATTAAAAGATGCATATTAGGGATGGGATACTTGGGCCGGAGGTTTGTCTTGTGACGGGGCTGGTTAGCCTGGCTGCGGTCGGGTACAGCTTGCGTAAACTTCGGATCGATCTGGAGGATCGCGCGGTGCCGCTGACGGGGATGCTGGCTGCGGTGGTGTTTGCGGGTCAGATGGTGAATTTTCCCCTGATTGGGCTGCCTGTGTCAGGCCATTTGTTGGGTGGCGTTCTGGCGTCGGTGATTCTTGGGCCGTGGGCAGGCTGTCTGGCGATTACGCTGGTGTTGATGGTGCAGGCGGTGTTGTTTAATGACGGCGGATTGTTGTCGCTGGGTGCCAATGTTCTGAATATGGGCGTGATCGGGTCGTGGGGCGGTTATGCGATTTATACGACGCTGAGGAAGTGGCTTGGTAATGGGAGTGTCGCTGCACTTCCCGCTGCGGTGATTGCGGCGTGGCTCTCGGTGCTTGCCGCAGCCGCGTTGTTTTGCGTTGAATTCGGATTTTCTGCTGGTTCGAAAGAGTTCAGCCTGAGCGGTATTTTTACATTGATGGTGCTGTACCACGCTTTGATTGGGGTTGGCGAAGCGTTGATTACGGGAACGGTGTTGAGTTTCGTGTTGTCGCGGCGACCCGACTTGATTCCGACACCTGCGTCAGCGGGACGGGTTTCGGATGTTGGTCGTTTTGTTGTGGCAGGCTTGATGGCCGCACTCGCTGTGGCGGCGATTCTTTCGCCGCTGAAATCGGATTATCCTGACGGCCTGGACAAGGTCGCGGAATCGACGGGGATCGAAACGCTGGGCATTGAACGGCCGGGGTTGTTTCTGGATGGTTATGAAGTTCCGTTGTTGGAACGAATGGGCTGGTCGATGCTGGCGACTTCATCGGCAGGTCTCATCGGAACACTGGTCGTGTTCGCAATCGCATTGGCCGTTGGAAAAGCGGCTCGGTGGAATTTGCAGTCATTGGCGGCGGACGGTGGTCATGCCAGCTAGTTCACAAAACAACGATGCCATCAGTCCGTGTCATGCGATTTCTTCCGGTTGGAAGCTTGGGTTAACGCTAGCCGTGATCGTTTTAGCGAGCCTCATTCCGCTTGAAAATTGGCCGGCGCAAGGCCTTTTGCTGGCCGTTGTGTTTGCTGGTTTGAGTATTGCGGGTGCGACGATCGGGTACCTGGCCCGACGGCTGGCACTGTTCCTGCCAATGCTGCTGGTGTTTGGCTTGTCTGTTCCTATCACGCAGATGGATCAGGGGGCGGCCTGGTCCTGGATGCTGGGGCTGTGGTTGCGATGTACTGTTTCGTTTCTAGCGGGACTGTGGCTGATTCACGTCCTGCCGTTCCCGGAGCTGCTGACGACTCTTCTTCGATGGCGATGCCCGGTATTGATGGTCGCAATGCTGGCCTTTATGTATCGCTATATTTTTATTCTGTGGGATGAACTCGCTCGACTTCGTCATGCGCGTGACGCGCGAGACTTTGGTCGCAGTTCACTCATGACACGTTGGACAACGAATGCTCAGTTGATTGGGTTGTTGCTGTTGCGCGCGATGGAACGGGCCGAGCGAACCCATCACGCCATGCTTGCCAGGGGATGGGACGGTTCGCCCCGGTTTCTTGGCGATGATCCGAGAAAGTCACGATGACTGATTCTACGATTTTGACCGCCATCGAACTGAAGGGGCTGACGTTTCGTTACCCAAGCGGACGCACGGCCTTGAACGATGTAATTTGTTCCATTTCTGATGGAGAACGGGTTGCGCTCGTTGGCCCCAGCGGGGCTGGCAAGTCAACCTTATTGATGCATTTGAACGGTCTTTTGCCTGCTGCGTCAGTCATTAACGATGGCGATGCTCAGGTCTTCATCAAGTCGCAGCCGGTGACCAAAGGGCGATTGCGCGAGGTGCGGCGGCAAATTGGATTTTTATTTCAAGACCCTGATGACCAGTTGTTCTGTCCCACCGTTCGCGAAGATGTGGCGTTTGGTCCGCTGAACCTGGGTCTGGATCAGGATGAAATTTTGAACCGGGTCAATCGTAGTCTTTTAGCGGTGGGGATGCCCGAACATGGGCCTCGCAACCCATCGCAGTTGAGTACCGGGGAGCGAAAGCGAGTCTGTCTGGCGGGCGTGTTTGCCTGCGAACCGGCCATTCTGGTGCTGGACGAACCGACCAGCAATCTTGACCCACGAGCACGGCGCCAGCTTTTGGAAATCCTGCGGACTTTTCCAGGGACTCAAATCATTGCAACACATGACCTCGATTTTGCGCTTGAGCTTTGTCAGCGAGTCCTCGTGCTGGACGGGGGGGAACTGAAGGCAGATGGCCCGGTCGAACAAGTGCTGGATAACTCAAGCTTGATGGATCGCCACGGGCTCGAGGTCCCGTGGCGATTAAGACGGACGCAGTAAGATTTGCGAAATGATCTTTCGCTGATCAGGTTGCCACTGTCCCCTTACCTGTCGCGGTATAACCGCTGGTGCTTGTCCCTTTCGCGGAGACGTCGTACGTCGTTGCTGCGGTTAATGGAGTGCCCGTCAAATTCAACGACCAGTTCCCGGCTGACGGGGACGTCAGTTGTTTATCGGTCGTTGCTGACCCACCGAGCGTGTAGGTCGTGCTGCTGCCATTGGCCCCGCTTGTGACAGTGACCGCAAGGCTCGGTTCATTGACGGAATCCCAAGTCCCGGTGATTGTTGGAGTCGTTCCGGCACTGGTCAGCGAATTCACGACCGGAGTATTGAGCGCGGCAAGCACTTTCACATCGAAGATCAAGATGCTGTTGGCTGGGATTGAGCCATTCCCCGTAGGTCCGTACGCCAATGACGACGGAATCAACAGCGTTGCGGACGTTCCAACCGCCAACAACTGGAATGCTTCATCCCATCCTGCAATTACTTGTCCAACACCCACGACGAATGGGAAGCCGGCTGTACTCGTGTTCGAATCAAACTGAGTCCCCTTGGTTCCATCCGCATTCAAGATCCAACCAGTGTAGTTGGCCGTGACGGTCTGGCCTTTCACTGGAACTGGCCCCGTTCCCTGCGTGGTCACAACGTAGTTCAATCCGGACGCTGTCGTTGTCGCCGTCAGACCATTCTTCGTCAGGTAACTGTTGATGACCGCTTGCTCGCTGGTCACGGTCCCCGTGCCGGTCAAGCTGTCACCATTTTTATCGTAGGCTGTTGCCGTCACGGTTGTTGTTTGAGCGGTAAGTGGAGCGCCGGTCAAATTCAATGACCAATTGCCTGCTGACGGAGCTGTCAGTTGAGCGTCGGTTCCGAGCTTATAGGTCTTGCCGTTGACGGCGACCGTCAATGTTGGCGAATTGACGGAATCATACGTTCCTTCGACTGTTGGAGTGGCCGTCGCTGCCGTCTGGTTGGTCACGGTTGGGGCGGTAAAGGTTGCCTTAAGCGTCGTGACATTGACGTTTCTCAAGGTCGGCGTGAGGGCCGTGACGATGGAATTCGTCGCTTCGTAGATCGTCGGCTTACGATTGTGAGGGCCGTTTACGGTTAAGGTACTGTTGAAATGGCTTGGTCCGTCCGGTGAACCGTACATCCCGATGACGCTGTCCCCTCCCAGGAAGATTGTCACAGCGCCGGTATAAGTCGATGCTGTCGAAGCGACGGAGCTGTTGCGCCTGAGCTCCCAGTCCGTCAATGAACCTGTGATCGTGGAATGGCTCACGGTCAATTGACCGACCCAGGATTTGACATTTCCCTTGACGGTCGTGTTTTCCAGGTCCAGGTGATCTCCGCTTTGAAATCCCAGGTTGACATTCAGGTCGTTGTTAATTGTGGATTGATTGATGGTGACCAGGTTCGTGGCGAATCCGCCGTTGTGGATATTCACGGAGTTTGCATTGACCTTGGTCAACGTCAGGCCATTGTTGTTGGTTCCGCCGCCAAGATTGATATCCAACCCCTTCAGACTCGCCGTTCCATCACCGGTAATGGTGACCGTATTACCGAAGCGAATCAGGTTCATCGACAAATCGACGGGACTTGTGATCGTGGCCGTGTACGTGGACAAATCCTTGCCGTTGACTCGAAACATCGTTCCGGTGTGAGCCGTCAGCACGACTTGCGTGGCCGTGTAGGAAACATCGAACGTGTCATACGCCTTCGTATTCGGGGGATTGATATCGTTGAGCGCAATTGCTGTGCTGCTGACATTTACCGCAATGAGATTCGTCAACAGCTTGCGTGGCTCAAGCACTTCAAGACGTGAGACGAGGGCACCCAATCGATCTGGGTTGTTTCGACTGCGTCGAGAGGATCGTCGACCGGCGACATGATTTCGTTGACCCTGAAGCCAGGCAAACAACCGTTGAGTCCAATTGCGTCGCATCGTTGAGTCTCTATCTCGAAGTTGTACGAATCGAATGGCCAGTCACACTCTACCCAGTCTTCCCATCTTATAGCATGGGAAACCCAGGAAAAGCTTCGGATTCTACGGAGTGTGTGGGGGTTCAGGGAAGTATTTTCGCGGAGATTGAAAAAAACGGTTTTTCCGAGAATGGAAAGAGTTCTAAAGTGATCAAAATAGCCGCATCCGACAAAGCGCGCTTTTATGCTCGAAATGCTGGCCATGCGATGGTTGTGATCGATATCATCGCACTCGATGCAAACGGACTGCTGCCAATTGCATGCGTTGACAATGTCGTGAGAATCGCTCAAAACACCTTAAATATTCTTAAGGTGGACACGAACTCGTCATTTCACCGAGGTGTTCGCTCCGTTGAATCCCACCTGGGAAGCCGGTCGCGTACGGCAAACAAAAACTCGATCTTTGGGAATTGCCCGGCCTTTGAAACGGTCGCAAGAGATGACAGCAACTTCAGTCCATTCGAAGGGGAGTTTTGGAGGATCGCTGTCGTAGGTATGCAGGCAAAAATAATCGATATCACCTGTGTTCTCGCTGGTGGGCAAGGGAACGATCGGAACTTGCCGACCGTAAAAGAACACGAAGGCATGATGTATCGAATCGAAGCTGACCAGTTTGGCGTCGGCGGGTAGCTCGTGTTTCAGCTTGTCAATTTGACCAGCAATATCTTCGCAGCGACGCTGCTGGACCGTCACGACAAGGCTCACTTGAACCAGTGCGAGAAATCCGGCAACGCTCAACATTCCTCGGAACATCGCTCGGTCAGACGATTCTTTCGATGTCTTCCAGGCAATCCCTGCCATGGCGAGCGCGACAATCGCGTATTCAACGGCGCTGAGTAATGTCAGTGTAAATCGCCATGTCGGGATCGCCAGGGACGCGGCGACAATCACGATTGCCGAGCCGACCATCAGATTGGTCATCAAACGGACATAGAACTTCCAAAGGTCAAAACCAACCGCATCTTTGCGAAGTGCCGCCAGACGATCGATTGCGATTCCGACCAACGCTGCAAAGCAGGGAAAAAGGGGCATGTAGTAACGAACTTTGGAACCTGGCGGCAGCCAGACTGAAATGAACGAAAACAAAATACAAATCGTCAGGAAGATGGCGGCTTCTCGCTGATGGCCAACGAATTCTCGAACGCGTCGATTTCCAAATGCCAGAAGCAGGATTGACCATGGCATCAGTCGCACGAACAGCAATTCACATGGAAACACGACCAGATGTTCGAGGAAGACAGACCACTTTCGATCAACGAAACGACCGGCGACATCACCGAAGTAAATATTCCAACTGTCCGCGAGGCCTCGCTGGCAGGTAAACGGCACCTGCCACGCGCCGAAGACCGTTACAAAGACCAGAATTCCAATCGCATGTCCTCGAGAGAATAAAAATCGCCAATTTCCCGTCGCCAATAAAAACAGCGTCGTTGCTCCGACAAAATAGAGTGGGGCCTGCAAACCTTTTGTCAACATCCCCAGCGCTGCGAAGCCGTAACCGAGTGACCACATTTGCCATGCAGGCCATTTTTTGATCCAGGCCCAGTGCCACATCAACATCGAAGCGGCCACGAACAGGGTGAAAACCGCTTCCGTTTCCGCCGAGCGGCCAAATTCCATGACCATCGTCATCGTCAGAAAACTCACTGCACCGCCAAGACTTCCCAAACGCCCCATCAGTTGTCGCAAATATCCGTAAATCAGGATGGCAATCAGGAATGTCGAGATCACGCTCGGTATGCGGACGGCCCAGATATCGAAGCCGCCGGTAAATGTTGCCGCGAAGGCGATCAACCAGTTTTGCAGGGGGGGGCGACTTGGCAGGAACACGCGCTGGGTGCCGGGAACAAGCCAGTCGCCAGTTTCGACCATTTCGCGCGCAATGAGTGCGCGCCGAGGCTCCTCTCCAAACAGTGGCAGTCCGTCCAAACGAACACACAAGGCCAAGGCAGCCAGCAGCAGAATGATCAACAATTCGCTTTCACGCCACCATTCGGCTCGACCTTCGTGATTAGCGTCAGTCGTTTTTCCAACCATCGGGCCAATCCTTTTTCCCGGTTCAAAACAGTCGCAATTTTTGGGGATCAGCCCAGGAGATTTTCAAAAACGGGCACCTCCATCGCCATGGTTCGCTCGATCAATCCCTTTAAATTTCAGCGAATTGTGACACCAAGCGAAGGGGTTCTAGAAGATTGGGGGATTTCGGTCAATCAGTTCTTCGAGAACCGGCAGATTCAGCCCTTCCGATTCCCCAACTTTTACCCAAGTGAATGCAAGTCAACGTCTTAGATTGTCCGAAAAACCTGTTATCCCTCGCATCATGATCGGGGTGCTGAGACCTATCAGCCAGATTGAACAATTACGAGGACAGGCCATGGGAATTCATCAATCGGAAAACGATCCGAACCGGCTTCGTTCACTTCCAATTCGGATTTCAATTCGGATTGAAAGCAAATCGCATAAGCTCAAGGATTTGCTGACGTGGACTTCGGGGACGATTCTGAAATTCGATCACCCCGTGTCGTCGCCTCTGAACCTGTATGTCGCCAATCAGAAAATGGGTGAGGGTATGGCGGTCAAAGTCGATTCATCGATTGGTTTGAAACTGTCGCAAATAATACAACATTAACGATTGAGATCTAATCGTTGCGGTCGACGAAGTGCGATACGAGTTTTGTTTTTTCGTGCACCATGATGCGACTTTTATCGGCAGACGTCCGATCTAATTTATGAAATGCAAAACAAAAAAGCGTCCACATTCGTTTTCGACGCCGCCTGTTGATCAAGGGCGAAGCACTCGGTTTCCTTAAGAATCTCAGGGGAAAATTGGTACTTCAGTCGTTTTGTTTGTATCGCAAAGTATTTGATGTTTGGGTTCGCGGGATACGACGATGTTTTTTGGAATCATTTTTGCAGCAACTGTTGTTCAGTGGTCATTTTACTTAACAGTCTTGAGTTAAAGACTTTAGGCTATGGGGAATTGTGTTTTTAGAAGGAATACCGCCGGTCTGACGTAATTTCGAATCGACTATTAGTGCTTCAATGTATCCTTTAGCTGAGAGTTTTTGTAATATTTTTGTGTAGACAGATCCGATTTAGATTTTTATGATCCAAGTGGGCTTCATTTGGTGACAAAAGGCATCTTCTTTAGTCGCTGATATCATGTTTGATCTCACTCTTCTGTCGCGGCATCAATATTTCCCATCGGGAAAATTCGATGTGTCCAGATTCGTTGCGGGATCATTTCTTCTCGTTTTCGTCGGCTGTTTGAGCGGCATCATTGCCGGGCTCCTTTACCGTGCGATCGCCATCGTTCCGATTCTTTCGTACGCCACGGTTCTTGTACCGATTGCGGTTGGCTTTCCTCTTGCGTGGTGCGTAGCGAAATTCGTTTACTTCGCTCATTGTCGAAATCCGCGGTTAGCTGCGATAGCCGGCGCGGTCTGTGGAGTTGTGACATTCCTTTCAGCGTGCCAAATTGACGGTGTTGCTGCGACGTTGAGGGGTGGCGAAAAAACGACTCTGCTGTCGGCTGTGGCACAGACGGATCAGGTTCAACGAACGATCTTCGGTCGAGTTTTTGGTCCCAACATTCCGCTACCAAAACGCAACCTTTACTCCCGATTCAATTTCACTCAATTCCTGATGTTGATGAGTGAAGTCGCTATCTTCATCTGTATTCCCATGAATTCTGGACGGAACTTCGCTCGGCGAGCGTACGGTGAATCGATCGATCGCTGGCTTGAACGATCGGTCATTCGCACAAGTCCTGGTTCGGGAGACAAAATCGTATCCGCGCTTGAAGCGGGTGAGTACCTGGTTCAGACGTTGTCGTCACTTCCAAACAGCCCAACAGGCGAGCAAAAGACCGAATCCAAGTACACTCCCCTTTTCTCATTCCAAAGCGCTGGCAGTATCGCAGCAACTTGGATGCTCCTTGAAGTGTCTTCTTTCCCTGCAGCCAACGGTGCGTATGAGGCATATCTCAGTGCGGCGGAAATTGACACCCGTGGCAGGAAGAGGCCGCTGTTTCAGCAGTTGAAACTACGAACACACGAAATTCCGACGGCCCGGAAACTGTTCCTGGAACTGTCAACGGACTTGTCGTCAGATGAGGCCATTAATCTCAGCGATCACGATCTGAAAGTTGAAACCACAGGCCTGTATGTTCAATTTGCTGCTCGAAAAATAAGAAGATCAGCATCGCGCGTCAGCTGATCTTTCATTATGAGAATACGACTAAACTGTGTGGTGACTGTTTATCAGCAGTTCAAGTTGGCTCATGTCTCTCTTACCACAAATGAGTCTCTGAGGCTCTTTTCTCAGCGAGACTGTATTGTCAAATCCTTTCTGAGTATTTTGATATGAGCCAGCGCGGACTGTCCGTACGTGGCCTGTTTCCTCACCAGATTCACGGAATCCGCTATGGAGCATTTATTTGTTACTTCGCAGAAAACACGCCCCTCTCGGTTTGCCTGTTTGATTGCGGGAATCGGGATTCCGGCAATGATGGCCCTGGCGATTGTTCCAATTGCGACGGAAGCCCAGGACAACCCCGAGAATAATGTCAAGCAAGCGGAAACAGACCCGGACTACGCTGTTCCGGACGGGACGCCCGACGAAATTATGGAATTCGTCAACGAGCTCAAGGGGCGAAGGCCAAAATTTGCCAACCGGAAAGAAACGCTCGAACATGCCATACGGATGCACCGCGCGTTTATTGTTGCCGGAGATAAAATCCTGGGTCAGGAAACAAGTGAGAAAGTCGCAGCAAATGCCGCTCAAATGAAATTAAGCGCTCTGACAATCCTCGCCGCCAACGGCATTGGCGATGCAGCCACCGAAGCAATGGACGCTGCTAAAAAACTGAAAAGCGACGAACGAAAGTCTGTCGCGAAAGTCGTCGATCAGTTCTGGATGCCGATTCAAATCATCAATTTACCAAAGTTGTCGGATGCAGATCGCAAGGGGATGTCGGAGCAAGTCGTTACTTCTGTGACAGACAGTCATTTTTCGCGGGAAGCCATGGGAGTTGCCTCTCAGTTAGGTGATGCACTCGCCAATAAAGGGTTTCCCGATGAGGCAGGTGATCTGTTCGGTCGTCTGGCCAAACTGGCCAGCGAGTCTGAGGACGAGAACATCCAATTGAGTGCCAAGCGTTTTGAAGGCCAGGGTCGACGTGCCCGTCTTCCAGGTCAATTCATGGCACTCAGTGGAAAGAATTTGAAGGGAGACGACTTCGACTGGGCTTCTTACCGAGGCAAAGTCGTACTGGTGGATTTCTGGGCGACGTGGTGTGGTCCCTGCATTGCAGAACTTCCGAACGTGAAAGCGAACTACGAAAAATACCACAGTAAAGGGTTTGAAGTCGTCGGAATCAGTCTTGATCGATCACGTGAGCCACTCGACAAGTTCATTGAAAAAGAAGAAATCCCCTGGGCACAGATGTACGACGAAGAAATCCAGAATGGCAAAGGGTGGAATCACCCAATGGCAGAATACTTCGGTATCAATGCCATTCCTGCGGCGATCCTCGTCGACAAGGAAGGTAAAGTCGTATCAATGCGAGCTCGCGGTCCAGAGTTACCAAAGCTATTGGAAGAACTGTTGGGAAAAGCGGAGTAATACTTTCTTAAACCATGAACGAACGTGTTATGCCACTGCTCGAACGTCTGCGGTCAAGCAGTGCTCTTTGACCGGTTGCGCGAGAGAGAAGCCCTGCTTCGGTTTCTTTGAAACCGTGGCACAAAATCCTGTTTCAGAAGGCTGACAAAATCGTCGTCAGTTCTCTCGTTTTTATTCCGCCGAAATGACTTCCAGCTTCAGCTTGCCGATGACATTCATCAACGGAGCAAATCCACTGAGTGCTGCCGGGCCGTCGTCACTGAGTGCCGAATCCGCCAGCTTGATATGTGCCGCTCCGATTCCACCATTCCCAAGAGTTGCGTCGAGAGGAACCCACTGATCGTTGAGATAAGCTTCTGTCCACATGTGACCGCCGAACGCAAATAAGCGATCCGCATAGACCAGACCGACGACAATTCTTGCGGGGATTCGCCTCGCTCTTAACATCGCCGCGAGCAAGACAGCGTGTTCTGTGCAGTCCCCTTCGAGGTTCTTGGCGACTTCTGCGGCGGAAGCCATTGCCGTCGAAAAATTCTTTTTCGTCAATTTCTCACGAACGTACGTTTCCATTCGCCGAGCGATCTCGCCAGGGTCTGTTGCATCACCTGCCGCTCGATTGGCGTGCTTCTGTATCAGCTCGTCGTCTCGCTGCAGATACTGCGATGATTCGAGGTATTCATCCGCAACTTTGCCAACGGTTGCGGGTCGTGGAATCGGAATGGAAACGACGGTCAATTCCGCAGTTTCCGCATCAATCTTTTTGAGAGTCTGTGTATCACTGGGGGGAATGATGTCGGTGGGATCCTGATCAACAATCGAAACCCTGTAGACGATTCGTTTTGATTCGTGTCCCTTAGCCAAAGGTTTGACTTTGATCAGCGTTCCAATCGCGAGATCGAGTTCTGCCCCTTCGATCGCTTTCAAGGCCTCGGCTTGAGAAACGACGTAGATCTCCATCGACGAACCGAGCATTGTTGATGAGACCTTAATCGCTTCTCCCTGTGCATCCAGAAAGGTCTCCATCGTGAAGCCGGGGAGCAACGAGTTAGAAACTGCGACTTTAAACAGATTTTCAGGCTTACCATTGAGCATCTTTGTGTTTTCGCGGTCAAACGCCTTCATGGTTGTTTTTCCAACCTTGGCGAATTCGGGGACAAACGTTTCAAACGTGCGAGTTTCTCCTGGCCTCAGCGGGTTATCTTTCAGTACTCGGTCTTGAAAGACGGGAGACTTCACCCCGTCCTGCCAGGGCTGAATCGTGGTTTTGGGTTTTCCATTCACCTCTTGTGTCAGCGAAAGCTCCCGTCCGTCGATCTTTCCACTTGTCACGGACGACATGGCAGGAGGGTTAGCCATTTCGAATCGGAATCGACGCAGATCGCCTGCCAGTGTTTCTTCAGTCGTCAATGCCTGCTTCATGACCAGGGTCTGACCGAACCGCTTGATCGTCATGAAGGTATCGGAAGTTGTTTTGACGATTGCTGACGCGTCTGTTCCGACGGTTTCGACGGTTGACCGGGTATATCCAATCCGCTGGCCAGCGAGATAAATGACCTGCCAGGTTTCTTCTTTCGGCGGAGCCTTCGTCGGGGACTCCTGGGCAAAAGAGAATGTTTCGAAGAAGAAACTGAAAACGAGAAATAGTCCGGGCAGAGTTCGCAGGAACAATGGTGTGACCGAAGGATGCATGAACCGATTCCTACGAAAGCGAAATGTGTTGTCAGGGCCGTCTGTTCCGGGGTCAGGCGTTCAAATTTCAAAATTGGCCGATCATGCGTTTTCCCTCAGCAAACGAGGCTCGATCGGCCAATTTTGAAATTTGAACACCCGACCCCCTCTTCGAGATCGCCCGAATTCTGTGGAAGTATACGACGAGACCAATCGCCGGACAAAGGGGGACTTTCGGTAAACGTCATAAGTCTGTCGGAATCGGCAGGATTTCAAATACTTGTCGATGTGGATTCAGGACGCCAGCAGCCAGCCTGTCACAACGTATGCGATCCAGGCACCGATATAGGCCAGCGTCGTCATATAGGCGAATGTAAAGACACCCCATCCCCAATGATTGGTTTCCCGACGAATGACCATCAAAGTTGAAGCACATTGGGCACACAGGGCGAAGAAGACCATGATCGACATTGCGACGGGAATCGAATAAACCGGGCGACCATCCGGCCACGTCGCCGATTGCAAAGCAGTCTGGAGTCCCTGGCTGTTTTCATCGACATCACCACCAAGGCTATAAATTGTACCAAGGGTGGCGACGATGACTTCGCGGGCCGGGAACGAGGCAAGCACGCCGACGCCGATTCTCCAGTCCCAGCCAAGTGGTTTTACAACGGGTTCGATTGCCTTGCCAAATCGACCCAGAAAACTATTCGCGAGAAGTTGTTCAGAGATCTTGTTTCGCGTGTCGAACAGAAGGTGCAATGGTTGAAGACGGGTATCAAGTTCCGCAATTTTTTCGTCGACTTCAGCAATCGCTTTGGAGTCGAGAGGTGGAGTCTGGCCAATTTTTTCACGTTCGAGACTGAGTTGCTCCTTCTGCTCCAGTTCGCTTGCGAGCATCGATTCAGTCAGTCTTATATTTTCCAGGACTTTCTGTTCTTCGGAATGATCAGAAGGAAAATAGCTGACGGACCAGATCAGGATTGATGTCGCGAGAATCAGTGTTCCTGCTCGCATGACAAAGGCCGATGCTCGGTCAAAGACTCGATGCAACACGATTCGGGGAGAGGGAATTTTATATGACGGCAGTTCCATTACGAACGGAGGTGTTTCGCCTTTAAAGAGAGTCTTTTTCAACAGCCAGGCGATTGGAACAGCAACGATCGCTCCAAAAAACGTCATCACAAACAGCATGATACCGTGCAGCGTAATCCAACCACCGGCCCATGAGATCGAAGGGAAGAACGCAGCGACCATCAGCCAGTAAACGGGTGCCCGAGCGGAGCAACTCATCAATGGCGCGATCAGAATCGTCACCATCCGATCACGGCGATTTTCAATCGTTCGCGTCGCCATGATTCCTGGAATCGCGCAGGCGAATGATGACATGAGCGGTACAAATGATTTTCCGCTGAGTCCCACCTTGGTCATCAGTTTGTCCATCAAAAATGCGGCTCTGGCCATATACCCGCAGTCTTCCAGCAGCGCGATGAACAGGAACAGAAAGCAGATCTGTGGCAGGAATACGAGAATTCCACCGACCCCCGCGATCACTCCGTCAACGACCAGGCTGCGAAGCGGGCCGAAAGGGAGTAGCGAACCGATCATTTCGCCAACTTGTTTCTGGCCAGATTCACAAATCTTCATCAGCGGTTGGGCTGCCCAAGAGATCGATTGAAAGACGATAAACATTGCCAGACAAAAAGCCAGCAAACCCCAGAATTTGTGAGTCAGCCATCGATCCAGAGTATCGGTTACGACCGCCGGGCGTTTTTCCGGAACTGACATTGCGCCGCTTAAGATTTGCCTGGACCAGCCGTAACGTAGCTTGGCTTCAATATTGGGAACTCGAAACTGGGCCACTTTCAGTCGTTCCCGTGCCTCTTTCAATCGGGTAATCAGTTGTTCGGGGTTTGGTTTTGTTAATTCCATTTCCAGTTGACCGCCGACATCCAGTATCAGTCGCTCAACCAGATACGTTGGCAGTGTCTGGTTGCTGAATTGCAGGAATTCTGCCTGAAGCTTTCGTCCTTCTTCGTGGAATAGCTCCGGGAAGATGTCGGGGGGATTCGGCTTTGGGGAATGGCTGGCCTGGACGATCGCCGAACGAACCAGGTCAATCTGTTTTCTGCGATGGGCTTCGCACGGAATGACCGGCATTCCTAATCGTTTTGCCAATTCTTCGGTGTTGATCTGGATGCCACGTTCCTGCGCGACATCCCACATATTCAAAACCAGCAGGGTCGGAAGGCCGAGATCAAGAACCTGGCTGACGACATAGAGGTTTCGTTCCAGGTTTGATGCATCGACAATACAAACGACGGCATCGATTTGACCAACTTCCGGCTGACGACCCAGCAGTACATCAACCGAGACCATTTCATCAATCGTTCGGGGCGAAAGGCTATAAGTCCCTGGCAGATCGACAAGTCGGATGGACTGGCCTTCGAATTCGAACCAACCCAGCTTTTTTTCAACGGTGACACCGGGATAATTTCCGATCTGCGAATGGACACCCGTCAGTGCCGTAAAGAGAGTGCTCTTCCCCGTGTTTGGGTTACCGATAACCGCGACAGTCCGTTCCAGATTTTTCGGGGGGACTTTTTCGATCATAGGAGAAGAAAGCAACTTTCAGTGATTTGAGTCTCGTCCGTTCGGCTGGCTTCATATTTCAATGAGGTGCATCAGCGAACAGGTTAAAGCTTGGAATCAACGAGAGCGGTCACTTCCACTCTTTCTGCTTCAGTTTTCCGCAGGGAGAGACGGTAACCACGGACTAGAAACTCAATCGGGTCACCAAGCGGGGCAAACCCAATCAATCTGATCTCTTCGCCATCTGTCAGTCCCATTTCCATCAGTCTGATAGCGATTCCGTCGTCTCCACTGACTTCAACAATCAGTGCTCGTTGATCAACTTTCAGCTCGTGTAACTTCATTGCACCAAGCCCACAAGCACTGTCACCGAATCATCAAAACGCATTGAGTATCGTTGATGATTGATTTCAAGTATGCAGGGAGAGCCTGGCTGCACCATGCAGACACGCACGCCAGCGTGTAGTCCCATTTCTTCCAGCCGGACTACCAATTCGGGCGCACCATCGATTTCAACGACGACGCCTTGTTCACCTGCTGACATCAACTCAAGAGGCAATGCTTGTGAAACCACGCTCGACATTGGTCCTGCCTTCGGTAGAAAACGCGAACTCAGAGCATATGTTGAGACTGAGTCTCAATCCACGCCTTAAATTCTATCGTCACTTACCCGCATCAGCCAGTGTGATTCGAGTCAGAATTTTCAAAAAAGTTTGATCCGACCAGCGAGGCGGATGGTCAAATGGGAAGCCTGCTGTACATCTTTCGGTCGCAAAATGAGAAAACCCCTGTATGACCACTTTCGGTCATACAAGGGTTTTGTTCCATAACTCGTTATTCACAAGGGCTTTTTGTGTTGTCGATTGGTCTTTGGTATCGGAAAAGCAGGTTCATCAATTAGCCCGAGTCAAAATTGGAATTGGGTCGATGTTTCATTCGCGAGCATTACGATTGGCGTCAGCCTCAAATGAAGTCTCAATTTGTCGCCGAATTGGTTTCACTGGTGCTTCCGATTCCTCTGATTTTTGCATTGTCATTCGTGCAAATGAGTTTTGCCTCGACTCGTTTACATTTTTGTTCTCGTTTGATTTTTTTAATTGACTGTACGAAACAGATGACGCTGCATAGCCCTTTGTTGTGCCAGAGGATTCGTGCAACAGGTCATCTACGAAACGGGAGCTTGCCTGATTGATGATCACCACGCGACTCGTGGCACCTGGACCTTTTGGTCGAACGATACAAACGATTTCGGCACCGGCAAAATTTTGAGAGCCCGATAATGGCGATGTGTCAGTTGCGCCAGAATTGAGAATCGCTTCTGCCGTGATGACTTCGGCCATTTCATTGGAAATCGAAGGCAAGCCTTGCTTCATTCCGACAGGATTTCCGAGTTTCATTCCGTTTTGATCAGGACCACCATCTGCGACTAAATCATTCCTGTCGGACGATGACGGGGCGAGATGTCCCAGTTTGGCTTTTTTCAGCAACTGTGCGACCGGTTTCATTCCGGTATAAATTCCCCGTTTGTAATTCGGGTCTGCGAGAATACAGACGCCAACCTGCTCGGTACCACGAAACAGACCGCCACCAGAACGGCCCTGTTGAGGGATACCAGTACATTCAAGGTTTTCAGGGCCAACACAGCCATTTATTGCTGTGACAACGTGATCTTCGACCGAAGGGAGTTTTCCACCCCCGCAACCAATACTGAAGACCCGGTCATTCACTTCAGGCAAGTCGCGAGCGGTTGCCAGGCTGACAACCTCTAAGCGTTGTTGACAGGGAATCGACAGCAGTCCGACATCAGCATCCAGATCAAACTGCACGATCTTGGCGATGACGGTTTGCGGCTTGGACGTATCGTCCGAAAACAGATCGACTTCGATGATCGCGTTTTTTCCCAAATCGCGCAGGATGTGTCCACAGGTCAGGATTACTGCCCGGCCAGGTTGACTGTCGATGACTGTGCCCGACCCGAAGTGAACGTGCGAGCCATCTTTGACGCGGATTCGAGTACTGGCCGCGAGCGCCTTGCGCGAGACTTCGTCAGATGGCGTACGACGATCCGGATCCTGGCCGCGGAATGTCTCAGATTCATCTACAGGCAATTGCTTCGGAGTTTTGTTTTTTGAGGCGAACAGGGATGGCATTTTTGGGAACGGCTTTTTTTCGTCGGACGACTTGTTGCTGACCGGTTTGGACTCAGGATTTGCCGTTCCGTTATTACGAGACGACTTCCCGACGAGCGAATCGTCAATATTCTGCTTGGGAAGTGTCATCATCAGACTCTTTAATTGCCGTTCGTCTGTCGCGCCTGTGATGCGATTGATTTCACGACCATTGGCAACCAGGACGAAACAGGGGATTGATTCGACGTTGTACTTCTGCGCGAGAGCTTGTTCCTGGTCGATATCAACCTGTCGGATTGGATATCCCTGTCGTTCCAGCTTCGAAACAATGGGACTCATTTGTTGACAGGGGCCACACCATTTGGCGGAAAAGTCGAGCAGAATGTTATTCTGATCTGTGGCCTGAGCGGAAATACTGGTGATGGTCACCCAACTACACGCGGTCGTGACGAGGACCATACCGAGAAGCATGGTCCAAAGCGAAGCGGTCGTTCGACCACCGAGTGAAACTCGATCCTGCATGAAATCGGCCTCCGTGCCATTTGTAAATCTGCCAATCGTACCGCCTGCCGACGGCCATTCTTACAACGAGCCCCATTCAAGCCATCCATGGCTTGAAAAAGTGCCTGAAGTCGAGTTGATTCGAACTGAAGTGACCGGGATGTGACCGCTGGTGCGGTGATGTCGCCCAGGACAAATGAGAACGTTTTACAACCGCGATTGGTGATTTCGAAGAGATGCACCAAGCATGCCAACACCGGAAAAAACTGCCTATGGACACAAAAAAAGGTTGCTGATACGTTCCCGCCCTCACGAATCTTGAAATTCGACTCAAGTTTTCTGTTTCAGATCAATTCGTCAGGAAAATAGCCGTTGCGGTCGATTGCCAGATCGTCACGCCTGGTTCATTTCGTCACGGGCAATTAAGGATGGAGTCTGTCGTGCGAATTCAAAAATCTACGATGTTCGTATTGATGATCTGTTACTTGTCGACGTCGTTTTCGACCGCCCATGCGATCGAAAACGATCCCGGCAAAGAGTACCGATTGACCGATAAGCATGGACCATGGATGGTGATGGTGGCCTCCTTTCGCGATGTGCACGAAGTGGATCGCAAAAAAGACGGGATGACGGCTGAGCAGGCTGCGAATGACCTTGTTCACGAGCTTCGCGAAAAGGGTATTCCCGCGTATTCCTATTCACAGGACGCTAAGAAGGAAACGATTGAGACGATCGATCGGATGGGGAACCCGAACAAACGCGTATTTGCCGCTCAACGAGACATGATTTGTGTGCTGGCGGGTAACTACGAAAAAGTCGACGATCAGGTTGCCCAGAAGACTTTGGCTTATATCAAACGCTATCGGCCCAAGTTCGTGTCTGATCCTAAGTCGGGAGCGGTCATGCGTGACGTCGGTGGCACGAAGGGGCCATTTGCGTCTGCCTTCATGACCATTAATCCGCTCAGAAAACCAGATGACCTCGCCCGGAACAAATCGGACAGTGTCACCAAGTATTTGAATTCAGGCATCGACAACGCTTTGGTGAATCTCAAACGAAAATACACCTTAAAAGTTGCCACTTTTACGGGGAAGTCTGCGATTCCGATGGGGAATAGCCGGTTCGCTGGACACGAAGGGAACTTCGATCTGGCAATTACCAAGAAAGACCGCGGGTCTGACAGTCTTGCCCGTGCCGGAGAAGATGCCGCGCAACTGACGTACGCGTTACGACAAAATAGTGCTGCGGCAAGGGAATGCCTCGGGTTCGATCGGTTTGAAGCTTATGTTTACCACGACAAGTATCAATCGATCGTCACCGTTGGCGGGTTCGATTCGCCAAACGACCCTGAGATCAAACGACTGGCTGAGATTTTTCACTCGAAATACAAAGACAGCCCGGAAAATCCCGGTAAATACGAACTGACGTCCGCAACTCTCAGTCTGCCAAATCCGAATAACCAGCCAGAAAAGAAAATCTGGTATCCGCCGATCCAATCCTGGGCCTTCGATCCAATTCCAGAACTGATCGAAGTCCCACGGATCAAGTAACGGATTGCAAAACGGCAAACTGCTGTCGAATCTTCAGTATGGCTGCGGGTTACTGGTTTAACCCGCAGCCATCGGCGCAGGCGGATCGGCGTTCAGCCGATCTCTTCGAACGTCGTTGTGCTTTCGTTCCGACATAGGATCGACTGCTGAAAAAGACAGACGCAATACCCAAACGGAAAAAGACGCCTCGGGTTTTTCTTTGACGCCGGTGGACTCGCTTCTCTTCGAGGCGCGGTTAACCGATAAGAAGCCATCGGCGCAGGCGGATCGGCGTTCAGGCATCTCTTCGAACGTTACCGCCGCCCCGATTTGCGCCAATGCCCTAACGAGAAATGACGCCCCGGCTGACGTCAATCCCGCCGTTTTGTTTCCGCTTCTCTTCGAGGCGCGGTTAAACGAACAACGACAATTCTTATGTTGGCGGACGTTACGTCAGGATGTCGGTCACGACCTTGCCGTGGATATCGGTCAAACGGAAGTCACGACCCTGTGCACGATAGGTCAGCTTTTCGTGGTTGATACCTAGCAGGTGCAGAATCGTGGCGTTCAGATCGTGAACGTGAACCGGTTTTTCAGTAATGTTGTAGCTGAAATCGTCCGTTTCACCGTGGACGATACCGGGCTTGATCCCGCCACCTGCCATCCACATTGTAAAATTGCGAGGATGGTGGTCGCGGCCGTAGTTGTCTTTGGTGAGTGTCCCCTGGCTGTAAACAGTCCGACCGAACTCACCACCCCAGACCAGCAGTGTGTCTTCGAGCATGCCACGCTGCTTCAGGTCTTTGATCAAAGCCGCACACGGCTGATCGGCCACCTTAGTGAGCTGACGGATTGAGCCTGGCAAGCCGCCGTGATGGTCCCAGCCTCGCAAGAAAATCTGCGTGAATCGGACGCCGCGTTCGGCCAGTCGCCGGGCAAGCAGGCAATTGTAAGCAAACGTACCGGGCTGAGTGACTTCCGGGCCATACATATCGAGAATATGTTTCGGCTCTTTCGAGATATCTGACAACTCGGGGACCGACGTCTGCATCCGATACGCCATTTCGTACTGAGCGATTCGGGCTGAGATTTCAGGATCTCCGACTTCCGTCAGTCGTTCCTGGTTAAGTTCGCCCAGTCCGTCGAGCATTTTCCGGCGTACGTCACTGCTGACCCCAGGTGGGTTTGACAGATACAAAACAGGATCGCCCGAAGATCTCATCGACACCCCGGCATGTTTCGTTGGCAGGAAGCCGGATGCCCACATGCGTGAGAAGAGCGCCTGATTCTGTCCGCCTGTGGCAAGTCTCGAGATCAACACTACGAACGACGGCAGGTCGTCATTCGGACTGCCGATTCCATAGGACAACCAGGCCCCTAACGAGGGGCGGCCCGGGATTTCGCTTCCGGTTGTGATGAATGTGATCGCCGGGTCATGATTAATGGCATCCGTGTGCATCGATTTGATGATGCAGATATCGTCGGCGACTCCCGCCATTTCTGGTAGAAGCTCGCTGATCCATGCGCCATGCTTTCCGTGCTGCGAGAATTTGAACATCGAAGGTGCCACCGGAAACCGGGACTGCCCTGATGTCATCGTCGTGATTCGCTGGCCGTTCCGGACTGACTCGGGCAGGTCCTTATCAAAGTATTCGCCGAGCTTTGGCTTGTAGTCCCAAAGGTCCAGTTGGGACGGTCCATCCGCCATGAACATCCATATAATTCGCTTGGCCTTAGGGGCATGATGCAATGCCGGCATGACACCAAAGGTCTGTCGTTCACCTCCCGCAGCAAGATCGTTAGCGAAAATGCTGGGGTTCATGCAGGCACCGAGTGCAGCTGCACCCAGACCGGTTGCTGACCGGCTGAAGAAATGCCGACGGGTCATTGCCAGTTTATATTCGAGAAATGGGTCCATTAGCGTCTTCCCGTTACTTTGTAATGGTCTCGTCGAGATTAATGAGCAGGTTGGCAATCATTGTCCACGCGGCGTATTCGGCCGTTTCCAGGGTCATATCACGCGGTGAATCACCGTATGCAAGCAGTTTTTCGGCAGCAGGCTTGTCTGCCAGGAACACGGCGGTTTCGTTGTCGAGCGTTTTTTTCAAAACTTGCAGTTCCCGCGTCGATGGGGGACGAGCGGTCATCCATCGAAAGCCGTACGCCAGACGCTGTTCGGGAGTGGAACCTCCTTCTTTCAGCATTCGTTCGGCCAGTTTCCGTGCCGCATCAATGTATTGTTTGTCATTCATCAGCGCCAGGGCTTGCAGCGGAGTGTTGGTTCGTGGACGACGGACCGTGCAGTTCTCGCGAGACGGAGCGTCGAACGTTGACATTGATGGAGGCGGCGCGGTCCGTTTCCAGAATGTGTAAAGACTGCGGCGATAGAGCGATTCCCCAGCGTCAGGCTTGAAGTCGCGGGTATTGCTGCCGACGAAGGCAACCGCTTCCCAGATCCCTTCAGGCTGATACGGCTTGACGCTTTTTCCACCCGCGCGTTCGACGAGCAATCCGCTTGAAAACAGGATTGAATCACGAATGACTTCAGCGTCGTATCGGAATCGAGGCCCCCGTGCTAACAGCAGGTTTTCCGGATCACGACCGAGTAGCGATGACGAAACTTTTGACGTTTGGCGATAGGTTCCCGACATCACGATCAGCTTATGCATCAGCTTGACGTCCCAGCCAGTCTGGATGAATTCCGTTGCCAGCCAGTCAAGCAATTCGGGATGAGTCGGCCATGTACCTTGAGCACCAAAATCCTCAGCCGTTTTGACGATCCCGGTACCGAAAAACTGTTGCCAGTATCGATTCACGATCACGCGAGAAGTCAGCGGATGGTCAGGAGCGACAAGCCATTTTGCCAGACCGAACCGATTATTTGGCACACCTTCGGGAAGCGGAGGTAAGACCGCTGGAACTCCACGATCGACTTTTTCAGCCTTCTTGTCATAGGCACCGCGAACAAGCACGAATGTCTCGCGAGGTTGGGGCAGGTCTTGACTGACCATCGTTGCCGGAATCGTCGCTTCTACATCGCCCTTCTGTTTGTTGACTTCGGCGATCTTGCTTTGCAGAGCTGCAAATGTGGCACGGGTTCCGGAATTCACGTTCTGGATAAAATAGTCACGTAACTGTTTAAGCTGATCGGGGGTTCGCTTCGCCGACTCAAGCTTCAACGCTTCTTGAATTGGCCCGGGAAGCGTCGTTTTGGGGATTGGGCGTTCGGACTGCTCCCAGGCGATCTGTGAACTGAATTCGGTCGGTACCGGAGTCGCGTATGTGACCACACCTGCGCGGTCCCAATGGCAGGTACCGCCTGATTGAGTGAACGCCCAACCGTTCAAGGTGGCACCGACAGCCAGTCCGACGTCTGCCGCTTTAACTTCCAGGCGGACCCACTCGCCTGTTTTCGGCAGTGGTCCGGCAAGTCGTTTACCGGGAGTATTTTTTGCACCAAAGCCGATGGCATCGTCATCACCCCAGTTGGAGCGGTGTTCCCAGCTACCGTCATTAAACTGGAGCATAATCGATTTTGGGGGATTGGCAGGGTCGAGGAAGACATAGGCAAAGAGCACGTCCCCTTCGCCAATTTTCAAACCAGGGTTTGCGCCCGTGAAGAAGTGTTGAGATAAACCCGGTGCGGTTCGGGTGGATGACTTTTCGCCCGAGAAAACGGGCCCTTCACCTTTTGTGACAAATTTCCAGGGAGTGTCACCTTGAGGTTGAGCGCCTGCCGGCAGATCGTCGTCGATCCAGATCACTTCCTGTCGCAGTACCGAAAGTGCATCAGCGGGTGGCGTTGATCCTTCCCATGGGTCGACATAAACAGTGTTGCTTAGTTCGGTCGCGATGGCCTGCTGGACCGCGGCCAGTTGTGCGTCGAGTTCGCGTTGTTTTTTGGTCTGCTCTTCGCTGGGCAGCTTCAAAATTGGCGGCGGAAGCAAGGCATTGCCGTCCATTGCTGCATCGGCCATTGAGTAGAAATAGGAATACAGGGAGTAGAATTCCTTCTGGGAAACGGGATCAAATTTATGGCTGTGGCAAACGGCACATTGAAGTGTCAGTCCAAGAAATACCGTTGAAAGGGCTTCCGTTCGATCAACGGCGTAACGAACCAGAACTTCGTCGTCGATCGATCCACCTTCACTCGTGGTCACATTACACCGGTTAAAGCCTGACGCCACCTTCTGATCGATCGTGGCATTGGGGATCAGATCGCCTGCCAGTTGCTCGATCGTAAACCGGTCAAACGGCATATTCTGGTTCAGGGCATTGATGACATATTCGCGGTACGGCCACATGGATCGTTCGTTGTCGAGATGCAATCCGTGGGTGTCGCCATAGCGGGCGGCATCCAGCCAGATCCGTCCCTGATGCTCGCCATAACGGGGGGACATCAGCAATCGGTCAATGACATGTTCGTACGCTTCGGATGAGCCATCAGCCAGGAATGCATCAACTTCCGCCGGAGTTGGAGGAAGTCCCGTCAGATCAATTGTTGCGCGTCGAATCAACGAGAATTTGTCTGCTTCGTTTGATGGCTCAAGTCCTTCAGCTTCCAATCGGCTGAGGATAAATCGATCGATTTCATTTCGGACGTGATTCGCAAATTTTGTTGGTGGTGGATCACGGCGAACAGCAGGAATGAATGACCAGTGCCCTTGATACTCGGCACCCTGGTCAATCCATCGCTTGAGGATTTCAATTTCAGCTGTGGACAGGCTTTTGCCACTATCCAAAGGGGGCATTTTCGCCTGAGGGTCTGTGGAAATGATTCTTGCGTACAAGCTGCTTGCAGCCGTATCGTTTGGAATAATTGCAGTATGGCCGGACTCCAGTTTGGACTTCGCCAAATCGGATTTATCGAGCCTTAAACCGGCTTGAAGTTGATTCTTATCCGGGCCGTGGCAGAGATAGCAGTTATTCGAAAGGATCGGGCGGATATCCCGATTGAACTCAATCTTCTGATCAGCAGCAAAAACGAAACTGGATGCGATTGAGACAGCAATCAGACCAAAAAACAATCGATGAAGCAGTAGCATACGAGGGGGCCCTCGAGGGTATTCACGAGCAATGGTGAATTTGGTGGGGTATACGGCAGGCGGTGGTTAACACCTTGACCAAATGACAACCTATTCGTCAAGGAATGTCAAACACCAATTAGAGATTCTCATGAAGTACCCGGTGACCGAAACAGTCTTGATGATATGCATTACAGAAAACTGAACATGCGTTGCGACCGTACTTGAAATGAGTATTACGGCGTGGTAGGTTGGATAAAAGTGTTCCAATGCGATCGTTTTTTAATTATTGTCGCTCAATGTTGCGCGAGTTCTCCAGAATGGAGCCGTTTTAACTTCAAAAATTGTGTTAAGTATTTAGTACGTTTTTCGTCAATGTTTTCGAACGGGAGAGACTCATGGTACTCAGGCGAAGAAGATCGAAGGGGTTCACATTAATTGAATTGCTGGTCGTAATTGCGATCATTGCGGTTCTGATTGCCCTATTACTGCCCGCTGTTCAGCAAGCTCGCGAATCGGCTCGGCGGACGCAGTGTAAGAATAACCTGAAGCAATACGGACTGGCGCTGGCTAATTATCATGACGTATTCCTGATGTTCCCCATCGGCGGGACTGGTGGATGTTGTTCAACGCCACCAAACATGGGATTCCAGCCGCGTTTGCTCCCCTACTTTGATCAGGCGCCGCTGTTTAATCAGATTAACTTTAGTGCTGTTGACGCATCTCAGCAGGTTCTCGCTGACGGCAAAACCGTCATATCGCACGTGATTCCAATGGCGTTGTGCCCGTCAGATGGTCGGTCATCAAGCACTTACGGGGGTGCAGGACAGACAAATTATGATGGGTCCCTGGGTTCACAGGGGAACGTCTCTGTCAGTGGTTCCTGTAATCCGTATGAGCAATTTGCCTTGAAACTCCAGAATAATGGTGACTCGCTGGACCCGACGCTGCTCTCCGGAATGGGAAGTCGCGACGGGCCGAGTATCAAAATTTCCAGCGTTACCGACGGGACGTCAAACACGATTCATATGGGAGAAATCCTTCCGTCTTGCAACGATCATTACGGAGGAGGTTTCTGGGTGACTAATGGCATCGGAAATTTCCATGCGTCGACGATCGTTCCCATCAACGACTTTACGACTTGCACCTGGTGTCCAGCGTCTCAAGTTCGAGTTGCCGGTTGCACGAATCCGAACAATTGGAATATCAGCTGGGGATTCCGTTCTCAGCATGTTGGTGGAGCACACTTCCTGTTTGTCGATGGCTCGGTCCGTTTCTTGAGCGAAAACATCGATCACAAAAATACTTACCAACGGCTCGGCGATCGAGCCGACGGCCAGGTTGTTGGGGATTTCTAACGTACCTGACTAGCGTGGACAGGCGACTTGCGGGATTCAGATGACTTCAATCGTTTTTTGAGTTGTGCAGAGCTGGTCCTTCGTTTTGTGACGAATGTTTTAGTGTGACATTTCACTCAAAAATCTAGAAAGAATCAGACCGTGTTGCGTGGTCATCAATGGATGGGTATTTCCTGCTTTTGTTTGCTGCTGGCGGGTATCGGATGTTCGAAGCCTGAACTCAAAGTTGCTCCGGCGGACGGGGCCGTAACGTTTTCGAATACACCTCTGGGGGGAGCCAGAGTGGCAATCGTTCCTGAAAAAGGGCCTGTTGCACTCTGTATTACCGGTCCAGACGGCAAGTTCAAGGTTTCATCTGTCCCCGTTGGTCCTGTCAGAATTGCGGTTTCAGTCGATGTTTCAGCCGACGACAGTTCGGATTTTGCCAAAGGAGTTTCTCAACGTCCATCGACGGACGCTGAAGCTCAAGCCTATCTGAAAAAGGCTTCTGAATTGCAGAAACAAATGATGGACAAGGCCAAATCTGGAAAGAAGGAAAAGCCCATCCAGATCGTTCCTGCGAAATACGGTAAGGTGGACACGAGCGGGTTAAACTTCACAGTCAAAGAAAATGGAGACAATCACTTCAAAATCGCGTTGTAGCCTGGTCTCGAAATATCTTCTGGAAGCTTCCAGTTTCAGAAATCGCGATTTGCAACCACTAAAAACAGCTTCGGTGATGTGGTTGCCAATCGCTTTAATGCTTTTGAGATGTAGGTACTTTTTCAGATGACCGTCGGGTGTGCGTCGAATGATTGAAGGTTAAATTGACTGCTATGAGTGTCAGCGATTTCGATACCTGAGTCCCTTTGGGATTCTCATGATGATTCGGTTCGATTACGGCACCATTGAATCTGGCATCAAACATCGCGGCCTTTTCCAAATTCCGATTTGAGTACCCCGACTTCAACTCGGAGTTCATTTCGTCACTGCCCATTGCGATATCGTGTCGACGCGGAGGCGGTGCATTAGCAACTTGGTAGCCACTTTCGCCATTAACGGTCAGGCGTCAAAGCCGGGGTCAGAACACAAGACCAGCCGATGTAATGCCTCGTAATCACCAGTCTGATTGTGCAAGCACGATTGTTCTTGCTGAGAATCTATCACGTTTCAAGACTTCGAGGGTAAATCCTCTTACTTATCCAGGGCCTCACAGAGTGAGGCAAAGTAAGATTTCTGTTAGCCAAACGGATTGTGAAAAATCCGTGCTTGATTGCAGGCCACCAGGGTCAATTTGAATCAAAAATGCGAGAGGGGGGAGTCGAACCCCCACACCGATTAAGGTACAGGATCCTAAATCCAGCGCGTCTGCCAGTTTCGCCACTCTCGCATGAATCGGCATGATAGCAGCAACAGGGGATGTTTCGCAATTACGACACGGGAACTCAGGAAACGGTTCGATAATTTGGGAATTGATCAATCCCCAAAACCACAGCCAACTCCAAGTCTGAATTACCGTGGCAGCCAATTGAGAACTCGTTGCCTGATCGATTTGGGCTTCGTCGTGACCGATGGAGCGTCAATTTCCGGCTTTTTGCCTTCGGGAACGGGGGGAATGGGATCTTCGTCAGTACTGCGGATTGGTGTTGTTGACGGTATCGGCTCATTAAATGAGTTTGGCTTTGGTGCAGGCGGGACATCCGGCAAGCTCTCTTCCAAGCCAGGTAAGTCTTCCTTTTCATAGTCAATTTTTAGCGGCTTCGCTCGCATATTCTTCGGTCGTTCCAATTCAAACTTCTCTTCCGAAGGCTTGTCTGACATGGGGTAACGATCGCCATTTGTGGATGGTGGGTTGCCAAGCGGATAGCAGACGTCTGAAACGAATCGGCCCAGGGGACCAATCGAACCAAACCGTTCTTCAAAGAATCGGACGCCGTGCGTTTCGAGAATCGTTCCCGTTTGTCGCTCGAGGGTTGCCAGTGATGTATTGTAGGCCGCAAGCGAGTTGGCTTCGCTGGAGATCGCGTTTCCCCAGTCGGTCACTGCCTGTAAGACGTTAATGAGAATGGCGCTCCCTGTTCGATATTTGGCCAATTGATAATCGAGGTTGATCTTGGCCGCCTCACGGACTTCACGGTAGGCCAGATAAAGTTCGTAGTTCTGGTCCAGCGTTCGGATATTGGTCGCGAGCAGGTGGGCTGCGTTATGCAAGCCCTGCTGAAGATTGATTCGATCACGAACGATCGTCAGTTCTCTCTGCCGCAAGAACGCTCGCGACTGGCGTAAGCCGAGTGGAACTGAGAAGTTGACACCAAGCGTCCAGTCAGTATTGGCTCCAGTCCCTGTTTGCAATTGTCGTCCACTTGGCGTCGTTCCTTCCAGCCCGTTCCAGCGATAGAGAGCGACTCCATCGAGTTGGGGCAGCGCCGCGTTTTTCGCGAGGAGAATCTGTTGTTCATCAGCTTCAATGATCAACTTCAGTTCAACGAGATCCGGACGACGTTCCGAAGCGATTTCGATTATCTGTGACCACTCAGTGTGAAACCGTTCGTCTGTTGGAGGTGAATAGGGAATCAGTCTCATTCCATCAGAAGGGGGCATACCAATGATGTTTCGCAATGCATCCTCGCGCTGAATCACGTTCGCACGTGACGTCACCAGAGCGGCACGCGTATTAGCCAACGTCACCTGAACCTGCGAGAGATCTGCACGGTTATCGAGATTAACTTTCACTCGGGATTTGATTCGGTTTACGACGACTTCCAGTTGCTCAATCTGCTGCTGTTTCGACCAGACATCAGTTCGAGCGGCGACCAGCGACCAGTACGCTTCAATCACTCCACGAACCATCTCCTGCACAGAATCTTTCAATGTGAAGAACGAAATCTCGGTATTGATACGGGAAATGACAATCGGAGCAAGATTTGGCCCAAATCCTGCTCCTTTTAACAGGGGTTGGGTATAGTTCAGCGTCGTGGAACTTGACGTCTGTGGGTTCAGCGGGAAGATGTCAGGGCGAAATTGTGAGTTGGTCGAATTCCAGCCAATTCCTGCGGTTCCGCCAAGTGCATTCAGCTTTGTCAAATTTGTCGAGTTTGCGAACGAATCGGTACGAACACCGTAGAGTAACGCCTGGCCGGGTATTATCGATTTGCCTGTGTTGGGACTTTCGACGTTGTTGTAAGCGGTGGTTGCCGAAAAGACGGGGTCGAAGCGAGCGTTGTTCTGGTCAATAGTTGTATTCGTAATCGCCGCGTCGTAAATCGTCTGGCCGCTCGACGTCGCGGTTGTTCCAACGAGAATTCGAACGACGTCGGTTCTGCCAAGTGAAATTCGAATGACGTCATCGAGCGAAACCGGATACGGTTCAAGATCGATTTTTGTCGACACCGTGGGGGGAGGAACAGAATCGTTGATCCGATACTTGGGAAGCTGCGACGGATCTCGGATTTGTACGGACCGCTGTTCAGGAAACAACGTCGGCAACAACCGCTGGGCATCGGCAGATTTTGCCGATAGCAGCAGAAACGTCGCCAATACTGCGACCAGACGACATCGGTGATTGGCATCCATACCAAAACACTCACAACGACGAGTGGACTATCCCCGCCATTCATCGTCGGACTGTATCGCACAAGACGAGGGTTATTCGTCAAGACCCGACTGTAGGACCTGTAACGCCTGGCGAAAATCTGTTGTGTCACAGACGATCCCTCCGTCTCTGAGCACAACAACACGTTTGGCGTTTTTCGCCACGTTCGCATCGTGTGTCACGAGAATAACCGTAATTCCCGCCGATTCGTTCAATTCTCGAAACAAGGTAATTACTTCCCGGCTGGTCTTGGAATCAAGATTACCCGTTGGTTCGTCCCCCATCAGGATGGCCGGTTCGTTAACGAGCGCACGCGCGATCGCAACTCGCTGCTGTTGTCCGCCTGAAAGTTGGCTGGGATGATGGTCGAGCCGATTTCCAAGCCCCACCAGCGACAATTTTTCGATCGCGCGTCGGTGACGATCGGCGGCGGAAATTCCTTTTGTATAAAGCAGCGGCAGTTCGACATTTTCCAGCGCCGACGTTCGATTCAACAGATTGAAGTTTTGAAAGACAAATCCGATTCGCTGGTTGCGGATCCTGGCGCGACCATCGTTTGACATCGTCGCGATTTCTTCGCCGGCCAGTTTGTAACTGCCCGAAGTCGGTCGATCGAGACAACCAAGCGTATTCATCAGTGTGCTCTTACCAGATCCGGATGGTCCGATCAGCGCGACGTATTCCCCCTGCTCGATCGTCAACTGCGCATTCTTTAATGCATCCACTTTGACCTCGCCGAGGTTGTAGATTTTGCAGACATCACGAATTTCGATCAAGGCCACGTTGACTGCCCCAATGCTGTATCACAACGGAAGAGTTTTCACGCCAACGTTTGGCGATCCACCGCTTTGCCGCCGCATGATAAACCATTTCGACATATTCTGGATATGACTCAGTCTCGCTTGATGACCTGTAAGAGATTGCTGTATTGGTCCGTCCAAAAGGGTGCGGCGTGAACGACGTCGTCTGGAATCGATTCTGCCGACGGTGATTCAGGCAATAGTGATGCCTGACGTGACAGGACTAGATAGTCGGTCCGATATGCAAGACGGCTGGGGTCGTTTGGTGTGCGAATGCGGACCGATTTCCAGCCCAGTTCATTTCCCAGTTTTGCGACGACGGGTGCCAGTTCCAGGTAGGTATTCGTCACGTTGACAACCAAAAGGCCATCTGGTCGAAGGTGCCTCGAGTATTGGTCAAAGGCTTCTTTCGTCAGTAAATGGATGGGAGGCGCATCGCTGGTAAATGCGTCCAATACCAGGACATCGAACTTGTTCGGCGCTTCGCGTTCCAGGACAAGTCGTGCGTCGCCAATGACAACATCGACTTGGCCTCGGCAGTCACTCAGAAAATTGAAGTACTGACGGGCGATCAGATCAACTTGTGGATTGATTTCATAGAAACGAAGCGTGTCGTCTGGGCGTACATAACTGGCCAAAGTGCCGATCCCCATGCCGACCACACCAATTCGAACGGATGGTTGCGACTGCACGCACGCGATTCCCAGCGCCGGAGCGGTTCCTTCACCGTAGTACGTCGTGGGCTGTGAACGCTTTTCGGCCGACATCCACTGTCGTCCGTGATTCACGTTTCCGCTGATAAAGGCTCGAAAGGGTTCGTGATCTTCAGTGGTCCACTCGTTGACCCTGACTGTTCCGTAGAAATTGCGTCCACGGTAGACGGCTTCTCCATAGGTAAATTGCCACGTAAAGATTTGTGCCAGAGCCATCAAGTGGATTGCAAAAACAGCGATAAGCCCCGGACGAGTCGCGTACCATTTGCGACGTGAGCCAGTTTCACCAGCAACGAGGTGTTCTTGCGACCCACGTTCGTAGATCGCCCGCATGCCAACCACGGCGGCGATGATGAACGAAACGACCAGACCCAATGACCATTCAACGAAGGTGGTAAAAACGTTCGGTGCGAGCAGGCTGACGCAGATGCCTCCAATCGCACCTCCGGCCGACAGCATCAAATAGAATTCGGTCAGATACTTCGGTGAAGGCCGCAGTCGGACAACTTCACCATGACAGACCATACAAACACCAAAAAGGGCTGCGAAGTAAAAGATCAACTCTTGTGCGGTAGTCAGCTTCACGCCAATCCAGTCCGGCCAGTCAACCAGCCCGGCAACAAGAACGAGTGAAACAACCGTGATCGGTGCAATGATCTCGCGCCGATACCACGCTTCGTGATCGAAACAAATGATAAACGAAAGCAGGTAAAGACCCAGCGGAACAACCCACAGAAAAGGGATCGGTGCGACGTCCTGTGTCACTTCGTTAGTTGTTGCCAGAAGCATCAGGCAGCTGCACGCGGGAAGCAGCAGCCACATCGCCCGCTGCCAGATTCGTGGAACCGGTTCAAGAGACAGGCTGGTTTTGCGATTTTCAAATGGTACGGAAACTTCCCCAGCCCAGATTGTGCATGCGCCACACAACACGGCGAAGAGAAGAAACAAACCAGACCAGACATTTGCCTGTAGCGTGCTTGGCCAAAGAGGCTCAATAAATAAGGGATAGCTGATCAGCGCCATCAGTGAACCGATATTGGATAACGAATAGAGCCGATACGGCGAACGCCCCGGACAGACTCGGCTGAACCAGGTCTGCAACAGCGGCCCAGTTGCCGATAAAACGAAGTAAGACAAACCGACGGTCGTGGTCAGCAGCAATAAAATTCGACCCGTGGGTTGTGAATTGTCTGTGGGCTTCCATGCCGAATTCGGAGCTATCGGCAATACGGCCATGGCGCAGGCAATTAATCCCAAGTGAACAATTCGTTGCTGACGTGGGCTGAGCCAGCGAGAAATCGCGTGAGCGTAGGCGTAGCCCAGAAATAAGGTCACCTGGAAGAATAACATGCAGGTTGTCCAGACCGCCGGACTGCCTCCAAACCAGGGAAGGATAAACTTTCCGATCAGCGGCTGTACCTGAAACAGCAGGAACGCACTCACAAAAATTGCGGATGCAAAAGTCGTCGCACGGAATACCGCAGTCTGAGTTATCGGAATCGGCACAGGCAAATGGCGCAAGACTTCAGGCTTGGAACTCATTTAGCAGCATCCTATTCACTCTTCGGAATTCACGACGATTTGAGATGCGAAAATATCAAACTTTTATCGTAGCCTACATTTTTCGTTCATGTGGAGTGTGGTTTTCCGAATCAGACAACACATTCTTTCGATGAACAAAGCAACGATCCAAAACCGGCGATTGGCCAAGTCTGGATATGCGGGGCAGTCCGGTTGTGGCGTTGCGGAAATTGTCGATGAATGATTTTCCTGAATAAGACTTGGCGTCAGTACCGATATTCGCTTACGATCTACGCATCAACGTTGGCTTTTGCTTGCTCCGATGAGCGAAGTCGAAAGTTCCAATACGACAAAGCCTGCCCGACCTCCTGCCTTGATGAAAACTATCCGCTGCAAAACGCGGACTTGCCGAATAAGGACTTTCCATGCTGACAATTTCCGGTGCCTCTCATCGATTGTGTGACGGCGTGACCCGGCGTGACGCCTTGCGGATCGGTGCGTTGGGACTGGGTGGTCTCAGTTTGCCGGGTTTGCTTCGCGCTGAGCATGCGGCGGGGATTACGAAGTCGCATAAAGCGGTCATCATGATCTATATGGTCGGGGCACCACCGCATCAGGATATGTACGACCTGAAGCCCGATGCACCCGCCGAAATTCGAGGCGAGTTTCGTCCGATTGATACGAACGTCCCGGGAATCCAGATTTGTGAGCATTTGCCGAAACTGGCTTCGATCATGGACAAGCTGGTGCCGCTTCGGTCCGTGTATGGTTCACCCAGTGGCGACCATGATTCATTCATCTGTTACACCGGTCGTAAAGCAACGAATCAGCCAGCGGGCGGATGGCCGTCCATCGGGTCGACAATTTCCAAAGTTCTCGGTCCGGTCAACCAGTCGGTTCCCCCGTTTTTTGGCTTGGCTCCCAACGCAGGTCATCCTCCCTACGGATCACCAGGCCATCCGGGGTTTCTGGGGGTGACTCATGCCGCATTTCGTCCATCCGGTCCGTCGCGAGACGACATGAAACTGAACGGTATCGATCTGGGCCGACTTTCGAATCGTCAGCAGCTTCTGGCAAGTTTCGATCACTTCCGTCGCGATGCCGATGCGAAGGGGATGATGGATGGACTCGATTCACTGAACAAGCAGGCGATGGGCATTCTGACATCCAGCCGGCTGTCGGAAGCTTTGGATATTTCGAAAGAAGATCCTGCGTTACTGGCCCGATATGGTAAGGGTGACCCAAACAATTACGGCGACGGAGCGCCTCGCAACCTCGAACAATTTCTGATGGCACGCCGACTTGTCGAAGCGGGTGCGCGGGTCGTAACGCTGAACTTTGGACGCTGGGATTTTCATTCAAGCAATTTCAGCGAATGTAAAAACACGCATTTTCCCTTATTCGATCAAGGGATGCACGCGTTGATCACCGATCTTCACGAACGGGGTCTTGATAAAGATGTCGCCGTCGTGGCGTGGGGGGAATTCGGACGCACGCCAAGAATCAATCCGGAAGCGGGCCGCGATCACTGGCCTGACGTTGGCAATGGACTGATCGCAGGTGGTGGATTCCGGACAGGTCAGGTGATCGGTGCAACCGACCGCAACGGAGCGAAGATCGCCGATCGTCCTGTCCACTTCGGCGAAGTACACGCCACACTTTACCACCACTTTGGCATCGATCCACTGGCGGTCCATTTGCCTGACCTGTCAAGCCGCCCGCATAACCTCGTGGATAATTGGAAGGCGATGCCCGAACTGATTTAGTTGTCGAAAGCAGCTACTTGATTTCGGTGTTTAAAGATTGTTCGCATTACTTCTTATTCGGGACCGTCGAAGTACGTTTTGGTTCGCTTTCGAATGGCTGATTGCCATAAGCAGTACGCGGTGGCTCGAGGGTCTCGCCGACTTCTTTTCGTAGTCGCTCTACTTCCGCATGCAGATCTTTGACCGTCTTCGCATAGGCGGGATCATGGTAAAAATTCTTTACCTCAAGCGGGTCCTTTTCCCGGTCGAGCAATTCCCAGTCATCGATGTCTGGCTTGTAGTAATGCACAAGCTTGAAGCGATCGGTGATCACGCCGTAGTGGGGGTGGACTCGGTGTGGAACAGGGAATTCGTAGTAGTGGTAATACAGGCTCGTACGCCAGTCCGCGGGCGTTTCACCTTTGCAGAGCGAGACGAGGCTGCGGCCCTGCATGTCGTCCGGGGCCTTCACGTTCCCGATCTCCAGGAAGGTCTGGGCGAAGTCGATTAACGAGACAATGCGACCATTTACACTTCCTGGCTTAGCAACTTGAGGCCAACGGATCATCAGGGGTGACCGAACCGATTCTTCAAAGATCCAGCGTTTGTCGAACCAGCCATGTTCGCCGAGAAAGAACCCTTGATCGGACGAGCAAACCACAACCGTGTTTTCGGCGAGCCCCTCCTTTTCCAGAAAATCAAGCAGCCGTCCGACGCTCTCGTCAACCGCTTTCACGCAACCGAGATAGTCGTGCATATAGCGATTATAGCGCCAGCGGACGAGATCCGAGCCGGTTGGTTTTGTCTCACGAAACGCTGCATTCCGAGGTTCGTAATACGCATTCCAAACCTTAAGCTGATCTTCCGTCATGTTGGGTGGGGAAACAAACTTGGCATCGAGATCCGTGAAAGTCCGATCGAGTCCCATGTCATGATCGCTTATCGCCTTGCTTCTTCCGGCGTAGTCGTCGAATAACGTTGGCGGCTCGGGATATTGTCGGTCCTTGTCCCAGCCCAAATGACGTAGAGCCGGTGCCCATTCACGGTGCGGTGCTTTGTGTTGACTCATCAGCACAAACGGTTTTGACTTGTCCCGATTTTTCAGCCATTCGATCGAAAGGTCTGTGATAATGTCAGTCGTATAGCCTGTATGCTTGATCTGCTGGCCGTTCTTGATCATCGGTGGGTTATAGTAAATCCCTTGGCCGGGCAGGATGTGCCAGTGATCAAACCCGGTCGGTTCGCTGACCAGATGCCATTTTCCAATAATGGCGGTCGAGTATCCAGACGCCTGCATCAGCTTGGGGAACGTCTGCTGTGTGCTGTCGAATTTGCTGTTCGTGTTATTATAAAAACCATTTCGGTGCGAATACTTGCCGGTCAGAATTGAGGCTCGACTCGGTCCACAGATGGAGTTCGTCACGAGACAGCGATCAAACCGGATCCCTTCTCGGGCGATTCGATCCATATTCGGCGTATCCAGCAATCGGCGGTTGTCTCCGTACGTGCTGATCGCCTGACACGTGAGGTCATCCGAGAAGACAAACAGGATATTCGGCCGCGTCGGTTCCGCTTCCAGCAAAGACGGCAGTGAAACAGTGAAGACCATCCACACGGTTGCCATCCAGGCAATCTGACGCATCAACATATTGAAGTTCCTCTGTGATTCGGCGATCGAGACATCGATAAACGGAATGGACAGGTTTGGCGTGGGCCAAACCTGTCCATGTTTTACCTTCGTAGAGAGTCCAGATTCCACCTTGAGTCGCATTTTACTACGACTCAAGTGATGGATGTATCAGGCTTTTTCTCGCTTCGCATTCCAATCGCGGTTTGTTGTATTGCCATCACGAGTCATTTCGATTGTCCCCTTGATCGCATCGCCATCAAGTTTGCCCTTGTACTTTGTGGTATTCTTCTGCCCGTTTCGTTCGCGAGTGACCGAGAAGGCGACTTCGCCGTCTTTAAATGTTGCATCGTCGATTTTCGTTTCCTGATTATCGCGACCGAGCATTGCCCCTGTCAGTTTGTCGCCGTCAAGTTTTAACTTCAGCGTGACATCACGGGTCTGATCATTGAATGTGATCGACCATTTCCAGGTTCCGGTTGGATCTGGTTTGTCCGCAGCGTGGGCTAGCCCCGCCAGTCCCACAAACGCAACACCCAACGCCAAGAATTCACGTCGTTTCATCACAGTTCTCCAATTCCAAAAACACGGACGATCGAACACGCTGATCACACATTTCAGAATGTGCCGCCGAAGTGGCCAATTGTACCCACGTCTCCGGATCACTCACAACGAGGCTTAAACCTTCGCAATCGATTTCAGGTCCCGTTAAGGCAAGTATTTGAAGCGAAACTCGGTTCGCGGCAATACTGCAGATTGCTAAACTGTCGGCATGTTAATCCAGTCCCACAGGTTATTGATGCTGTTGTTCGTCGCCGTAGCGATGACGTTCCTGTTTTGGTGGCCGCTTTACGGCGGTGCCGGCTTCATTGGTGGTGATCTCTATCCTTATTTCTTCCCCCAGAAAGCTTTTTTAGCTGACAGATTAAGGGCGGGCGAGTATCCCCTCTGGAACGATCTGTCGGGATTCGGGTATCCCGTCCTGGGTGAAAGCCAGACGGGGGCCGCATATCCGTTTCACCTGCTGTTCTATTGGTTCTTCGATCTGAATACGGCGTACAACATTGAGCATTTGCTGCACTATGTGATTTGTTTTGTCGCCACATCACTGTTTGCAAAACGGTCAGGGCTGAACGATATCGGCGCTTGCTTCGCCGCACTGATATTCACGTATGGCTGGTTTCCCCCGCGTGCCTGTCTTGAATGGGCCATTCTTTCTGGGGCCTGGCTTCCCGTGGCACTCTGGTGCGTTGAATCATTTCTGCAAACCCGATGGTGGCGGTATGCCATAGGAATGAGTGGTGCACTCGGCATGCAGTTGCTTGCCGGACATTATCATCTGGCGTTTATCACGCAATTACTTGTCGCGACCTATGGATGTTGGCGGCTATGGATCGAGCAACGTCAAAAGTGTGGAGGAACCTGTCCTATCGACGGTCCCTGCGGAAAACGAGCGGCTCTGGGTTTGGTCCTCGCGGGAATCGCAGGAATTTGCCTGGCAGGAATCCAGGTTGTGCCGACCTGGGAATTAAAACAGCGCAGCACCCGTGTCATTACAAGCGACGAATATGATCCGGCGTATGGACATATGCCGCCGCTTTATATCTCGCAACTGATTGTGCCGTGGTGCTGGTATAGCCCTCAGTCGATCGATGAAGACAACATCGTACGTGAAGTCGCCGAGTTCGTCGCGCCGTGGCACTGGTTCGGACCTAATCAAGATCTGGACGAGGCAATCCGTGCCTGTCGATTTGGGGCACTCCGTGCGGGTACGAACAAAGTCGAGGCTCATGTCTATTGTGGAATGGTTCCCATCGCGATGGCGTTATTTGCCCTGCTCGGCTGGATACGTGCATTTACCGGGAGGGCGAAACTCCCGTTGAACAGCGAAGCCGGCGCTCGCATCAATGTCGTGACTCGAGAACGGCCTCACCCTGCCGAATTGATGATCAATCTTACAACCGGATACTGGCTGGTCGCCGGCCTGCTGGGTCTGGTTTATGCGACGGGCTGGCTCTTACCGATTGGATTATCGCTCCCCGGGTTCAGTTTTTTCCGTGGGCCTGGCCGTTATGGCATCGTGACGACATTGGCAATAGCCTTGCTTGCTGGCCAGACACTCAGTCAATTCAGCCTGCGAAGCTCGACTCTGTTCTGGCGTAATTTCGTGTTGTTGTTGGTATTCAGTTCGACCTGCGGTGACCTTTGGCTGGTCAGCCGGATGGTTAAATATACCTATATCACTTCAACTCCAGCGATTGCTTTTCGCGACTCCAGTGAAGTCCGTAAGCGACTGCTTGCTGAACCGCGGTTGTCGAGATTGCTAGCACCGGGCCCCAATGTTTGTAACCTGCTCGGAGTATCATGCGTCCCATGGTATCTCGGGATCGCACCGGCTGAATATGTCGATCCGACACTGGCAATGCCAGTAAGAGAAAAGCCGCTTCCCAACGGAAAACCGACTGGCTGTTCGCCAGAATTACTGCAATGGTTAAGCCAATCTGGCGTCACACATGTCCTGAATTTTGAGCCGCTGGAAGAAACGTCATGGCAGGTCGATCTCATCTGGAAAGGGGTTGATCCATTCCTCAACCGGGTCTGGGGTCGCGCCGAGCCGATCCACCTTTATCGTTTTCATACAAGGGGGACAGAAGGGGATTCTCCCCTATTCCCTGGCCGAGCTTATGTGGGCGGTGAACCGATTCCGGTCGACGCCGAAAGCGGAAGGCGCTTTGGCAGTCGATCGCGTCGCGTCGTTGTCGAAGGAAATCATCAGGGGGAGCAATCATTAGTCTTGACGGAACTCGCCTATCCCGGATGGACTGTCTCTCGCAATGGAGATCCTGTGACTGCTAAGCAGCAGGGTCTTTTTCGTGCGGTCGACTGTCCAGTGGAAGGAGGCAGTTATTTGTGGACTTACCGACCAGTCAGTTTTCTCTATGGTGCTGCAATCAGTTCGGTGGCATTATTTGTGCTGGCCGCGGTCGCACATTTGAGATTCTGGCATCCAACGTTGTTAGATCATTTGCTGCGACGTCGCTAAGCCGCACGATGGAGTATCACGATATGACGATGACTGAGATGAAACCATTCATCGTACTTGGGTCACTTGGCAGGTTAGTTCTCCCAGATCAGATGTTACACTTAATTTATGGATTAATGATATTGGCTGGTTGCAGCCATTCGCTTTGCGCCACCGACTATTTCCTGACGATCGGTGGCGGCTACAACCCCGAGGGGAATCAAGCATCGCTGGAAGCCAACGTGATCTTCTTCCAGCGTGTTCTCGATGAGAAACACGGTGGTTCACGGTTGCACGATATCTTTTTTGCAGATGGACATGACACATCTTCCGACTTGCAGGTGCTGGCATCGAATTCTTCTAGCCAGACGAGCGAGGCCTTTCAATTGCTCGCATCTCTTCATCGTGGAAGTGATCGAGCAACCGTTGAATATCGAAATCACCGGGTGCCGAAGATCTCAGGAGCGATTGATCCGGTACTCGTCCGCTCCAGCCTTCAAAAGTTGATAAAAGGGGCCCAGCGAAAGGACCGATTGATTATTTATGTGACTGCACACGGAAGTGCGGGTTCGGATGCTGACCCGTATAATACGACCATCGATTGCTGGAACGGCAAAAGAATCACGGCGCGCGAATTTGCTCGATGGTTGGACGAAATGCCGCCTGAGGTTCCCGTGTTGATGGTGATGGCTCAGTGTTATTGCGGGGGATTCGCTCGGACGATTTTCAACGAGATGGATTCTTCGAAAGGACTTTCAGCACATCTTCGTGCGGGATTTTTTGCTCAACAACACTACCTTCCGGCTGCCGGATGTCGCCCCGATATTAAACACGACGAGGAATTCAGCAGCTATTTCTGGGGCGCGATTGCCGGTCGTAGCCGTAATGGAGTTCCAATTGCGAGTTGCGACATTAATGGTGATGGTGAAGTCTCGTTTGCCGAAGCGTACGCCTATGCCGTAACAGTCGGTGACACGATCGATATTCCATTAAGAACGTCGGATGTTTACCTGCGGACCTATAGCCGCCTGCCTGATGATGATCAGGATCGTTCACAAAAAGAAACTGACGGTAAATCGGATGCTTTACCCGAGACGGAGTCGCAAGGGGCCGCCAAAAAATTACCGCTCAACCTGGCATCTGTGAAAGGAACTTTGCAAAGCTTGGTTGATCAAGCTCCGCCAGTCTCAAGGCGGATTGTTGTCGAACTTAGTCAAAAACTTGGCTTCAAACTCGAAGATGACTGCAGGGCCGTTTTCACGATCTATGACAAACATCTTCAATCCGTACCGCAACCCCCGAGACGAGGCGGTCGAGGTCGAGCGGGGTCTGGTCGTCGGAATCTCTTGCGGGAAATTTCCGAGAAATGGCCCGAGTTGGGCGATGAACAAAATTGGGAAGGGTCTGCGTTACTAAAGCCCGAAAATCAAGAAAAACTGCTGGCAGCAGTGAGAGAACTGCCGAGCTGGAAAAATTATGACGAGCGTCGGCTTCAGGCCGAAGAGTCGGCAAGAAAAGCGGAGGAACACGAACTTCGCGACGTGAAATTCAGACGATTGATCAAGGGTTTGGAGATCATCGTTCTAGAGAAGAATCTCCCTTTGGTCGCCACGCCGGAAATCGTGCAAAAATACCGGCAGTTAATCGACCTGGAAGAATCTTCGTTCCGATTACAGCCAGGCGGCAGCAGGTAAGTATTTTTTATCTAATTCACTCGATGGGTGGCAACGACACATCAATCACAGCGCCCCCTTGAGGACTGTTTGATGCAGTAATGATACCGCCATGCGCCTCGACGATTCGTCGGCAGATCGACATTCCCAGGCCGGTGCCAGTTTCTTTCGTGCTGGAGAAGGGTTCGAACAGTCGATCAAGGATTTCCGTTGCAAATCCCTCGCCAGAATCGTGGATGGAAAGCAGAGTCCAGGCTTTGGTCGAACCCTTTTCAGGCTTTTTTTGCCAACCCTGGGGGCGTGTCTGGGAAATTGTTACGTCGATTCGACCACCGTCCGGCATAGCATCGAGAGCATTCAACAGGAGGTTCAGGACGACCTGGCGCAGTTGAGCCGGATCGGCCTCAACCATGGCTGGTTCGTTGGGAAAGTCATCGAGGATCTGAACTCGCTGGCGATCGGCACGGCCAGAAACAAGTTCGACCGTTTGTTCAACGACCAGACGAATATCGAGCGGCGATTTTTCAAGAGTTGGTGGTCGAGCAAAATCGAGAAAATCTTGAATGGAATGTTCAAGTCGCGAGATTTCTTCTTCGACGACAAGCAGCTGCTCACCATTCAACCCCACCCCATCATCGCGATCAATCGCTCCCTGGACCAACATTTTCATGGGCATGAGTGGATTTCTAAGCTCATGAGCCAAACCGGCGGCCAGTTGCCCGATGGCCGCAAGTTGCTCACTGTGCAGTACCTCAAGCTCTCGTTGCTGTAATCGCTCCACGATCGTTGTAATGTGGCTTTCCACTTCCTGCAGGCCCGCTTCGAGTTCTCGAAACCCGCCACTTCGCGAAATTTTGACCGGGCCAACGACATCCGACATTCGGCCTGCTGCACCTCGTACGCTGACGTCTAACTGGACGATCGACTGGCTGACGCCTCGGGCGATCAGTAATCCGGCGATCAGCCCTGCCGCTCCTCCTGTAATTCCCAGCAGCAGAAAACCCTGGCGTGATTGTTCTGCCGTATGACGGTTGGCCTCGTTTGTTGTGTCGACCACATTTCGATTGAGTGCTAGAAATTCGTCGGCCGGCTCGACGACCTCGCTAATGTCCACCAGCAGTCGATCGATTGCCGCTTCTGACTCAAGCTTTGTTTCTGGGACATTCGCCATGAATTCCTGGAAATGTCCGGAGAAATCCGCCCACGCTCGCCTTACAACCTGCATGGCCTCGCGCTCGGGAACAGTCAGTGAATGTGTTTCAGCATACGTCATGTACGAGACTGCTTTTTCCTCAATTCTCTGAACTTCGTCCAGATGTTGCCTGTCGCGGCTACGTCCATATTGCTGAAGCTGATGCCGGATTTCACGCATGGCAATATAAAGATCTTGAGCGGCCAGAATTCCATGAACCTCATGGGCAATTAATTCCGAACTTCGTAAATGCTGAGACTGAACGCTCCACGCTGCCATGACCCCGAGTGCCAGAAGCAGTCCGCTGATCGCGATCGTCGGAGCGGCAATCTTGAAAATGAAGTGACGGTTAATCCGAAGCTGACCGTTCATACAAGACCGAACTGGAGGCGTTGTTGTGCGTTGAGGTGATTGAACCCGAATGAAGCATATCCTTCACAATGGATGAGGCACAGCGAACGATTTTTATCCGGTTTATTTCGTTCCCAAGCACCAGCTTGGGAACGCCCTCTTCGAAGCACGCATTGCGAATAGCGAGTGCAAATGCCAATAAGCAAGAACAGGTCCAATGATGAGGCTGGAGTTTTCAGGTTAAAATGGGGGCACCGCTTTTTCGCGGGTCTCGACCGACGGATCGCTGAAAAAAGGAGCGTCCCTATGGTCCGGAGTGTTCTAGGCGTCCACAACCGAATGAAGGGAAGCATGAAATTCTTCGATATTAATCGTAATCCGAAACCGGCTTTTACCCAGGCGATTCGCAAGAAATCCGAGCCTGTCCCAGAAGTAAATTGCGTCACCGTCATCGCCTTGAGTGGAACGCAGAATTAAATTTCCACCCGGATCTTCACCAATCGGAAAGAATCCTGCGACAATGTCATCCTTGAGTTCCTCGTAAGCAGCGGTCAAATCGACCCCGGACTCGTCATTGCACAGGCTATACAGGCATCTGAGCATAACGCATTCGCCCCCCTCGTCTACCTGAAACACCACTTCGGAAAATGGCTGTCCACCGTTCGACAATAATTAGGGAGCATCGGTAACAACGTGGCAGTTGAATTCCTGAATTCTTCTCGAACTGTTCAACCTCGCTTTCCGAGGCTGGGGGGGGCGCTACCATTCCAACGTGGTTATTCCTCTCATTATTCAAAGCCACCGGTTGCAACTCCGCCTTCGTGAGTAAAACGTGACTGGCCGAGGACACACTCCGTTTCTCTCGTGCTGACGAAACCGTGATATAGCAAGACGTATAATACTCTGCCTATATTGGCGTTAAGAAAAACCTTCCCAAAAGTCGCGGAACGCTTTCCTTGCCGTGTTCTCCAAACTGGCAGTCTCCATCGAATGTGTCCCCAGAGTCGTGGCTTCGGCTCTGGAAATTCGTAGCCACGTTTGTTACGACCGTTTCGCAACGTGTCCATCTTTGGCTGTTCCCGTGCTGGTTGGTTCTCCATGGCAGGAATCCGGAATGTCTAGTGATGATTCATTGACCGTGATTCGTGGTGCCTGTGGTCACGATTGTCCTGATACCTGCACTTGGATCGTTGAGGCTCGTTCCGGCAAGGCGGAGCGGTTGTATGGTGACCCCAACCATCCCTTTACTCGCGGCACGCTGTGTGCCAAGGTCAATCACTATCTTGAACGTGTCTATCATCCCGACCGAGTGCTCTATCCGCTGAAGCGGACGGGGAAGAAAGGGGACGGCCAGTTTGTCCGGACCACCTGGGACGAAGCACTGACCGACATTGCAGGGCGCTGGAAGTCGATTATCGCCGAATCTGGTGCCGAAGCGATCCTTCCTTACAGCTTTGCTGGAAATCAGGGATTGATCCAGATGGCGTCGCTGGGTCAGCGTTTATTCGGCCTGCTGGGATGCTCGAGACTCGAACGCGCCCTCTGCGGTGAAGTGGCTGGAAAAGGAATCTTCGCGACCAACGGGTGCGGCTACGGAGTCGATCCCGAAGAGCTGGTTCATAGCCGGTTCATCGTATTGTGGGGAACCAACACGATCGTCACCAATCTGCATCTATGGCCCGTTATCGCCGAAGCCCGGCGACGCGGGGCAAAGATTGTCGTGATTGATCCGGTTCGAACAAAAACCGCAGACCAGGCCGACTGGCATCTGGCCCTGAAACCTGCCAGCGATGGCGCACTCGCGCTGGCGATTATGCACGTCATCATTCGCGACAATCTAGTCGATCACGACTATGTCCAACAGTACGCGATCGGCTATGAACAATTGGCCGAACGGGTTCAGAAGTATTCACCTGCAACCGTCGCATCGATCACGGGATTGTCGGCGGAAGAGATTGAACGGTTTGCTCGGGAGTATGCCTCGACGCGGCCCTCGCTGCTTCGTCCCTTGATCGGACTGGAACATCACCACAACGGTGCCACCATGTATCGAACGCTCGCGTGTCTGCCGATTCTGACGGGAGCCTGGCGAGACCGGGGTGGGGGACTTGCACGATCCACTGGAGCATTACAATTTTCGACGCTGGACACCGACGGAGTCTGGATGCCCCAACATGACAAACCCGGCGTACGAACCTTGAACATGCGGGATCTCGGCCGTGATCTTTGTTCTCGCGAACTCGCCCCGCCGATCCGCAGTCTCTGTGTCTACAACAGCAACCCCGCGGTCACGACCCCGAACCAGCAGAAGATCTGCGAGGGATTACTTCGAGAGGATCTGTTAACGGTAGTGCACGATTTGTTTGTCACCGAGACGGCCAGATATGCGGACTACGTTTTGCCCGCTACAAGTCAGATCGAGTCCCTGGACATCGTTCCCGCATGGGGGCATCACTACCTGTCGTTAAATCGCCCCGCCATCGAGCCTCAGGGTGAATCGGTGTCGAACACGGAATTCTTCAGGAGGCTGGCAAAAGCACTCGGTCGGGACGAATCCTGGTTGTTCGAAAGTGATGAATCGCTGCTGCGGACCGTGCTGGCCAGTGGTCATCCCTGGTTGGAGGGGATCACCTACGAACGACTGTGGGAAGAAGGCTATGTCCGATTGAACCACGACCGCGACTGGCGACCATTTGCCAAGGGAGGTTTTCCCACCCCATCGGGCAAAGCGGAACTCTACTCGGAAGCATTGTTTGCTCGGGGACTTGATCCGCTACCCGCTGTTGGGGAAATTCGGCGGGGAACGGGAAGCCAATTGCAATTGATTACAGGAAAGACTCTCCACTTCCTCAATTCCAGCTACGCGCACATCGACCGACACCGTCGACGTGAAGGGATTCTGTTTGTCGAGATGAACGGGGCTGATGCCGGCCGGCGACGCCTGAACGATGGCCAATTGGTCAAAGTCTTCAATGACCAGGGAACAGTGAAAGCGATCTGCCGGATCTCAGACCGAGTCAGACCGGGACTTGCCTGGATGCCGTTTGGGGGGCTTGGTGACGCGGAAGGCAATCTCAATTCGGTCAACACCTTGACGCCGGAAGAACCCACCGACTGGGGAGGCGGCAGCGGCTTCTACGACACCTTTGTGGAAATCACTGATTGCCACAGCGAAACGTGAACGATACTTATATCGTAATGATCAAAACTGCGAGAGCTCATCAAAAGTCAATTCCCGATTTTCCTAACCCTGGCTATTGAGTACGTCCCTTCCCTGGGGCCCTCGACACGCTGATCTTTAATGGGACGATAATTTGATCAATGGCAAAGGCTTCCAAACGGGCCATCGAGCTAACGGTGATCTCTGTAAGTCTAGCTCACGATGAATATTAAGACATGCTTATTAATTCCATTTTTGCTCGGCGAACGCCGGAAAAACCGTGCCCCCTCCAACAAAATCAGTTGCCAACATAACTATAAGCACCGAGGTCGATACTGAGCGGGTTTCGAGTGCGTTTGAGAATATCAAGCACCGGCGCACTCGCTGCATTCCCGGCACCAATCGCCGGACTCCCTTTGATCAGGTTAAAATCATAACCTGTTGTCGAAGGTTGGTACTTGACAAAAACCGTCTTTGGATCACTCACGACGATGTTGCTGGAGACATTGCTCCACGAGTTATTGCTCCAAGTGTATAGAGAATTGTATGTGAACGACATGTTATGGTCATCCACCACCGCACCTGGGTTGAGCACCTTAAAGTTGTTGGCGATATTATTCCGTACGATTACGTTAGACATCGGAACACCAGATACGGAAAAAACGCCCAACCATGCAATAAAATCCGTGTTCGTCGACTGATTGACGACCGTATTGTTGGCGATCACCGAGTTTGTGATTCCATACATGGAAAGTCCGTGATAGGCGGCCGCCGCAACGACATTGTTAGTCACAGTGACATTGGTCCATGGTGGATCGAAAATCGACAGCCCCTGCAAATAATCATCGCCGATACCTGTCGGTTGAGGGGGAATTGCTGGATAGACACCAGTGGATGCCATAACAATATTGCTGTCGATGACAATATTGCTCCCTAATGAGCCGTTAACGGACCAGCCTTGAATGCCGTCGTGATGTTGCCCATCGTTCCATTGGCCATAATGATTAGTGACATTGTTGTATTGAATAATCGAATTGTTTGCCGAGAAATCGATACCATCGCTGGCGAAGTAATCGACGGCGTTGCTTCTGAGGATTAAACCGTCTCCGCCGATGTAGACGCCGTTTTCGACATTCGTCACGGCATTATTGGTGATCGTCGACGAAGTGCCATCAAAGTAGATTCCATAAAACGCAGCCATTGCTGCCCAGTCGCTTGGTCCCCAGCTGCGAACATCTGTTTGAGAGCAGACGATATTCTTGTCGAAAATAATATTGTCGCAGCTGTTAAAGCGTGCCAAAATAAGGCGACTGGTGTTTGGCGGTGTTGTGTGAGAGATCGTTAAGCCTCTGAAAACCCATTTAGAAGCACCTTCAATGAGCATTTGATCGAGTATTGGAACGTTGCCCGGCGCTGCCTGAATCGAAATGAAGTCGGTATTAAAGCAATTGTTTGTCCCCGCTTTGAGGTGGATACTACCATGATTGCCGCTTAGAAGGTAAAGCAAATCACCCGCATGGACAACACCGCTGGTTTTATCTTGACCATTGATTAAATTGGCTGCGATGACGGAAGACAGTGTGCTCCAGGGCCTTGCTGCTGATCCGTCCCCGTTCATACTACCGTTCACCGGGTCAGCATAATAAACATGGACCGGCCGCTTTGGAACTGCGCTACCAATCGGGTTACCACTTGTCTGTCCATAAAGTGCTGACGAGACCATGCAAAACAGTAAGGCGAACCGCACGGGTGTTACAAAGGAATGAAGAGTCATAATGTCTCCTTGAACTCGAAACGAATAATAAAACTGGACCGGGAAAAATGGTGCGCGAAAACGAATCTGAAATCGAAGCACGACTAAGAACGAGCAACAAACGCTATGACTTATGTGTATGTCAAGGGGTGCGATAAATAGACGTCGAGCCATTGATCGAGACCAATGTTCCAGGCCGACACGGTTGAGGCATCGCGTGTAGTTTTTGCTCAAACTGAAGGTCTATAGCGAACTAAGCTTCTTTTATCAATAAGCTACATCGGCAGAATCATCATAAGGTAGAGCTAATCGGGCGAATAGATGACGCAAGGGAGTCCTTCATATCTCTTACAGAGTCGTTTCTTAAATGCGCAGCAAATCTTTGGTGACAACCAAACGCAGGGCGACGCGATAATTGCTTTATTGGATATTCAACAAGGCTGATTACGCTCCTGAAAGCGAGCAGCCGCATTTGAAATGAATGAAGTCTTATCCGAGAAGCGGTTGCTTCGGCGATACGATAACGCGTTCTTGAGCGATGTTAGTGACGTGATCACGGTAATCGCGCAGGGGTCAATTCGAATCGAGAGGTTATAAGAAAAAACGAGAGACAATATTAATTGACAAGTACCGAAGAGAAATGAAGATGGGCAGCCATCTGTTCCAGCAATACTAGCACTTGTGCAGTAGCCGCATCGAAAACACTTGAGTTTAGTTGCCATGGGTATCTTAACTTCAGGTCAAGTGAAGTCAAGCATTGTTTTGTATATTTTTGAGAACGTGCGTTAAATTGTCGAAGAGTGGTCCATAATTGAACTCGAGTGATTGGCGCACGAACATAATGCTCTGCTATTTGCATCGTCCACGCATTGGACGACTGCGTAAAATGTAGCTGTTGAATTGACGCATACATCAAAGGTCTAGGGGACGAAAGGTCAGTTCGACGGTTAGCTGCAAACCGAGCGTTCGTACTTCAACGGAAATTGTAAATCTACGCGTACAACCTGAGTCTGGTCGATTGAGGAACTGCGTTCATCAGGGAAACTCTGATTTTGTCTGCGATTTGTTCTGAGCAGCAAGAGGAGTGACTGGGTAAAGCAGCTATCGGCTTGCGCGAAATTGATCCTAATTTGTCTTTCGTGTTTGTGGAGGCTTGTGATTTTTCCGCAGTCAACGAGCGAGCATTGGTTGCCCTTTGGCAATTGACGTTCGTCGTGCCATCGAATCCACGATCGTCATCAGGCTGGTGAAGAGAAAAATACCGTCGCGGAGTGTCGGTGAAACTCCTTGTATCGATGGTTGGTTGGCGCTGGCCGTTGTTGTCGTGAACCATTTGGTGTTGAGCCACGAATTGGTGTTGAGCCACGAAGTTTCAATTGACCTCGACGTTTTGGTGAATAGCCTGGGGTAGCTTCGGTCATTCGTGGAGTCCGGTAACTGTTCCCGCGTTTAGCGCATCACCCCGGGGTAGTGACTTGGCTGCTTGTCGAAAACCAGCAGTAATTGATTCAAGGGAAGACCAGTTCCTGGCCAGTTGGAGTGGCCAGTTTCTGGCCAAAGCCTTGGTTTTGACCTTGGCTAAACGGCCGAATGAATCCTGACGAAAGTGTCAGATATCTGTGGAATATAGTCGAGATGGTGTTGTAAGGCATTGTGGTGAAGTCTGTTGCGTTCAGGTGTGCCGGTTGCCAAAGAGTCGGGTTGTCGATATGCCGTTCCCCTGATCAGCATCCGGCATGTGGACTGCATTCACCAACGTCGTAACCGAATTGAATCGAACTGTTCATATGAAAAATCACCGTTGTGGAATTTGAAAATGTCCGTTCAGTTCTTATTTGCCATGAGCGAAATGCCATATCAACCATATCTGTTGTTCTGTGTTGGTTTGTTGATCTCGGTTGTCTGCTGCCTGATTGCGTTGTCTGTTGAGGCAGCATTCCGTCGTCAAAGATTCGACGGAATTCTCCCTTTGCGACGGGAGCTCGCATATCGACGGTTTCTTTCGGAACTGAATTCGGCTCCTCGTCACATTGGCTTCGCTGGTGGTGAAGTTAACGACCTGGACGATCGCGATTTCCCTTCAAAATCCAAGTAATTGCTAAACGCTCTCCATCGAACGCCCGTTGATGTCAAGGAAATTCAACATGCCACGCGACTCACAACCCTCCAGCCGACGTGAAATGAACTCCACCAGTCAAATGTCATTTGCTGTCGCTGCATGTGCGTTTGGTGCTGCAGTTCTTGGGTTGTTAATCAATCAATGGATGTCTGGCTGGATGGCCGTGGGTGGTATGGCAGGCTTGGGTCTGTTTTATCTCGCGATTGGACTGTTGAATCTCGGATCGACGGAGCCAATGTTTACACAGGAAAGCGATCTTATTGAGACCGCTTCACATCGATTGTCGGGTTCAATGAACGTCGACGATCTTACGACCCGACGACCTGAGGAAATAGGGGTTGGTTCGCGATCTGAAAAGATGACCAACGCTCGCAGTTCATAACGAATTCGATTCGCCAGAACAGGGATGTTGGCGAGACAGGCTGGCGCCTTCTCTTGGATTCAAGTTTCCCCCCCCGTACGGAACCCGCTGATCGGCGAATGGCAGTATTTACTCTCGGTAACTCGAACGCGTCGTGACAGCCTTCCAAAACGAACTTCAGAGTTCAAACACGCATTAAAGGATTTATGAATGTCTTCTGACCATATCGATTTGAACGAAAAGCCTCAGAATGGAATCGCGGGGCTGAAACATTTGCGTAGCGATATTCTCTCGGGAATCGTTGTCTCATTAGTGTCGTTACCGCTTTCGTCAGGCATCGCAATTGCCTCGGGTGTTCCACCAATCGTCGGGTTGATTTCTGCGATTATCGCGGGCTTTATCTTCCCGTTTATCGGTGGTGCTTATATGACGATCGCCGGTCCGGCGGCCGGTTTGGCACCTGCAGTCATGGCGGTGATGATCGCACTCGGGGGGGCGGGCGACGCCGAGCATGTCGGCGAAGGTTATAAATTCCTGCTCGTCGTGATCTTTATTGTCGGCGTTGTGCAGGTCATCCTCAGCCTGCTCAAACTGGCGCGGTTTGCGGCAGTTATTCCCGTCACTGTCGTTGAGGGGATGCTGGCATCGATCGGTCTGCTGATTATCGTGAAACAGCTTCCGAAGTTTTTTGGATTCACCGGTAAGGTTCACGCTCATGAATTCATGGAATTCGTCACCAGCGTTCCGGAATACGCACAGGGGATGACAACGAAAGCGTTCGTGGTGGCATTTGCGAGTCTGGTCATGCTGTTCGTGTTCGGTTCGTTGAAGAAATATAAGTTCTTCCAAATTGTTCCACCTCAATTACTGGCTGTGATTTTTGGTGTGATTCTGGGGCAGATTGTCCGTATTGGCGACTTGGGGCCAGGATTCCTGATTAAGCTTCCCGACAATCCTTTCCACGGCATTCACAGTCCTGATTTCAGTGCTTTACTTGCTCGCAGTGATCTGTGGCAGGCCGCAGCGGTTGGTGTGATCATGCTGACGATGATCGATGGAGTGGAATCTCTTGCGACCGCAATGGCGATCGATCGAATTGATCCTTACCATCGAAAATCAGATGCGAATCGAGTCTTGTTAGCGATGGGGGTTTCAAACGTCGCTTCAAGTCTCGTCGGCGGACTCACAATCATTCCCGGTGGAGTCAAAAGCAAAGCGAATATCGCAGCTGGCGGTCGCACGCTGTGGGCCAACTTCACGAACGCGGTTTGCCTGGTGATCTACCTGCTTGTCGGTGCCGCCTGGATCAACATGATCCCTCTTGGTGTGCTGGCAGCCGTTCTGATCTACACCGGTTGGAAGATGTGCGAACCACTGGTGTGGCGACATATGGCCCACATCGGGAAAGAACAAGTAGTGATCTTCTCGTTCACAATTATCGTCACATTGCTAACTGATCTGCTGGTTGGGATCGCTGCCGGGGTCGCCGCAAATTTTGTCCTGAGCACCTTGTTCTGTCGACATGCAATTTCGACTGCAACAGCGAGTGGCGTCAAGAGTCTTTCGCTGACGAAATGTATGGGCGACTTCTTCCGCAACCCGGTTGTTAAACGTGAATACTGCGACGGTGTCTACCACATGTACGTCGACAAGCCCCTCGTCTGTTTCAACACCATGCAACTGTCGGAAGAACTGGACGAGATTCCTTCAGACGTCAAGTCGGTTGAGGTGCATCTTGATGAGCACGTCGCGTTAATCGACCACACGGCTGCGGAAAACCTGATGCACGCGATCAAGGAATATTCGCACTCAAACGTTCCGGTAAAAATCATCGGAATCGACCACCTCGAACCATTGTCACACTACGACGCTTGTGTGCGCGTCGCCACACCGGCCGCTCAATCCGCCTAAAGCTCAATTTCAAAACTAATACTATTTCCGTCCCAAATTCACGAAAGCTAAGACAATGTCTCACAACGATCATTCTGTCTCAAAACTCTCTATGAATCCCGTCGCTCTCAGTAGCTTTTCAGTCGCAATTTGCTCGTTCGGCGCCGCGGTACTTGGCCTCCCGTTCAGCCACTGGCCAACTGCAGGGCTCGCAGCAGTTGGTGCGTTTTATCTGGTCGTGGGCGTCGTCAGTTGGGCGACGTCGAAATCCGGTGCTCACGAAATGGGAGTTGAAACCAGCCACAAGACAGCTGGTGTAGATAACCTGGTCGCCGAAGCTGTCGGAACGACTCGCGAAACGGCATCGCCATCGCGACGTACTCCTGAGCTTGTCGGTGCTAAACACTGAAAACAAGTACGTTGCCGAGTTCGAATGCAGCATCTCAAGGCAAGAGATAGCGTGAAAATTTGGAGAGATGTATCGTCTCTGCCGAATAAAACGCGAGACTTCTGCTTCAACAAAACGAAACCAGCCAGCGATTTAATCGCCGGCTGTTTTTTTTTCTTCAATGGCGGAAGTCATCATAAACACAGTGGTGCCGATCAAGTGTCGCAATTTTTGCGACGTCTATTGTGTCAGCAGAGATAGCACGTTTTGTGCGCATTTCTAAAAGGTTATGGCGGTTTCAACGAGCAATCCCCCGCCATTTTCAAAAGAAATCGAAGGCGTTTTTTTGTTTTAAAGCTTTTTGCGGCAGCGTCTTGCGGTTCTTAAATTAAAAATTTATTTAGTTTTTTGTCGCATTTCTCCCTGACGTCTTAGACAGATTCCTTAAATGGCACACGCCATGCGTTCGTGTTTCCGAAATACGCTGACTTCTACTGTTGTTGTTGAGTCATTGTTTCAGGAATGTATTACCTGTTTGGAGAAGGCGCCGTGCTTCACGAGTTTATTGATAACTTCACCCACAATCTTTTTAAACCGCTGCTGCTATTTTTTTATGCCGGGTTCCTGATGCCCATGTTGCATGTGAAACTTGAGTTCCCGAAGGCGGTTTACCAGGGGCTGACAATTTATTTGCTTCTGGCGATTGGCTGGAAAGGTGGCGAAGAACTCGCTGGTCTTGAGCCCCACCTTTACGGTCAGGCCGCCGGTTTCATGTTAATCGGCTTTTGCACGAATTTTGTAATTGGAATCGCCGCTTACACGATTCTACGGTGGACGACAAAGCTTCGTCAGGTCGATGCTGCAACTGTCGCCGGCTATTACGGTTCTGATTCGGCGGGAACATTCGTGACTGCGATGGGTGTCCTCACTGCTGGTCACATTGCATTCGCGCCCTACATGCCTGTTTTGCTGGCAGTCATGGAAATTCCTGGTTGTCTGGTTGCACTTTACCTCGTCGCCAAGATGCGAGAAAAGGGGATGGATGCCGCAGGAAACATGCCTGGCGAAACGGGCTACAACCGCTTTCGTGAAGCGATGATCGCCTCGCCTCGGCACGTCGGAGCGGACGAGGAACACCAAGAACTGGAAGAAGAACTTTCGGAAGAGATTGTTGAAGAGGAATTGGTAACAGCCGGTGCCGGCAACGGCAAAGTTCGATCGACGCGATCGCATTCAAGTACAACTGTCACTCGCTCGTCAGCCGGTTCGTCCGGTCGAGGCTCAAAGCCAGTTTATGGTTCCGGCTCGAATGGCAGCGGCGTATCGTCCGGTGGATTTGGAGAGAAGTTCAAGTCTGACGACGAGATGGAAGCGATGCTCGCTCTTCAGGAAGTTAACCTTAACAAGACTGGCGACCCTGAAAAGAAGAAGGGTGGTTCGTTCCTTAGTCCGACATTATTGCACGAAGTCTTTTTGAACCCCGGGATCTTCCTTCTGTTTGCTGGAATTACAATCGGCTTCATTTCAAGGTTGCAGGGCGAAAAAGTTACTCAGACAGACGACGCATTGTTCGTTCACTTGTTCCACGGTTTGCTTTGTATATTCCTGCTCGAAATGGGCATGACCGCTTCGAAGAAGCTGAAGGATCTCGGCAACGCTGGATGGCAGTTCGTGGCGTTTGCCTTGGCCGCTCCCAATGTGTTTGCAATCGGCGGAATGTTGATTGCACACGCTTACAGTACGCTGCTGGGTCAACCCTTCGAGATCGGTACTTACGTCCTGTTTGCAGTGTTATGCGGTGCCGCGTCTTACATTGCTCTTCCCGCAGTGCAGCGACTTGCCATTCCTGAAGCCAGTCCGACTCTTCCCTTGGCAGCTTCGCTGGGGGTCACCTTTAGTTACAACGTGACAATTGGTATCCCGGTTTACATGATGATTGCAACGATTTTAACGAAATATGCACCAGTCGCGGCTGCCGCCGCTGCGGCAGTGGCATCTTAATCCGACCCCCGACGAGTTGGTTGCTGGCCGAGTACGTATGACTGTCATATGTACCCGGCCAGTATCACGATACCAGTTCCTATTGTTACCAATTACGACTGAATGGTTTTTGAAGATTCTTCGACTGCGAGTCAAATCAGATGCCTAAGCTGGCTAAATCTCACTCTGAATTTTCGCTGAGCCCGGCGAGCCGGATGTCGTTCGCGATTTCGGCCTGTGCCTTTGCCGCAGCGGGTATTGGGACCGTTGTCAACCACTGGTTGACGGGTTGGATGGCGGTCGGTGGGATGGCTGGCGTAGGGCTGTTCTATCTTGCGGTAGGAATTCTGAATCTGCGGTCACGTAATGCCTTTGATGACGACGAATCATTGGCAAGCATCAGCCAGCGGACCGCAAGATCGGATAATCTTTACGCAGAAGCCGTCTCTCGACCAAGAATTGATCCGGCATCGAAACCTGAATCATCGTCAACATTGAGAGTAAATCAGGATCATTGAGAGTAGATCGTCCAACGATTCTCTGACCGATCACTACGGATAAAGTTTGTGAATAAAAAAGTCCCGCTTGAAAGTTCACGCGGGACTTTTTTATTCCATCGTAACGATCCAGACTAAAATATTCCCAGCTGATCCCGGGCGTCGTCAGTCATGCGATCCGGTGTCCAAGGGGGTGACATCGTCAATTTGATTTCGGCGACGTCAACCCCTGAAATCTTTTCCAAAGCCATTTTTGCTTGTGAAATGATCTGTGGTCCTGCGGGACAAGCGGGGCTGGTTAACGTCATTTCAACCAGAACTTTTCGATCAGTCTGATTGATCGAATAAACAAGACCTAAATCAACGATGTTGATCATCAATTCTGGATCAATAACCGTACGCAACGCGTCAATGAGCGTGGCGTCGTTGGGGGCATTATTCTCGTCTGACGCAACCGCATCTGTTGCGAGAGCTTGACCGCTCGAACAACTTTCATACTGCGAAGACGCCGCAACCGGCAATTCTGCCGACGGCGAATGGCAACAAGCTTCCGTAGTGGCTACTGGATTTGCGCTGACGATTGGAAGACTATCAGATTTTGGTACGGTTTCGGAGCAGCATTCCGTCGCTGGAACAATAGGAATTGAAAGAGTTTCAGAGGTCATGATCTGGGTCTCACATAAATTTCGCCGTCACGAAGTTGCACTTCAAATGTCGAAATGGGTTCGATCGCCGGCATACAAAGCGGTTGGCCCGTGCGCAAATCGAACTTTGCACCATGACGAGGGCAAGTAATCGAGCAACTCTCGACGGGGCCGTTCGTTAATGGTTGGCCATCATGCGAACAAACATCTTCGACCGCAAAAAACTCGTCACCCACACGAATCAGCAACGAGGGAATATCGTCGACAAGAATCGACAATCGTCCGCCGGACGGGATTTCACTGATCAAAGCAACACGTTCAAATTCTGGCATGCAGGGCAATACTTTCCGTCGACTCAGGAGATTCCAAGCTTTCTTTCCACGGCTTGACCAAGTGTTTCTCGTACGATTTCCACAGGAATTCGGTCGTACACCCTTTGGAAGAAGCCTTCCACGATCAGATGCATGGCTTCCATGCGCCTTAGTCCGCGGCACATACAGTAAAAGAGCTGTTCTTCATCGACCTGGCCGCACGTTGCACCGTGGGTACATCGCACATCGTCAGCTTCAATCTCAAGACCAGGGATCGCATCCACACGACAGGTTTCGCTCAACAGCAGGCTGTCGTTCCTCTGATAACCATCGGTTTTCTGCGCATCCTTGGCGACCTTGATCATCCCGCGCCAGACGCAGCGGGCATGATCACGAACGACGTCTTTATAAAGCAGGTCACTACGCGTGTTCGGAGCATTATGAGTTTGCTGCGTGTAGTAAGAGATCAGCTGTTTTTCGCTGGCAAAAGTGACCCCATTCACTTCGGCAGCGGCACCCTTGCCATCAAGGAACACTTCCTGATGGATATGAGCCAGTTTGGCACCAATCGCACCTGCGGTCCATTGCAGCGACGCACTGGCTTCGACTCGTCCCGCTTGATGAGCAAAGTGCCAGACCTTGTCGTTCCAGTTCTGAATTTGCACATAACAGAGATTCGATCGAGCCGCCAGCAACAGTTCCACTGCTCCAACGTGTAGGCCAGTAGCGGTGGACGAGGCTGACGCTGTTTCTTCAAGCAACGTAGCCGACGCACCTTCTTCAAGGATGATCAACGTGTGAGTGAAGTCGGCAGCACCGTCCGTCGCCAGACCAAGCAGGCTATACAACGGCTTTTCAATTTGAACATTACGCGGCACGTACAGCACCGTTCCACCTGTCCAGAACGCGGCATGCCATGCGGCAAAACGGTCGGCGTCCGGCGTGACAGCCCGGGTCATCAAATGTGGCTTTAAAACGTCACCATGACTCTGAACAAGCTCGCTGAGGCTGCCGAACAGAACCCCTTTCTTAGCCAACTCTTCATCCAGTTTGGCTGGAGAGCTAACAGTATCAATATGGGTGATGAAGCCAGCAAATTCAGCTCGATCGGCGAGCAGCGTGTCAAACGCCGCCGCGGGTTTCGTCGCCGTCGGGATCGAGAATTTCTCGGGCCGAAACGCACGAATATCGACCCGCTTCCATTCTTCAGGGTCGAGTTCTGACGCGAGCAGTTCGCGATAGATCTCAAATGCATTGCGTCGCAGGTCGGTCACCCATTCAGGTTCACGGCGCGAGGCAATAAATTGCTCAAACACATCGACATCAAACGCAGTGGTACGGGAGGGAGTCACAGTCAACATAGCTTCGGAAATTTACCCGACACTCCCTTCCATCTGCAGTTCGATCAAGCGGTTCATTTCGACCGCGTATTCCATTGGCAATTCTTTAACGAGTGGTTCGATAAAGCCAGTCACGATCATCGCTGACGCTTCGGTTTCGCTCATGCCGCGGCTCATCAGATAGAGCAATTGTTCTTCAGCAATCTTCGAGACGGACGCTTCATGCTCGATCGTCAGGTTGTCGTGGTTGACTTCGATGTAGGGATAGGTATCACTTCGGCTGTGCGAGTCGAGAATTAATGCGTCACAGACAACGTTGCTCTTGCAGTGATGAGCGTCATGAGTCGCTTTGACCAGCCCACGATAGCCCGCCCGCCCGCCATCCTTTGAAATACTCTTCGAAATCACGCGACTGGACGTATATGGAGCACAGTGGACCATCTTGGCCCCCGCGTCCTGATGTTGTCCCTTACCGGCGAACGCGATCGACAGTGTTTCGCCACGAGCACCCGGCTCCATCAGGTAAATCGCTGGATACTTCATTGTCAGCTTTGAGCCGAGATTTCCATCAACCCATTCCATCAGCGAATCGCCATAGGCTTTGGCTCGCTTGGTGACGAGATTGTAAACGTTATTTGACCAGTTCTGGATTGTCGTATAGCGACACCGACCGCCTCGCTTAACAAGAATTTCGACGACGGCCGAATGCAGACTGTCGCTGCTGTAGGTCGGTGCCGTACAGCCTTCGACATAGTGAACTGACGCCCCTTCGTCGACGATGATCAGAGTCCGCTCGAACTGACCCATGTTCTGGGTGTTGATTCGGAAATAAGCCTGGAGCGGGAATTCGATCTTCACTCCTTTGGGGACATAGATGAACGAACCACCGGACCAGACTGCGGAATTCAGTGCTGCGAATTTGTTATCTGCCGACGGAATCACGGTACCGAAGTATTCGCGAACCAGATCGGGATAGTCTCGAACAGCCGAATCGGTATCGGTGAAGATCACTCCCTGCTTTGCCAAGTCTTCCTGAAGGCTGCCATAGACGACTTCAGATTCGTACTGAGCCTTCACACCCGCCAGATATTTCTTCTCTGCTTCAGGAATACCGAGTCGATCGTAAGTCTTGCGAATATCGTCGGGGACGTCATCCCAGGATTTTTCCTGGCCCTGTGACGCCTTCACAAAATAGAACATGTTCTGAAAATCGAGTTCAGACATATCGCCGCCCCAAGTGGGCATCGGCTTACTGTAGAACAGATCGAGTGCTTCGAGCCGGAACTCGCGCATCCACATCGGCTCGTTCTTCATTTCCGAGATCTGATGGACGATGTCGCGATCAAGTCCGCGACGGCTTTTGAAGACGTATTTATCGGTTGGATCATGAAACCCGTATTGATAATCGCCTACGCCAATTTCGTCATCAAGAACTGGTACATCAGTCGTCATAATTGGTGGTTTTCCCTACCGCGAATTGATTGTCTGTTCTTTGTTTCAAATTCTGCCTTCAACGGCAGTAACCCAATTTCGATCGACCACTGTCGTCGTCGCCCTGAGAACCTCAGTTTGCCACGACTGCAGCCTTGGAAGTCACCTTCTGATGTTCCTGTTCTTCCGCCGCTTCGGCTGGATGCCGCTGACGAACAGCAGCGTAACCGTGATTGTGAAGTTCATGAGCCAATGAAGCGTCGCCGGTTTCGACGATTCTTCCAGCCAGAATCACATGGGTGAATTGCGGAACATTATATTCCAGCAACCGTTCATGGTGTGTGATGATCAGGACACCCATCTGAGGTCCGGCAAGCTTTCGCAGCCCTTCACTGACGACACGGACGGCATCACTGTCCAGGCCGCTGTCGGTCTCATCGAGAATTGCAAACTTTGGTTGAAGCATTGCCAGTTGCAGAATCTCCATTCGCTTCTTTTCGCCGCCGGAAAAGCCTTCATTCAGGTATCGTCGAGCGAATTCGACGTCCATCCCCAGCTCTTCCATGCGATCTTTCAATTCCTTACGGAAATCTCGCATTGGAATAAGGCTTTCACCTTCTTTGCGGGCGGGGTTTCGAATATTTGTGACAGCGTGCCTGAGAAAGTCAGCCACCTTCACACCAGGAATCGTGACCGGGTATTGAAACGCCAGAAACATCCCGAGTCGTGCTCGCTCGCAAGGATCAAGATCGTTGAGAGGAACTCCATCGATTTCGATCGTGCCGCTGGTGACTTCGTACTTGGGATGTCCGACAAGGGTATAGGCAAGAGTGCTTTTGCCAGAACCGTTCGGTCCCATCAGTGCGTGGATTTCACCCTGGCGGATTTCGAGACTAACCCCTTTTAAAATGGGCTTTTCATCGACAGAGACGTGCAGGTCGGTAATTTTCAGCAGGCTGGACATTTTTCAAACTCTTTTCGCTTGCGTCTGGCAAGGGGTTTCGCAGAGGGCCATTCACGCAACACAGACGACACTTCAGGAAAACGTTCAAACAACTTCGGTTAGATTTTGAATAATTGGCAATGAGACCCGGCCCGTATGGTGCGGGATCGGAAGAATTTCTTGACTTCGAGTGATCTTCTTGGCCTTAATCTTATCTTGAATTCGCATCAATCCTTCGAGCAGCGCTTCAGGTCGTGGCGGGCAACCGGGAACATACACGTCCACGGGGACCACGAGATCAACCCCCTTGACAACATGATAGCCGTACTTGAAGTAGGGACCACCGCCGACGGTGCAGGCACCCATCGCAATGACATACTTGGGGTCGGGCATCTGCTCGTAAAGTCGACGAACGCGACTGGCCATTTTGTAGGTCACGGTTCCCGCGACGATCATCAAATCAGCCTGCCGAGGTGTTGCACGAAAGGCACCGGCGCCAAATCGGTCCATATCGAAACGACTTGCACCAGCAGCCATCATTTCGATGGCACAACAAGCCAATCCGAACGTCATCGGCCAAATACTCGATTGGCGAGCCCAGTTCATCGCCTGTTCCAGCGATGTGGTGATGACGTTCTCTTCAAATCGGCCTTCAATCCAAGTCGTCATGATCGTTCCGTCCGTTTCTTATCTCTTTGGTGGAATTGAGTTGAGACACTTCTCCAAAGCCCAAACTCTACCAGTATTCGTTCCGTGTTTCACCCGACCAGCCATCAAAACCATGTGCCACGATCAGTTCGAAGGCGCTGGATGAAACTCGCAGCAATGATCACCATCTCGACAACATGAAGATAGCGTTAATGGAACCCCCAAAACCTGCTCGAATACCTGTTGTTCTAACTCGCAAATCCCCGAATCCTGCTGTGCCAGATCGTGATAGGGACAGTGGTTTTCTCGCAAAATCGGCAATGTGTCATTTGAGGCAATTTCAACCGAAAATCCACGTTCCGAAAGAGCAACGCCCAATTGAGCAAACCGGTCAGAAAGTACCGAACTTTGGACCTTTGCACCGTACTGCCGAACCATGGCGTCTCGAATCCGCCCGGTAACACGCTGGCGTACATCGATCTCATCGATTTTCTGCAGTTCGCTCCACAATAAGCGAGCCAATTCCGAGTAGTTATCCCCTAGCTGTCTTTGACCTTGTTCCGTGATCTTGTACGTGTGGTGAGGCCGACCACGCCCCTCTCGAATTGTTTGGCGGTCTACAAAACCCAATGACTGCAAACGACTTAATCGCAAACGAACTGCCGTCGCGGTGACTCCGGCGGCCGTACACAAATCTTGAACTGTCCCCGCTCCAAGCCGTTGCAGGCTCAGTAAAAACTGTTCGTCATCGTGTTCCAAAGTTGCCTTCATCGAGCGTATTTCCAGCCGAAAGTTCTTTGTTTCGCTGACCGGATTGTACCCCCGCAGGCAATTAAAACAATAGTCGCTGTCAAAAGTGTGGTAATTTCTCGGGAACGGGAAGAGGAGACCTTCAGTCGGTCAGAGTGCGAGGTCGGGAGACCTGCGCATAGCTTTTTACTTGCCGCTGACGTCAAGGTTGAAGGACTGAAATCTTTGGCGGTCGATTCCTGCGTCTTCCCAGCCGTAGCGGTACCAGCCGATATGCCACAGCCTGATCCGTGTGTCGGCGTAGCATTTGAATCCCGATTGCCTCGCACGTTCGCAAAACGAATAATCCTCGGCCAGATACCAATGTCCGTCGTCTTGCGTACGGATCATCGGCATGAAATACGGGATTGTTGGTCGTCCGTGTCGTTCATTACAGACCGGCAGATGTAACGTACGCTGAATCCCGAGATACGCTTCGCGACGAACCAGCAAAAAGCCGGTCGCCAGGTACAACATTTCGACAAGTCCCCCCGCTTCGCCAAAAACGATATTCAATGTACCCGGCAGAATATGGCCGGCGATCGACCGTTTTCCTTTTTGAGGATAAATCCCGCTGACAATTGAAACTGGGTGGGACCTGAGGCGTTCGACATCATCGGCATGAAATCCAATGTCGGAATCGATCCAGACTGTTTCTTCGAAACCGTCGACCATCGCATCGGTCGCCATCTGGTTCCGACCCTGATCGATCGCCGCATAACCACCGACCCGTCGAACAGGATATCCACGCCGCTCGAGCTCTTTCAAAGCGTCATCGCATTCAGGATGGATGAAGCCGGTGAACGGAACAAGAATCACACACTTTGCGGGATCAAGTGGGTTTCTGGCGGTTGGCAACTTAGCAATCGGCAGCGACGCAGGCGGGGATGGAAACGAATGAGTCGCCTTGGGAATCACCTGATCGACTCGGCGAATTCCGATGAAATCGAGCACGCCTCGCACTCCGACTTCGCCATAAAGCTCCGCTGCATCCAGAATCAGAAAATGTTTGGGGAACTTTTTTGCCAGATCGCTCGCGCGTCGGTCGTATTCATCCCAGTACAATCCGATCGCTTCTTCGCGATCGGTGGTGGCGTATTGTGGAAAAGCCTGTGTCCAGAGCGGGTCATGCGACCAACCAACGGAGAGCGTTTCGGACCAATGGTTGGTGGGAACACGTCGCGTTGAGTCAAGGCTATGACAAAAGGCACGCACAACTTCATCGCGTGGTCGTTTCAAACAAACGATGCGAATCAAAGGCTCGATTTGGATCGCCTGTTCGACATACGGGAGATAAAACGAAGCGACATCACCGACGATCGCCTCGGGACACGTTTCTTTCCAGCGAGCGATCCGCTCACGAATCCCCGGCAGATCTGGAGATTGTTTCCAGGGAAGGATCGGCGTTTGTTCTGTCGTGATGCGTGAACCGTGTTGTTTTTGCAGAATTTCCGCGAGAAAATCGAGACCACATTGCCCCACACCCAACCCCAATACGATTTGTTGCGGCATCTTGCGTGCTCTTGTGGTTGGAAGGCCAACAACTCACTTTCCGGAAGGAATAGCGTTTTCTTCCGACACCACGGACGGAAACGGATCGGGAATCCGTCTTAAATCGAGCGTGACATCAAAACGTTTGCCGTCACGTTCGAGCGTCAGGTTGAGTTGTGAGTCCGGGACGGTGCAAAGAATCCGAATTTTTGAGAGTGACAACTTGTGTGCCGGCGTTTTATTAATCGTAATTATGACGTCTTCGTTCTGGATTCCAGCATCACGTGCGGAGTCTTCGGCATCGTTAATTACCGCTGTCCGATTGACGCGAGTCACACTAAACCCGCAGAGCGTACGAAGCTCTGGCAAGTTCATAAATTGACTGGCAGTAAGAAATAATTTGCGATTGGAAAAATCGATTTCCGTCACGAATCGCTCAAGGAAAAGCAACCCAATTGAGTTATGTGAAGTTTCATCGACATTCAAATTTGATAAAACGTAAGGCCCAAGGGTGACTTGACTGATAATTCCTCGACGAAATTTCGCTTCGCCCCCGATTTCATCCATTGTCCCACGTGAACGCAAAGCGATTTTCTTTGCTTTAAGTAGCTTTGAGAATAGTTCCGTCTCTAACGTTAGGCTTCCGTTAAACCCCGTGTCAATGATAAACGAACGAAAGCCCGCATCCGCAACTTGCATACGAATCGATGGCAATCCGTTTTCGAGTAATACGAGCCGTTGAGATTGCACCGACGTGTTGGTTGGACAATTTGGAAACTCTATATACCCCGCATCAGGATCTATTCTTAGCACCTTCGTCCTAAGAAAGTCCATCCCCAAAATTCCTGAAATGTCCACATCGACAGATTTGCGAATTGCCGAAAGGTCGGCACCACCGATGAGCCCCTTCCCTCCTCCCGTTTCGATAGGTGCCTTCTGCCCGACAATCATTGCAGGCGATCGAAATAAGGAAATTCTCTGCATGTTGACAGCACCGGATGCGATCTCTTCTTTCTGCACCTTTCCAAGAAGTTGTGAAAATCTTACTTTGTCCAATATTGTTGCTGTCGCGCCTGTGTCGATACAAAATATTTCTTGTTTATTAAAAACAGTCACGGGAACGAAAAACGGACTTGATCGTTCAATTGGGAATCGTTCGAGGTCGCTTTTCAAACGTGGGCCTGAATCATCATTCGCGACTAAAACTACCGAACACAAAACAACGGCTAAGGCCAGTACTGCGTCTAAACGGACATTAAAGTAAAAAAAAAGAGTACTGATTATTGTTTTATAATATATTATGTGCATTTATCGGCCCCTCGGCAATTGGCCATTTCTTTGATCGTTACAACTGTAGTTGCGGCGCACTAAACGAGGCCAAACTAAAACGCTCTTTGTAATCCGATGATCGCGCCAAAATGTGTTTTGTTTTTTTCGCCGCTGCCAAATGAATCGTCGAAGTAAAGTTGAAAATATCCGTATTCAGGAACACTTATCTGTGCAGAAACGCTGACGGTGTCGCCGACGGACCACCTGCTTCCTGCGACAGAGACTGTGGCAGTGTCCGTTACGAAAACCTGCAAGTTGTTCGGTCGATTCCAAACCAGTGTGGCTTGGCTTCCATTGAGAAGGGCTGCTGTATTTGAAAGGAACATCAGTGCTGCCGTCCCTAACGAGGGAATCCCATTGCTCGCAACCTGCTGCTCCAGATTGATTATTGTAGGGAGTAATTGCGTCGTTATGGGCGAATTGAAGGTGACGGTCACCGACCCACCGCTGAATCCGCTATTAAGCCAAGTTGCTATTTGTGCTTGAATTTGTTGCACGGTGCCGTTCGCAAAATTGATGTAATTGTCAAGGCCAGAGTTGTCGAACACCATCTGTGCCCATTTTGCCGCGCGTGCGTCCAGATCCGCATTCATCTGTTGTATTTGAGTCATAACGGGCGAAATCACCGTGTTATTGAAATTGCCCCACACCCAACCACAATACGATCTGTTGCGGCATCTTGCGTGCTCTTGTGTTTGGAACGCCAACAACTCACTTTCCGGAAGGAATAGCGTTTTCTTCCGACACCACGGACGGGAACGGATCGGGAATCCGCTTTAGATCGAGCGCGACATCGAAGCGTACCCCGTCCCGCTGCAACGTCAGCTTGAGTTTTGAGTCCGGGACAGTACAAAGAATCCGAATTTTTGAGAGCGACAGCCTGTCTGCGGGAGTATCGTTAACTGTTAGTATCACGTCATCTTTTTGAACCACGGCATCTCGTGCCGGGTCGTCAACATCGTCAACCACTGTCAACTGATTGACGCGCGCCACACCAAACCCACAGAGCGTTCGAGGCTCTGGCAGGTTCGTGAGTTTGTTTCGATATAGAAATAATTTGCGATTGGGGAAATCAAATTCCGACACGAATCGTTCGAGAAAAGCCAATCCAACGGTGTTGATCGGAGTCTCATTGACATTGACGTTACAAATTTGGAACGACCCAACGGCGACGCTGCTCAAAATTCCACGCCGGAGTTTGGTTTTACCGCCGCCCCCGAGGTCAATGGCCCTCCCATTTTCTCTCAGTTCAATCTGCTTCGTTTTGAGCAACTTTCCAAACAAACCCGGCTCCAACGCCAAGCTGCCATTAAACCCGGTGTCAACCATAAACGTATGGAAACCACTATCTGCTACTTGGACACGAATCGAGGGCGATCCCGTATTAAGAAACGATAGTCGTTCGGATTCTGCGAATGCGTTGCTAGGTTCTTTTAGAAAACTTGCATATCCGCTGCCGAAATCAACCCTGAGAACTTTCGACTTAAGGAAATCCATTCCTATGGCGCCGGATATATCCTTGCCATAATGTTTATTTAGCGGCGACAGATCGATACATCCGATCAGCCCGCCATCTTCCGTCGCAAATGAAGATCGACCCCCAACGATAATTGGTGGGCGGCGAAATAAGGGAATACGTAGCGGCGTTAAGGCGTCGGTTGCGACGACCGTATTAACCGGTTTTCCAAGCCGTTCCTCGAACGTTCGTTTGTCTAAAACTATCGTTGTCCCCCCCGTACCAATCAAAAAACGCTCTTCTTTGCCGAAAACGGTCACGGGAACTAAGATAACGCAATCACGCTCAATCGGAAATCGTTCGATCTCGTTTTGCGTTTGCTGATCTGTTCCCGTTTCGGCAGCGAATATTGCTGGACAGACAACTCCCGAAATTAAAAACGTCGAAATCCCTTGAATTGCAATGATTACAACGTGATTGATCATCTGTTTCTTCAATTCGCAGACGTAAGAAGTCATAGTTAAATGTTCGCCTGGAAGCAATCTTTTTTCCAAATGGCATCACTTTAAAGTGATGCACGAACGTTACCTGTTTATTACCGTAATGTAGCTGGTAAACCCATAATTAAAATGGTTCGTTTGATCCTTTCCGAAAGAATCACCTAGTTGCAGTTGCAGATACCCGTAATTGCCGAGATTAATTCGTACGTAAACGCTTACGTTGTCGCCGGGGGACCACCTGCTTCCTACGACAGAGACAGTGGCGGTGTCCGTCACGAAAACCTGCGAGTTGTTTGGTAGATTCCAAACCAGTGTGGCTTGGCTTCCATTGAGAAGGGCTGCTGTATTTGAGAGGAACATCTGTGCTGCCGTCCCTAACGAGGGAATCCCATTGCTCGCAACCTGCTGCTCCAGATTGATTATTGTAGGGAGTAATTGCGTCGTTATGGGCGAATTGAAGGTGACGGTCACCGACCCACCGCTGAATCCGCTATTAAGCCAGGTTGCTATTTGTGCTTGAATTTGTTGCACGGTGCCGTTCGCAAAATTGATGTAATTGTCAAGGCCAGAGTTGTCGAATACCATCTGTGCCCATTTTGCCGCGCGTGCGTCCAGATCCGCATTCATCTGTTGTATTTGAGTCATAACGGGCGAAATCACCGTGTTATTGAATTGGGTGCCAGCGGCTTGTCCGAGGATGCCAATTGCATCCTGCTCTCCTTGGTCCAGTATCTTGAAAACCGTGCTGAATTGGCTGTCAATCATGTTCGTGACCGGGCCTGTAACCTTTGAGATTAAGATCTGGTACGCGGTGCTCGAATCGTTTGAGTTGCTTTTAATCACCTGAATTACGTCTGTCGCAAGGGGCCGCGCTGCGGTACCCGACACAAGCGATCCAGTGACGTTGTTGCTACCGACGTTAAGTTGTGACGCAGTGATTGTTTGCGGAAAGACGAGGCTGCCGCTGTAATTGTTGTTTCCAAAGTTGTATGTCGCCGTGCCAGCTTGCTGCCCGTTTGGTAAGTACACCCCAAACGTTAATGTGGTCGTCTCGAACGAGTTGTGAATGGAGTTCGACAGCGCTTGCAACGTGATTGAGCCGAACATCTGTTTTACGTCAGTCGCAGTCGAACTTCCCGACAACGTGTAAATGGAGGAGATGTCACCAGGGCCGTAGTCGGCTGCGATGTTTGAAACGGTATTTGCGCCAGGATTGGAATCAGTTTCTGTGTCCGCGTCGCTTTCGTTGAATATTCCGCCAGCGTTCGCATCCGAAAGCGTCATTGTAACGGTCGCGAGCGTGATATTTACCGTAGCAGGGGCGCTGCAAACCGTTCCGTTTGTCAGCTCAAACGTAAACGTATCGGATCCCGTCGCATTCACGTTGGGGACGTAGGCCGCAGTACCGCCGGCAACAGACACTGCCCCTTGTGTTGGCGCAGAAATCAGGATTGCCTGAAGCGAACCTGGCACCGTATCCACGCTGCCGAAAAGCAAATCAATATCGATCCCAACAGTCGGGTAAGTCTCAGCGAACTGGTCGGCGGCTGTGATCGACCCCGGCCCGCTTCCAGAGCCGGATCCGCTTCCCGTACCTGAGCCAGTACCGGTCCCACTGCCGCTCCCCGTGCCTGTTCCAGATCCGATTCCTGAACCAGACCCCGATCCTGAATAGGCTGACGTAACAGAACCACTTCCCAAAGTTGCTGATGTCTGTGTGCTGCCGTTACCGGAGCTCGGTGGCGACAGAGAAATCGCCCCGCTTCCGTAGTTCGATGTGGCGAGGTTTTGCGAACTGCCGTCGCCGGAACCCGAGGATGTCGCGCTGCCTCCTGAATCCGATGACGTACTGCCACTTCCGATCAAGACCGTCGTGACATCCAAGGTTGCTGCCGAGAGCATCATCCGGGACTCTAACGCCGGGACATCCGTAGGGAGCTCAGTTCGGCGACGACGCGCACGCTTCGTGTGTGTGTGTGTGTGAAATGAGTGCGGAAATCCAGCGGTTCCAGTGAAATTGAGGCATCGTTCCACCTTGAAATACAGATTTAAGCGACTGAAGGGTGATAGCGTTGTCGTGTGTCCAGTAACGGGTGACGCAACGAATTTATAAACCCGACCATACGATTTCAAGTGAATCGAATTAATTCTGCCACCGTCTCGTCGTGCACAGGTTTCCAAGCCTCACATGTACGATATGTTGTGGTTTTTTTACCATGAGCCTGGTTTCCACCTTAGAATTTACATGAATCACATCTCGGTTGACCCCATCAAATTTCGAGGCGATGTTTGGGTCGTCTGCGGGAAAAACATCCCACCTTAGTGGGACGGTGACGATCCTGTCGCCCAATTCAATTCGCACAAGGAAATCGCGTTTGCCGTTATCCGGGGACGCACGCTAATAATCCCCTTTGAAACAAACACATTTCTTTGACCTCAACCCGTCCGGCGATTTCACCATTTTGCACATGTGTGGCAGGGAAGAGGAGACCTTCGGTCGGTCAGAGTGCAAGATCAGGAGACTTGCGCGCAACCTCCGCAGGTTTTCCCAACGCGGCCAGCGACAGAAAAAACCAGCCAACGAGAAACGCCAGGCCGCCTAATGGCGTGACCGCTCCCCACTTCGTGATACCCGTCAGCGTGAGGACATACAGACTTCCGGAAAACAGCACGATACCCGCCGCAAACATCCATGCGGCGATGCTCGCCGCGCGAGACGGGCGACGATCCAGGATCAAGCCGACCGCGATCAAGGCGAGTCCGTGATACATCTGGTACTCCGCCCCGGTTTTAAAGTCATTCAAAAACTTTGTCGCCAGGGGAACAGTCTGCCCGCCGACTTCGCGGCTTCTTCCCGAATACTTTTCCACGAAAACTCGATCGAGTCCGTGCGCGGCAAAGGCTCCGAACGCAACAGAAAACAAACAGAAGATGGCACCTAATGAAGTCCAGCGTGATCCAGTCATGTTGCTTTCCTGGCGGTCAACGCCTTGTCGAGAGATTATTTGTTATTTGATTCTTGAGGCGGTTTCGCTTCCTGCTCTTTTTTCGTGTCTGGTTCGGCTTTCGCATCGGGTTCCGGTTCCGTCAGGTCGAACAATTCTTCCTCTTTTGATTCCTCAAGCTTCAGCTCAATTTGCTCGCCAGTCAGGCACTCAAGGTAAAACCGCAGAACAGGTCTGAGTGGCGAACGAGGATAAAGTTCTATCGCACGTCGAATCGACTTGCTTGCTTCATCGACGGTCCCCGCCTCCATCTGAGCCAGTGCGATTTGATAAGTCGCCAGCACTCCTTCATGGCGAACCCCCTGAATAACTTGAGCGGTGGCACCCAGGTTTGAAGTTGGATAGGCATCAGGCCCCATCCAAAGTGGATTCAATGTCAGAAATGGCAGAGTAAACATGGTTTTGATAACCGGAGACGTGGCGGCTAAGTCGCGCTCGTCACTCCAAAGTTTGATGGCACGGGAATAATTCGCGAGTGTCAAAGCGGAAATCGCGGCCGAATCTCGCCATCCAGTCAGTGATCGTTCGACGGCGAAACCTTCGAGATTCTCGAAGATTGTTTCCGCCTCACGGCCTCGACCAACTTCCATCAACCAGCTTCCTAAAACGAGTTTGGCCTCGGGATTTTTCTCGAGATAAATCGCATCTTCTTCCAGCGTTTTCACAGCAATCAAAACGCAGCCCATCTGATACGCTCCGGCTGCGACCTGAAATCGATCCTTGCCTTCGCTTAACGCCTTATCGACTAACGTTTCGACCTGAGAAACAGGCTCATACAACTGATCGATGGCATTCACGATCCCTTCCCGTTCCTGACGCTGTTCATCTGTCATTGATTTTGAGTAGGGCCGTAATTGTTTAAGCTTCTTCATCAGATCGAGTTGCGCGTCCTGCTTATTCATTGATCGATATTGTTGCATCAACATTTGGATCGTGCCGTTGTCTCCTGGCTTTAGTGCATTCGCCTGTTGGAGCGCCGCAACAGCCTGGTAATATCGCAGAAGATTCGGACTGCTCGGTCCCCCTTGTTGCGACAGGATTGCCGATTCCAGTTGCCCAAGAATTGTGTAGCTCATTCCCAGCACGCGGTATCCGTCGGCCGTGTTCGCGTCGGTTTTCAGGCCTTCATTCGCGTTGCGGATCGCCAGCAGTGCACTGGCAGCCGTTTGAGAACCTCGCCCGGCCACCATCAGGTTGGCGTAGTGTTGACCCACTTGAACACCAGCGGGATCATTTGGTCGACGTAAGGCGAAAAGATTGTCGTACGTACTTGCAGGCTTAGACCATTCCCGCGTGAAATCATCGACGCGCTCGGGCTTGGTCCGGAAACCTCGTACAATCAGGTCGAACGGATGTTCTTTCAGATTCGACTCGACGGTTTCGTTTTTGGCATCTTTTCGAAGGAAGATCGCCGTTGCGGAATTGAGATCACTCAATTCAAAATCTGTTGTCGACAGCAAAGAAAAGAATGTGGCGTAATCGGGGGCTTGAAAAGGCCCGGTCAAACGAGGCCACGCCTGATGAATATGGTATTTATTGAACGTCTCTTTCCAAAAAACTGGTTCGCTCGATCCCTCAACCGCTTCTTGTTTCTGTCGCAGAGACTGACGGGTCTTATTGTGAGTACCCAGCAAGTTACTTGTCTCGTTGCCGAAATAGAGACCCGCACGGCTGTCAACGAATGGCTTTAGCCCCCCCCAGATCATCAGGTCACCTTGTCTCAGCGAAAAATTGAATGGCTGATCGTCGACCAGATGAAAATTCTGTTTTTGATATCCACTCATCGCGTTTGCGAGTTGACCATCAAAACCCAATCCTGTCCGTTTACCTCCCGGGCCATCAAGTCTGCCGCTTAAGATCAGCCATGCCAGCGCGAAGAAGCTGATAACAGTGACAGCGCGTCCACCGCGTGAAAACAGCAGTTCGCGCCAATCGATCGAGTAGACCTGGCCAAACCGTTCGCGGTACCACTCTTGGGCGTTGACTGTACTCAGAACGCAATTGACGAGACTGGCGGCAGCAAGTTCATGAGTGGCAAACAGACTTAACGCATTGAAGCCGACAAATGCACAAAGATGTGACCAGCGGAGTCGTGATCCATTCAGCACAAGCGTTACGACCGTGGAAGCGGCAAGAATCAGAGCGGCAATTCCTCTGTGGTTGATCGACCGCCAGAAAAACGGCTTCCAGATCTCATGAAAAACCTGATCCGTTGAAGAAGGCTGCGGATAGGCAAATCGCATGGCAGGATAATCCGTGAAGTACATTCGAAACGGAGCCAACCACGATTCCCACAAAAATGGATGGACGGCGACTGCGGCTAATGACAAGAACGCGACAGTGCCCAACGGTCCTTTCTCGTGCAATGGCGAGCTTTTGCGGGATAAGAAATCGCCCGCCGCCCATAACAGCAATAAGAACCAGCCAAACCACGCACGCTGATCGAATTGAGCCCAGATCAAAAGGGCGGGGACCAGCAGCCAAAGGCGTCCCGATTGACCTGGTTCATCAGATTGAATCAGGGTCCATAATACAAAGCTGAGACCCAACAGTGTGACCAGTTCCGGCTGGACGGTAAATTGGGAATAACAGACCAGCAATGCCAGAACTGCGCAAAGAGATCCCCACCAGGTCCGAATATTTGGCCGAACCGCATGCACAATCAGTCCAAACGTAAGGCCCGCCAACAGCCCCTGAGCAATCGAAAGTCCAATTCCGCCAGCGACGGAAAACAGACCGGCCGCCGCGATGTCAAACAGCCACGACAGATTCACCCACTTTCGGTCGTTGGCCGTGTACGAGAAGACGTCTTTCGCTCCGGGCAATAAGCCGTGGCTCAACAGATACTCGCCATTTTTCAAGTGCAACAGAGTTCGTGTTTCGGTGATTTGTGAAATCCCGAGCAGCAGCGCCAGCCCCACAACGACCCATCGAATCACGAAGTCCCCGCGAATTGCCTCGTCTTCCACCAATTCGGGGGTCAGTGGTTCCCATTCAGGCAGTCCGTCTTCTTCAGGCGTCATCGGTGAAATTGCCTGACCCGGCAATTGATCAGAAGTTGATCCAACCGGGGTTGTCGCTGAGTTCTCACTCGCGGCAGATTTGGGATCAACAGATTCGTCGGATGATTCGGTCACGATGTCGCTCATGCAAGTGTCGAACGGAAACAATGATGCTCGTCGATGGTACGCCGCTTCTTTTTGGCGGGTCAACCAACCGGACCAATTGCCGTTTACGCCATACAGTCGAAATTCGTTGGGGATCGAGCAACTGTTCGCAGCTTTAGGACAAGCTTGTGAGTGGCAGATGCCTCCTGTTCACGCCATCCACGACATTCAGATCGTCTGAAAAAACGATCATGTCAAACATGGCACTCGCAGGATCGTCGCCACACGAGCCAATTCCGCCTCGGTTAACAGGCCCCGCAGGCAACCGATGATTTGAGGCGAAATATGCCAACGTCCGAGCGCTTCGAACATGGGCAACATCCGGTTAGGATCAAGTCCCAACTGAAGCTTCTGGTCGATGGCGTCCTCAGGATCAAGGTCCAGAAACTGGCTGACGAGAAGAAAGTCGCAATCGTTTGGAAGTTCGAGGTAAAGTAATCGAATCTCCCTGGCGAAGTAGGAATCGAGCGGTACCGTGACCTTGACCGGACCGTCGATTAGCGATCGAAGAACTGATTCTGGATCGTTTTCGACCGCACGAGCCGTTACTTCGCACGCGGCGTAGATCACACTTTCATCAATCAAATCCGATCGATGGATTTCCCGGCTTTGATGCTTGTGCCAGGTTGACGCCAGCAGCTCGAGTTGAACGGCCGGCGCAACTTCCTGCAGGAAAGGGACTTCGCACAGATATCCGCGTGATTCTAAAGATTCGCCCAGAAATTGCTTTTGCTGCGAAAAAATCTCAAACGTTTGCAGAAACGCAACGCGGAGCGCGACGTAACTGAGCGTCGATTGGGGAAACGGTGATTGGCAGATCTTGAGCATGATCTCAAGATTGCACCCAAAACGACTGAAGACAACAAATTCAAGGCGATTTTTCGGCCTCGTTCACTCGATTTCACTCACGTGCCTGCGACTTTATCACAATTGACAAAATCGATTGAAAACTCAATGTTTTTCAGTCAAATTGACGGTAATCTTTGCGATCTGGCATTACCTGCAAAAAGATGTGCCATTCGGGTGATTCAGTTGTGCAGTTGAGAGGCGTCTATTCTTGAACGGAATCCGTCGAGGAGCCAACAAGTAAAATCCCGACTTTAACGGACGTCGTCCGTTCCCTGAAGAAGCTCAAAGTGATCCGAGACGGCCCAGTCCGAGCCCACGAGCTGAAAGTTCGTCGACGAGGTCGTTATCACAGAGCCATTGGAGTTCCATCGGGCGCGATTTGGCCAGCGGATCGAACCAGGGATCGCTCGGTAGAAGATTTTCAGCGGTCAGCCGTACGGCGGGATGAACTCCAATTTCTGTCGTTCCAGCCTGCATTGATTGACGTAAGAATTCAGAGATTAAACGCCGGTCAATTCGACCTGCGTGCGATGTTCCGTAGAAACGCTCGGTAAACGAGGCTCCTGCGTGGAGCATTCGGCGACGAAACGCCTTTGCATAATGCTGTTTCACTTGAGCAAGGCCCCATCCCGTTACGTCACCTCGGAACAGGACGTTCCGAATAAGTCCGCGTTCGAGCGCGACTCGAACTGTTCCGATCGAAAAATGACTGAGGATCCTGGGAATCATCATCGAGACCTGTGGGATCATTTCAAGGTACTGGTGGCCATTCAGGTGTGTTGGCCGCAGCCCGTGATCGCACATCCACGCAACTTGTGCATGGAGTTCCGCTTCGACTGCCTGAAGTTGCACTGAATTCGCGAGCTTCAGTCGGGCGAACATTTTTCCAATTCCCGGGAAGCTGCCATTTGTACTGAGCATTGCGGCTGGAAATCGTTCCTTTGTCAGGGGGAATCCCTGTGTCAGATTGAGGTGAATCCCAAGATCAAACGGCAATGTTGGCTCGAAAACTTGTCGTCGCTTCTCTGACGAAAAAAGTGGCACTGAAGCTTGTTCAACAACGAATTTCCCCCACTCCTGACAGGCCGTTTCGGCTGCAGGTGCGTTTGCCAAAAGTGAAGTACTCGTCAGTAATCCGTCGCGAAATGCGGACAAGATTCCAAGGTTGACGGCAGTGTTCATGCCGAAGTCGTCGGCGTGGAAAACCACGCGTCGAATTTCAGTTTCATTCGAATCACGACCGGCAAATCGAGTTCGATTGTGGGGGCCTTTCATCGTTGTCGATTGATGCATGTGATTTTCTTGACCGCTCTGGCGGTAGGATTCGGCGCCGCGAGCCGACATTATGCTGCCTTTCGGCCTGCCGGTTGCGTGGCTGCGGAGGCCGGAATGAAATCGATTTGAGGATGATATCCGTTCCACAAGGAATGCAGGCGGACTCCGACAACATCCATCAGCATCGGAATCGCATTCCGAGTCAGAGAAATCGTTGTTGAATAGTCGTTAACCAGGGTGACAGGGACCTTCTCAAAAGAGAGATTGAGAAGATGTGTCAGATAAACGACTTCGGCGTCAAACGCGAAGCCGTTCACAGTCGCTCGCGAAAAGATTTTCCGAGCGGCTCGACGACTAAAAACCTTCAAACCGCATTGCGTATCGGTCACCTGTCGCGAGACCAGTAATGCCATGAACGAGCGAAAAACAAATGAGGCCAGGGTTCGCATCCACTGCCGTTCAACGTTGGACTTCGCCCCTTCGACCGTACGGCTTCCGAAAACTACGTCCCGCTTTCCCTCGATAATCGTCTGGTATGCCGATTTCAACGCATTCAAATCATATGGCAGATCTGCATCTGTGAAGCCGATGACTCGACCGGTGGAAGAAAGCATTCCATTTCGGACGGCAGATCCTTTACCACCATTCGGCTGACGAATCGTCGAGAACCGGCGGCCAAAGGACGACGCTAGGGTTGCCGTCGCGTCGCGGCTGCCGTCGTCAACAACCACAACCCGGTAATTGATTCCCCAGTCGTCGAGATATGCTTTGGCATCGGCCAGCGTCTTCGGCAGACGAGATTCTTCGTTATAGGCGGGGATGACTAAGGTCAGGTCGTGATCAACCTGACCGTCGTCGACTTCCGTTGAAGCGGGTATTTTGAGAATGACGGTTTTCGAGCTTCCTGCCAATTTCATCACGGTGCGCTCCATCGCCCCACGAATGCCGCCAGCGATACCACGCCCACGGCCGTTACGTCGCTGTAAAAAGATACCGGATAGGATGATACGCGCCTACACCATTTGGTTTTCCGGTAAGACTGTCCAATGATCTTCACAATTTGAACGAGAATTTCACTTCAGAATCAGGGGAAAGTCGTTGTTCATGATCCCAGAACCGGCGCCATTCGTCCCAGTCAAGTTCATACAAGCCAAAAACTAACGCGTCCATGGGGAGTGGATTCAGGCCTGCGGCTCTGGCAAGGCTGCGGGGTCGCGGGTGAGTCACTGGTTGATCATCCAACGGATAATAGACTTCGTGTTCGTAAACGCCGTTCGGCCAGACAATCAGTCCAGGGGAGCCGATGTCGTACGGATGCGATCCTCGCGAAATTTCCTGGCCTCTTCCTGGAAGCGGTTTCGTAATCGCGAGATGTCGCTCGATCTGCTCTCGAACCAGATCCACTGAGGCAAGTTTGAAAAGTCCGGTAAGTGCAACTTTGAAAATCTCGGCATCGTTGCCCGCAACGTGATTCAGCCAGCCCGGTTCCCGAATAACCGCGATCAGCCAGCCGGATTGTTCTGCGAACTCCAGTTTCAGCGGATGGTTCGGATTCGATGGCTCTTCAAGCGTCACCGTAATTCGATTTGTTGCCAGCTCGATGTCGCTGACATTAATGCGATAACCCCGGAAGGCACGGCTCTCATCCAGTAAGGCGATCAGTTCACGTTCAATAAAATGTTGTACCGCCCTGGATTCGTGATGAAGTCGTTCAGCGAACCACGCCTGTTTGTTCGAAGTCAAATTCGAGGCATCACGCCGCGCGGCACGGCGCTGCTTGTTAAACAGTCGGGGAATCGTCCCTGAATGGAATCCGGGGCATAGTAGTCGAAGCAGGGTCTCACCATGATCGCCAATCAGCACCGGTTTTAATTTGGTCGATCGATTGGCTTTATAAAGTCTCCAATTCTCTTTTAATTCCCACGCGAGAAAGCCGAAAACACCGGGAATGCACATCAGAATCGGGGTAGCAATCGCGATTGCCGTCGTCTTATTGAGGTTGAAAATCGTTTCGAGATTGTAGCAAAGTGGTGCCGAGGCCGTGGCTAGCAAAATCTTGTGAGAAACCGTCACGACGGGAAAATGTTTGATCGGATTGAGCTGTGGTTCAATCAACAGCGTCACACAAAACCGAATCACGCCGTGAACGAATGCCCAGACGAGACCGATGATTGCTTTAACGCCAAGTGTCAGTTTCGATTCCCCGCTACGAAACCGTAACCATTCATCGACGGCGTAAAGGACCCTTTCAAGTCCGTCCATAAACGCCCTGAAGACATCTATGATCAAGGTGAACAGGCCCATCAGCAGGTGCACGCGAATCCGATACCATGTTCGACTGAAGAATTCGCGGGCCAATTCTTCAGTATCTCGCCCGACTCGCGAATTTAACGTCAGGTACGACGCAACAAAGATGAGTGCTCCCCACCAGCGATTGAGGCTGCTATAGAAACCCAGAATCGGAAGCAGCTTCCAGAAGATCGCGGTTGCCAAAGCGGGTGCAAGGATAAATCGCCGGAAGAGCATCATTGGAAAGCTCTTCAACAGCCAGTCGACCCAGCGCCATCGCAAAATTGCGCGTGGGACAACAATCATGACGATTTTCAAGAAGCTCCACGTCGTTTTTGAAAACCAGATGACCCATTGTCGAAAGAGGGGAAAATGGATCAGTGAGAAAATGGCGCAACCGAGTAAAAGCATTCTGCCCGTACTGTAAATCCGATTGGGTTTATCGGGTTCAGCGATGGCCCGGTAGATTAATTGGATGACGGATGCGCCGAACCTGTAAATCAGATTGGGCTTATCGAGTTCAGCGAGATGCGTCGCGTTCGTAGTCACCTCGTCCGATGATGATGTCGACGGATCGCTCGGTATCTCAGATGCTGTATTTTCCACAGTATGATGTTGCTGCTGAGAATGTCCCAGCAGCAGATGACCGACTTCCTCCATGGTCATCAGCAACAGAAACGCAAGGCCGAATGGAAGAGCGACATAGAGTGTCAACAATCGACCCCACGGCATGCCGTAGGCGAGCGAATTTAACTTCTGCAACCAGCGAAGATAAAAGGGACCACGCTGATAGACCCCATCCAATGATACGGACATCAGTTTGTCAGCCCGTAATAACGGATCTCCTGTAAAAAATTCGGTCGCATCGTTAAGGTCCGGCATCTTGAGCTGGTTACGCGAAATCACGTCGCGGAGGCCGCCGAGTGTAATAAATCCACGTTCAACGACTCCGTCTGAAAGTTCGTGAACCATCTTTTTCAGTGCCACGCGTTCGACAATGCTGGAAGGGACAAAGCCCGCTTCAAGAAGAGCACGGTCAATTGTCGGTGCCAGCCGAACTCGTAAAATGTGCTCTGCGGAGTCTGCCGCATCATGTAATAGGCGGCTCAACTCGCGGCGCCCTTCGGCGTCGATCTCGACGTTTGGCGCCCTCAGCGCCGCTCGCCTAAGGTGTTTCGACATCAAAACCACGCGGTGTTTTGGCAGCGGCCGTTTCAATGGAGACTTGCCGAAACTGACAATCCAATTTAACAAATCGACTTTGTAAATTTCTTGTTCGTGGTCGAAACAGACCGTCTGCAGGTCGTAGAGCAATCGAGCGTTCGGATTCCAAAACCCTTGCAGAGCGTTGGGAAGAAGTTTTTCACACATCTCCAGCCAAGAACGGGTGGTTTCGTCCGTCATTTCCAATGCAGATTGCAGTCGACTGACAAGCTTTTGAATTTCTTCGTGCAGGAGTTGCTTTGCGGAATCAATCGATTCTTCGGGGGCGACATCAAGGGCCACCTGCCGAACGAGTGCTGCCCGGACATTGTTGTTTTGCTCGCTCAGCTTTCCCGCCTGGCGAACAAGACTGGCGTAGTGCCGGGCAGAGCGACGTGGTGCGGCTGCGGTTTTCGTCCCCGTTGTTCCGATGTTCCCATTAAAATCCCTCGCTTCAGTGTTTGGCGGGACATCATGAGGCAGATCGACAGGACGCGTTTCTTCCAGCAGGGTTTTCGCGTCACACTCGGGTTTAATGGTTTTCAGCACAATTTCAGAGTCGGGCAGGCTTGGAAAATAGAGAGGGACCAACTGAGGAGAAAAGGCCTGTAATTCATGATAGACGGCGACGAATTCTGCGTAGACATTCCGATCATCTTCTGGCCGCATCAGCATCTGTTCTGATCGCAGCACAGACCGGATTTCATCGAAGGCTGACTGACCAATACGATCGATGCGGGATCGCAACTCGGACAAGGACATCTGAGCTCGACTGGTCCGAGCGAACATTTCGTAATCGATTCGAGCGTGGAACATCAGACGCCAGTAATAGCGTTGCAGTTCTTCCCGCGTCATGATCTCGAGCTGATGCTCTTCCGGTTGAGCAATCAAGATAATCTGTTCGGGCAGTTCGACTCGATCATCCACTCCAAGCTCGTCGCGCGCGACAAGCCACAACAGACGATCCCGCTGAATTACACAACTTTTGCGATGCGGCGGTTGTTGTATGGGGCTTGCGATATCCAGTTCGTTTTGCAGAACCCGACGGACGACGCGAGGCATTACAAAGTAGATTCCAACCTGCTGTTCGCGCAGACGTTGCTCGACGTCGCTCGCCATCTGTAACGATGCAGGAATGGGCGGGGAATCTAACTGAGCAGACATGTTTCCTCTCGTAGCGATGAATCAGGCATCAGGAAGATTGCAGGCTTTCTCGCGTACTACGCCGAAGTGTAAAAAAACGCTAGACGACTAAGCTGACTCGATCCCTCGGCTTAAGCACCGCTTCTTTTAGGCATTGAGTTGCCGAACTTTGGTCCCACCACGAATCCTGAGTTCAATTCATCTCAATTCAGGTCGAGCTTGGCAGACTACAGCCTCAGTGACGGCAGGGCAAGGCGAGCTGTTTCAGGAAAGCCTTCTATGATATTGCGACTTTTAATCCCCCGACCCCGGCTTCAGTCATTTCGAAGTTCGTGCCAATGCAATCATGCCTCCAAGCGAGATTGCATTGGCAAATGTGAGGCCTGTCATATTCTGTGACCAGCTGCGCGGCAGTTTTCAGTCCAGCCTCTCGGGACAGTAAAAATACTCACGTTGAATTCTGTTGATCGCTCTCTCGTGCGACCCTGCCGACAGGAAAAAAAGCACGACTGAAGTGGTGGTTCATTGCGGCGATGTAGATCAAATCAATTTTTAGTGTCACGTTTTTTTCGTTTTTGCTTCCTGGTGTTCCGAATTGGACCTCCATCACTCGTGAAGTCGGTTTGAGACGGCTCCTTCGTAAAACACTCGCTGATATTTAGAGCGTGATTCTCCGGGAAAGAATTTGCCAAATTTTCCAGTTAGCTCAGTTGACCGGTTCGATCATCCTTTGTCGGCTTAATCAGAGAGTGCAAATACACTGAGAAACCGATATTGAAATCACCATTAAAGTCGTGTATATTACATCGTCGGGGAGCTACATCTTGATAAACGTACATAAGAACCGGTTTTCAGCCGGAAGGAGATTTCGTCTGAACTGCGGTCGTCTCAACCAAAACATCATCAACGAGGATTTTTGCCATTAACGGTCGATGTCATACGTTGATTTGGTGCACTTGGTTCCGTTGATTGTTCCACTCAATTTTGGATTGAAGTCGTATGCGATCGGTTCATCTAGATGAGTTTGAATGAAATTTGTTAACGCCAATCCCATCGTGAAATGGATCGCATTGTCGTCATTGTGAGCATCCTTTCGTTGCGCTACGACGTCAGTTGCTTCGCTGGAAGAGACTTAAAAATTTGAGGTGATATCCGCACCTGCGCACCGAAAGGAGACGTTAGGCATGAACACTGGAGCCGAAAATCCAAATGAGCCAACTCAATCCCGTACCAACAAGCAAGTGCTCGACGAAATCAACAAGGCTTTGATTGGATTGCGTTTTGGCCAAGTGACGGTCACCGTACAGGACGGTAATGTCGTTCAGATCGAACGAATCGACCGCAGGCGGTCTCCCTTTGACAAAACAGCACACTGATACAATGTCGCTCGCCAACAAAGACTCTCTCTTTGCAGGGGCCATTATCCGAATTGCACGGAACGTTGAGTCAACGAGCCAGCCAGGAAGCCTGTAATCGGAAAGGTCACTTTTTCGGTGGTTTCAAGCGATGCTCCAAGTGCGACCAGTACCGGAACAAAATGCTCATGGGTTGGCAATGCCATTTTCACACCCGGAGCTTTTTCGCGATACCGGATCAAGTCTGTGGTATTTCGATTTCGAAGTGCCTCGGAAGCCCACGAATCAAATTCTTTCGCCCAGGTTGGTGTTTGGGGTGACGGGCTGAAATCAATTGTGCCAAGGTTGTGAGTTAAGAAACCGCTCCCCACGATTAACACCCCTTCACGACGAAGCGGCGCCAGTTTTCGGCCAAGTTCAATGAGCGGCGCTGGCTCCATGGTTGGAATCGAGATTTGAAGTACCGGGATTTCTGCATCGGGATACATCCCCAGTAAGGGGACATAGGCTCCATGGTCGAGCCCCCTGTCGGCCGCGTTTGCAATTTTGTCGCTCTGTACCAGAAGTTCTTTGATTCTTCGTGCAAGCTCCGGTGCGCCCGGGGCTTCATATTTCATGGAGTAGTAGCGTTTGGGAAACCCATAAAAATCGTATGTCAGTGGAACCGTCCTGGTCGCCCCCAAAGTGATCGGTCGATCGACCCAGTGAGCAGAAACCATCAGGATCGCTTTTGGCTTAGGAATCTCTTTCGTCCACGTGCCAAGTTTCGCCATCCAATTCGCGTCATCGATCGATTGAGGCGACCCGTGTGCCACGAAAATCGCAGGCATTTGATCATGAGCCTTCGGCGTCGTCGGTGATTCCTCAGCAAGAACCGATGCAGCACCCGCAACGCCGGTGATCACGCCCATACTGAACTTCCTTCGATCTATTTTGACCATCCCTGCGTCCATGTGGTCTCCTTTTCCGAATGGCGAGCCAATTCCTGCGGATCGTCAGTATAGCAGATTCGATTTTCACGACAGGGCTTGCCTGCGCGGGAGCCGTCGAGCGGTGACAATGTCTTCTGGATTTCCTTTGATTGCAGCATCTCTCATGTTTTTCTCGAAGTCCTTACCAGGTACCCAACCTGGTCTGCGACCTTCGCAAAGTCGAGTGTCTCTGTCACACCTCAAGGACGAGTGGTTCGCGCGTTACTGACCCTCAACGCGCGAACCACCTGGCAAAGCGATTTATTGAAAATCGCGAATAAAAATTCGCAATCGTGAATTAAGTATCGAGTTCAACTGTCCAGTAAGCTTCGCTGAGAAATTTGGACCAGCTTTCGATTCTCACATCGTGTCGAGCATATAGCGGTTTCCACGTCGGACGAACGGGGATTTTCCGCAGTGGCATAGCCGCTTCCGAAGGGGTTCGATTGGCCTTTCGCTTGTTGCAGTCCAGGCAAGCCAGCACACAGTTTTCCCACGTACTTGTCCCACCACGCGATCGCGGCAGGACGTGGTCCAAAGTCATTTCTTCAATGCTCAGGCATCCTTTTCGCGGACTGACCGCAATCTCGGAATCTCGATACTGCTCGACAGCAAATCGCCCTTGCCGTCCACAGTACTGGCACGCGTATCGATCGCGTTTGTAGATATTCCGTCGACTGAATGTGACCACATTTGTTGGAACATGGTCATACACCATCAGTGTGATCACTTCTGGAACGCGAATTCGAAACGCGACCGATTGGACAAAAAGTTCATCCCCCACAGGGATCATCTTGGCCCAGTCGGCCCATGTGTACTGTTGAAAATCGGCTGGGTCGACGATTCTCGCCCGTTCCGAAGCAACCAGCGTCAGCGAACGAGCGACCGAAGCCACGCCCACCGGCTGCCAGTTTCGATTCAGAACAAGCGTCTGTCGACTCAACATTGTCACCACGATTTTTTCCTTTCCAATGGCTCCGAAAACCGCCAGAGACAATCACACGTGAGATAAAATGGGTGTTCGAACGGGATTGAACCGTCACTTTCGGCTTCACAAACCGACGTGCAGAGACCACTACACCACGAACACCGCGCCTGCGGCGACTAAGTAGCTATCAGTAAGTAGAAAGCCGCTCCAAGCGGTTCGCCAGGAGCTTCCGCTCCATGAACCTGAGGAACTTTGGTGACACTTACAATTTCAAGTTCCTCAATAGTAGAAAAAATCAGCCCGCACACGTGACAAGATTTCGGCTGGTCCGAACGAGAAGCCCGTTGGCATTCATGTGACACCGGGCTTGTGCGAGCTTCCCAAGGCTTGAAGCCGATGTCACGAGCGCAGGGGATACACAGGCTTGGCGCTATGCAAACCGAGCTTCCCTGCCTTCAGCAGGCACAATGCCTGAATCTCTGAAAACTGTCCGGCAAACTGTTGCGGGATCTGAGGAAGCAAAGGCTGCACCGCTGCCTGGTTCGCCGATAAGACAAACTGCCGCGTATCGCTCTCTCTGCGCTCGGACATCAGCGGTAACACCGTCATGATCATCAAGACCTATCGTGCGCTTTCTGAAACCTGAGGCCAGTGACAGTCACGGCCGCCAGCGTTGCCAGTGAGACGCGTTCACGCGAGGAAAAGTTCGCAAAGAAATGCCAAAAAAAGTGAGTGCACGTCGCCATTGATGCAAATACAAGTGGGCGAATCGTCGACCGGCGAAGAGAGTCGCTTTTCACCGAATTATGACTGATTGTCGCTTCTCTTCGGTTTTGTTGATTGACGCGTCTGGTCAAGAGCCATACCGTGGCCATCGCGCGCGTTTTGAATTCGGCAACGGGAGATCCGTATGACTGAGGAAGCGTTTCTGGCTGAGAAAAACAACTCGAGCTCCCCCACTTTGGTGCGGCATGCTGTGCTGTTTGTGCTGACGTTGATGTCGGTTCTGCTGTATCTGGATCGATTTGCTGTTGGTATTGCAGCCGAATACATCCGCGAAGATCTCCACATGTCGCAGGCTCAGATGTCCTGGTTCGTCAGTGCGTTCTTCTGGTCTTATGCCATCTGCCAGGTTCCCGCCGGCTGGCTCAGCGACCGTTTTGGCGGCCGGATGATGCTGACGATTTATATTCTGGCCTGGTCGATAGTGACCGGCTTGATGGGATTCGCTCATTCCGTCTGGCTGGTGCTCTGGCTGCGGCTCTTCTGCGGGGCAACCCAGGCTGGCGCTTATCCCACCTCTGCGGGAATGATTCGGCAGTGGTATCCTATTTCAACGCGCGGTACCGCCAGTTCGATTGTTGGTTTGGGCGGCCGTTTCGGTGCGGTGCTTGCCCCGCTGCTGACCGCCCGCCTGATTCTGGCTTACGTCCCGGTTGAATCGGATTCCACGTTGCGTAGTACGGACATCGTAAACGCAGATGCGTTCGTTGCCAGGTTCGACGAACAAAAGGATGTTGGTAAGCCACGTCATCTTTTCGTGGCAGAATTTCTTTCTCATCTTTCAACGGCCGATCAGGATCAGGTTCGGATGGGTGTTGACGATGCAAAGTCATCGGTTGAAGCTCGACTGAAGGCCGATAAGGAAGCGGCGAAACGGATTTTCGATCTTCGGGACTGGATTCCATTCGGATTCAACAACCAGATCGTCATTGAGACACGTTCGTCTGGTCTCAATGAAATCATGGAGTCACTCACTGCTCGAATGTCCGAAAAAGATTTTATCGATTACTCGGCGGTGACACTTCCGTTTACTCCCAGGCAGGGGCGAAACCAACAATCGTTGCTGGTTCGGTTGTATAAAATTCTATTTCAAACGGAAGCCGAGCGGTTGCTGGAACGCCAACTCAGTGGAGCCGGATTATCCCAACATGAAACACTTCGATTGAACCGATTGGCGATAGAGTCGCTGTTTCCCAACGAGATTCGGAAGGTTCATGGATCGGGCTGGCGACCCACGATAATCCTTTATGGAATTGCAGGGCTGATCGTTGCAGCGGCGTTCGCCGTTGTGACCCGTAACAGTCCTGCAGAACATTCGTGGTGTAACCAGGCTGAGCGAGAATTCATCGATGACGAAGCGACCCGTCAAGCGAAGATGAAGGAGCCGGGAAACCCCAAATTTCCGTTTCGAGCGTTCATGATGAGCCCCAGTCTGTGGGGCAACAGTCTGACTCAGTTTTTAACGAACATTGGCTGGTTGTTCGTCGTGACATCACTCCCGAGATATCTCGACAAAGTCCATGGCGTGTCGCTGGTGACGAATGGATTCATGACGGCATTTCCGAGCCTGATCGGCATCGTTGGATTGTTCGCCGGGGGACGAGCCACCGATTGGGCGGTTCGAGTATTTGGCCTGAAGCGAGGTCGTCAGATTCCGTTGGCCGCGTCACGTTTTACAGCAGCCGGCGGCTACGCAATGTGCCTGCTGCTCAACTTCCTGATTGCACCGAATCCTGAGAACTGGTGGCTGCCGTGGTTATATATCGTGGGACTCTGCATCGCTTCGATGTCGACCGACTTCGGGTCACCCGCGATTTGGGCTTACGCTCAAGACGTGGGTGGTCGGTATACCGCATCGATTTTGGGTTGGGGCAATATGTGGGGAAACCTGGGGGCTGCCGTTGCGCCCTTGATTTACAACCGTGTGCTCGGTGAAAATCCAACCCTTGACGATTGGAACACAGTCTTTGCCGTTTGCTGCGGCGTATTCGTTGTCGCGGGCTTCTGTGCCATGCTACTTGATTCAACCAAGCCTCTAACCGTAGAGAGAACATCCTCGACGGCAGTTTAGAAGACCTACAGCCAGCCACGGCGTTTGAAGATTTTTACCATGACCGCCACGGTCACGACGCAGATGATCCAGAAGATCGGATACATCCAGGGCGATTGATTTTCCGGGATGGGCATGTTCATTCCGTAGACCCCCGCCAGGAATGTTAACGGAATGAAAATGGAACCCATGATCGTCAGGACTTTCATGATCTCATTCATGCGGATCGAAAGTGAAGACATATAGATATCTGTCAAACCTGTGGCGAATTCACGGTACGTCTCAACCAGGTCAATGATCTGGACGCAGTTGTCGTACAAGTCACGCAGATAAGGTCGTGTGACTTCTGTCATACATTCGTGCTTCTCACGCTGAAGGGAATGAATCACTTCTCGCATCGGCCAGACCGCGCGTCGAACCGTGAGCAGTTCACGTTTCACAGAGTGAATACGTCGAATCGTTTCGGTCGTCGGGGTCTCGAGTGCCTGGTCTTCCAGGTCTTCCAGCAGTTCGGAATAGTACTCCAGTATGGGAAAGCACTGGTCGATCATGGCGTCGAGCAGCGAGTAGATCAGGAAGCTGACATCGTTTTCGCGTAGCCGCGAACCCTTCGACGCGATGCGCTGACGAATCCCGTCAAAGACATCCCCTTCGCATTCCTGAAACGTCAACAACGTTTTGTGTCCCAGCACGAAACCGATCTGTTCGCTGCGGACGTGACCGTCGGTCAGCACCAGCATTCGGCCAACGATAAACAGTCGAGCCTGATGCTCGCCCGTCCCCGGATAGTCTTCGGCTTTCGGCCGCTGACCCACGTGAATCAGGTCTTCGACGACCAGTGGGTGAAGGTCGTACTTCACGGCAAAGGCCTTCAGCACGCGCTTGTCGGTCAGGCCGTCAATATTGACCCAGCGGACGACAGCCCATTCAGGTCGGTGTCGGGCAATGAAATCGTCGACATCAGTCACTCGTTCAACCTGCATTGACTCAGGTGAAAAGTCAGTACAGGTCACGACCACGGTCGTCGGCTCGCCACTCGGCTGAGTCAGTTCATGGTGTTCGATCCCTGAAGCGGCACCCGAGTTGTGCGAAGGGAACCTCGGCAACCGCTCGATTTCTTCCACCGCCTCGTCGAGGGGCGAACCCAATCCAAGCCATTTCAGAAAACGCTGCCCGATCGTGGAATAGTCGGAAGGGGATGTTGAAGCATCTTGCATGGATCAAGTGTTACCCAAATGAGGGAATCAAGCTCAAGTACGCAATATTAGCGGTCACCGGGCCGGACAGCCATGGTTTCAAAGGCGATCACATGCGGTCGGATTTCTATCTTAGGTCTATGAGCTGGGGTCGGGTGTTCAAATTTCAAAATTGGCCATGGTTTCGCCTTGAAGCGGGGATAACGCTGCCTTGGCCAATTTTGAAATCTGAACGCCCGCCCTCCTCCCTGAAAGGATGGTGACTCGTTCGGTTTGCATTCCCGGTTCGGAATCAACATATTACTTCATCCAGTTTCTCCAAGATCTGATGTTTAATCTTTCTTCGACGCACGTCGCACGAATTGCGTTCGAAGAATTCATACCATTTCGCTTGCCACGATTCCTTACGAGGAGCTTTACCAATGAGCGTCGCCAAGAAACCGACTCGTCGAGATTTCATGAAAACCACGGGGGCGGCTTTCGGAGTCCCCTACGTCATCACTTCGGCCGCGCTGGGTAATAGCGAACGACCTGCGGCCAGTGACCGGATTGTGATGGGCGGGATTGGTATCGGAAACATGGGTCGCGGCGACCAGGGAGCCTTCCTCGGTCGCAAAGACGTCCAGTACGTCGCCCTTTCTGACGTCCGCGAAGAAGTACGCGATAAGTCAAAAGCCAACATTGACCGGCACTACAATAACGGCGACTGCAAATCCTACAACGATTTCCGTGAGCTCCTTGCTCGAACCGATATCGACGCCGTTCATATTGCGACCCCCGATCACTGGCATGCGATCATGGTGATCGAGGCCTGTCGCAATGGGAAGGATGTCTACTGTCAAAAGCCTGAAACGTTGACCCTGCGCGAAGGTCCACTGATGATCGCTGCAGCACGACGCTATGGTCGCGTCGTATCGGGTGGCAGCCAGCGAGTTCTGGAAGACTATCGTAAATATGTTGCACCAGCCTGGGCTGGCGAATTCGGCAAGATCAAGTCGATTAACGTCAACGTCGGTCCGCTGCCACAGCTTTGCAATCTTCCAGGTGAAACGAAGTCGGAAGCAATCGACTGGGATCTGTGGCTCGGTCCCGCACCCTGGGCCCCCTACAATCCGAAGCGCTGCAGCGGCAGTTTTTCCATCAATGGTGCCAGCTGGCGATCGTTCAGTGACTACTCGGGTGGCGGCATGACCGATTGGGGTGCTCATCACTTCGGTGGCGCAACCTTCATTTGTGACGTCCGTGATCAGCAGCCTGTCGAAGTCGACTATTTCGACAACAGTGACGAAAAGTACCTGGCCTATCGGTATCAAAACGGATTAACGATTTACCACAACAAGCCAAGAACTGACCAGTTACTGATTGAAGGGACGCCCGGTGAAAAATTGGCTCCTAAGCCAGTTCCTGGTTATAAGGGCGAGGGAGGGATTTACGGCGACTTCATCGAATGCGTTAAGACGCGAGAAAAGCCGTTCCGTGACATTGAGTCAGCCGTTAACACGGCAGCATTGGCACATCTCGGTAATATCGCTTACCAGTTGAAGCGGTCCTTGAAGTGGGATTCCGTCAAACAGGAGTTTGTCGGAGATGCCGAGGCGAATCGCATGACCGATCGGGCTCGTCGCGAACCGTGGCAACTCTGATTGACGTCTATTAACCACGTGGCAGCTTTGTCGTGAAGCTCGCTGCATGTCATCCCGAATCAATTTCCTGAATTAAGGATTTTCAATATGTTAGAGACCGCTTTTGAAGCCTTGAAGACTTTCGATTGGGGTAGCGACCTGGCGGCATTAGCTCCGATTGAGGACGCTGCGACCGCTTCGCATGGTAAGCCCGAGGCCCGCCAGGATCTGGAAAATCGCCTGATCGCGGCGCTGAAAGGAACCCTGACACGTGATGCCCAGGACTACATTTGCCGCAAGCTGGCAAATGTGGGAACTGCTGCAGCCGTACCGACACTGGCCGGGCTGCTGCTCAACAAAGGGAATTCGCACATGTCCCGTTTTGCCTTGGAGCAGATCCCGGCTCCCGAAGCGGCTGCGGCATTGCGTGACGCATTGCCTAAGGTCAGTGGTGATCTCAAGGTTGGGGTCATCAGTTCGATCGGTGCCCGACGCGATCGTTCAGCAGTTGCGGCTCTGAGCGGCTTGCTGGCTGACAGTGATGCTTCCGTCGCTCGAGCCGCCACGCTCGCACTAGGGGCGATCGGTAGTGTCGAGTCAGCCGCTGCGTTGCAGACGGCATTGCGTACGGCGGGTGATCGTCGCTCGACGATGATTGATGCTGTGCTCAGTTGTGCCGAATCCCTGCTGGCAAGTAACCAGGTTGCCGATGCCAGCTCAATCTATAAAGCCTTCACTCATGAAAGCCAGCCGCGGATCGTGCGATTGGCAGCAACCCGTGGACTGTTGGCGTGCGCCACGAAGCCATCCGTTCGTTCCGTCTAATTCCACTTTTTTCTGAGCCGTTCGTTCTGAGAGATCGCAGCATGTTACAGCGAGTTTTGTACGGTATTGTCGCCTTGTGCCTGATGGCCGTCCTTCCACCGGCTGGCGCGTGGGCGGCAGATAGTCCTTCCGATGATCTGGTTCAAATGATCGTTAAGCTGATCGGCGATCCCGACAAAGAATTTCGGGCAGCGGGTCTGGATAAATTGCGCACCTCAGCAAAAGGTGCGGCGGCCACGCAGCAATTTACCTCGATGCTGACGAAAATTGACAGTCAGGGTCAGGTGGCATTGTTGAATGCACTGGCAGATCGCGGCGATGCCTCCGCCCGTTCGGCAATTCTGGAACTGATTTCATCGAGTAAAGACGATTCCGTCCGTGCGGCAGCGATCGCTGCTGTCGGCAGTCTTGGTGGAGCAGCAGATTTGCCGTTGCTCGTCAAATCGTTGTCCGCTTCTTCCAATGTCGAACAAGCCGCAGCAAAACAGAGTCTGATCAAGATCGCCGGCGAAACCGTCTGTCCGGTCCTTGCCTCAGAATCCAAATCAGCTTCACCAGCGGTGCGAGCCACTCTGATCGACGTCCTGGCAAGTCGTCGAGCCAGTGGTGAAGGACCGACATTCGTCGCAGCCGCCATCGATGACAACGCTCAGGTCCGCAGTGCGGCGATGAATGCTTTCGGACAGATCGGCCGTCCGGAACAACTCAGCGCAATGCTCGCAGGTGTTCTCAAGGCGGCAAAAGGAGGCGAACGGGATAGTGCTGAACGAAACGTGGCATCCGTCTGTGCCAGGATTGATAACCAGGATCAACGTGCCACAAAGTTGATTGAGGCTCTGAATACCGTCCCTGTTGCTGATCGGGACGAATTGCTGTCTTTGGTCGGACGCGTCGGTGGCAAAAAGTTGATCGATTTCGTGGCAGATATCGCATTTGGTAATGATGCGGCTCGAAGAAAACTTGGAATCGATGCGCTTAGCAAATGGCCTGACGCCAGTGTTGCCGACAAGTTGCTCGAAATCGTCAATAAGGCGTCAGATCCAGCTGAGCGAAACCAGGCATTCCAAGGTTACGTGAAGATTGGTGCGACACGTGACAATCGCAATGACAAGCAGCGGCTTGATCGTATGAAAGATGCGATGAAAGCGGCAAAGACACCCGAAGAACAAACGCTGGTAATCAATCGAACTCGCACGTCCTACGATGTCGAGGCGGTTCGATTTGTGCTCCCCTATCTGGAACAACCTGCATTCGCTCAAACGGCATGTGAGACGATCGTCGAAATCGCTCACCACCGTGAAGTCCGCGATCCGAACAAGGCGGAATTCGACAAGATCCTCGACAAGGTGATCGAGGTGACAAAAGACCCGGTCGTCGTCGATCGAGCTCAACGCTATAAGCGAGGCGAAACCTGGGAACGCCCCAGGAAATAAACAAGGACCGTAGTTCGTTAAACCCCGGCTCAAAGAGAAGCGGGAACGGAGCAGCGGAATTGACGTCGGCCAAGGCGTCATTTCTCGTTGGGGCATTGCGAACATTCGGGGTGGTGGCAACGTTCGAAGAGATCGGCTGGACGCCTCAGACTTACCCACATTTTTACAATACATTTTGAAATTGTTGCGAGTTCAAACGCCTGTAAAACAGGCGAATTCCAATGAAATGACGTTTGGAATGTGAAATGCACTGAGAGGCGCGTAGCGCAGCACGGGCCAAGT
>CAIOKO010000060.1 GCA_903858935.1 uncultured Schlesneria sp. | reverse complement strand
GTCAGCGTTCGTCGGTTTTGGCATATCTGACTGCGAAGCTTCCGGCTTCGAAGGGTTCCCATTCCTGGAGTCAGGCTTCGATGCATCTGCTGGCTCGCCATCAGGCTTTGGCGGACCTGTTTTCGACGCGTCAGCGTTCGCCGGCTTTGGCATCTCTGACTGCGATGCTTCCGGCTTCGAAGGGTTCACGTTTCTGTTGTCAGGCTTCGACCCATCAGTAGATTCACTGTTAGATTTCGGCATATCCGGGTTCGCAGGTTTTTGCGAATTCGGCTGTGATGGTTCTCGCTTTGGCGACTCGACATTTTCTGTGTCTGATTTTTTTGAATCAGGTGGCTGCTGAGCAGGCTGTTGTGGTGTATTTCCCGACTGAGTCTCAGCCGTCTTTTCGGCCGCTTTGTTTGTCTCGTCAGGGCTGGGCGAGACTGCATTATCTGGTCGCGAAGCAACGGCAGGTGCGCGCTCCGCTTCTTGTTTCAATGCGTCTGCAAGTCGCTCTTGCGGCACTGCCAGCTGACGCGCCTGATCTGCAAGTCGATTAAGCTGATCCTGTTGCTCACGGCGCGCGGCTTCCAAAAGCTCGGGATGCTTCTTCAACAGTTCATTCATCTGATCCGTAAGCTTCTTCCCTTCGTCCTTCAGTTTTTGAAGAGCCTCTGTCTCGGCTGAATCGGGTTTCACGCCCCCTTCAGATTCCTGATTTGGTTTCGAGGCTTTTTCATTTTCGTTTTGAGGCGATTGAGGTCCCTGCGGATTCGCTTCCGGATTCTTCTGATTCACGGACGCTTGTTGATCCTGAGAACCGGTTGTCTGTCCCTCGTTTTCGGCCTGCTTCTGTTCTGCCTGTCGGGCGCGTTGATCAGCGCCCGCCTGCTGTGCGGCCTCGAACTTTTCCAACTGATCAGCAAGCCGCTCGGCACGTTGGGCGATGCGAGTCAATTCGACGAGATCTTGTTCCAATTTGTTAAGTTCGTTGAGATGACGCTCCAATTGTTGCAACTGTCGATCCGCGGCTGCGGTCCGGTCAATCGCCTGGGAGATTGGCTCCAACTGGTCACGAGCCGCCTGATTCTTCGCCTGGTCGAGCCGGTCCTGGGCGACCTGCAGGTCATCCTCGGCGATCCGATCTGCCAGTGGTGCAAGGTCCTTTGTCATGCGCCGCTCAGCCAGGCGATCGCTCAGTTGCTGCAACCTCTCGATCAGCCTGTCTTGTGCCTGCTGAAGAGCGATCAATTGCTCGGTTTTATCGGTTTCCGGCTTCTTGTTCAGCGATTCCTGTTCGGTTTGCTGATGAAGTTTGGCCAGGGCCTCTTTTGATTCATTCAGTTCCGTTCTCAGGCTGGTCAATTCTTCTTCAAGGCTTTTTTCTTCCGCCGCCAGTTCCTGGTCAGGAAGTTGCTTGAGGCTGGTATTGATCATCAACGTCCGCGGGGCTGTCCAGACCTCGTGAGGAGCAGGTTGAGGACGGTTGTCGACGGCTAGCAGCCGATACGTAACGATCTGGCCCCCTTTTAACGCGAATGGAGTGAGATCCAGCGTGAACGTGTGAGACACGCGGGATTCACGCAACTGGTCAGCGGTCAGCTGTTCAACATGCTTAATTCCGGTTGAAGACTCGGCATGCAATTCCACTGCGGTCAGACCATAATCATCGGCAACCTCGACCGGTTGCTCAAAGATGTCATCGGGACGAACGAGTACCGGTTCTTCGGAACCACTCAGCCTGATTTCCGGTACAAGATCCGGCATCACGATTAACAACCGAGATGGATCATTGTTTTGCAATCCAGACGAATTCTTGACTCGCACCCCAAACGGACCCGTCAGATTTGCGGTGACATTCAATGTCCCTGAACGACGGTCGGCGGACAGTTCGATCGGGATTGCTTTCTCAATGGCAATTCGCGGGTTTGATTTCTGATCAGACTTAACAGGCAAATTCGCAGGCTCTTGAGAATCAAAAGGCCACTGCAACTCGGCGTTGACAACCGGCTCATTGAATTCCATCTGCAACTGGATTCGACTGAATTCCGTGACATGGACTTCACCGGGGACTCCGGCCATTAATTTCGCAGGAAGTCCGGTATATGCAGCCGGTTCAATTTCCAGTTTGAATTGAGTCACCGCGGGTGGGTCCGCCACATCAATCCGGTGCGTACCGGACTGTGCCCCGTCAGTCGTCACGACAAACGTCACGGACTGCAAAACATGTGGCAACGTCGTCGTGAATGATTTGCTTTCCGCATCCCACTCCAGCCTGCGGCGGTCTGATGCGTTCGTCGCGTCTTGCCAATTCAGCCAGAGGGGCTTTACGTTGTTTGGTTCCACGTCACGGTGACGTCGTCGCTCGGTCAAAACAACGTGAACAGGAACATCTGTTCCACGGGCCACCACCTGATCACCCTCAACCACATTCAAATCCAGATTCGAGCCCCAGGCGAAGTTTCCCCAGGGTACAAAAAACCGCCCCCACAACAGCGCGTAGCCATCAGAGTTCCAGGCAAACGGTGCCACAAGAAGCAGGACCGATAACGCGCCTGCGAGTACGGCTCGTAATGGACCATAGTGAGAACCGACCTGATCGACCGAAAACTGGTCGAGAGCTTTCACCGTTTGACGCGCAAGCAAATCTTCCATCAACTTCGATGCGCCTGGCGCCAATTCGGTTCCTTCGTTACCGCGTAGCTCGACGAGTGACGTCAAACGTTCACGTAACTCAGGGAACTGTCGTTCGACTAATGCCGCCAAAGCAGAAAATGACACCGGGGCAATCGCCGGCCGGACCACACCTTGCCATAGTAACCCCAAAGCCAGAACGATCCACGCTCCAAGCAGGCATCCACGAACAGTTCCGTTCAGACCGATAAATGCGTCAAGCAAAAAGCCGCCGGCCAGAAACAGACAGCCCCAAAGAACCAGCCGGCCCAACCCGCGGATGAATGCAGAGTCACGAATCTGCTTGTCCAGGGCGAGTAGTTGTCGTTCAATCAGCGGCGGAATTCCTGTCGGAGCGGTCGACATCACAATCTCCTGCCCAAAAACCAACGCGATATGAATTCCCCGAAATGAAACACTCAACAAGTAGTATGGGTCTCGCGAATCAGAGATGCAATTCGAGTTTTTTCTGTTTTTTCCTGAAGTTCCTTGAAGAGGGCAAGCCAACGATCCCCGGGCAGGACTTTGTAAAGATTGATTTTGCGTCGCTGATTGAAGAGTCAATCGGTGTTTGTTACGCTTTTTGCATCGTTTCGGTCGGATTTAATTCAACAACGATGGTCCAACTTCGTTTTCGCTTAATTGTCGAAATTGCATGCGATGATGAATTGATATTAGCGTTGATCGATCCATTCAGTCGCCAACATTCCAGTCCGTCCCGCCCGGCTCACTCGATTCCAGCAAGGTGATATGATTTATGGCAGGAATTCTTGATACGTTGTTCCGGATGCGCTACGGGTCCTTGATGAAAAAATTTGAGGGAATTCCCGGTCCGACGCCGATTTTCCCCATCGGTAATATGAGCGAATTCGCAACGCGAAATCCTTGGGAAGTTTTCGTCGATTACGAAAAACAATACGGTGGCATGACGTTGTGTTGGCTTGGCGGTGAGCCAACACTCGTACTCAACGATCCGAATCTGATTCGCGACGTTTTGATTACTAAAGCCGATGACTATTACAAAGATTATCCAATCAAAGCCCTCAGGCCGGTGTTGCGTAACACCGTTTTCAACCTGAATTCACCGGAATGGGACAAGTTGAGGAAGCCTCATTCCCACCCGTGCCTGATCGAAGGATTAGACTCGTGGTTGGAATCCCAGTTTCCCGTCGTCAAGTCGGTGGTCGACCGACACCTTTCCAGGATGCTTGAGACCGCCGGTGAAATCGAAATTCTCGACAAGATTCAGCGGCTGTTTTTTAACATATTTAACAGCATTGTCTGCGGTCCCCAGTTCGAAGCGGGTGGTTACGAGAGTTACTACAAAATGACCTTGGTGGCGACGCGACGTATGGCGACGCCTCAGGCACTTTTGATTCCGCCACTCGATCCGGCTTTTCATAGCGCCATGAGTGCTCACTATGGCTCGTATGAAAGGGTCGTCAAACAGGCCCGACAGAATCCTGACCCGGCTGCCAACGATCTGCTGAGTATCTTCTTAAGGCAGGGATCCGAGATTCCGGACGAACAGCTTGTTGATTTTCTGAGTGAATTTCACGTCGGCGGAGATGTTTCGTCAGCTGCGGGTATCGTCAACACGTTTCACCTGCTCAACCAGAATCCTGAAATTGAAAAGAAACTCTATCGCGAGCTGGCAGAGACGGTACGGCGCAAGCCCGATTACGACTTGTCTTCGATCGGAGAATCTTCGCTGTTGGATCACGTACTGCGTGAGTCGTTGAGACTGATTCCTCCTGTCCAGGTTTTCGGGCGTAATGTGCGCAAAGACAAAACAACGACGCTCGGCGGCCGGGAAATTCCACCGAATACTGCCGTGATGATTGTCGCGAACGCCGTTCAGAGATCAGCAAGCCATTGGACGAATCCTGATCAGTTTGATCCTGATCGATGGGCCAATGGCGGGGTCGAAGCGAATCCTATTGGAAGCGACTATTTCTTCCCGTTCGGGCGAGGGCCGCGTATGTGCGTAGGCTGGAAAATCGCCATGTTCTCCATGAAGATTGTATTGGCTTCGATGCTTTCCAAGGTCTACGTTAAGACGAGCGGATCGTTTAAACCGAGCCTTCACTGTGGTGTCGTCGAAACAAAAGAATTGAAAGCCCAGCTTGTGCCACACCAGGCATAACTATCTGGAAAGTCCTTCGAGCAGTTTCCTGGCCGCTTTCAAATCGGGCATATCAAAGCCTTCTGTAAACCAATTGCAGAGCGGCTCTAGATTTTGCTTGAGTTCGACAACGTCACCTCGCTTTTGCCAGATTCGACAGAGATGCAACATCGTCCTGAGCTCGTAAAACTTGGCACTTTGCCGTATCGCAACCGCCAGCGATTCGCGGTAAGTGGCCTCGGCTGCATCCAAATTGCCTTGATCAAATTGGAAGTCCCCGCGAATCCGTAACAACTCGGAGTGCATGAACAGCTCCCCACCGCTTTGATCGGCGAATGCCTGATCAAGTTGCTTGAGTGCCGCATCACGTTGCCCGGTTTGCCACAACGAATCTGCGAGATGTGCACGGTATTTCGTAAACAGAATGAATGACCCCGTGGCTTCAACTTGTGCAAGGGCCAATTTCAGTGCGTCGATCGCTTCGTTGAAGCGGCCAAGATGCTTAAGGCCGACCCCGACACAAGCGGTTCCAAGTGCAGTCCAAAAAACGAATCCTTGCTCGTCTGCGATCTTTAGGCAACGCTCGCCGTATTCGATTGTCTTATCGCCAATTCCAGCGAAATCATAGACCTGAGCAACTTGCCAGTTGATCATCGCTTCCGTGAAAGCGTGTTTCAAATCCAGAGTCAAATCGAGAGCTTTAAGCGACCAGGAGAAGCCTTGGTCGGCAAAACCCAATTGCCAAAGGGACGAGCCAAGAAATATCAGGTTTAATGACCCGCTATTCTGCTGCGTGATTTTCGCAAATTCGATACTCGCTTCGCGGTGATGATTTTGCGAACCAATTACCGCATGCGTATGGGAAGAAGTGAAATCCCCCGCGTAAAACGAGGTACACGTTTGCGCCCACCGCGCTTCACCCATCATTCCAGGGCCTTGCTTCTCTTCGGCCAGTACAAGGAGTTCGTCACAGCGCCGGAAGCAATCTGCGAATCGTCCACGAATAAACAGCCACTCCCAGTTCGTGAACAGCACCAGAAACAGGGGCGAACCCTCGCCAAGCTGGCGACAGATCTCGATACACCGATTCTGGACGGGTTCGACTTCTTTTGCCGCATAACCCTGCACCGCCATGAGCGCTCCGGTGAGCGGCAACTTCAAATTCAACTCCAGGACGTCTCGTTCCGATGATTCCGAAAGCGTCATTGTCAGGGCCAGCCCCTTTTCGAAATGCTGGATGGCCTCTTTGTTCGCCGACGTTTCCTGTGACTTCTGCCCCGCCTTCATCCAGTATTCAATCGCTTTTTCAGTGATGCCCGCTTCGGTGTAATGATGCGCAAGCAGTGCGGGTTGAGCATCGACGATGTCCTTGAAATGCAATTCCAAGGCTTCGGCGATATGTTGATGGCAAGCTTGCCGTCGTTTGGTCAGCATCGATCGATAGGCCGCATCCTGCAGCAGTGCGTGATTGAAGATGTAACTCGATTCTGAGCCTTCTCCCTTTTTGAAGAGGATTCCTGCAGTCAACAATTTTTCGAGTTCAACCAGCAACTGGTTTTCAGGCAAGGTACAAGCGGCCGACAGAAGACCGAAGCTGAACTCTCGCCCAATTGTTGAGGCAAGTTGAATAACCTCGCGATCGGCGGCCATGCGATCGAGTCGAGACAGCAGCAAATCGCGGAGTGTCGACGGGATAACGTTCAAAAGCGACGAGTTTTCCTCGCCGATATCGGGACGATCCAGGATTCCCGATTCAACGATGACGACGGTGAATTCTTCGACAAACAGCGGAATCCCGTCGGTACGTTCAATGACCTGTTGCAGGATTGGCTCAGGGATATCGGTACGTTTGGTCCTTTTCCGCATCATTTCGCCGATCTGCCGCTTGGTCAGACGACTCAAAGCGATCTGCGTTTGATGTGGTTTGCTTTTCCACGGAGTTTCAAATTCTGGACGGAACGTCAGGATGCTGAGCATGCGACCGGTCTCGAATTCTGACACATGCTTTTCGAGCAATTCGAGGGTCGATGGATCAAGCCAGTGCAAGTCTTCAACGATGAACAATACCGGGCTGATCGCAACCATTTGCTTCAACCACTGAAGCAACAGCTTTTCTGTCCGCTCCTTCACTTTTTGTGGTGGCAGTGCGAGAGCCGGAAACCGACTATCCGTGGCAACGCCGAGCAGACCACAAAGTAATGAGACATTTTCGGCCGATTCGATTTTCCACTCGCGCAGGTACCGAACCACGGTTTCTAATCGATCTGCTGCGGAAAGATTCTCGAAGTCAAACAACCGTGTGAGAAATTCCACGATGGGAAAGTAGCTGGTTCCCTGTTGATGTTGAGCGCATCGCCATTCAATGACGGCGGCCCCTTCGGTATCCGAATCAATCACGTGTTCCCGCAACTCGCGGATCAAACGCGACTTGCCGAGACCCGCGTCACCGATCAGCAGGACAATCTGACCCAGTCCATCCTGTGCCTGTTCCCAACGATCCTTGAGAATCGAAAGCTCGGTATTACGCCCGACCAGTGGCGATAAGTTGCCTGGATCAACCAGTTCCACTCGGTTTCGCGAGGCAGCTTCTTTCGTGACTTTAAAAAGTTCGACTGGCTGAGAAACTCCGCGGACGCGCTGGATCCCTAGCGATTCACACTCGAAATACAGTGCGACGCGCTGGTGGGTCGACGCGCTGATCACCACGGTTCCCAGTTCAACGATTGGGCTCAACCGAAGCGCCGTATTACGGGCTTCACCCACTAATGAAACACTCGTCCCTTGTGAATCATCTGATTCTTCAGCGACCGCTTCTCCCGAATGTAAAAGCACCCATGCCTGGCTGGCCGGGGGTAGTTTCACCCCCTTTGGATCTGGCACGGCGAGCTTACGCATGACTTGCAGTGCTGCTCGAATAGCTCGCTGCGGGGCATCTTCAAACGCCTGCGGAAATCCAAAACAGGTCAAGACTTCCTGCCCGGTACTATTCACTGTCACTCCGCCGAGTTCTGCAGCCTGCTCATTGACAAACGCAGCAAACGACTGTGACTGCTCATGCAATAATTCCGACTGCGAGGACATCGACGCCCGGTTCATGCTAATCGAGCCTTCGTCGCCATCGCTTTCGTAGTTGAAGACGGCAACCGTCACCTGCCGTAACTCCGCGTCACGTCGTGACCGGTTGTTCGACGTACTGTCAATTTCCGCCCCGACGGCTGACTCGCCCTCGGGACGTGAATGATAAGAAATTGTCTTTACATCACTGCCGGCGGGATTCACCAGATACGACAATTCCTCGGCAAACTTAGCAGCCGAGGCATGCCGTTCCGAAGGGGATTTTGCGAGGGCCTTCATACAGATTGAATCAAGCTCGAGTGGCAAGCCCTGACGCCATTTCGAAGGTGGGTCCGGCACGTTCGAAAGGATTTGTCCAAAAATTGACATGACCGAACCTTGAAACGGTCGGTGGCCAGTGACCAACTGATACAGAATCACTCCCAATGCATAAACGTCGGTGGCCGGTCCAATCTCGTCGTGCCTGGCCTCGACCTGTTCGGGGGCCATATAGGCTGGACTCCCAAAGACAGCACCCGTTTGAGTCAAGTCGACTTCACCGGTTGACTTTCGACGGGCCAATCCAAAATCCATGATGATTGGCTCACCATCCTGATTCAGCATGATATTGGCGGGCTTCAGATCGCGATGCACGATCCCGGCGTCGTGCGCTTTCTGCACCGCCACGGCAACTGTCTTCATCAGCGTTGCCGCTTGCGTTACGGAAAGGAAATTCGACCCTTTCAATACATTTGAAAGTGGCTGACCATCGATAAATGCCATTGTCAGGAAGTGCCACTCTTCAAACCGACCAACATCAAAGACCGGGCACAAGTTCGCGTGCTGAACAATCGCCATGGCTCTCGCCTCGCGATAAAATCGTTCGACAGCCTCCTTCTCGTCATCTTCACGAAAGAATGGGATCTTTAAAGCGACGTTCCTCTCCAGTTGTCCATCAAGGGCCAGATAGACTGCTCCCATACCACCACGGCCTAGTTCACGCAGGATTCGATAACGCCCAAATTGCTCGGGAATATTCTTCAAATCGTCTGAACCGTCTGATTTGCTCTTGCGACTTTCCAACGTTTTTTTCAAAGGATCATGCTGTTCATTCATCACTGAACGCGCCTCCTTTGCGGTAACTTCACAAGTCGGTTGCGTGTCTGATGCTTGTAACTGATCGAACAGCTTTGAAACCGTTTCGAGATATACAGGAAATCTCGCCGTGTAATCAGCCAGCGAACACGCCCCACCCGCAGCTCGACGAAACCCAACATCAAGGGCCAGTAACTCAGCCAGAACTGCGCGTTTTAACGATTCCGGAAACTCCCTTAAGTAAACTTCGATCTCAGGGCGTTGATTATTTTGCCAGGAAATTCGAAACGCATCCCTTGCCGACGCGATCTGGCGTAGATCCTGTTCGCTCAATGGCGAAGTGACAAATCGTGTTGCGATCTCGAGTTCCATATGCGGTCGCGATCCAAAAAACCACGCAAAAAAAATCGCCTGCAGAATGAGGGGCTGTGGAGTTCACGGTAGTTCAGCAAATACTGATATATTTGCTCACACTCAGGTCTTGCTTAACTGTAACAAACAAACGTATTCACATGAAGTTATGCGACTGCTTACTCAGAAAATTCACAGGGATTGAACAACAGCGACTGAATAATTTGTGCATCGACGGCTGTTTTCGACCTGACTTTTGAATTGCCGTGCCATCACCCCGGCACGTAGACTGCATTTGCCAACAAATCTCCGCGAAGCCGTATCCTGCCCCGACGCTTGCCCCTTTTGACAACCAACCTCCTGAATTTGCTGATAATATGAATGACAAAAACAGGCGATTTGATCGAAGCCATATTCTTGCTGTGATCGCAATTGGATTTGCTTTTTTGATTCGAAGCGGACTGGCAACTGCAGAAGAAGCTCCTGCCGATCCCGCTTCAGCCATATCCACCACATCCACTGCATTCAACGAACAGATCCAGCCACTTTTTCAGAAATACTGCGTTCGATGCCATAACGCTGACAACATGAAATCGGGAGTCCGCGTTGACCAATTGACCGCAACGCCGGAAGACCGCCAACTGTTTTTATTGAAAGCGATTCAAAAGAAAGTGGACGATGGCGTCATGCCTCCCGCTGAAGAACTGCAATTTACAACGGATCAACGTCGGACATTAAACGATTGGATTTCATCGACAATTACCGCCGCTCGGGCGCGCGACACGAAAAAGAACGGGTCAGTCCGGCGGCTTACGGTCTCGCAATATCGAAATACGCTGAAAAGTCTGCTGGGACTGCAGGAAGATCTTTCCGAATCGCTGCCGCCAGACGGTATTTCCAAAGAAGGATTTACGAACCAAAGCCACACAATGATCCTGTCGCCGCTTCAGGTCGAATCGTATTTCAATATCGCCGAAAAGGCGCTCGACCTGTGCATCGTGGATGAAGACAAAAAACCGGTGATTCAGAACTTTCGCATGGATCTGGGGACCGCGATCAATCCTGAGCCATGCCCGGACAAACTCGTTCTCGGAGCCAACAATTTTCTACTCAACAATCCCGATGTCCTGGTTACAGAACTGAAGCCGAACAAACCGTTTGCTTACGAACCGTTCTTCATGCGAAAGGAATATGATTTCATCGAAGGTTATGTTGGCAACGACACAATTCGCGCATGGAAAAAATTCAACAGTATTTATCACTCGGTTTTCGCCTGCATGCGCGGATCGCCTGGCTACCCGAAAGGACAGGCGTTCCAGGTCGTTCCGGAAGGTTTGTTATTGCGGCCTGCGATCCCCAGCCCCGAAATCTTTGGTCAGTCAGACACTTACGGACCGATGGCCAATTTTAAAATCTCACTGCGTGAGTTACCTGAAGAAGGGAATTTTCGTGTCACGGTCCGGGCGGCGCGCTACGACGATTCATTACTGCTCGATACCGAATCACCCGCACAATTGAGCGGCGACACAGTGTCCGTTCCGGTTGCCGAACTCACCTCCACACCGCATGGAACGGTATTCATCAAAGAAGCAGGGATCTATCAGTTAGACGTTGTCAGCAGTCCTGAATCGCCTAAAGATCTGTTCTCATTAACGCTGGGGGACCGGCAGTTCGCCGGCCAGTTACGCAAATTGACACCGTATCCGAGTCAGACAAACGACGAGGAAAAATCCAAAGAGATGGTGTCGGCGTTCGCACTTGTCAGATTGCCTGCTGGCGAACTGAAAATATCGGCACGCCATGGTGACAATTCAAAATTGAGTCGTCTTATTTTCAATCGCGTGGACACATCGCACGAATTGGCTCAGCGGTTTTCCGTTTTTGAACGCCGATCTCCTTCACTGGGTGTCTATCTTGGGTTACGCCGCGACTGTGGAAGTACTCTTACCCAGGTCGGGCAGCCAAAGCGCGTTACTTCCAGTGAGCTTGAAGAATACGTCTTCGAAGGAGCGATCAATGATTTCCCCAACCCCGATGTTGAAAAGGATAATGTCAATTATCTGGCGGGAATCCGGGAAATCGGCGTTCGAAGCGAATACACAGACGGCCGCGACATGCCTCGCCTGAGAATCCAATCTGTCGAATTTGAAGGACCCTACTACGAATCATGGCCTCCTGCGACCCACCAGAATATTTTCAACGCTTCAGTCATCGACGCCGAGCCAGCAGTCGAGGCTCGAGCGATCCTCCGTTCGTTCGCCACGCGAGCCTTTCGACGACCTGTTTCTGACACGGAACTCGAAGCGATTTTTTCTGTCTGGCAAAAGTCTTATGCGAGCAACGGTAACCACCGCCAAAGTATTAAAGACGCCTTGTTAGTTGTGCTGAATGCACCTCAGTTCCTGTTCCTGATCGAGAACAGTCACACACCAGAACCGGAAGACCTCGACCCCGATGAACTGGCATCGAAACTTTCTTACTTTCTGTGGAACACGACGCCCGACCAGCGTCTGCTGGAACTCGCATCCAAAAATGAACTGATTCGGTCACTGGATACGGAGACCGAACGCCTGATCGGCGATCCGCGTTTCGAGCAATTCATCGACGAGTTTGCGTCTCAATGGCTCAGTCTCGATAAACTGGATGTCGTCTCTGTCGATTCCAAAAGATTCCCGAGACTGACCCGTGACGCGAAGACTCAATTGCGACAGGAACCGGTCCAGTTTCTGCGATACCTGATCGAACAAAATCTTCCGCTGAGGAATCTGGTTCAGTCCGATTTCATCGTCGCTAACGAAGTCGTCGCCAACTATTACAACCTGGGAAACCAGACGGAAAATGGGTTTCGGTTTGCCCCGATTAAGCACGGCCAGGAAAACCTCGGTGGAGTTCTGACAAATGCAGGAATTCTTGCAGGCCTGAGTGACGGTCGTGAATCAAATCCGATCAAACGAGGAGCCTGGGTCGCTCGCAAGATTATTGCCGAACCACCGGACGACCCACCGCCGAATGTTCCCCGAATTAAGGAGGACGATGGAACGCAACTGACGTTCCGAGAGAAACTGGAACAGCATCGCAATCAACAGGGCTGCGCTAAATGTCATGGCGGGATCGACCCCTGGGGATTTCCGTTTGAATCATTCGACGCCGGAGGCCTGCTGAAAACAGGAGCCAATATCGACCCCCATTCGATCCTTCCAGATGGAACGGAAGTGAAAGACCTGAATGGATTAAAGACATATCTTGCAAATGACCGAATCGATCAGGTCGCCTTCAGTTTCATGAAGCATCTGGCCTGCTATGCCATTGGACGCAGCCTGACCTACAACGAATTTATGTTCCTGCAGGAACAAGGGAAAAATTTGAGGTCCAATGACTACCGGATGCACGATATGATAAAGTTTGTCATCAAGAGTGACTTATTCATCAAGAAGTAATTTTTTAGTCCATCGGCAACAAACTTCTTTTCGGATGTAGATTCATGGGTTCATCGGTTCGACTCGATCGACGCGCGGTGTTAAAGGGTTTGGCAGGCGTTACCTTGTCGCTGCCGTTGCTCGAAGCGATGGGAAAAGAAGTCACCGAAACACCCCCTCGACGCTTCTGTGCGATGTATACCGCCAATGGAATGTCGTTGCCGAAAACGACTAACGGGATCGACGAGTGGAGCTGGTTTCCCAAGACCGAGGGTCGCGGTTTTGAATTCGGTAAGTCAACTGAACCGCTCAGCCCGTTCCGCGAAAAGCTCAGCTTCATGGGTGGCCTTTACCATCCGAACGGGACCAAAGCCGATCCGCACCTCTGCTCAGACATGTGGCTGACCGGAGCACCGCTGCATAATCCGAAACCGGGAATGTTCAACTCCGTGGCGCTCGATCAAGTCGTAGCGATGCACACGAAACAATACTGTCGTCAGCCCTCACTGGTCCTGTCCATCGATGCTGGTGTCGGGTTTCTCTCGCGAACAGGGACAATCTCGTACAACCAGGAAGGGAAACCGATCCCGGCCGAAAATAATCCTCGACGAGTCTTCGATCGACTGTTCCGGGGAGATCGGGCATCGCTTGCCACGCAAAGGGAACAACTACAGCGAAGAATCAAGCTGGTCGACGCAGTGCTGGATAATGCCAAATCGCTGAACAAGCAACTCGGCCAATCCGACCGAGAAAAGATGGATCAATACATGACCTCGCTCGATGAAATCGAGAGTCGATTGACCGCATCCGAAAAATGGATCGATATCCCCATCAAGTCACAGGACTATTCGCAGCTTAACCTGGACGCGAATTCAGAAGGGGAACCGCACGAGTATTACCGGAATATGTTCGATCTGATCGCCCTCGCCTTCGACGCCGACATTACACGTTCGGTCGCTTTCATGCTCAATCGCGAAGACGGCATGGGTGTCAGCGATACGTTCCCGATCAAACTGGGCCTCAACCGGACGCATCACAGCCTGTCACACGCCGAAGACAAAGAAGGTCAACTCGCGTTCGCCAAGTACGATTTGTTCCTGAGCGAACAAATCGCCTACTTCCTGGGCCGGCTGCAGCAATTCCAGGACATCAACGGAAGCGTGCTGGATAACTCAATCGTGATGTACGGTAGCGGAGCCAGCACGACGCATAATCCGACCAATCTTCCAACATTGATCGCAGGCGGAGCGAACATGGGGCTGAAGCACGGAACCCATTGGCGAAAGCCGAACACGCCCATGTCGAACCTGTACCTGAGCATCCTCCGTTCAATGAAGATTGAAGAACCCTCGTTCTCAGACAGTACCGGAGTCCTTCAAGATTCCGTGTTCACCCAAGTCTAGTTCGAACGAACCGCGAAATCTCGTTCCCAGGCTCCCGCTTGGGGACGCATTCTTCGAATCTCCGCTTCGCGAGTTGCAAGGCGACCTTCCATTGGTCAATCGCGATATCGCCGCCATAGCCTTCATCTTCTTTCGATCTCGAAATTCCTTCTCGCGATTCACTGCCAGCCCAAGATGAATCATCAGAACCATTAAGATCGCGGTGATAATAAACGCTTCGGCTTGGGTATGAGTCCAGAGCCCAAGCGAAAGAAGTACCAGACCAGCGAGCAAAAAGTTCATACTGTTTGAAAACCACAGATACCCAAACGCCACCATAACCCAGCCAGGTAGGCCAAGCGAAAGTATGACCGCAACGACCCTCAAGGCCAATTCCGTGTAGCGATGTTTTTCCGCCGGCAAATACCGGTAGATTAAGTACATCGCGAAACCGCAGACAACAAACGGTGACAAAATACTGACGACTGTCGCAATCACGAAGAGAACCATGATCTCAACTACTTATTTTCCTGGTTTTTCATCACGTCCATTTTGCGCAGCCCATCTCCAATTCCAAACGAAGAAATCCCGCTAAGGTCTACTTTGCAGGCTCAATCGGCAGCGCTGACTTGTGAACACACAGCCGAAGTTTGCCGTCTTTGCACTTCCGAAACACAAATGTCTTGTCCACCGTCACTTCATCACCATTGGCGTTAGTGAGATAAACATTTCCCATGGTGATCGCGATATCTCCATGAATCTGGATGCCGTTTTCAGCGGCGTTGTTGTCATACCGGACTTTCACCCAGTGTTTCAGCGCAAAACCCGAATCTTCTGGAAAATCCTTGCCGCCGCCGACAAAGTAAGAAAGTGCTCCTTCTTTTGTGCTACGGAAAGTGTTCTTGCCAAACGCCAACGTCGGTTTGAAAAATACCTTTCCATCGTTGTAGTCATAAAGATCGTTAATAATTTGTGCGGCAACAGCCTTATAGTCGCCCCCTTCTTTGTGGACCTTTCCAATTTTCACAAGTCCATCACACCACGCTTGTTGAGCGGCATTCACTTCGGCCTCGGTAATCATTTCCTTTTTGACGGGATCGGCCGCAACCGCTGGAGAGAACAATACCAGGCAGGCCAACAACGCCAACATCGCCCGCAGGACCTGTTGTCGAGATGCGGGATTCAACAATCGCATGATGTCTATTCCTGAGTAGCGTTTGAAGTCGGCTAACCACATCGTGTGCCAAGTAACAACCATAGCCAGGCGAGCGTCAAATCGCCAACGGGGATTGATCTCCATCAGGTATTTCAGGTCACCGGTTGTCATTGAGTGCGCCAATCATTTGAAGTTCATCGTCCCAATATGCAGGCAATGTGCCCCATGGGTGGATCGTGTCTGGCGGCGGACCGGTAGCATCCGTCACGAAGACATAGCCAGTACGACGATTCCTGGCCAGCCGCAGTTGTTTACCAAACGTGGCACTGGTATGAACCAGCATGGCAAACCGATCCGAGGAATAATTCGACATCCAGGCTGCCGGAACAGCATTGGCGTAGGGGACTTTTGTTTCGTTGTTTTCGTGGATGATCACAACATCCATAATCGGCCCATCCGCACGCTTGGCCAGATAGTCCTCGACGCAATTGTTACCAGGATTTCCAACGATCAAAGCCTTTGAGGCGACCGAACGGATGTGCTTCCGTAGGGGTTCATAATACGACGCAATCGCAGTTCCATCGGATGTCTGCTCATCAATGAACACCCCGTGCAATTGGGGGTACAGCTTGAACCAGTTCGTCACATTTTTCTTGGCGGTTTCGAGCGACGCAACACCGTGAGAGTTGGCATAGTCTGAGGTAATGTAAGCAATGACGGTCAGCCCCTTTTTGGTTGCACGACCGATCACATCCGCATAATTCGAATCGACGGTGACCCCTACGTTTCCGCTGTTAATATTGGCGATCGCAACGATTTCGATCTGGTCGTCAGGCGAATGAGAATCAATCAACCGGTTCCAGGTTTTCAGTCCCTCACCGGCCGGATAAAAGTAAGCGGGGATTAACAACTTCGTTATCGGCTTGCGATCCTCTCTTGCGTCATCAGCCCCTGAAACCTGAATTGCGACGCTGGTCATCAAACACACGAAGGCAACCACAAACATCTGACGAACCACAATAAACCCCATAGAATACAGGCATTCCCGGATAATACGCCACGGCATTGAAGTCTTCGCAAATGCCTTGTCTTCATCTTTGCGTTCTAAGAACGCTACTTGACCGAGGTCGGTCAAGTAGTGGCGCAAGGCAGTTTGCAATGTCGAACAATCAGCGACTTTCGAGTTGTCGAACGATCAGCGCCCTCGTCTGCTGCTCACTTTCGACGTCATGCGGACGATAGCCGATCGCTGAATAAGTATCGTAACTTGTCCAGAGGAATGCGGTTTTTCCGTTCAAGGTCAGCACGGATTTCGGTGGTTCACCCCTCGGCGCTGAAACTTGTTCCAACTGCGCCGCAAAGATGACTCGTGGATTCTCACCCGATTCCGCAGAACGAGCGAGCTTGCTGATCGCCGCCGAATCAATTTCAATTTCAACGAAAGCGGACTTGAGAAATACGGGCGAATCAACCGTCAGCTGATTTCCGCCCTCCCCGGTGGGTATGACAGTGGCATCAAAAAGAACCCACGCATTTTTGTCGAGACTTGCCATTCTCAGAGTCTCAGACTGACCAGGCTTGGCATTCGCAAGTGTCTCTTCCAGGAACTCGGTCAATGAGCTCGCGGCGAGGTTTGCGATCGCCGTCGCCTCCCGGCTGTTTCGGCGAATATCATCGGCCGTCTGGTCTTTTCGGCCAAGCAAATCAACCGCAAGCCGGGCCTTTTCCAATTCTTTTGCTGCTGTGGCAAAGTCGCCCTCTTTGATGGCAGCCATTCCTTTATCGGCTGAAGCGGCAACCGTTGCCTTCGCCGTTTCGATTCGCTGCCGATTCACTAAACCGCGAATCGTAAAAAGACTCACAATTATGATTGCCGCAGCCACTAATCGTAAGGGAGTGACCAGCGGAGGGCGAGGTTCTCGCAACAGTTCCGGTTCGGCTGAAACCGTTGCTGGTGTGGCACGTCCCGGGTCCGTTTTTTTACCGCTCGCAGACTTGGTCGGATTGAGCGCCGGAATGTCTTGAACGGCCGTATTTGCTGAAGGTTGAGCCCCCCTCGATTCGCCTCCTTTCTTCGGCGACGTACTTTTCGGCGGGGATTTTGTTACTGGCCGAGGATAAACGTTTAAAGGGAGCACAAAAACAGGACGAGAGCAGTTGGGGCATGTCGGTTTCTGATAATTTCCCGCCCGTTGACCAACGACTTTGCCGCCACAGTCGCATTCCACCTCAAACGGTTCAGGCAGTGGCGGCGGTGGCTTCTGAAAAAGAGACGTCGTTCGACTCAACCAACCAGCCATGCGTCACCGTAATCGCGGCAGAAATGGGAAACAGACAATTATTAGCTTGAACGCCCCAAACGTCAAAGGCCAGCAATCTGGGTTCTGCCCCGATCCAGATACCGTCGCACCAGAAGCAAGAGGAGACCTGTGATGAAGAGCCAGATCGTCGCGGGTTCGGGAACGACACCGAAGGTATTTGTGATGATACTGAGTTGAGCCTCGTCCTGGTTCGGGCCAGCACCCCGAGGGGGAGTATAAAGCGCACCTGCATTATCGACTTCCAATGATGCCACTCCATCAAAATTAGCGCTGAGGGCATTGTCCTGGCTTGTGGCGCCAGAACCTTTAAAGAGTGTGCTTCCGTTACCCAAACTCTCGGTCACCTGGGAATACGCCCCATTGGGCTTAAACTGTGCAAAGGCATTATCGTCTAAACCGGCACCTCCGATTTTCACGGTCGACACCACCGTATACTTGATGTCGATTGAAAGATTTTTCGCAACGCCTTCTCCCTTGCTGTCCAGTCTCAATCCCTGTCCAGAACCAAGATCGATCGTAAATTCGATTCCGTTTGTACCGACTGCTGCAACATTCACCTGATCCGCCGTGATCGCTGGATTGCCGGACACGGACTGATCGGTAAACGTGAACGTGAACGTCCCGACAGTCAGCTTCCCATTGTCGTTTGTGACGATGCTTGCGATGGTGCCGGCGAAAGTATTGTGCGGCGCGATCCAACCTGCGGCCGTCAACCAGCAAACGGTCACTATGACTTTGAACGGTGAGTTCATCAGAAAAATCCTTTGTCGATTGAACGTTTCCTGCGCATGGTCTTGGAACAGCGGTTGATAGAAATTCGTCGCAATGTCACGCTGATCGAGTATGCCAGCGCTGCGTTAGCTGTCAAGGATTATTGATAACGCTGCGGCTTTTGTTTCAGTCCACATGCCAAAACGAAGTGGTGCGTCAGCCAAGTAACAACGATTCCAGAAATCAATCGCATCCATCGCGCAAGATCGCTGCAACGTGATTCAATGACCTGCGGGGCTTCGGTTTGTTGATAAGGAAGACAAGAGGGCTATCTCCGTTGCCCATTCAAGGCAAACCAGTTGTGTTCGGAACCAACCCGGCGCGGCGTTCCAGAACGAGCTGGCCCCGGGCTGTTGTATGTATCCCCTTCGAGGAAAAGTAGCGGTGGCTACTCCAGATATGTCCCCTTCCCCGCTCCGGCTTCGTATTCTGCTGCTAATTGTTCGGCAATTTCTGGAGTCAGCGCGCCAGCTTCGACACGAGCGGCAAGTTGCTTTCGATAGGACTCAAGCAATTGGGCCTTGTCGTACCTGGCAAACAACAACATATCACTGATACGGCTCCCCTGCACCAGCTTCGTCACATGATAGCGGCCATCGCTATCGATCACGACCTGGGCTTCGTTGGGGTTTCCAAACAGATTGTGATGGCTGCCCATGACTTCCTGATAGGCCCCTGTCAGGAAGATGCCGAGATAATAGTCTTCTCCATCCTTCCACTTGTGAAGTTCCAGCGTGTCTTTGACATCCTTCAGATCGACGAATTTGTCGATCTTGCCGTCACTGTCACACGTCACATCGACCAGCGTTGCATAGTCTGACGGCAATTCGTTAAGCCGGTGAATTGGCACGATCGGGAAGAGCTGTTTGATTGCCCAGCTATCCGGTGCCGATCGGAAGAGCGAAAAGTTACAGAGATATTTCTGAGCCAGAATCGTCTTCAAAGCTTCGAATTCATCGTCAGGAAAACTGTCTTCTTCCGATTCCTTGAGTGCCCGCGCACAGGTCTCCCAGAATAGAACTTCACCCTTCGCCCGGTCCTCCAGACTGATCAGGCCCAGGTTGAATTGAGTGTGCAGTTCATCCTTATGCTCAAGTGCGTCGTGATAGTACTCGGCGTAATTCTTGCCGTTGATCCCGTCAAACAATTCCTTCAGCTCGGTAATCACCTGAGGATCGTCATCATCGATCGTCACCTCTGGTTTGTCTTCCGCGAACGTTTCGATTTCGTCGCGAATCGACGTGATAAAGACCGTGTGATAAGCGGTCATGAAGCGTCCACTTTCGGTCACAATATTCGGGTGCGGGACGTCTTCGTCATCGCAGACCCCCTTAACCACGTAAATCACGTCGTTTGCAAATTCCTGCACGGTGTAATTGACACTCGATTCAAACCGAGTCTGTGAGCCGTCATAGTCGACGCCCAGTCCCCCGCCGATATCGAGAAACTCAATTCCGCAACCGATCTGCCGCAGTTTTGCGTAAACGCGAGCCGCTTCCTTCATCGCATTTTTGACTCGTTTGATGTCGGTAATCTGCGAACCGATGTGGAAATGAAGTAATTTCAACCGATGGTCGAGTTTTGTTTCTCTCAGCAACCTGACGCAGTCGAGCAGTTCCGAGGTGGTCAAACCGAACTTGGCAGACTCCCCTCCAGACGACGCCCATTTGCCTGATCCGCGTGAATAGAGTTTCGCTCGCAAGCCAATCCACGGAGCCACGCCGGTCTGCTGCGCCAGCTTGATCACCATCTTCAATTCGTTCAGTTTCTCGACAATGATGGTGACCCGCTTGCCTGCCTGGACGGCCAGCAGCGCCGTCTTCACGAACGCCTCGTCCTTAAAACCATTACAGAGCAGTAACGACTCGGAGGTCTGATCCTGAGCCACAGCAGCGTACAATTCAGCTTTGGAACCACACTCCAGACCGACGCGACAACGACTACTGTCTCGCAAAAACTCTTCCACGACTTCGCGCCGAGGATTGACCTTCATCGGGAAGACGGGGTAATGCTGACCTTGAAATCCGTACTGTGCAATCGCAGCCTGATAGGCCGCAGACAGAATCCTTAACTGGCTGGTCAACAGTTGAGGGAACCGGATCAAAAGCGGCAACTGCATCTTCTGCTTGGCGAGCAGGTCATCGACCAATCCTTTCAAATCCACATACCGGGGATCATCCTTGGCCGGATGAACGATGATATTCCCCTTGGGGTTAATGTCGAAATAACCGGCGGACCAGTTTTCGACACCGTAAACCTGTTGGATTTGCTGAAGGATTTCGTCGTTCATGACGCAGGCCGATAAAAAAAGGATGAAGGTAGAAGGATGAATCAGAACGGATGAGAGGAATTGTCGACGGCTTCTTTCAGCCTTCCTCCTTCATCCTATCGTTCAGGTACAGGCCCAGGGGAGCGGTTTCCCTTGCAGGCCCGCTCGCAGATTTTCGACGGTCATCTGCATCATGCGATTTCGAGTTCGGTTCGATGCACTTCCAAGATGCGGAGTGATGACGATGTTTGACAGCCCCAGCAACGGGTGATTGCGGGGAAGCGGCTCAGGTGCGGTCACGTCCAACCCCGCGCCGGCAATACGCTTCGAGTTCAATGCCGCGAATAACGCGTCGTGATCGACAACCGGGCCTCGAGCGATATTCAGCAATATGCCCGTCGACTTCATCAGCCCGAATTCACGCTTGCCAATCAGATTTGTCGTCTCGGGAGTCAACGGACAATTAAGCGAAACGAAATCCGACTGACGCAACAGATCATCCAGCGAAACGTAAGTGACACCCAGTTCGCGCTCAGCTTGCTCGTCCCGTTTCCGGTTGTGATACAGCACCTTCATATCAAAGGCCAGGGCCCGTTTCGCGACCTGACGTCCGATGCGACCAAGACCCACGATTCCCAGCGTACCACCCGAGACTTCATATCCAATCAGTTGAGATGGGTCATAATGAGTGAACTCGGGCGAACGAGCAAAATGATCGCCGACCACCACATTGCGAGCGGTGGCCAGCAACAGTGCCATCGTCATGTCTGCCGTTGATGCGTCGAGACACCCGGGCGTATTGCCGACGGGAATTTTTCGTTCCTCCGCTGCGCCAACGTCGATGTGATCGACACCAACACCGTGATTGCTGATGACCTGCAGATTCGGAACCCTGTCCATCAACTCGCCGCCCACAGGCGGATGACCATAGGTGATGATCCCCACGGCCTTGGCCAGTACCGTCGATTGCGGAGACTCGTCCCACTCCAGAATTTCAAATTCGGGACCAAGCATTTCCCGTAAGGCAGGAGGTAATCCGTCGCCCATGATCGGAATTAATGCGTCAGACATCGGATGCTTTCTCAAAGGGGTGGTCATCACATCGAGTGTTGAGGAGTTACATCGCGGCTCGGCGACCTGGTTTTTGCTTGATGACACTTTCGTTGCCACAACCCGCCGAAACGGGAAGCATCTTGCCGGGACTGCAGCGACCGGTCGGATTAAAACAGTCTCGAATCGATCTCATCACTGCCAGGTCTTCGGGGGCAAACAAGCGATCCATGAAGCTGATTTTTTCGACACCGATCCCGTGCTCGCCGGTCACACTGCCGCCAAGCTCAATACATTTTCCCAGAATCTCGTCACTCGCCTTTAACACGCGGCTAACCTGTTCAGCGTTTCTCTCATCGAACAGCAGAATCGGGTGAATGTTTCCGTCCCCCGCATGGAAGACGTTGACGATCCGAAGCCCGTGTCGTTCGCCGCAGGCAATGATGAATTCCAGAATTTCAGGAAGCTTGGTTCGCGGGACGACCCCGTCTTGAGTGCAATAGCTGGGACTAAGGCGACCGATAGCACCGAACGCCTGCTTGCGGCACTTCCATAGCAACAGTCGTTCTTTCGTCGAATTCGCCTGACGGACTTCCCGTGCCCCGTTTTGTGTGCACAGAGAAATTATCCGTTGAGCCTCTTCATCGACGGCCACTTCCAGCCCGTCCACTTCGATCAACAGGACCGCGCCGGCGTCCAGAGGAAAACCAAAGTGAAACGCCTGCTCGACCGCGCTGACGATTCCCTGATCCATCATCTCCAATGCGGCAGGAACAATCCCGGCACCGATGATTCCGCTGATCGCCTTTGTCGCATCGGCAACGGTCTCGAAAATGCCCAGCATCGTGCGATAGGCGGCAGGATCGCGGGTTAATCGGACGATCACCTTCGTTGCGATCCCCAGCGTCCCTTCGTTGCCGACAAATAACCCGGTCAGGTCGTAACCGGGAGTCTCTTCCACCGGCCCTCCTAACTGAACGACTTCGCCATTGGGGAGCACGACCTCGGCACCCAGCACGTGATTCACCGTGACGCCGTATTTCAACGTGTGCGGACCGCCCGAGTTGGTCGCAAAATTTCCTCCGATCGTGCAAGCCCCCTGACTCGATGGATCAGGAGCGTAATGATAGCCGCTTCCCTTCAGGTGATTCGTCAGATGGACATTGACCAAGCCTGGCTCGACGATCGCGTATCGATCCCGGTAATTCACCTCCAGGATCCTTTTCATTCTCGTCAGGGCGATCATCACTCCGCCGCCGACCGGAAGGCAGCCCCCTGCCAGACTGGTTCCCGCACCGCGAGGAACGAAGGGAACATCAAATTCGTTGCAGAGTTTAACGATTGCAACGACCTGTTCAGTCGTCGTTGGAAAGACCACCACATCAGGCGACTTCTTATCGACGACGAATCCATCGCATTCGTAAACAAGCAATTCGTCAGGATTAAAGAGTAGTGATTCGTCACCGACAACCGCTCGCAAACGGTCAAGCAATTGTTGCGGACGGGAGGTCGGTCGAGCGGGTTCAGCCAGAGTTGTCGTCATCGGGAGGGATTCGTTTCGAAAGACGCGGAGGTTGCAGTGAACTTCACGAGACGGCATTTTGGAAAATTAACTTAAGAAATGCCGGACGAAATGTGAAGACACTCGCCATCCCGGAACGTGGTTTTCATTCCGCATCGAAGATACAATCCCATTCCACCGCGAAAGAAACCAAACGTTATTATTGTTGTCCTGTGAAAGTTGACTATGTCCGTTGCCCTGCCCGATACCCCGTTTTCCGGTCACGCCACATCACAGGTCCCCGATGCTGAAGGTCGATTCGGTGAATTCGGTCGGCGATTCGTCCCGGAAACGCTGATGCATGCCCTGGAAGAACTGACGGTTGAATACGCCAAAGCCAAGGCTGACCCGTCGTTCCAGAAGCAGCTCGACGGCTTGCTGCATACATTCGTTGGTCGGCCAAACCCACTGTACTTCGCCGAGCGACTGACGAACGCTTGTGGCGGGGCACAGATCTACTTCAAGCGTGAAGATCTGAACCACACCGGTGCTCACAAGATCAATAATACGATCGGACAGACGCTGCTTACCCTCCGAATGGGAAAAAAGCGGGTCATTGCCGAAACGGGAGCTGGTCAGCACGGGGTCGCTACAGCGACAGCGTGTGCTCGATTCGGCCTGCCATGCGTGGTGTACATGGGCGAAGAAGATATTCGCCGTCAAAAACTGAACGTTTTTATCATGCGGACCATGGGTGCCGAAGTTCGGCCAGTCACCAGCGGATCGCGCACACTGCGAGACGCAATTAACGAAGCAATGCGAGACTGGATGGCTTCTGTCGAGGACACTCATTATATCCTCGGGTCAGTCGTCGGACCGCATCCGTTCCCGATGATCGTCCGTGATTTTCAGTCAGTAATCGGCAAGGAAGCTCGGTCGCAGTGCCTTGCAACGACAGGACGATTACCCGATGAAGTGATCGCCTGCGTCGGCGGCGGTTCGAATTCGGCCGGCATGTTTTATCCGTTCGTCGATGACGCGTCAGTCGAAATCACCGGCGTCGAAGCGGGAGGACGCGGCCCAAAAGCGGGCGACCACGCCAGCACCCTGACCTTCGGGAACAAGGGGATCCTGCACGGTACTTACAGTTACGTTCTGCAGGACGAAGACGGCCAGACCGCCGATGTGCATTCGATCTCGGCCGGATTGGATTATCCTGGAGTCGGTCCCGAACACGCGTACTGGAAAGACACGGGTCGAGTCCGCTACGTCAACATCGGCGACAAGCGCGCGCTTGAGACCATGCAGTATGTCGCGAGAACCGAAGGGATACTGCCAGCCTTGGAAACTTCGCATGCGATCGCCTACGCACTCGAACGAGCGAAGCAGCGTAAACCGAGCGACATCATCGTTGTTTGCCTCTCTGGTCGTGGCGACAAAGACGTCAACGAGGTCGCTCGACTGACAGGTCAAGAACTGTGATCCAGAACCGTAAAATGATTGAAGACTGCTAACCCTTTTAATGAAACTGGCGAGCCGGGCGGCGTCAGCCCCCGGACTCTTCGGCAAACCGAGTGCGACAGTTGCAGTGCAAGAATCCTGAGGCTGACGTCCGGCATGCCAGATATATTTTTTCCGCCCTTGTGAAAGTACATCGTGTCTCAAGCCTCTCGCATCGCCGCCGTCTTTTCCAACTTGAAGTCGTCAAATCGCATGGCTTTCATGCCATTCATCGCAGCAGGTGACCCGGATCTTCCAACCACCGCCAAGTTGCTGAAGGAACTCGCTGCGAGCGGAGCGGATCTGATCGAAGTCGGCTTTCCCTACAGCGATCCGATCGCCGACGGCCCTGTGATTCAAGCCTCATACACGCGGGCATTGGCCAAGCACGTGAAGCTGAAAGAAATCTTCGCGACAATCACCAGCGTCAGCCGCGAAATCCAAGCTCCGCTTGTTGGCATGGTCTCTTACGCGATCATCTTCCGTCACGGAATCGACGCATTCGTTCAAGAAGCGAAAGCAGCCGGGTTTGCAGGGCTGATCGTTCCCGATTTGCCAGGCGACGAAGCATCTGGCTTCGCAACCCTGATGGCCAGGCACCAGATGGACCTGATTCAACTCGTCGCCCCGACAACGCCACCCGACCGCGCAGCAAAAATCCTGAAGCACGCAACAGGCTTCGTTTACTGCATTGCAGTCGCAGGGACAACCGGAGTTCGGAAAGAACTTGCACCACAACTCGCCGAAATGCTGAAGTCGCTGAGAACACAAACAACACTTCCCCTCGCAGTCGGCTTCGGAATCAGTGCCCCCGATCAGATCAACCACCTGAAAGGCAAAGCGGACGGAGTCATCGTCGGTTCGGCCATCGTCAAGCTGCTTGAGAACCTGGCAAGCGATTCTTCGAAGACAGATGCAACCCTGCACGACATAGGTAGTTTTTCAAAAACCTTGGCCGACGCGGCACATCATTAGACGAAATTATTCGTTAGCGTGACCCGGAAGTGAGGGATGTTGTTTCTAATGGAATGAAGATCCCTCGCTCGCGCTTCGGGCTAATAATTCAGGGTGATCTAGCCGGGAAGTAATTTTTGTCTGATGGATCTACGCCCCTCTCTTTTTTTGGCGTTGGTGTATGTTGGATTTTCTAACAGCGAGTTGCTTCGTCATGCGTCGTTGACAGGAAGAGTAAAGCTCAGCATCTGTAACAAAAGCGATTTGCGGAACTACTCAAGTCGAGTCAGCCATGTGTCGCCAGGATCGAGCGTGCCAGCTTCGATCTTTCGATGGATCAACTTATCCGGGCGTTCATCACAAGGGGCTGAAAGTTCGTCGTGAAAACCGTAAAGCCGAAGGCAAGGAAGAGAGCGCCCGACGAGAAGGAAACACTGATCTTCAAAATGGGGACATCGGAATCGCTGGGTTCACATCGGGCAATCATGAAATCATTGACATTCGCCCCACCCGTTACTAGTTTACGTCGCGAATTTCTCTGGTCGTAGAGAAACCTCTCATTTCCCCAACACTAGTGCTTTGTCACAGCTTAATTGTCGGGTAGACCGATTTGAGCTTCATTCGAGCATCGTCGATCTTCATTTGCCAGTCGACACCCTTTTGGGTGTCATTGACATCGCTCGACCATGCTTTGGCTTCTCCCTGTAACG
>CAIOKO010000059.1 GCA_903858935.1 uncultured Schlesneria sp. | reverse complement strand
TGTCACAAGGCCGGCAAAAACTTTCATTTCTGAAAGCCTTGTAAGACAAGGTCTTTGCACGGCCAGCAACCGCATCAATACGAACAAAACTGATTCTCAATTCTCTCCAACCGTGTTTTCAAAGATCAGGTTCCCCGTCGCTACTTGCGTGCTGGCGGGGAGGAGATTCTATCATCGGCAATCTGTGAGTCAACCTTCAGCAGCAAATTATTTTGACCAAAAACTGATCTCCGTGTTTTTTCAGACCTTTGTTACCATCCAAACCATGATTCAATGGCCTGCGAAATCCGCCTTCAACAGAGTTATCTCCCATTAGGGTAATCGCTTAGAAAACTGTGAGCATGTTCGTGTCACGAGGACTAAAAATGTCGAGAAAGTTTTCATGGTTGGCAGCAACCCTCATCGTATCAACAGCGGCTATTCCTTTTACACTCGGCGCGGAAGAATCCACCTACCAGCTCGCCTACAAATTCAGCTCTGGCCAGTTTCTGCATTACGAACTCTCGGACCGGGCTGAACTGACGACTCAGACGTCGAATAACCTCACTCGCGCGATTCAACAGACTCAGTGCATGAAGTCATACCGTGTCGTCTCGACCGATGAGTCGGGCGGCGCGACGCTTGAGCCGGTCGTTGAACACGTCCGGATGGCATCGACGACAGGCGAAAAGGCGATTGTCGGTTACGACAGCACGAAAGACGAAGTCCCCCCGAAGGGATTCGAAAACCTCGCAGGGACGATCGGACGCCCACTGGCGAGATTCCAGGTCGCACCGAATGGCCGACTTCTGAAAGTCACTCTTCTCGTCGACGACGTTCCCAAGAATTTTTCGGAGGCGGCCGAAAAAACCGACCCAGCGATTAACTTCCTTGTCGTCCTTCCCGAAAAGGCCGTCAAAGTGGGAGAAAAATGGAATGAAAAATTCGACACAATGGTGACTGTCGCATCGGTGGGAAGCCAGATCCAACGAGAATTGGGACTGATCAGGGTCTTTGAACTGATGAAAGTCGAAGATGAGATCGCCACGATCCGATTCCGGACCAGTGCGAGAACCCCCGTCAACGATCCGGATATCCTGCGACAAATCGTGCAGCAAACCCCATCCGGCCTGATCGAATTCGACATCAAGAACGGGCGAATGCTGTCCCGATCTCTCAAAATCGACGAAAAGGTTGTCGGTGCGTTTGGACCCCAAACGCTATTAGACGCGCAAGGTGAAATGACAGAAAAACTGATCACCCCGAAAACCACCGCAAAAAACGCCAGCGAAGCGACAGCACCGCAAAAGAATTGAGAAGTTGAAACTCGTCACACGAAATGGCAGGTTTCTGATAGAAAGCGAGACACGGAGGCATGAAATGAGCGGCACATTATTGCCGCCATCAGTCTCAATAAGCATGCTTTCCGTGGCTTGTTTCGCGTCAGAAACGTGACTTTCATGGTTGTCTTGCTGACCGTCTGGATTCTGTTATTATCTCTCTTCCAAAGTAAGGCCGCCGTAGCTCAGTTGGCAGAGCGATGCTTTCGTAAAGCATAGGTCGACAGTTCGACTCTGTCCGGCGGCTCTTGAATTTTTAGTTGCCTGCTCACTGATGATGGGACGACTTTACAAGCTGTCGTCGAGTCTTGATGTGTACCAGTACGTTGAATCTTTAAGACATCACAGCCCCAACACTTTGATGTCATACGTTGCAAACAAAAAACGCCTCGGGATTATCCCGAGGCGTTTTTGTTTGCACAAATACCGTTTGTCGCTGCGATACCAACCTCGATTAAAAGTCGCCAAGGACTTCTCCGTCAGCCCTGTCAGCCAGTCGCCGAATCGTCTGAGTATCGATATTCTGAGATATGAAACGAATTGAACCGTCACACAGCAGTGCATGACAGCCGCCGATGTGCAAGCTGAATGGCTCGGCATTCGGACCGCAGTTGTTTTGAGTCCATGGACAAGCGGCTGGGCCTCCAAAGGGAGTCGCGTTCTGGTTGATAATTCCGAGTACGTTTGATGCAGTGGAGTTTGCCTGGCCGGAAATCCCCTGCCCGTTATCCGAATCCGCCCAGCGGTTCGGACACATCGACGTCCCTCCGGCGCATAACTGAGTCGTATCGATCCCCGATGGCGTACCACCAACGTAACGATTCGGCGCATAAGGACTGCCGGCAGTTTGAAGACTCGGCCGCCCCGCGTCTTCGATGATTGCCATAGTATTGCTGGCACCATCCGTTGAGTCGCCAATTCGATTGCAATACAGTCCAAATGCGGTGTCCCTACACGATCCAATCGACCCTGCCGTACAGGGATTTCGCAGCCCAGGCACTACACCAGCCGCGTTTCCTGGAGCCGCAAGATCGACATACGCAAGCGGCATATAATCAGTCAACCCGTAGCCGAAAGTGTCCGCAGCGTTGACAGCATTGCTTGGGCAAAGGAACGACGTGATTTTGGTCATTGCGGAACTACGGTTGGCCAAGTTGGTGTAGTGAGACTGAAAATTGAAGTTGTTGTACAGTGGAGCCATGTCGATATACGGGAGCATGGCGATGAACGTTGAAACGGGAAACATCGCCTTGGTACCAATGTTAGAGGGGTCCAAACCCTTTCCCGCACTCGGAAATCGACCGAAGGTTGATTCGTAATTGAAACAGGCCAGTCCCATCTGCTTCATATTGTTCTTGCACTGCGTCCGTCGAGCCGCTTCGCGAGCCTGTTGAACGGCAGGCAGCAAAAGTGCAATCAGAACGGCAATGATGGCAATCACCACAAGTAGCTCGATCAAAGTAAATCCTTGACGTTGTCGAAATCGCGATTGCATACTGACAGACTCCTGAATGGCTTCTCAAAAATGCCCTTAAATTTATTTGCCACTCTGATTTACGCTTATGAGCCCGGCATTACAAACATCAATCGGCGCTAATACGAACAGATGACGAATTTGTTAACAAATTCATCAAAAACACCTTTGCGACATTGATCTTAGGCCGATTCAAGCGATGAATTTCATGCTTCTTAACGTTGTAATCCCCGATACAAAAACTCGATAACGACGAGCGGAATCGACCTGTCGACATGGCAGGGGATTTTCGCCAACTCGGCCGATAATCAGGCTAAAAACAAAGATGCTGGACAAATCCAAGTCCTTCGCGTTAGACTTCCCGACCGCAATTCGAGGTTTTTCCGGTGTCCTGCGAGAGTTATCACGCCCCATCGGAAACGCTTGATTGCCACCAACAGTTTGGAAAACGAGAAAAATCCTGCGATGAATTCATGTTGCCGGTACTTTTGGTTCGAAACGAGATGGTGGATTCCGGTTTGCGAAAGAAGTCGATTTTCGGGTGATTAGCTCAGCTGGTTAGAGCGCCATGCTTACACCGTGGATGTCGGGGGTTCGAATCCCTCATCACCCATTCATCTGAATCGGATTTAACCCCTGATTCTTGCGGACTTCCGTGAGTTTCAGGGGTTTTTCGCATGACCTCTACAGCCTCATCATGGCCGTTATTGGTGGTATTTCTGGCGATTGCTGGCGTCGTCTGCACAGGTTTTTGCACAGGTTTTTCGCCCGCCCGTTTTTCGATTGCCTGCTGGAAATGGGAATCCAGGACCTGAAGATAATGCTTCTCTGCAATCTTCTCGCTGTTACCAAGCCAGGCACTGACAACGTGACTTGGGAAGATTTCCGTCAATTCGGTTTGGCGTGAACTTCTCAGGTTGTGCCATACTCTGGGCCAGGGGACTAAGTGAGCCCTCTTGATGATCTTGATGAACATCGTTCCGAAATTGACGTTTCGCCAGTCCCCTGAAGTGATCCCAGGCTTCCGAAGGGATGGTAGAACCCATTCCGCCCCGTCTTCGGCCAGTTTGAACGCATCTTTAAAATACTCCAGCAGTTCGGGAAAAATGGGAACCATTCGCATCCCCTTGCCGACGTGATGTTCGGTCTTCGGTGAATGGACAAGCATCTTTTTCCATTCGACCGTATCAACGTCCTGCCACCTCAACAGAAGTGGTTCCGATGGAACACGCAAACCACCAAACCGGGAAAGCGCAACAAGCAACCGCCATTCCGCATTCGGACAGGCGTCTATTACCTTGTAGATCGTCTCATGATCGATAAACCTTTGCCGGTCAGGGTTTGCTGTCGATCCCTTCCCCACTCCGTCAAACGGGTTTGAATCAATCAACCGCCTACGAACGGCATCCTTAAAAAACGTTCTGGCGACCGTACACCGTCGAACGATTGTCGCCGATGACAGTTTTTCAACCTGCTGCAGATGTCGCCTGAAGTCGTCGGCATCGCCCGGATTGATTTCGGCCAACGGTTTGGACTCGCCGAAAACCGTCTTTAAATTCCGTACCGTGTGCCCGTAGGAAACATGAGTCCCGCTTTTGATGTCATTGACTCGCCGTTCCAAATACCCATCAAGGAACGTTCCAACCATGGCGACGGTTTCAACTTCTGCCGGTTCACTCGGCTTGACTGGTTCGGCCAATCCGACTGCAACCAGCTTTTTCATCATCTTCGGCGGGCGACTGGCCAGCCAGTTGGCCGTGTTCGATTCCAACTGGTAACCCGTGATTTTGTGCAAGAGAATCGCTTCGACCATTGAAGCGATCGAGCTTGCCGCCTTTGCAGGAGTCTTTCCAAGCCAGATCGTTTTCCGTTTACCGTCGATCCCCTTGAATTGGACCGTTCGGTTTCCGTCCTGATCGGTTGAAACACTGGCCATGATGGACAAACCTTTCTGACAACTTACCAACCCCCGCCGGTCGTTTCAGTTCTCGTTCTTCCGCCGCATGTCAATTGGGTGGGGACTGTTTGCATAGACGCCGATGAAAATTTCGACTTCCGGCGTACAACCATCGGCAACCCACTCACTGAAGACGCGTTCGTATTCCGACCCGCCCCGCTCGTCACATCGCCCTTGCTTTGACAGCCGCTCGTATGCCTTTCTGAACAATGCCTCATTCGGTCTCATCGTTTTCACCTTTAAAAAAGAGTCTTTCCCCCCGTGAAGGGAACAACCATCACGCCCCAGGCTTCTTTTTGACGGCTTTCTTCGTTGGCTTCTTCTTCGACGGTTTGGGCGCTTCGATCTTCGCCAGTCCGTAGCCGAGAACCGCACAGATCTTGCTTGCCGTGGCAATTCGCATGTCACGTTCACCGCTGACGAATCGGTCGATATTGGCGATGTTTACGCCGGAAGCCTTGCCGATCGAGTAATGAGTCATACCGCTGTCAGAAATTGCTTTCCGCAGATCTTCAGCCAGGTCACCAGCGTTCAACATATCCATCATGGCATCTTGCCGTTCTGGCGTTAGTTGGCTGAAGATTTCTTCGAGACGGTCAAGCCGCTCCTTCATGCTGCGCGGCTTACGATCCTCTGAATTGTCGAGTGAGTCCAAGGTTTCCCTTCCTTCGTTGGGATTTGTCGTTTATTGAGTTCTGCGGCGATGTCTCGAAGACTTGCGCCCCCTTCTCGCAATTCACGGATCAGCGTAACCGCCTCTTGTTGCGCTTCGTTGGGAACCAGAGTCACACCATCGGCGGACAGGTCGAACCCGAAAGGAACCTTTCCAACCCGTTCGCATCTTGCGGCTTTGAACTTCATAGCCGTTGACGTACGTTCGCTGATTTGGTCCCGTTCGAACTCGGCAAGAACTGCCAACATGCGAAACATCATCTTTCCCGCTGCGGACGTCGTATCGATCCGTTCTGAAAGGGACACAAGATCGGCTTGCGACTTGTCCAACCGTTCGCCGATGGCAATTGTGTCTTTCGTCGATCGAGCCAATCGGGAGAGACTGTAGACCACAAGTACGCCACGAACCTTGCAAACTGCGTCCAGGGCCGATTGCAGACCGGGCCGATTGTCTGAACGTCCCCCACTCAGGCCAGCATCAACGAAGACGTCAGCCATTGCGTAACCGTTCGCCACGCACCATGCCCCGATTCGTTCCCGCTGTGCATCAAGAGATACACCGTCGGTAACTTGTCCATCGGTCGAAACTCGAATGTAGCCGATTGCAGTTTGCATGATCCGTTCCCCCTTGTGTG
>CAIOKO010000058.1 GCA_903858935.1 uncultured Schlesneria sp. | reverse complement strand
TCGCAAGTCTTACGACTTGTTGATTCAGCGATTGATTTCCTAGCTTGGTAGCGGAACGTTAAGGGCTTTCAAAATCACAGTCAATACGGTTTTCGTGTCACGCTTCCAGTTTTTTTATCAACACAGAGTTCACCCAGTACCTTTTTGAGCCAGATAGCCTTTCCGGGCATTAGCCATCAGGCGTAGCAGGATTGTCCTCAGCCATCCAGAAAGCTCTTCACGGGTCGATCCCCGAAACTGAGGGAAGTTCTCAAAGCCCTTCAGAATGGCATCTTGTACGATGTCCGAAGCGCCCATTTTGCCGCTCAGAACATCGGGCAACTCAGCAGAGGCAATCGCCAGCAAGTACGGGCGGAACTCATTAAGAAGCCGTCCCTGGTCTTCAGGGGATGATGTGCCGATTCGGACAGACCATTGTTCCTCGTCGGAAGACTGAGGCCGATTCACTTCTGCGGCTTGCGTCTGACTCAAGACAACCTCCATTCGAAAACCGGACCGAACAAATGGCTTGCCGTAAGCTGCCCTTCGGCATCGACATATGCAAAATCAGTCTACCGATGAATTCTGCGTGACGTCAAACATGGCTTGCTCCACGCCGATCAATCTCGCTCGCATAACTCTGATAACACAATTTCGTTAAGCGCAAATAACAACGATCAGCTTCCCACCAATTACCATTCCGGTTTTCTTGAAACAATTTCGAGAAACTTTTCGAAATCGTTGTCCGATCAAGCCGCAATTCTTGTCTAGACGTTCGGTAGCTCGAAAAAAGCTCGAGGAGAATCGGCAGATTCATTTATTATGATCGCGGTGAATTTGCTTTTTTGTTAAATAAAACGATCGCTGCCTGAACGAGTTTGCTTAGGGCATGGTGAATGGAAATTGACGACAAGTTGGCGATTGATCGTCGCTCCGTTCGCCCTCCAGAAACACTACGCAATGTCCCCTACGCGGATCAACATGCCTCAAACGCATCCATTAGTGCACTCGCTTCCGATATGCACTTAATTCGGTATTGAGCTGAATAAGTTACTCGGCTTTGGCACGTCTTTGCTCCGCCCGCTTTAGTTTATACTCTCGAAAACCACTTAAACAAGTGGGCATCTAGCTAATACGCGACTTTTTGGTAAGTATGCCTCGGCGAGTGATTCGAGGTGTAGATTGGTTACAGTATGACTTTACCTTTGAAAGGAAACGTTACGATGAAACATTTTTCTGGCAGGTTCGCTTTGATATTTGCATTTACACTCCTTCCCATACTATTACCAGGAAGTTTGAATGCGGGGAGCTTCTATTTTTACATACAGAATGACTCCATTTTAGCCAACCAAAATGGAGTCATTCTGGGCGGCTATATTGAGTTAAACACTAACGTCGGATCTACAACACCCGGAATAGAAGGACGCGTTTTTAATCGGGATGTAGTTTCGTACGACGTCACGGCAACAAAAGGTGGTTTAACAGACATCTTCTCATCCACGAACGGCAGTTATCTCCAAATAAACGCAACCGTCTCTCCGACGAACTTAGTCGTCTCACCAAACGACACTAATCAAGGGGTCACATTTACAGATTCGGCTGGCAACAGCCTTTTTTGGTCCACTTGGGGCGCTTTCGGCAATTATACGACACAATGGTTTTCGCCAAACACCCCTGAATTCACATCATTCGGCTATACAAACGACAACCCTAACTTACAGCCAAACTTGGTCGCCACGTCTGGCCCGCCGCCATCCGCGGTCCCTGAACCCTCATCCCTCGCCCTTTTTGTCCTCGGTGGAATCGGCTTGGTGCTTGCCGAATACCGACGACGTCGAGCGACATGCCTGCGATCCAAGACTTGAAAACTCAAAATTGATTGAAGTTGCTCGCGATTCGGTCGCTCACATGTTGAGGCCAGCGGACGTCGGAAATCGACACTAACTCAGCATGCCAAAATCGTTGCTTGTGAAACCCCAGGTCGCTCATAAATTCTGCGGCGGTCGACGATCCCGGATTCGTCGCAGACGTTTGAAACTCTCTTTAGACATAAGGAATCCATTTGATGAGAAGTTTACTTAAATTCGCTTTGGCGTGTGCAGGAATGCTGATGCTCCGCAATGGCGTTGGTCAGGCGAATGCAAACGACATCTACAATAGTTCATCCGGGCTGGCAAACCCGTCAGAAACCATCACTTTCGATGAGATCAAATTAAGTCCTGACACTTTCCTCTCAAACCAATATTCCAGCCTTGGTATCACATTCCCAACCAACGTCTACTACGATGGGCTCTCTGGGGCTGCCGCCAATCCATCATCGAACATCAAGGGGAATTACGTATCCAACTATACGTGGGATAACGTTGTTTGGAATCCAACAACCATCTCTTTCACCTCCACGCAATCAGCCGCAGCTTTTAATTTTACAACCGTCAATGACCAATCGACGGAGTTCACGGCCCTACTGCGTGGGACCGTGGTCCATAGCTTCGGGGCACGCACAAATAGCTTTAGCTCTAACAACTTTTATGGGTTTTCTGGGATCGCATTCGACCAAATCCTCATATCAAACTTGGATCAGACGCCTTTTTCCGGTTCAACGACAAACAACGTGCGCAGCGTAAGTGATTGCGGTGAAAGGAGAATGAAAATGTGGTCAAATCGTGCCTGAGAAACGGTGTTGCAAACTGTTTGATCAGGGGAACCGAGTTGACCACGAAGTTATTA
>CAIOKO010000057.1 GCA_903858935.1 uncultured Schlesneria sp. | reverse complement strand
GTCTCAATCGTATTGACTTCGGCCGTCTGAGCCGACGTTGTGAATGCCGAGATGGGGATTCCCTGAGCATCCGTCATCAGCATGAGTTTTGTTCCTTTGCCTTTCTTGGTCTTACCCACTTCAGAACCCCTTTTTTTGCAGGCGAAAAGGTGCCATCACCCATTGCCTGCGACCAGTCCAGTAGTTTTCGCCGGTCCATGACCTTGATCAGCCTTTCCCATGCGAGGACGAGCAATCCGGCCTCCGTCCATTCTTTATGTCGTCGCTAGCAAGTTGCAAAAGAGGGATATCGTTCTGGTAAATCTTGCCATCGAGCACCCGTCTTCAACACCCAAAGAACGCCTTCCATACACCTTCGAGAGTCAACGCGTGGACGACCTCCTTCAGGGGATGGTTCCGGGGTTTCAAATAAGTCTTTGATCAGATTCCATTGGACATCGGTAATAAAAGGTTTCGGGGCCGTCCTGGACCCTGTCGTGTTCGGCCGCCGTCGTCGGGGCCATTGTGACAGGGTAAAATGCATGCGAGGGTCTCCTTTCTCCCTCATTGGTATGCAAATTGCCTGCCATAGTATTTATTGCAAATTTGGGTTTTGAAATAACCTCTGGGCATCTTCGGCGAAACAGTGGCTTGCCGGGCATTACGGATTCACTCCGATTTTGGCTCGAGCGATAGTGAAATCAACTAATTCCTGACAGCGGAAGAAGCCTTCCCAGTAATTGTGGCCCTGGCCTTTTGCGACGATTAACTTGACCGCACTTTCGGCGTTATCTTGTTTGTACCTTACCACAAATTCGGCAGAGTTTTCTTTCAATGGGACGACCGTGTCCTCGTCTCCGTGGATGAACAACGCCGGGATCTTCGATTTGGCAAGTCTCGAGACTTGCTCGATTGGATTGAACTCGGCTTGCCGTTCGGTCAGTTGTTCAGGGGTCAGGTCGTAGGCGGGGGCGGCGTTCGTCAGGCCGGGGTAGGTGCGGAAATCGAAGACGGGGTAAATGCCGGCAATTCCTGCGACCTTGTCGGTATTTTCACAGGCCCAACTGGTAACCCACAGGCCGCCGCGGCTGCGGCCTAACATGCAGGGCTTTGCTGCGAAACCGCGATTTTTGGTCATCTCGTTGTAGAACGCGGTGAAAAGCTGGCGTGCTTTGGGGCTGCCGTAGCCTTCCCCAACATCGATCCCGGCGACGGCAATTCCCGCGTCCAGAAACTGAGTGTGCATCCACTTCTCGTGCTCGTCGGGATATCCGGCTAACGTCGGTGCGTACATGACCCAGGGCCGTGAGCCATTTACCGGAGGATCTCCCTTGGGGGTGAGGATAAACGCCGGGCGACCTTCGACGAGAAACGAATGGCCGGGAAGAATTAATTTCTTCACCGGATCGTCGTCGGCAATGGCTGCGAAATCCGCAAAATTAAAGGCCAACGTGCAAACTAGAATTAGGACCCAATGATTTGTATGTTGTCTCGTCATGGGATTCCTCTTTGGCTATTTTGCTCGACATCTAGCTGAGTAATTCCGGTCTAACTCGACCATCGCCTGCGATGGGGTGTGGTCGGCCTTGTTGGTCGGGGATGGTGGTCGATTCGTCGTAACCGAGCAGGTGATACGCCGTCGCTTGCATGTCCTTGGGGGAAATCGGTGTATCGACAACATCACCTGCGATGGCGTCGGTCTGGCCAACGATTTTTCCACTCGCCATCCCGCCGCCAGCAAAGACCGATGAATAAGCTCTTGACCAGTGATGACGAGCGCCTCCGACCGGACCGGAATCGATTTGCGGGGTTCGGCCATGTTCGCTCGTGCACAGCACCAGTGTCTCGTCGAGCAGACCATGATCGTCCAGGTCCCTGATAAGAGCGGAATAACTTTGATCAAAGACCGGCAGCAGATAATTCTTCAGACGTGGGAAATGATTCGAATGAGTATCCCAGACGGAAGCTCCGTGCGGGCCGAACGGGTCCCAGAAGACGGAGACGAAGCGAGCCCCCGCTTCGACCAGACGTCGCGCCGCCAGACAGGACTGGCCAAACAGGTTCATACCGTATCGCTCGCGCATCGCGGGAGATTCGCGGCCGACGTCGATCGCCTCACGGATTCGGTTGGAACCGATTAACGACATCGCTCGTTGCTGATGAGCATCGTAGTTGCCGAATTCGGCCGAACGGTCCAGCGCGGTTCTTGAGGCATCGAATTGCTGAAGCAGACGAACCCTGGCGTCAAACCGACGTGACGACAGATCATCAGGGAGTTGGCAACCTTGTGAAAGTTGAAACCGGGCGGCGTCTCCGATCCCGCCGTGTGGATCGCGCACTTGTTCCGTCTGACCATCGGCCAGTTTGGGAACGACGACGGTTCCTTGCCCGGTAAAATCGGTCCAGAACGGGTCGTAACCGTTACCGAGAAATGCCGCGTACGGCCCCGCCTGATCGGGGGAACTCCCTTTCGAACAGAATCGCCACGGAAGGCCGATGTTACGGGGAAGGGAAGGGGACCGCAGACCGGACCGGCGTCCATCAAGGTAATCGACGACCGAGCCGAGATACGGCCAATGTTCAGGTGATCGCGGATTTGTTTCCAGTGGAATGTTATAGGTTGGCATTCCAGTCATGACGTAGGCGCAACAGTGGATCGGGTACTCGTGCGTCATCGAACGGACAACGGTCAGGCGATCGGTGATCTGCGCAATTTTTGGCAGCCCTTCGCCGATTTGAAGGCCATGCACCGCGGTGTCGATGGCCTTCATCTCACCCTGGATTTGAGCAGGTGCCAGCGGCTTGGGATCGAACGTTTCGTGCTGAGGGGGCGAACCGAACAGAAATACGAAAATGCACGACTTGGCTCGTGGTTTTTCGTGGCTCAAGCCAGATGCCGTTATTGAAGTCTGCGCTACCGTATTGAGTCCAAGTCCCAAGGCACCGATTCCGCCGACGTGAAGCAGATCACGTCGCGTGATTCCGTTGCAGAGGCGTTTCTTACTTCCCAAGATTCGCAGCATCCAAGTCCATCCTTCAGGATTTCTCGATTTTGATTCTCGCATGGTTAGCGGCCGATCGCCAGACTGAACGTGGTATTTCCAATCGTTCCCAAGTTCCAGCCTCGGAACGCACCTCGTCGAACCTTTGCTTCCGCGGCATAAGAAAGGCTCCGGGAGTTTTAAACATAACATCTGACGAATAAACGATCCGGAAAAACCACACGGAAATCCTGAATGTTTTTTAAGGATGAGTTAGCGAGTTCTATTTGAGTCAGTTGTCTTCAATTCGTGAAAATTAGTGAGATTCGTGGATCCCCTCTAATTCAATTGATTTACTCGCGATTCGAGGCAGCAGGCCGTCGATTCGCCATAAACCACTACTAAAAAATGACTTTTGCCATTTACGCAATTGCAACGAGCAAAGCAGAGCTTTAAGGAAAGGCGTTCCCAAACTGGAGTTTGGGAACGAGATACGACGAGAAATATGCGAGAAAATGGATTAATGACGCCAATTCTTCGGCAAGTCGGTTGATCGACAGGGAGTAAGTCGCTAAATTCTTCGTTCCCCAAATTTCTGGGTGGGTGTCTTTTTGTATTTGCGAAATTTCGGTGAAGGTTGAAGTTGTGATTGCTCCCCGCACGACGTTTTTGAAAGCCTCTGATCGTGGGCCTACTGGAAACCACCAGGCAAAGTGGTTTGTCGTAGATGCCGAAGGAATGACAGTCGGTCGCTTGGCGACTCGATTGGCCACGATACTCATGGGCAAACACCGACCTGACTATACGCCACACGTTGATACGGGTGACTATGTCATTGTCGTCAATGCAGACAAAGTTCGATTCTCGGGTGGTCAGATGGTTCATCCGACTTATCCACACTACACGACCAAGATGGCCAAGAAGAGCTATCAGTGGTTTACCGGCTGGCCCAGCGGTCAACGAAATATCCCTGCGATTAATCTGTGGGAAAAGAACCCTACGGAATTGTTGCGGTTGGCTGTGAAGCGAATGCTTCCAAAGAATGCACTTGCGACTCATATGCTTGCGAAACTCAAGCTGTTTGTTGGCCCGGAACATACTCATCAGGCCCAACAGCCAGAACCGCTGCCCGCTTATTTACTTCCGAAATAATCGGAAGCATTCAAGCCTGATGCCTGGCCTGACACACTGTCCTGCCGCATAAGATAAGTCTCTTTTTTCTGAAACATTTCCGTTGAGCATGGATCCGATGGACGACACGACGACTCCTGTTGCTACTGCTACTGAACTCAATTTTTCGACAGCTGCCGAACCGGTTGTTGTTGCGCCTGAACCACGGGTCGTGAAGATTCACGGCAAGCTGGATCGTAACGGGGTTGCGATCGGCACTGGACGCCGTAAGACCTCGGTCGCTCGCGTCCGATTGAAAGCTGGCAACGGTGCGACGTCGATCAATGGTCGTCGGCTGGAAGAGTATTTCAACAATATTCGCGACCTGCAAATGATCGAAGCTCCTTTGCGAGCAACTGAAAAGCTCGGTCAGGTCGATTTGTGGGTTCGCGTTAACGGTGGTGGCACGACCGGTCAGACCGGCGCCATCGTCATGGGTATCGCTCGTGCTCTCGAAGCTTTGAACCCAAGTTTTCACGCGTTGCTCAGTGAAAACGGATTCTTGACTCGAGACAGCCGAATGGTCGAACGTAAGAAATACGGCTTCAAGAAAGCTCGTCGTTCGCCTCAGTTCTCCAAACGATAATCAAATATGTTTCGCAAGTGGACTCACTGCGAAATGGTTGACTTAGCTTAATACATCACCCCGCCGGAATTCGTTCCGAGCGGGGTGATTTTTTTGCAGATTGCAAAAAAACGGGGACAGGCACCTCTGAGACTCGGAGCAAGTCCCCGTTTTTTGGTGTCGTTTGTAGTACGATGGACCGTAAGGGATGTGTCACTGCTTGAACGTCTGCGGTCAAGAAGTGCTCTGCGGTTAAGCAAAAGGCGAAGCCACTTCTTCACCGAAGACCCCGAAACAGTGGTACCTAGGCTCGTTTTTCCATTGTTTGTCCAAGAACAATTTCCATGAAGCTGACGTTCAAACTAGTGTTTGCTCTGATCGCTTTGATCGTCCTGATTCTGGTCGTGGACGCTTATCTTTCAGTGCGCCGTGAATCCGCTTTCTTACGAGAAGAATTACAGCGAAAGGCGTATCGAATCGGTAGTGCCATGAAAGAACTCGTCGCCGATGCCTGGCGACGACAAGGACCGGATGTCGCCCTCGCACTGATCCAGGCCGCCAACGAACGTGAGCGTCTACTCATGATTCGCTGGGTCTGGCTCGACGACTCTGGCATTGAAACATTCCGTCCGCACGCGCCGACGGATCAGCTCGGACAATCGACACTCAGCGAACCTGTTACATTGCAATACCGTACGCGAGATGGAAGACAATTTCTGGTGACGTATGTCGGAGTCAATGTCGGCCAGCGACCTGGCGCGCTAGAATTGTCTGAACCACTAAGTGTCACAGATGATTTTGTCTGGACGTCGATCTATCGAAAAATTGCGCTGACCGCGATCGTCGTTCTGAGCACGATTGGTGCGACACTTTTGCTGGGAATATGGCTGGTCGGATGGCCACTGAAACGGTTGATCGACAAAGCTCGTCGCGTTAGTACAGGCGATCTTTCGGAACCTATCGAATTACGCAGTCGCGACGAACTCTCGGAACTGGCGGACACGCTGAATCAGATGTGCCAAAGCCTGTCCGAGTCCGAACAGAAAATTCGTCATGAAGCGGACGCAAGAATTGCCACCATCGAGCAATTAAGGCATTCGGATCGACTGCGAACCGTTGGGCAGCTTGCCTCGGGAGTCGCTCATGAATTGGGGACACCGCTAAATGTTGTCACGGGACGGGCATCGCTGATCTCGTCAGGGCGATTGGCTCCTGACGCGATTGTCGAGAGTGCCCAGATCATCAAGTCACAAGCCGAACGCATGGCGGATATTATTCGTCAGCTCTTGGATTTTTCTCGCAGTGGCAAAACCCGTCGCGTCCCGGTCGACTTACAGATGATCGTTCGCGAAACGTCGAAGATTCTGAATCCACTCAGCCGCAAACATGGAGTCGAGTTGATCATTAACGAAGCGACCGAACCGATGTCGGCCTGTGTCGATCCGGGACAAATTCAACAGGTCCTGACGAACCTTGTGATGAATGCGATTCAGGCGACACCCGCTGGCGGTCGAGTAACGATGGGAGTCTCACGCGAACATATTCAGTCCCCTTCCAAAGACACGACTGTCCGGGACGATTATTGTCTGTCGGTAGAAGATACTGGTCATGGAATCCCGGACGAGATTCTCAACCGGTTATTTGAACCGTTCGTCACGACAAAAGATGTCGGGCAGGGGACAGGACTTGGACTCTCGATCGCGTATGGTATTGTGCAGGAACACGGCGGTTGGATCGACGTCAAATCGAAGCTCGGTCACGGAAGCCATTTTCGGGTTTACCTTCCGGAAGGGAAACAACCATGCCAGGACGAGTCCTGATCGTCGACGATGATCAAAGCATGTGTGAGCTGATCGAAGCGGATCTCGCATGTCGCAATATTCAGTCGGAATGGAGGACATCGGCGGCAGAAGCGCTACTGGCCATCGAAGAGAGTCAATTCGATGTGATTCTGACCGACCTGCAGATGCCGGGGTTGAATGGACTGGCATTGTGTGAAAGGATCGTCGGCAATCGGCCAGACATACCGGTCGTTGTCATGACGGCATTCGGCAGTCTGGAAACAGCGGTCGCTGCGATGCGAGCCGGTGCCTACGACTTTGTCAGCAAACCGGTTGAACTGGATCTGCTGGCCATTCGACTGGAACGAGCCATTCAGCACCGGTCGCTCTCGGAACAAGTTCGGCTGCTGAGTGATCGCGTGCAACAGGCGAATCGATTTTCAAAGCTGCTGGGTGAAAGTCCTGCGATGAGACGCCTTTTTGACGATCTTCGTCGCATTGCCGAGACCGACACGTCAGTCCTGATTACCGGCGAAAGCGGTACAGGGAAGGAACTGGTCGCCAAAGCACTTCACGAACAAAGTCGCAGGAGGACCAAACCGTTTGTCGCGATTAACTGTGCGGCTCTTCCCGAATCGCTCTTGGAAAGCGAATTGTTCGGACATAAGCGAGGAGCATTTACTGACGCAGTATCCGACCAGCGCGGATTGTTCCTTCAAGCGGACGGCGGCACGTTATTTCTGGACGAACTGGGAGAATTCCCTCTCTCGCTGCAACCGAAGTTGCTGCGTGCCCTGGAAGAACGAACGGTTCGACCTGTTGGCAGCGATAAGGAAGTCCCCTTTGATGTACGATTGATTGCTGCAACGAATCGAGATCTGGAAACGGCAGTTGAAGAGAAGCGATTCCGCGAGGATCTTTATTTCCGCGTCAACGTGATCCAAATTAAATTACCGCCACTTCGATCTCGCGGGACAGATGTGTTGCTGCTGGCTCAGCATTATCTCGAAGATTTTGCGTCTCGAAACGGGAAGAAAATTATTGGCATCTCGGACGCAACCGCTCAGAAGCTGCTGGATTACGAATGGCCGGGCAATGTGCGCGAATTAAGGAATGCGATTGAACGGGCTGTAGCGCTGGCTCGGTTTGACCGGATTGCGGTTGACGACCTTCCGGACAAAATCCGGAACTATCGAGGGACCCAACTGGAACTGGGTGGAAACAATCCTTCGGAACTGTTCAAAATGGAAGAGGTCGAACGACGGTACATTAAGCATGTGCTTAAGGTCACTCATGGGAACCGGACGCTGACGGCTCAGATTTTGGGATTTGATCGAAAGACGTTGTATCGCAAGCTGAAGCAGATAGGTGAAGTGGCCGGTGATGACGCGGGTGGGTGATTTGGCTTCGCTTCGAGTGCGCGAGACTTGAAGTTCTTGACCGAACGAAAACGCAACCGCACCTCCCTTGCGGAGGTGGTAAACGGGCCTTCGCCCTCGGAATTAGAATAACCTCGTTTCCGTGAGCTATGGTTCGTGCTGGTGCAAAGCCCGGTTGGCCACCTTCACCGAGGAAGTGAGATTCCGAAGAGCGGGTCGGGCGTTCAAATTTCCAAATTGGCCAATGAGCGTCCTTGCTATCAAACGAACGTGTGATTGGCCAATTTGGAAATTTGAACACCCGACCCCAGAACATCACGTCATCCCGTTTTTCGCAGCCTGCACGCTTATTTTCCACCTGCGGCTGGAAGCCGCAGCTACGGGTTGGGGCAGATTTCCTCGGTGGGGCAGATTGCCCCGTGGACATCAAGTGTTGTGAGCGGATACCGCTGGTCAATTTCCTTCGCCGACTTCTGCTTGCATGCCTCAAATGCCTGTTTTTCGACGATGGACTTGATTCACAGGCAATGGCAGGCCTGCGAAATCATTTTGAAATTGTTGGCATCGCAATTGCGAATGAGTTCTTCGCCATCAAGTTCGTAGAAAAGGACGAACGGTTGGGAAGTTTCTCAACAATCAACAACAGGAGAGCAGGTTATGAATCATCAAGACACAGTTAGCTCAACGTTTAAAAAAGCAGGTCGTCTGACCCTCGCTTCTATGATGTTGCTCGGAGGGGTTGGTTATATGGCGTATGCCACACCGCCAGCATCGACGTCAACACAGACGAATGCCGACCTCGCAGCAATTCAGGGATTGGAACACTCGGGACGAGCCTTCGCTTCGATCGCGAAGCGGATTTCTCCCGCAGTCGTTTCACTCAAGGTGGAAAAGAAGATGGGAACCGACGTTCAATTGGGTAATGGCCCATCGGACGAAGCCCCTAATCCGCTGAATGACGAAATGTTGAAGCGATTTTTCGGAGATCGAATTCCTGAGGGGCTTCGACAACGACAGCAGCCCAGCCAAAAGCACGCAGTGGTTGGACAAGGTTCTGGATTTGTCGTCTCGTCAGACGGTTATATTTTGACGAACCATCACGTGGTGGGTGATTCGAGCAAAGTGACTGTCCGATTCCATGACGGTCGGGAAATGTTGGCGAAGGTTGTTGGTAGCGACTCACAAAGCGATGTCGCCGTCATCAAGGTCGACGCGAAGAACTTGGTCGTGCTGCCACTTGGAGACTCGACTTCGACAGAAGTGGGTGAATGGGTGCTGGCCTCGGGTGCTCCGTTCGGACTGACACAGACTTTGACCGCGGGGATCGTTAGTGCTGTCGGCCGAAACAGCGTTGGAATCAACAGCTATGAAAACTTCATCCAGACAGATGCCGCGATCAACCCTGGTAATTCGGGTGGACCACTGGTCAATTTGCGAGGCGAAGCAATCGGTATTAACACTGCGATCTTCAGTAAGACCGGTGGATCGGTTGGACTGGGGTTCGCGATCCCGATTGAAATGGCGAGACTAGTTTACGACCAGATCGTTGATCACGGAACAGTTGTCCGAGGATATCTCGGCGTCAGAATCCAGGGCTTGAATCAGGAACTTGCTGAGCAATTTGGATTGAAGGATTCACATGGCGTGTTGGTGGGTGACGTTCAGAAGGGTGCTCCTGGCGAAAAAGCAGGACTGAAGCAAGCGGACGTGATCGTCGAACTAGATGGTAAGCCAATTGATGAAGCGGCTGCATTCCGAAATGCGATTGCGATGAAGGCCCCCGGTTCGAATGTCAACCTGACCGTCGTACGTGATGGCAAGCGGATTCCGGTGGCCGCGACGCTCGACAAACTTCCAGAAAACGGTTCGGTCGCGTCAGTCAAGGAAATCCAGAAATCGTCAAATCCCTGGGGTTTCTCGGTTCAGCCTTTAACGTCCGAGCTGGCGAAGAAATTCGGCTACAGTGAAGACGCAGGTGTTGTGATTACAGAAGTCTCACCAAGCTCCCCAGCGAGTGCCGCAGGGCTTGAACCTGGGATGCTAGTTCAACAGGTGAATCGTCGAAAAGTGAATTCAGCGGATGAGTTCAACGAAGCTGTTCAACAGAACAAGGAAGCCAAGACGTTGTTACTACTCGTCTCTGACGGACAGAATTCAAGGTTCCTGGTTCTGAAGGCCGGAGAATAATAAATAAACCGTGGGCAACCCAAACCAAAGGGTAGGGGTTGCCCACACTCGGAGACCACAGACGCGGGAGCACATTTTCATAGATGTTCTTCCGCGTCTGTCTTTTGTTTGACCATGCGCGCGCGTCACTGGATTCTCCCTGAATTTCAGCTCACACTTCTTTTGTCAGTTTTGGTCGGCGGTAACGCTGAACGACAACAACGATCCGAGGCTGGATTTTCTGGGGTCGGGCAACCCCATTTCATAATTGGTTGACAAAGCCTGTTTTGACGGTGATAGCATACCTTCGACCAAATTTGAAATTGTGCACAAAACCCCTTCTTTACCGACGGAGGCCAAACAATGGGCAATCAAAAGTCAATTCAACCGGGAGGTCACCCGAGTGGAAACAAATCTCTACCATCTCCCATAAAGACAATTGTCGAGACGTCAATTTACACGAAGAACCTCGACGAAATGGAAGCCTTTTATGCAGGAATCCTGAACCTTCGAGTCGTTGCACGAGAGGCTGGTCGACACGTCTTTCTGATGGTTGGCCCGGGGAGCCTATTGCTGATCTTTGATCCTGAAACAACCCTTCACGGACACCTGTTTCCATCCCATGGCGCTACAGGGCCAAGCCATGTCGCACTGGGAGTGACCGCCGAGTCAATCGGTGCTTGGCGTGAGCGACTGATTGCACATGGAATCGCGATCGAAAAAGAACATGAATGGCCTAAGGGGGGGCATTCGATTTACTTCAGAGATCCGAGCGAAAATTCCGTCGAATTGATCACTCCAAAGGTCTGGGGAACCCGTAACGGATGGTAAACGTCTGGCGTGACGTCCAAAATCCGGAAAACATCTGTTTTTCTCGACTAAAACATCGATCTCAGCAGGTCGTGTCTGTTGAGAATTGACGTCAATTCAGGTATCACTATCGATTCAAGAAAAACCAATGCTGAGATCGCAGAATCGCGATCCCCACCCCCCCTACGGGACGTTTGGCTAGTCATGATTCGCTCGGTCAAATCGGGTGAACTGTGGGTGAGCGGCGTTCCCTTCAAGGAATCGACGATTGGCTACTGGCGACGGAACTCCTGAAGACCCCAAACTGCCCACTAATCCATCTCCTGAGGGTGCTCAAAACGATCGCGTGCAGGACATCGCGATCCAAGACGAGATGCGGACAAGCTATGTCACGTACGCGATGTCCGTCATCATCAGTCGAGCCCTTCCTGACGTGCGCGACGGGTTGAAGCCGTCTCAGCGGCGAATCTTGGTCGCGATGAATGACCTGAACCTCGGCCCCAGCTCTGGCCGCGTCAAATGCGCCAAGATCTGCGGTGATACGAGCGGTAACTACCATCCGCACGGTGACGGGTCGATTTATCCGACGCTCGTCCGTATGGCCCAGAACTGGAACGTTCGCGAAGTTCTGATCGATAAGCAGGGAAACTTTGGTTCGCTGGCTGGGATGCCTCCCGCTGCCATGCGATACACCGAAGCCCGCCTGTCCGCGGTCGCCGCAGAAATGCTAGACGATCTGAAGCGAGACACTGTCGACTACGTGCTGACATACGACCAGCGAAATCGTGAACCGGTCGTTCTGCCGTCACGGTTTCCCAATCTGATCGTTAACGGTTCGAACGGGATTGCCGTCGGGATGGCGACGAGTATTCCCCCCCACAATCTGGGTGAAGTCAGTGACGCCATCGTGCGCCTGATCGATGATCCAGATTCTTCGCTCGATGATTTGATCGAGTGCATGCCGGGGCCAGACTTTCCGACAGGTGGCGTGATTTGTGGTCGGCTCGGAATTCGCCAGGCGTACCTGACTGGACGCTCGACGATTATTCTTCGAGCGCGGACCCGTTTTATCACCGAAAAAAACACGGATATCATTGAAGTCACCGAGATTCCGTATCTGGAAACTCGCGATCGAATTCGTGAAAAGATCGAGCAACTCATTAAAGACGAGCGGATCAAGGGGATTGCTCGTGTTACTGACCTCACCGACCGTACGCTACCGTCATGGCAGACCTGTCTGCATATCGCGGTCAAGCGGGGCGAAGATAAAGAAGTCGTCCTCAATCAGCTTTTCCAGTTCTCGTCACTGCAATCGACGGTCAGTATCATCCTGCTGGCTCTGGTCGGAAACCGTCCGCGACTGCTTTCGCTTAAGGAAATGCTGGCGGAGTTTATCCGTCATCGAGTCACAGTCCTTCGCCGTCGGACCGAGTTCCTGCTTGGTGAAGCGAGGAAACGAAAGCACACCGTCGAAGGGATGTTGATCGCTCAGATCAATCTCGACGAAGTGATTGCCACGATCCGAAGTTCGGCCAGTCGATCCGAAGCCAAGGAACGGTTGCAACTGATCCAGGTTCCTGCGCCGTTGGTCAAGCGAGCGTTAGGAGACGACGGCTTCGCAATGTATCAGAGCGAAGTGGGCGAAAAAGAAAGTTATTCGCTGTCTGCAAACCAGGCCGAAGCCATCGTCTCGATGCAGCTTGGTTCGCTGGCAAACCTTGAACGGGAAAAACTTCACGAAGAGCATGCCAAGCTGCTGACCGATATCGGCGGACATCTGTTTTTGTTGTCGGACGAGGCGAATATCCGTGCCGTCGTCCGTGACGATACGCTGGCGATCAAAGCGAAGTATGCGACAAAGCGCCGTACCGAAATTAACGATCTGGAACTGAGTGGGATCAATCAGGAAGATTTGATCGCTGAAGAACCAATGGTCGTCACCCTGTCGCAGCGTGGCTACATCAAGCGAATGCCGCTAAACACGTATCAGGCTCAAAACCGGGGCGGCAAGGGAATTATCGGGGCAAAAGCGGATGACGAAGACGCGATCGAACACTTGTTCGTAGCAAGTACCCATGCCTGGCTGCTGTTTTTCACGGACAAAGGCAAAGTGCTGTGGGAGAAGGTTTACAATCTGCCACTTCAGAATCGAACCAGCAAAGGCCGGGCACTGGTCAACCTTTTGGCGCTCCCCGAAGGTGATCGCATAAGTAGTTGCGTTGCCGTCCGCGAATTCGATGACGAACGCTTTCTGATCATGGCTACGAAAAACGGCGTTGTGAAAAAGACACCGCTTTCGGCCTATAAGCGTCCCCTGAAGGGTGGAATCATCGCGATCAATCTGCGAGACAACGATGCCTTGATTGAGGCGATGATCGTTTCTCCGAAGGACGACGTGCTGCTCGCGACAAAGGGGGGGATGGCGATCCGGTTTGCTCAATCGGATGCTCGCAGTATGGGCCGAAATACAAGTGGCGTGCGGGGAATCCGATTGAAGAAGGACGACCTTGTGATCGGAATGATCCTCGCCGACCCTGCAATGAGCTTGCTCACAGTTTGTGAAAACGGACACGGCAAACGAACGGCAATCGGTAACGGTGGTGTCCTTATTGAGGGATCTTCCGAAGGACCAGTCGCCGCCGATGAATCTGTGGACGAAGAAGCCGTCGTACCAGAAGATGAATCCGTCGACGACGAAGCCGCTGCCGACGAGCCAGAATCGGAAGAAGCCGAAGGTGATGATGAGGTCGTTGGCTCTTCAAATCAATACCGTCGCCAGAAGCGAGGCGGGAAGGGAGTCAAAGACATTAAGGTCACCAAACGGAACGGTAATGCGGTGAAGATTCTAGCGGTGATGGATCAGGATGAAGTTCTGATGGTCACAGCCACCGGAAAAATTCAACGTATTCGTGCCGGTGATATCAATGAAATTGGCCGTAATACTCAGGGTGTGCGGGTTATTCGTCTGGAAGAAAATGACAAGCTCGTCAGCATGGCCCGGATCCCCGCTGATCTGAACGTTGCAGACGCTTCTGTTGTCGCCCCGGCAGCTGCCGATTTGCAGACAGCAGTTATGCCGCCAACACCCCCAGAAGTTCCACCCGAGTCTTCGTCGAACTGAACGAAAAGGTCCTTTCGAGAATTTTTATCGTGTTGCGTTCTCAAACCTGTTTTTTTAGGACGCCTGGTTGGCATCGGGAATAAAGTCAGATGCCAACCGTGAATATCGCCTCGCACCTGAAGGACATGGCCCAGCATCACGCGGAACAACTGGCCGTGTTATTCCCTGCTTCGCGAGATGGAAAGGGCCGAACACAATATTCGAGCTTTACTTACAAGAAGCTTGATGAGGAAAGCGATTTCCTGGCTGCGGGGCTTGATGAAATCGGCATCGGCCGAGGGGTCAAGACAGTTCTAATGGTCCCTCCGTCACTTGAGTTTTTCTCACTGACATTTGCACTGTTCAAAATCGGAGCCGTCCCGGTTCTGGTCGACCCCGGTATCGGGATCAAGAATCTGGGCAAATGCCTGACGGAAGCAGAGCCGGAAGCATTCATCGGTATCGCCAAGGCACACGTTGCGCGTCTGTTGTTTGGCTGGGCAAAGAAGTCGCTGAAACAACTGGTCACAGTAGACCGTCGTTTTGGTTGGGGTGGGCACGGCCTGGTACAGGTCGCCAATCTTGGACGCCTCCGTCATTCAAACTCAGCGCGTCCCAATGAACAATGGAAGGCTGCGGAAACAGAAGCTGACGAGACCGCCGCCATCCTTTTTACGAGTGGAAGCACGGGCGTTCCCAAGGGAGCGGTCTATTCTCACGGTAACTTTGCGGCCCAAATCGCGGCATTGAAACAGGCGTTTGGAATTAAACCGGGTGAGATTGACCTGTGTACGTTCCCGCTTTTTGCGTTATTTGCCCCGGCACTCGGTATGACTGCGGTCATTCCACGAATGGATTTTACGAAGCCCGCGACCGTCGACCCTCGCGAGATCGCTGAACCGATTGCTCGATTCGGGATCAATAACCTGTTTGGCTCTCCGGCTCTGCTAAACCGGGTGGGTCGGAACTGGAAGCCAGAGCTGAAAACGGACAAGACACCGCAGCAGGCTTCAGCCGCTTTATCGCCAACGTGGCCATCGTTACGTCGCGTCCTTTCGGCAGGAGCACCCGTTTCGCCTGAGATACTCGAACGATTCTCAACGTTCCTTTCGCCGGACTCACAAATCTACACCCCATACGGTGCGACCGAATCGTTGCCCGTCGCGGTCATTGGCAGTCACGAAATCCTGCACGAGACACGGCAACTTACAGAACAGGGATCTGGAACGTGCGTAGGCCGTCCCGTTGAGAGTATCGAAGTTCGTATCATTGGAATCACCGATGAACCGATTTCTCAATGGAGTGATCAGCTTTGCTTGCCGCAGGGTCAGATTGGCGAAATCGTCGTGCACGGCGCGATGGTGACCCAACATTATTACAAACGACCGGACCTGACAGCCATCGCCAAGATTCGAGATCCGGCTACAGGTCGAATGCGTCATCGCATGGGAGACGTCGGTTATTTCGATGATCACGGACGCCTCTGGTTTTGCGGGCGTAAATCACACCGCGTTGTGACCAGCGATCGGACGTATTTTACAGAACCTGTTGAAGGAATATTTAACGGTCACCCTGCGGTCTTTCGAACAGCTCTTGTTGGAGTTGTTCGAGCGGGTAAGACCGAACTGGTACTGTGCGTGGAACGTGAACCTCAACAATCATTGAACGAAAAGTCTCATCTTTCAGATCAACAACTTATCGCCGAATTGCAAGAACTCGGTAGCCGCTTCGAACTGACACGGTCGATTCAAACGTTCCTGTTTCACCCAAGTTTCCCCGTGGATATCCGTCATAACTCAAAAATCTTCCGTGAGAAGCTAGCTGTGTGGGCAACGTCCATCGTTAAATAACATCCAGCTCGACAGGGTCGCCAAGATGGATGATGCCGTTCCCCTGATTCAGAAGCCTGGTGTTTGTCGAGAGCCGGTAAAAGTGATCGAAATGCTCACGTGCGGCCCAATCCGGCAGCGTTTCTTCCCGCCGTCTGGAAAACTGCTGTGAGAATCCGGCTGGCGTCACATCACCTTTCTGCGAGTTTCTGGTCGGGACCACGCAGCGCTGGCAGGGATTGATCCCGCCGAAATGGACATCGCTTACACGAAATGGCTGTGGTTGGCGATCACTTCGAAACAAACGGTCCTCCCAAAACGGCTCAACACCATCAACCTCAATGTTGGCCCGAAAGCGCTGTCGAACCTCGTCAACAGTCAATCCGTCAAACCACCCAGCGACCTTATTGAGCGTTGCAGTACTGACAACCGTTGGGCCGACGGCACCTAAGTCATCCGGAAAACCTGTCTTATCGTTTTCAATGATCGAGACTTCCAGTGAGAAAAAGTCGCTTAACCAGCCTGTCAATTGCGGACCGTCAACGTCGATTCGCCCGTGAAGCACGACCCCTTTATCGCGCCGACCGACATCGAACTCACGCGACACAGGATTGACGTGCAATCTAAGTTGATGAATCAGGGGTGTTCTTTTGGCATTGATGAATCGTCCGTTGGAATCCACAAGAGCAAATTGTCGGTCATGGAAAAGTGCTCCACTCGCCATGACCGATGCCGATTCCAATGCGAGACCATCGCACGACTTCATCGGAAAGATCGTAATGCTGGCAACATGGGCCGACACAGGGCGATCCTTTATAAGGCACAAACGACGACCAGACCAACGTATTCCTGCTTTTCACGTCACCGGATGTCTCATTGCTTCAATCAATAGTGACACTGTGGTCACGGAAACGCCGACAATAAAACACAAAGCAATTGCAGTGAACGGTCCCCACCAGAACATTCCCAGAATCAAGCCAGCCAATGCACAGGGGATCGAAACAAAAACAAGGATGTTCTCGGTCGCGGCACCCAGAAAAAACGCGAGAAAGACGATGCAAAACCAGCAGGCCGACGAAAGAAATGGAATCCAGACAAGATCATCGGTGTAGCCTTCGCGACAGGATTGGATGGCAGCCAACCCAACCCCAATGATCACTCCGGCCACTGTCCCGACCTTCAATAATCTGTGGAACGCGCGGTGATGGTCTTCTTCTTGTTGCTGCCGGGTTTGATTATGCAGCTCCGCCTGAAACGCGGCATCTTCTTTCGCGGTCAGAATCGGCTCACCAAAGTTTGGCAGTAATGCATTCGGTACGGATGGATCGAACGCTCGTACGAGCAGACTGAAGCGGTCTCCGCCAACAACGACGATCTCGGTCCCTTCTTCGATCGGGCCTCTTTCCGCTCGTGCGGCCATCGGTGCCCGGTCGATTACGACGCGACCACTGGGATACAGCGGGCAGGCGGCTCGACCGCGATCACCAATCTTCGCCACCATGGGGCGCCCTTTTCCTCTGTCACCTGACTGCGAGATCTTTGTGGTCTGAACCTGTCGTTCTCAAGTTCGAATACTATTTGCCAAGTTGTTTATCAGCAAAGTCGAGAAACACGCCCCAGTCCTCGCGGTCCATCGAATGCTTTCCGGGTCGGATGTAGTAACCCAGTTTACTATCAACCAACTTTCTTAGTTCGGGCCGTTCTTTGACATCAAGACCACCAGCCCCCAATAATCGATATACCGGATCAGCCGCTTTCAGCATCTCAAACTGACCATCAGGATTTGCCCACTGATCTTCGGTCGCATTCGAATAAAGTACCGGCCGAGGTGCACACAGCGCGAGCAGGCAATGCTGGTCGAATGGAAGCTTGTCAGGCTGCTCATTGAACAATGGAAAATTGTCGCAGAACCAATGAGGAAATGCCGTATTAATCCGCCGAATCGTCTCGACATCTTTGCGATCGATGTCAACTCGGTTGGGAGCCGTCCCTCCACACCCCGCCTGATGAGGGATCGCCAGAGCAATTCGATCGTCCATGGCGGCAGCCAGCAATGTGGTCTTTCCGTTTCTGGAATGACCGACGGCCGCAATCCGCTTGGGGTCGATTGAATTCGAATGATTCAGCAGCAGGAAATCGACCACGCGGTGATAGCCCCACGCCCAGGCGGAGATCGCTCCGGCGTCGTTCGGCTTTGGAGTTGTCTGGCCCGGGGCATAAAACGACGGTTCAATTCCATCTGAAAAATCGGCCGTATCGGGATCGATATCCCCGCTGTAAAAACAGGCCAATCCATAGCCTCGTTCAACGATCAGATCCAGATTCCAGGTATCGATTTGACCCGCGCGCCCTTTGTCGGTTGCTCGTTCATTCTCGGAGCCCACACACGATTTGTAGACCCAGCCTTCGGGAATATGGACCAGCGGATGATTCGTCAAAGCGTGATTACCACAGAAGTTCATTCCCACGAACACCGGTACCTTACCTGAGCGGCCATTGGGAACAACCAGAAGGACATGCAATCGCTGTTTCAGATCGGGACCAAAAAACGCAAGGCGACTCTCGCTGAGCGTCGCTTTCCCGTTCAGGAATTCCGGGTCCTTGAAAAGAACTTCTTCGACGGCCCAACGCTGTGGTTTCGGCGGCAGGTAACCGTACATGTAATGTTGAAACAGTGCTTTCAGTTCTGGTCGTCGCTTTGATGTCCAATCGGCTGACGAAGTGATCTTCGTACCATCGAGCATCACCAGTGGATCTGGCAATTCCGGCCGAGCCGGAAGCGACGCGAAATCAGGAAAGTCCGCCGCTGATGACAGTCGAATGCCAAATACGATGCTCAAACAAAGACTCTGCTGAAATATCTTCCACATTTACAGACCCCAAAGGTTTATTAATTTGCTTCCGCCTCACATCGTCGCTGCAAATTCGGCTCAAGCTCAGCCACAATCAGGGAACGATTAATTCAACCAGATCACCCCGTTTTTCCTGAAGCTTACGAGCAACTTCCGCGTCGACATAGTCACTGTGACACGAGGCTTTATCGGCCGCCTCTTCTGTCATCACTTTCTTGGTCTTGGCTGCCAGGCGATGAATTTCTTCAGGACTCAGCACCCCACGTTTGGCGAGAATTTCCTGCTGCTCAGGTGTCAAAGCGGCGGTGACTTTTGCCTTGTCCCATTTGTAGTTCTCGTCCTTGCCTGAGGTGAATTCGACGATCTCTTTACTGATCCGGACACTGCACCAGTCGTGGCCGCACATTGCACAAAAGTCCGTATCAACGTCCAGGTCTTCATCGTGATAAGCTCGAGCAGTATCCGGATCGAAGCTCAAATCAAAATGCTTCTGCCAGTTGAGAGCCGCTCGGGCTTTGGTCAGTTCGTCATCCCGATCTCGCGAGCCAGGTATACCGAGTGCAACATCAGCCGCATGAGCGGCGATCTTGTATGCGACACATCCCTGTTTGACATCGTCCTTTTTTGGAAGACCGAGGTGTTCTTTAGGGGTCACATAACACAGCATCGCGGCACCGTGATACCCGGCTGCCGTCGCTCCGATGCAACTCGTGATGTGGTCGTACCCGGGGAAAATATCTGTCACGAGCGGACCGAGCACATAGAACGGGGCGCCGTGACACAGCCGCCGCTGAAGTTTCATATTGAATTCAATCTGATCGAAAGGAACGTGACCTGGTCCTTCGACCATGACCTGCACACCCTTCCGCCAGGCTCGTTCAGTCAGTTCTCCCAGCGTCACCAGTTCGGCGAGCTGAGCCTGATCCGTGGCATCCGCCAGACCACCGGGACGCAGGCCGTCGCCAATGGAAAACGTGACGTCATATTCACGCATGATGTCGCAGATCGATTCCCAATGGTCATACATCGGATTCTGCTTGCCATGCACGAGCATCCATTTGGCCAGCAATGATCCGCCTCGGCTGACAATGCCAATCAATCGTTTATTGATGAACGGTAGATGTTCGCGCTGCACGCCTGCGTGGATCGTGAAGTAATCAACGCCTTGTGCCGCCTGTTGCCGCAAAGACTCAAGAATGATCTCCGGAGAAAGCTGCTCGATCTTTCGACCAATGATCATCGAATAGATGGGGACAGTGCCGATCGGAACCGTGCTGTTACGGACGATCGCATCGCGGCACGCATCCAGATCGCCGCCGGTGCTCAGGTCCATCACCGTGTCCGCACCCCAGCGCTCGGCCCATTTCAGTTTTTCCACTTCTTCATCGGTACTCGATGAAACAGGTGACGCCCCCATGTTGGCGTTCACCTTGGTCTTGGATGCACGCCCGATCGCCATTGGATCGAGCTTGTACTTCAGATGAACCTTGTTAGCGGGAATCACCATCCGTCCCGCAGCAACTTCATCTCGCACCTGCTCGGGTGTGAGATGCGGCTCGCGTTCGGAAACACGAGCCATCTCAGGCGTCACAATCCCCACGCGAGCAAATTCCAACTGGGTGATCGGTTGGAATCCTGACGGAGGTTGCCAGGCGGCCCCTTGCTCATGCGACTGCTGACCTGGCCCGGTCCCGTATCCGGTTCTAAGCGTCCATTCAGCCGGCATGAAATCCCATGCAGTCTTTTCGGATGGAGCTGGCATCCCTGGTGTATCAGGGGAAGCAAATGTTAATGCTCCCGCACGACCGGGCTTAAGCGACGGACGCAACGCAAAACTCCCCGGCGTCGTCCCTTGCTCGGTCGACGAAGGGTTCTGCCCAAGTGGAGGTAATTGATAGGAACGATCGGTAATAGCAGTCGACATCAGCATCTCTCTTCGATTCAGCCACCGGGGCGTAATCTTTTGGTTTCTGTCAAGTTTCGCACAGGCATCCCCCGTCTACGAAACAAGATGGGTAAGTCCGGAATTGCCTCTGATTCACCGCTCTATAGTAGTCCATCGTCAGCGACTTTTCAAAAGGGGCGTTCCACGCGACATTGTTCTCGGACTGGGGTTTGCGATCAAACAAAGTCATTACGCTGAATCTGCCGAACCATTTGTTCAAAAAGAGATTAAGAGGCTCCCAGACGACTGTTCCAACGCAAATCACAACCAGGTGTCGGCCAATGGTTCGAAAACCGAAAAACTCGTCTTGGCGGAAAATCATGTTTGTACTACCTTCCCGCCCTCTCCCTATACGACATTCATGATGGCTTTTTCCGCTGGAGGTTCCTGGCGATGATTTCGTCTCGAACGATCCTGACGTGTGCCCTCGTGTGTTCGATCATGTCGAACTTGGGCTGCGCCAGTTTTTGGCATGACTTAAAACCACACCGTTTGAATCGCTTGAATCGAGGACCAGCCCCTTCGCTGGACCCCGAATTCAGTCATCGAACACGCTCAAGCAGAGCGCAATTGGTAAAACGGACGACACCGCGAAAGGCTCCTACCCTTTCCGCGAATAGTGCCGAGATCGCTACCGTGCGTGCTCAAAATCCTGAGCGATGACGCATGAAACATATTTCAGTCGTTCTTAACGGTCAGTAGCGTCGTCAGGTGACACGCGACTGATTCCGCCAGTCGCTGTACGTGGTAACCCCCCTCCAGGCAGCTCACTATTCGCCCCTGACTGTATGCCTGCGCGACCTGCATGACCATCCGGGTCAAGGCTTCAAAGTCCTCGGTCTCCAATCCGAGCGATCCGATCGGGTCTTGAGCGTGTGCATCGAACCCGGCACTGATCAGAACCATCTGTGGCTGACACTTCTTCGCCGCATCGATCAACAATGATTCGAACCGCGTCAGATAGTCTTTGCGTGAAGTTCCAAACGCAACCGGCAGATTGAACTTGGTACCAAGTCCCTTTCCCGTTCCCGTTTCATCTTTGGCCCCGGTCCCCGGATAAAACGGCGACCGATGCGCCGAGAGAAACCAGACATCGTCCCTCTCGTAAAAGATGTCTTGTGTCCCATTCCCATGATGCACATCCCAGTCAACCACCAGCACTCGTTCAAGCTGATGCTTTTTAACCGCATGATCCGCCGCCAATGCAATGTTGTTGAATAAGCAGAATCCCATCGCTTCGTGAACGAGAGCGTGGTGACCTGGAGGCCTGACCAGACAAAGTGCCTGCTTGTCAGTCCCCTTCATCACGGCATCAACTGCTGCAATGGCCGTCCCCGCAGCACGACAGGCGACATCGTAGGATTTTGGTGACATGAACGTATCACCTTCAATCCAGCCACCCCCTTCTTTGGCGTACTGAGCGACTCGTCCCACGTACATCCCGCCATGGATTTTCGAAAGCTCGTCCACCGTCGCGACCCGCGTCTCCGCCGATTTGCACTTCGCTGCCAGACCCGTACGCTTCAATTCTTCCCGAATCGCCACCAGTCGTTCGGGACGCTCGCGATGAGTCCCCGTTTCATGATCCAGGAATCGATCATCGGTATAGAGAATCGTCATCGTCTGTTCTTTCGAGTGATTCGTGTTAAAACTCTTGCGTCGCGTTGATATCTTATTGTCTGACTCAGACGCTTGCCCTTATCGGTATAGCGAAACCGCCGTTCATAGAATCCATCATGCAGCTCGCGCAAAGAAATCCCTCCCTGAACTGGGAACCACTCCCGCTTGACTCATCGGGGCAACATGTCGCCTGGGTCTGGTTCCGCCCTGCGTCCATGCCTTATGGACTGATGCTCGTTGTCCCTCCCACAGTATTCGTCGACGCTCAAGTCGCTGCAGGATTATCGGTGCGGCAATTGATCCTGGCAACAGGTCTTGATGAAGAGCGCATTTTATATTGGACGTTTAACGGTTTAAGTTTTGATGCGGCGGGCGGAAGTTCCCCCATGCTGGATCAACCCGTTCCGCCGCCACATCCTGGCACAAACGTCAATATTTCTGTCTGGATCGAACCGGCGCAGTCGTTTGCCATCCCTCCAATCGTGAACACCGCACCGACAGCCGCAATCCCTCAAACAGCCTTTGCTATTGGCGGAACAGCATCCGGTTCCGACGCCCGTTCACTCGAAGCCATCGACTCACATTGGGGCGCCATTCTTCAAATGGAAGTCCGCATTGCCAGCATTCGAAAAGAACTAGGAGGAAATATTTCGCGTTTGAATTCATTGAACCGAGACCTGAACTCCGACGAACGACGGACCTGCGACAGCAAAGATCTTCAAGCATGGACCGATGCCCGTCGCTGGTTGCGTGACTCGATTTCGTCACTTTCCCGATCCGTAAAGGAAATCGATACCGGCATCACCAGTGGCGCGGGGCAGCGTCACAAATTCGAAGAGATCTATCGAAAATACATTATTCCAAAAGTCCCATTTGCGGGAGTCGCCCAGTCAGTCAATGAGTTCGAGTCGTATCGAAAAACCATGCAGAACGTGTTGTCAGCCGCTCAAGCAAGCATCGCCAAATCAGGTCGCGAAGCCGAATCGCGAGCCAACGCCGTCCTGACACGTATCACCGCCAAAATGCGTTCGATCCGACGCAAGGATTAAGTCGGTTAGTTCTCCGTAGCACGGGCTTCAGCCCGTGCGAGAAAATATTTCGTCCAAGTTGTAAACCTTCCCTGATCCCAAAGCTGCATTCTTCGATTGACTCTGCCCCCTGCCAAACAACAGAAACCCGGAAAGCAGCGTCAATGGAATAACGATTGACGGGTAAGCAACAATCCAGATTTTCAACGCTTCCAATGTCGTTCCTTTTTCGATGTATACCGAAATTTTTCGGAATCCAAGCCAGTCGGATTCCCACGGCTTGGCGTTCCAGCCGAATGGATAGGCACCGTTGTGGTTATTCGAGTGAAATGTCCGACTGTTAAACTTTCCAATCCCGACCGTAAACTTCGGCACGACACGGATTTCGCGACACATGGTCCAACCAATCCCTGCGGGACACGAATACACGACATGTAACGTCTGCGCGTCTTTCAAGAATTCAATCTGGTCTACTTCGCTGAAACTCCTGATCCAACCGACCATGAACACCAGCGCCAAAGCCAGAGTCACCGCCCCCACTTTACGTCGCCATCCGTGAAAGTGTTCGCCCATCAGTCAGCTCGTTTCAGTCGGTGAAGTCGTGGCGTGCTTCTATCGTAATCACACTTGAAACCACTCATCGGCGTCGATTTTTTGCCGGAGTGGACGTGCCACGCAATTCAATTAAAGGACGCGATCGTCACGAATTCGCGTGATGTCCTGAACCGTTTTGAATAATTTTAAAGCCTTTCGACGACGAATCTGACGAATTTCACGAATAACAATCAGGGAGCAATAAAAGACATTTGAATTTTCTTATTAGCGAAGATTAGTGCAGATTAGTGTTCTAATCTTTCTTTTCTTCGTCTTCGTTTCTATACAAACCGAATCACCTGCGTTTACTTGATGCGGCTTCGTCCTCCTATCGGGCTGCTGGCAGTACTCGCAGCATGTGCGTCTGTTCCCAACCCTCTTTTCAGTTCTCTTCCCAAACTGTCTTTCCTGCACATCACAAATCTGTGTCTTACGCCAAGATTGGTTTAACCACTTCACCATGCACGTCAGTCAAACGATAGTCCCGACCCTGGAAACGATACGTTAACTGCGTGTGATCAAAGCCCAGCAGATGCATGATCGTCGCCTGCAGATCGTGAATGTGAACTTTGTCTTTGGCGATCGAAAATCCAAGCTCATCGGATTCGCCGTGTGAATAACCACCCTTCACGCCGCCACCTGCCATCCACATGCTATAGCAGTCAGGAAAATGGTCACGGCCGAGATTCGCACTGGCGGCCGTTCGACCTTCGCGGAACGGAGTGCGACCGAATTCGCCGCCGCAAATGATCAACGTATCCTTCAGCATGTCTCGCTGTTTCAAGTCCTTGATCAGGGCCGCTACCGGCTTGTCCATCGTCGCACATTTGTTGGTCAGCCCGTCGGTCAAGGCCTCGCCCGGCCCTGTCCCGTGGAAATCCCAACCCCAGTCGAACAGTTGCACATATCGAACCCCTTGTTCACAAAGCCGACGAGCCAGCAGGCAGTTGTTCGCAAAGCTGGAGGCACCCGGCTGAGCACCGTAGGACTCGATCGTTTCTTTCGTCTCCTTCGTAATGTCCATCACTTCGGGGACCGACATCTGCATCCGGAACGCCAGTTCGTACTGAGCGATTCGGGTCAGCGTCTCAGGATGCCCCAGTTCCGTCGCCTGCATCTCGTTCAGGTCGTGCAGAGCGTCGAGTGTCTCACGTCGCAGGCTTCGCGACATCCCAGCCGGATCGGATGCAAACAGTACGGGATCCCCTTTAGACCGACACTGCACCCCCTGATAAACCGACGGAAGAAATCCGCTTCCGTACGAGTTCTTGCCACCATTCGGCTGTACGCCACTCGAAATCAACACGACAAAACCAGGCAGGTTTTCGTTCTCGGTCCCCAGTCCGTACGTGGCCCATGCTCCCATCGAAGGACGACCAGGTCTTGCCGAACCGGTATACAACAGCAGTTCCGCCGGCGCGTGATTGAACTGCTCGGTAAACATTGACTTGATGACGCACATTTCATCGGCGACGGTCTGCAGGTTTGGCAATGCATCCGATAGCCAGACGCCACCCTGACCGTACTGCTTGAATGTCCGCGGTGTCCCCAGCAACTTGGGCGTTCCCGACGTGAAAGCAAATCGCTTTCCCTTGATGAACGAATCCGGAGCATCCTGTCCGCTCATCTTCACCAGTTCGGGCTTGTAGTCATACAAATCGAGATGCGGCGGCGAACCGGTCAGATGCAGATAGATCACCCGCTTGGCTTTGGCCGGAAAGGGGGGCAATTTCGGGGCTAGCGGATTCACTACGGACGATGTTGCGGCGGACGATGTACCGCCCATCAATGACGACAAGGCCAACGAACCGACACCCAACTGAGCGTCGCGTAAAAACTGTCGGCGAGTCTGATGTTGCAACTGATCGAATTGCGGATTATTCATTGTTATAAGACCTTCAAAATTCGAGACCCAGACGAGCCGGACGGTGTTAACCCCCGGACTCTTCTAGCTTTTCTACTGACTACTATCACATATCTAGTCTTTACCGCTTCGGCCCGCCCCCGGATATCTTTTTATCGGGTTCAGTTAATCACGTATCCTGCCCGGCAGAGTGATCCCGCAAACCCACGATATTCATCATCTCTTCATCACCGTTTCATCAAGATTAAGCATCACATTTCCCACAACCGTCCAGGCAGCCAGTTCGGCCACATTCGCATCCGCCGGAGCGGCCCCCAACGGATCGGTCGCCATTCGCACAGCATCTTCGGCACTTTGCTGGAACCGTGTCAGCGACCGCTCGTACAAGTTTACCAGCCGTCCCAGTTCGTTTTCATGCGGCGGACGTGACAGGGTCAGTCGGAAACCGTAGCGGGCTTTGTCTGCGACCGTTTGTCCGCCCTCTTTCACCACGCGGCGAGCCAGTGCCTGAGCCGCTTCGACATTGACCGGATCGTTCAGAGTCACCAGAGCCTGCAATGGTGTATTTGTTCGAACACGACGAACCGTACAGACTTCGCGATTGGGGGCGTCGAACGTCGCCATCGAAGGATAGGGATTAGATCTGCGCCAGGTGGTGTAGATTCCGCGTCGGTATTTGTCTTCTCCAGCACTCGTCTGCCAGTCGGTACTACTGCCGAACGCGGCACTCAGGCCCAGATTCGGTTGAGGCGGTTTAACCGGTGGCCCAAACATCTTCGGACTGAGAAGCCCGCTGACGAACAGCGCCTGATCTCGCAATGTTTCCGCCGACATGCGGAAACGAGGCCCGTGCGCCAGCAGTCGATTATCAGGATCTCGCTGCTGAAGTTCGTCCGAGACTTTCGATGACTGACGATACGTGGCCGACATCACCAGCTTCTTGAGAAACGCCTTCGTATCCCAGGGACTTTGCGGCTTGGCTTCCGCACCCTGACTGGGGTCAGCCGGCAACCCTTGTATCTCACTTGCCAGCCAGTCGAGCAATTCCGGATGCACAGGAAGATCCCCCTGTGAGCCAAACTCTTCACTGCTCCCTACAATCCCGATCCCAAAAAGTTGTTCCCAATATCGGTTCGCAATGACGCGTGCCGTCAGCGGATTTTTGGCGTCGACCAGCCATTTCGCCAGCGCCAGCCGATCTGGTGTGACACCCGCCTCCCCAGGCGCAAATGCGGCGGGAATCCCGGCAGTCACTTCTTGTCCAAGATCGGCGAAATTGCCTCGGTGCTGCACCTTGGTGATGCGGCGATTCGCCTTCAATTCGCGCATCACCGGGACGGTTTCGGGCTTCAGGTCACTCAAAGATTTCTGCAATCCCGCTAGCTGCTGCCGTGATCCCGCCAGTTCCGGTGCGATGCTCATGAAATGCTGATTGATCAACGTTGCCTGTTCAGGAGTCCGTTCTGCCGCAGTTGTTGCCAACGCAGCAATGACGGCGGCCGGAGTCCGAGCCCACTCTTCCACACGAGCTTCATTTGTCACTGAAAATCGAAAATGACCGAGCGTGTGATTGGCAAACTCTGACGCCTGATCGATCGTGATCGTCAACGTCGCTCCGGCAGGAATTTCGATTCCGCTTTTGGCAATCAACGTCAATGCATGAGGTTGACCAATCCCGCCACCGACGGCCCAGCCTTTGGCTTTAGGATCTTTGAACTTCAGCACATTGGCAGAATCGAAACCGGCTTGAGTGTAATCTGCAACCGCCGTTTCAAACGCGATAGCCCGCTGACCCGTCACCGAAAATTCACTGCTCGGGCTCGGAGGCATCGCCACGTCCTGTTGCCAGATCGGTTCTCGCTTTTCATTGAGAATGACTACCTTGAAATTGGCTAACCGATCACCCACGCCACCGTCGGTGCGGTTCCAGACCGCGATCCGGTCAATCTTCTGGTCCGCTTTCAGATCGACTTCCCACCACGGATCGCGACCAGTCGCCGTATGAGTCGTTGATTTCGCTTCGAAATATTGTCCGTTCGTATTTCCGTCGATCGCCAGTTTGGCTTCCCCTGCGAAATCGGTGCTGATCTGTTTGGCTTCACCCTTGAGCGCCACGTTTTCAGCCCCGTTAAAGACTTGGACTTCAGCCAGCGACAGGTATTTTTCGCCAGGCAATTCGATGCGGACGAAACGTCCGACGGCGGAGGTTCCTGAAGGGGGCGTGATCAGTCCTGAAATCTTTGAAATAACAAAATTCCCACCCGCATGACCCGGTCCTTTGCCTGGCAGGGCGTCATCAGTTAACGCGTCCAGACGCAATCCACGAAACGAATCGATCGCGCCGGAAAAGTTGACGGTATACGAATCATTTTTCGCTCCCGCAGCGACCTTGACCGAACCATCTTCGGCCACCGTCGTGGCGACTTCGGCTTGTGACTTTACTGATACGGGCTTTATCGGCGACCAGGTCAACGTCCTGGGAAACGCAGCGTCCCATTTCGCCAATGCCGCTTTCAGCTCAGGCGTTTCGGTTTTCAAAGTTTGTCCGAGCTGTGCAATCTCCGTCTGTAAGGCGGCTCGCTGCTTCTGTTGTTCTTCCGTGTAGATCGAATGCACGGGTGATTCGTCTCCTCGATCCGCGTCTTCCGTATTATTCAGGATCGCGAAAAAACGAAAAAAATCTTCCTGAGTAATCGGGTCATACTTGTGATTGTGACATTGGGCACACGTCATCGTGGTACCCATCCAGACTGCTGCGGTTGTGTTCACCCGGTCAACAACGGCGACGTTACGGAATTCTTCGTCGTTCGTACCACCTTCGTTGTTGGTCATCGTATTTCGATGAAAGGCGGTCGCGATCAACTGGTCGTCGGTCGGGTTCGGCAACAAGTCACCCGCAAGCTGCTCGATCGTGAATTGATCGAACGGCTTATTGGCATTAAACGATTTCACCACATAATCGCGGAACAGCCAGATGCGGCGCGCCGGGTCATCGGCATAGCCCGACGAGTCGGCATATCGGGCCAGATCGAGCCACAGCAATCCCCAATGCTCACCGAAAGCTGGCTTGGCCAGAATACGATCCACCAGCTTTTCATAAGCCTGCGGATCAGTATCGTTCACGAAGGCATCGACTTCTGCGATTGACGGAGGCAATCCGATCAAATCGAGTGACACTCGTCGAATCAGGGCATACCGATCCGCCTCGACAGACGGATTCAGCCCTTCGCGTTCCAGTCGAGCCAGAATAAACCGGTCAATCTCATTCTTCGGCCAGGCGGAATCTTTCACAGCGGGCAGGGGAGGGCGGACGGGAAGAGTATACGACCAGTGCTGCGAGAATTTGGCTCCCTTTCCAATCCAGGCCTTCAGCAGTTCGACTTCGCGAGGAGTCAACGGTTTTCCATGTCCCTTGGGGGGCATGATCTCATCAGGATCAGTCGACGTCACACGCTTGATCAGTTCACCGGCGTCGGGCTTGCCGGGGACAACGGCAACTCGACCACCCAGATCGGCAAACAGTCCATCTGACGTATCAAACCTCAGTCCGTCTTTGCCCCCTTTACGCTCGGCGGCATCAGGACCATGGCACCGGTAACAGGCGTTCGAAAGAATTGGCTTGATATCCCGGCTGAAGTCAACATTGGCCACCGGCCCGTCAGCCGCAACAACAGCCTGTCGTTGAACCGTGAAAAAACCGAGCAAACACAGGCAGAGCACTACAATTCGCAGTCGCATTGATCAGGTTTCCATGAGGAGAAACGAAGCATCAACCATCAGCAACAGTTTATCAGACAGACGTGTCGCTGTCGTGGGTTTTGCCGAGGACGGGGCAAATTTTCAATCTTCGGGAGGGCGAGGTTTCCACCGAGACGCAATGTCGATAAGTGGCCTCAGGTCGCTAACCCAGGAAGGAAAGTATTTCTACCACAGAGGAGACTGAAATCTGGAAATAAATAACGAAGAGTTTTTGGAACACTTATCTTCGCTAATCTGCACTAATAATGCAGAAGAGATTTGACCGCGAATCTCACGGCGTTCATGAATCAAAGCCAGAAGAAATTAAAATCGCATCTTGATTTCTTTGATTAGCGAAGATGAGCGCCGATGAGTGTTCCAATCCTTCTTTTCTTTAAAAATTCTGATTGTCATTTTTCCTACCTGACTTTTCTCGCCTGTCCGGAACGCGAAAAAAAGTTGACAAAGTTGGTGAAGTTGACCAACTTCCCTTTTTTATAGGGTTTTGACACGGTCGAACTTTGTCAACTTTGTCAACTTCGTCAATGCCCCTTGTGTTCGAGCTGCCGATCGACCGTCGCGCAGGGGCCCCGTAAACAATGTCGATTCGCGGATTGTTCGTATTGTCCATGGATAAAAACTCCCGTTGGATTTCGCGCCCATGGGACTTATGCTTTTCGCAAAACACATTTTTAGGTTGAACGTTTTCGTCACTGCTGGACACATTGCTAACCATCTTCGTGATCCATTCCCCAAATCAACCAGGAGGGCAGTGGGCGCCAGTTAGTGACATCCGACGACAAACCACACCACGCTTTACGCGCCCACAACACAGCAACAACATAACGACATATTTATAACAACGAAACACTAAATTAAAAATACATTCTTAACGTTTGGGACTTGCTGGCCAGAAGTCTTACGAGGGAATTCGATAATGGGCATGTTTGAGCGGCTTTGTCAGTGAATCTTTGTTATTGCCCACATGTTTCATGCTTTTTCAAAGCAGCATCGCTGGTTGACCATCGTCGTATCTTGTCGGGAATTTGTTCGTGGCCAAATCGAATTCTCAACGCAAACGTTCATCCGTTCCTCGAGTTTTTATTTCCTCCACGGTTGCCGATCTGGAACCGTACCGTGCTGCAGCCAGGGAAGCGGCGATCGCGGTCGGCATGCTGCCGGTCATGTGCGAAGATTTTGCCGCCAGTGATCATCGACCACCGCTCGACGAATTCCTGGCGCGGGTCAAAGAAACCGATGTCCTGATCGTCCTTTCAGCCCATCGTTACGGTTGGATTCCCGATGACCAGCCAAAAACGAAACCGCGAAAGAGCATCACGTGGCTGGAATTTCAGCAAGCCGTTGACAAAGATTGCGAAGTCCTTGTTTTTCTGATTGGACATGACGGTGAATGGGCGACAGAAATCAATTGGCTCACCGCAGGTTTAACGTTTCTGTCTTCCAGCAAGAAGGGCCATCAGTTTAAATCGCCAGGGTTAAATACCAGCATTGGCCGGCGTTTTCCGCCGCCGACGAAAACGAAAGTGATTTCCTGAGCACAATAAAAAAGCGAAGAGTTTTGGCCACAGATGCACACGGATTCACTCAGATAAATGCAAAAGAGGAAAGCTCAGGTCGTTGAGATTTTGAACTGTTTTTATAGGACTTTTTCCTCTTTATCTGTGTGGTTCTGCGTGCATCTGTGGCTGATAACTCTTGAATTTCATCGTTTCGCGCATCGCAACGATCGGACTGCATTGGCCTTAGTCATTTAAACGCAACGCCCCTTTGGACCCGATGTCATCGCTACGTTTTGACGGACGCATTTGCCGCGAGGGGAGACGCCGTGAACCGAAGACGTACGCCAGTGGCACACGATGACCATTGCCCCGTTTCCATATGATTTCTCGCCTCATCGGGTTCCCTTGCCCTTTCAGGGCATTTCTCGATTTTCTGTACCAAAACCCGGGGCGGCGCTCGAAGACGAGCTTGCCCCGGGCTGATATCCGTCAGCCCTTCAGGCTGAAAACGAAAACAAGGACGAACGTCAAGGAGGATTAATTGACCTAAGTTTCCTGAATCGGACCTTTCTTAGGTACCAGACGTGCGCCGAGGTACGTGGCTGGTAGAAATACCACGAAAGTCGCGAGCCAGAACCAAATCGGCGGCGGCAACATCAGGTTGTTTGCAATGCCGGCCAACGTCAGCAAGCCTGCGAGGACTAAAGCCGGTCGAACTGACTGCTTTCGGCTGATCAGTGTGGCCAGGAATCCCCCTGCAAGACTGCCGAGTCCCCAGCCAAACAGCACGACGACAAGGGCGCCAATCGGGGCACTCGCCATGATCTCTTTGATTTTCTGTATGTCAGTGACGCCAGCGGCACTTTTACCCAGTTCCGGGTAGAGGATTTGTCCGTTCACACACTCAACGATCATCATGATTGCACTGGCGGCAATGAATCCCGCGACGACGGCAAAAATGCTCCGAAACACCCCTGACATGAAACCTCCCGAGTCCGTACGCACGTTGACAAATCCTGACCCCTAAAATAATATCACCCGCGGAGTCGTATTTAATCTTAAGATTGAGAGGCGGCAAAGTCGATGAAAGTGTCGCGAAAATCTGATTATGCGCTACGTGCGCTTTTGACCCTGGTCGGCCGGTACGGCCAAGGACCAGTGTCGATTCGCGAATTGGCTGAAATTAATGACGTCCCTCGCCGGTTTCTCGAACACATCATGTTGGAGATGAAGGCGAAAGGATGGGTGAAAAGCATTCCCGGACGGATCGGTGGTTTTCAGCTCGGGAAACGACCCGAAGAAATCACCATGGGTCAAATCGTCCGTTTCTTCGATGGATTGATTGCTCCGATCGGTTGTGTCTCGGCGACCGCTTACGAACCGTGCAGCCAGGAATCGACCTGTCGATTTCGCCGAATCATGCTCGATATTCGAAACTACACGTCGCGCCGCATGGACGAAGCGAATCTTGCTGCTGTTTATGGAATGGCACCGGTCACAAAGTCAGAGGTCTTCAATTCGACCTTCATCGGCGGCGACGGAATCTGATCCGTCACAATTGAATGGATTCAATGTTTAAGAAACTCGCTTTTCTTTGCCCGAACCTCAGAACGCAATCGTCTGTCAGTCCGGCCACAATAATATACGATGATTTTAGTGTTTGTTTATTGATTAGGGATTTTTGAATGAGTCAAGTTCGTTTGCAGTTACAGGTACTTTCCAGCCTGTTTGCGTTTGGGGTCATTGTTTCGACCATTGGTGGTTGCGTTGAAAAGCCAACGGCGACAGGCTCTGGCGTTGCCGGTGGGCGAGGCAAGTCGCCAGTGACATTGCTGAACGTTTCGTACGATCCGACTCGCGAACTTTGGAAAGATCTGAACGAGGCATTTATCCCCGTCTACGAGAAAGAAAACGGCCAGGTGCTGAAGATCGACCAGTCTCATGGCGGTTCGGGAAGTCAGGCTCGTGCCATTATCGACGGCCTGGAAGCCGACGTGGCGACGCTGTCGATCTGGACCGACACTGATGCTCTACGAAAGCAGGGTTTATTGAAGGAAAAGTGGGAAGAGACCTTTGAAAACCGGTCCCTTCCTTACACATCGACGGTCGTATTCGTGGTCCGCAAGGGAAATCCCAAGGGGATCAAAGATTGGAGCGACGTGGTGAAGAAGGGCGTTTCTGTCATTACCCCGAATCCAAAGACTTCAGGAAATGGACGACTGAGTTTTCTGGGTGCCTGGGGAAGTGTGGTGCTGAATGGCGGAAGCGAAGCCGATGCGGTTGAGTTTATCAAGAAGCTGTATGGGAACGCTCCGAACCTGGATACAGGTGCCCGTGGTGCAACAGTGACTTTTGCACAAAAGGGGATCGGAGACGTTCATTTGACGATGGAAAGTGAAGCTTATCTGGAAGTACAAGAAGCGAAGGGTGACCTGGAACTGGTCTATCCGACACAGAGCATTTTGCATGAGCCGCACGTCGCGGTCGTAGATAAAGTCGTCGACAAAAAGGGGACTCGAGCGGCCGCCGAAGCCTACCTGAAATTTCTCTATACCAAAGAAGGTCAAGAGATTATCGCCAAGCACTATTTTCGACCGACGGACGCGGAGGTCGCGAAAAAAGTGGAAGGCCAATTCCAGCCAATCAAATTGTTTCTGATCACGGATCTTGTTCCCAGCTGGGACGAAGCGCAAGCCAAGTTCTTCGCGGACGGAGGAGTTTTTGATCAGGTTTATGAGAAGAAGTGATCCTGGTTTTTAATCTGCTGAATTGATGTGCCACTGCCTGACTGTCCCATGCCAGGCAGTGTTCTTCGACCGGCAGAAGAACACGGCTTCCTTGAAGGCTTCAGGTCATACTAAAGTAGCCATCATCAGTAGCCATCATCGCTCCGCGTGATGAGGATTGTTCGAGAATCAGGCGAAAACCAATCAGCATGTTTTCAAATCAGTAAGTCAAATGAAGAGTCTGCATTGACGGCCGAGGCAACAGTTGAATCGTTTTTGACAAATGCTCATCACGCGAAGCGATGATGGCTACTTTGAAGAAATCTTGTTGCTTGATTTGTTGCGTCGAGGATCAAACTCGAAACGGTTCGCAAACCCTGGTAGCAAACCCTAAAATCAAGTTTTTTTAGCCACTCGTAAAAATCGGTTTTCCATGGCCTCACATCGCATACTACCGGGATTTCGCCTGAGCCTCAGCTTTGCTTTGACCTATCTGTGTCTGCTCGTTTTGATCCCACTGGTCGCGCTCTTTACGAAGGCGTCATCGCTGACTCCTCAGCAGTTCATTGCTGCGGCCTGGACCGAGCGGTCTCGGGCAGCGTACTACGTCACTTTCAGCAGTTCGGCTGTGGCTGCGATGATCGATACTGTCCTGGGACTGATGTTAGCCTGGGTCCTTGTCCGGTACGATTTCCCGTTCAAACGATTGTTCGATTCGCTGGTTGACCTTCCGTTTGCCTTGCCGACGGCTGTCGCGGGGCTGGTGTATTCCAGCCTTTACGTCAAGAAAGGATGGTTGGGTCAGTTCCTGTTTCCGTGGGGAATCGAGCTTGCCTACTCGCAATCAGCAATCATCATGGTCCTGACGTTTATTGGTCTTCCCTTTGTCGTCCGGACGGTTCAGCCGGTACTGGAAAGCCTTGATGCGGACGTGGAAGAAGCGGCGGCGTGTCTGGGTGCCAGCCGCTGGCAGACTTTTACGCGGGTGCTGCTTCCCGCGCTTTTTCCTGCCTTAACGACGGGATTCGCCCTGACCTTTGCCAGGGCGATTGGCGAATACGGGTCGGTTGTCTTCGTTTCGAGCAATAAGCCGAAGGAAACCGAAATTGCTCCCTTTCTGATTATTCAAAAGCTGGAAGAATTCAAATATGCCGAAGCCACAGCTGTGGCGATCGTGCTGCTGATCGCGTCGTTTGCAATGCTGATCGTGATTAACACATTAGAACGACGGACCCAGGCCGCCAATTCTGCTGCGAATTAAGTAAGACAACAAATCATCGAGGTGAACTTGAATCGGTTCAAAAGAAGGTCAAACTGATGCATTCCATTCCCAAGCACTTGCCAACTGCCAAGGTCGCTGCGACCTCACGCAGTCGATCGGCGCAGGAAGACCCGTGGTGGGTCCGATGGACATTAATCAGTCTGTCCGTTCTGGTGCTGATTGTCCTGGTCATTCTGCCAGTTGCGAATGTTTTTTATCATGCCTTTTCGAATGGTTTTGGTGCCTATTGGAAGAACCTGACCGGTGATCCCGCAACGCTGCACGCGATTCAACTGACGCTATTTGTGGTACCGATCGCCGTCTTTGCCAATGTCATTTTCGGTGTGGCAGCCGCCTGGGCGATCACTCGATTCCGATTTCCCGGCCGGACAATCCTGACCACGATTATCGATCTGCCATTTGCGATTTCGCCCGTTGTGGCAGGTTTGATGTTCGTACTGCTGTTTGGTGCCAGGGGTTATTTCGGTCCCTGGTTGCAACAGCACGATATCAAGATTTTAAACGCCTGGCCGGCGATCGTGCTGGCGACGACATTTGTAACTTTACCATTCGTTGCGCGGGAATTGATTCCCGTAATGGAAGCGATCGGATCAGAGGAAGAAATTGCGGCGATCAGTCTTGGTGCGAATGGCTGGCAGACGTTCTGGCGAGTCACGATTCCGAACATCAAATGGGGCTTGCTCTACGGCGTGATCCTTTGCAATGCACGAGCAATGGGTGAGTTCGGTGCCGTGTACGTTGTCTGCGGAAGAATCATCGGCAAAACTGAAACCATGCCGATCCGGGTCAATACGTTGTTTGAAGGGGGAACTGCGGCATCTTACGCCAGCTCGTTCGCCGTGGCGTCGTTGTTGACGATGCTCGCTCTGGTCACGTTGTTTATCAAGATCGCCCTGGAACATAAAACACAGGCCGACTTGAAAGAAGCAGCGGAGATCCAGCAGACTGAGTGACGGGTCATCAAATAGTTTAGCGAGTTTCCATGAGTATCATTGTCAAAAATCTGTCGAAGCAATTTGGAAATTTCAAGGCCCTGGACAATGTCAGTCTGGAGGTCCCCAGCGGATCATTGCTGGCGCTGCTGGGACCATCGGGGTCGGGCAAAACGACACTGCTGAGGATCATTGCCGGTCTGGAAAATGCCGACAGCGGGCAAGTGCAGTACGAGAATGAGGATGTAACCCAGCAGTCCCCCAAGGACCGGGAAGTGGGGTTCGTCTTTCAGCATTACGCGCTGTTCCGCCATATGACCGTTTTCGAAAACGTCGCTTTCGGGATGCGGGTCCGCCACCGGCCCAAATCAGAGATCAATGAGCGTGTCCACGAGTTGCTGCATCTCGTTCGCCTGGAAGGATTGCATCAGCGATATCCCTCCCAGTTGTCAGGCGGTCAGCGGCAGCGAGTGGCTCTGGCTCGGGCACTCGCCGTCAAACCACGGATGCTGTTACTCGACGAGCCTTTTGGGGCACTCGATGCCAAAGTGCGGCAGGAGTTGCGTCAGTGGTTACGACAATTACATGACGAAATTCATCTGACAACTGTGTTTGTGACACACGACCAGGAAGAGGCGTTTGAAGTGGCCGACCGTGTCGTGGTGATGAACAAGGGGCACATCGAGCAATCAGGGACACCTCAGGAAGTTTTTGATCATCCGGCAACTCCGTTCGTGATGGACTTTCTCGGTAATGTGAACGTGTTTCACGGACGCGTTGAAAACGGGATGGCCATGATGGGGGCCCTAAATATCGCCTATCCGGACTATCCACATGCCGAATCACGCAATGCCACGGCATATGTCCGACCGCACGAGCTGGATATTGAACATGCGCCGTTTGGAACGTCGAGCCTGGAAGCTCGTGTGATGCAAGTCAATCCTGCGGGATCGGTCGCGAAAGTCCGCGTCTTTTCGGAAGAATTTGGCCTGGCATTGAATGTCGACTTGAACCTGGAGAGATACGCCGAATTGCAGTTGAAACCGGGTGACCTCGTTTATGTGGCGGCAAGACGAGTCAGAGTCTTTATGCCACCAGCCGCCGATTACGCGATCTGAGATTGTCGCAGGGGGGCTTATTTCTTGTCCCACTGCGCGACAGTCTTCGGTCACGCAGTGTTCGCTCGACCGTGGAAGCCGAAGAAGCGGCTTCTACGAGGCCCCCGAATCAGAGGCACCAAAACGTCGTTAAGATTGGCGCTGGACCTGATTTCTTGTTTGGGGGCAGAGGGTTTCAATTGACACCGGCTGCATCTTCGTTCCAGAATCCGGAAACAGACGCTGCTGATCAGATTAAGATTCTTCCTGGGTATTGCGTCGGCTCGCTCGTGCCTGTAGGAATCGCAACATGAATGACCGGTTCGATCGACAATCGGCTCCGCAGGCAGCCTCGGTTCCCGCATGGATGGTTTCGTTGCTGCTGCTGGCCGTCGCGGGAATCATGCTGCAGAATGCCGGTTATCTGCCAGGCTTCGGTGGCCGCGCCGCCAGGGAGTCACGCCCCGTGACCCCACGAGGGGACTTGTCGGATGATGAAAAATCCACAATTCAGATCTTTCGAGAAGCCTCACCAAGTGTCGTGCATATCACCACGCTCGCTCATCGTCGCGATCGGTTAAACTTCAATGTTCTTGAAATCCCAGAGGGGACAGGGACGGGGTTTATCTACGATGATGCGGGACACGTCGTCACCAACTTTCACGTCGTTCGTAATGCGCAAGCGGCCAAAGTCAATTTGGCCGACAACAGCTCGTGGGATGCGACACTGGTGGGGTATGAACTCGACAAAGACATTGCGGTCCTCAAGATTGAAGCCCCGCCGGGAAGATTAAAGAAAGTAGCGATCGGTGAATCGGCGGGACTGCAGGTCGGGCAAAAGGTCTTTGCGATCGGCAGTCCGTTTGGCCTGGATCAAACATTGACGACAGGGGTCATCAGCGGGCTGGGTCGTGAAATCAAATCGATGACTGGCCGCTCGATTGAAGGGGTGATTCAGACCGATGCCGCGATCAATCCCGGAAATTCGGGAGGACCGCTGCTGGATAGTGCCGGCCGAGTGATCGGTGTAAACACCATGATTGTCAGTGAATCAGGAGCCTTTTCGGGGATCGGCTTCGCGGTGCCAGTCGACATTGTCAATCAGGTCGTTCCTGAACTGATCAAGTCGAGTCGCATGGAACGAGTTGTGCCGGGATTCAAGTTGTTTGACGACTCGATCACTCGCCGACTGGGGATCACGCGAGGCTCTCTGGTCGAACGGGTGTTTGAAAACAGCAGCGCTGAAGCGGCCGGGATCAGAGGGACATTTCGTGACGATGACGGGACGATTTATCTGGGTGACATCGTTGTCGAAATTGCAGGACAACCGATTCGTACGGAAAGCGATATGGCCAAAGCCTTGAATGGAAAAAAACCTGGTGAAGAAATCTCTGTCGTCGTGATCAGGAGAAATCAGCCCGCGAGACTTAAAGTCAAATTGCAGGCTGCAAAAAAATAAAGATCGTGAGCAATCGAATCGAAAGTCTGTGACAAACTGATTCGTCAAAAACGGACGGACTGCAGCCGGGTTCTTTGTCGCCATCGTTTAACCGCGCCTCGAAGAGAAGCGGGAACAAGCGGCGTCAATGACAAACCCGGAGCGTCATCATCATTCGAGTATTGCCGTTAGCCCTCTTACTCGTTAGGCGTGCGTCACCCGAGTCCAGAGACGTTCGAAGAAATCGGCTGAACGCCGATTCGCCTGCGCCGCTGGCTGCGGGTTAAACGATAAATTGACTCAAGATTACTGAGGCGGTATCGGCGGTGGAGTGGGGGTAGCGGCCTTCTGGAAATAGACTGCCCAGTCGGGGAGCTTTGAGGCCGCAGTCCAACCAGCGATCGTAGGGGACCAGAGCAAGGTTTCTGAAGTGATCCGGCCGGCGGCGATCGATTGCTGTACTTGCTCTGGAGAATACGGTCCCTGAGGTTGTCCATTGACTGCGACGTGCCAGGCGGGGAGCGGCGGTGGTACAGGTGATCCACCAGCGGGAACGCCCATTCCGACACCCGGCGTGGTCATCATGCGGCCAGCCATGGCAACCCCCATTCCCAATCCGAGTCCTTCGCCTCCCCCGCCATGTTGAGCTGATTCCCGCATGGCTTCGCCGAGTGAATACTGTTGAAACTTGGTCATGTCACCGAGAACACCCATGCTGGTACGGGTATCCAGCGCTTTTTCCACCGCTTCAGGCAACGAAATATTAACGATGATCAATTGCGGAATGGCCAGGCCATATTCGTCATCAATCCGTTCCTGAACGTACTTTCTCAGTTCTTCGGAGAATTCGGTGTACTTCGACGCCAGATCGAGAGCCGCGACCTGCTTTTCAGCGAGCATGTCAGCCATGGCTGAGGAAATAATGGCTCGCATCAACTCGGTCACTTCGTCTGCTTCGACGATACCGTCTGTTCCGACGAGTTCGGTGAGCAGCGCTTTCGGTTCGACCGCCTTGAGCGCATAGGTTCCGAAGGCTCGCAGCCGGATTGGGCCAAACTCCGGATCACGCAGCATAATGGGGTTTGGAGTTCCCCATTTCAAATCGGTGATCTGTCGGGTGGTAATGAAATAGATTTCCGACTTGAACGGACTGTTGAAGCCAAATTTCCAACCCGCGATCGTGCTGAGAAGCGGCAGGTTTTGCGTATTAAGAGTATGGGTCCCGGGCTCGAACATATCGGCCACTTTGCCGTGCATCACAAATACGGCAAGTTGTCCCGGCCGAACGATCAACTGGGCTCCCTGTTTGATCTCGTTCTGGTAGCGTGGAAACCGCCAGACAAGGGTGTTACGGGTGTCATCGATCCATTCAACGATGTCGATCAGTTCGCCGCGCAACTTGTCAAACAATCCCATGATTTTTCTTTCTGAACATTCAAGGACAGGAACAACTCGAAAGATTCTAACCTGCTTCAAATTTGCCTCAAGTCAGCCGGTTTCAACAACCTGGAATTTGCTGGACAAAAAGTTTGATCAGGTCAAAGCAGCGGAATTTGCAAAAATGAGGATTTTCGCATGATGATTAGTCACGTTGTACAGTTTTTTTATGAAATCTTGCCCGGCAGACAGAATTTGCCAATTGATTCTCGCGAATCAATTTAAGACACTTTCCCTGTTGGGTATTTTGAAGATTCTGTGAATTTATACTCGTTTCGAACGGCAGATTGCCGAAGAATCGATGATCAAGTGAAACATCGCCTTGTTGTGTCGTACGCAGGCATTTGATGGAGGAAATTGATCAAATGTTGGGACAACTGGTTCCAGTCGGTGGCGGTGATCCAATTCCGCTGTTGAAGCCGCAATTAATTATCGGTCGACGCCCAAGTTGCGATATTCGACTCGACTTTGCCAACGTTTCGTCGCATCACTGTCGGCTGGAATACATCAACGGTTATTGGCGAGCAACTGACCTCAGCCGTAACGGGACAAAAGTTAATGGCGAGCGAATTGACGAGAAGTTTTTGCAATCCGGCGACACGTTGATGTTTGCGCGGCATCCTTTTGAAATTCAATACACTCCCGATCCTGATGGTGTTCCGCCTGAACCGGATGACGTTGACCCCTTCGCCATGAGTCTGCTGGAAAAAGCGGGACTCGGTGGTAATCCACGTGACCGCGTCTTGCCGCGGGAACGCCCAGGATCCTCCAAGTCAAAACCACAAGCGGGAAATCCTGCTTCAAAACCGACGCCGACGAACGGCGCTTCCTCCCCAAAAACGCCCGATGAAGATGACCAGGCACTGGAATGGCTGAATGGCTGATTTGATTCCGACACTTTCACCTGCCGATGTCCGCGAATGGTTTTCCCGTTTGTCAAAGGAAGACTTCGCCGGCCGGAAAATTCTGCTCATCGTTCCGGATGCGACGCGGACGGCCCCGCTTCCGTTGTTATTTGACGCGTTGTTTCGGGAAATCCGTCCGCACTGCCAGTCGATCGATGTCCTTGTCGCATTGGGGACGCATCCTCCGATGTCAGACACGCAGATCGCGAAACTGCTCGGAATTGACGAAACCGAGCGGCGTCGGTTGTTTTACCAATTGCAGGTGTTCAATCACGAATGGGATCGCCCCGAGCGTCTGTTGACGATTGGAACACTGGGAAAAAAAGAGACGGAAGAACTGTCGAACGGGCTCTTATCGCTTGAGGTTCCGGTTCAGATTAATTCCAGGATCGAGGACTACGACCTGTTGCTGGTTCTCGGACCGGTGTTTCCGCACGAGGTCGTCGGTTTTTCGGGAGGGAACAAATATTTTTTCCCTGGAATCGGTGGCCCGGACATCTTGAATTTCTTCCATTGGCTGGGAGCGTTAATCACCAATGCCGAGATCATCGGTGTGAAAGACACTCCGGTTCGACGGGTCGTCAATGCGGCAGCGCAAATGATTCGTCAAACCCGCCGGGCGATTACCTTTGTCGTGTCGTCGGATTGCAGCCTTCATGGGTTATTTTACGGGACACCGGAATCCGCATGGAACGAGGCGGCAGATCTTTCGAACCGCGTTCACATCAAGCGCTGTGACCGTCCTTTTAAACAAGTCCTTTCGTGCGCCCCACCGATGTATGACGAACTCTGGGTAGCTGGCAAGTGTATGTACAAGATGGAACCTGTCGTGGCCGACGGGGGCGAGCTGATCATCTATGCCCCTCACATGCACGAGATCTCAGTGACGCATGGAAAGTTAATTGAACAAGTCGGTTATCATGTGCGCGACTATTTCACGAAGCAATGGGATCGATTCAAGGACATCCCGTGGGGAGTGCTGGCCCATTCGACGCATGTTCGCGGAAGCGGAACTTACGAGAACGGCGTGGAGACTCCCCGAGTCCGCGTCACATTAGCCAGTGGGATCTCTGAAGAAACGTGCCGACGCATTAACCTCGGCTACCGCGACCCTGCGTCGATTGACGTCGAGTCATTCGCCAATCGAGAAGATGAAGGGGTCTTGCTGGTCCGTAAGTCGGGCGAATATCTGTATCGCCTGAATGCCAATCGCGAGGCTGCGAACACTCAAGACAAAAAATCTTGATCTCCGCAAAAAACGGGGTTTGAAAAGATGACTCAGTTTTGTTAGCGTCAACGCATGGATTGCAGTTTGTCAAGGACTGATGTGTCTGAATCGGTTTGCGACAACAACTCGAGAACGCCGCTCAAAACTGAAGGAGCCGATAGATGATTCGTCGTCATAAAATTAACCGACAATCGCCCAGACAGGGATTTACTCTGATTGAGCTTCTCGTCGTGATCGCGATTATTGCGATGCTGGCGGCGTTATTGCTTCCAGCAGTGCAGCAGGCAAGAGAGGCTGGCAGGCGGGCTCAGTGCTTGAACAACCTGAAGCAGATTGTGCTCGCGATGCACAACTATGAAAGTTCGTACCGCTGTTTTCCACCAGGTTTTATTCAACCGGGAACCGGAGGTGGTCAGCTTGGAACGTTGCCCGAACCTGCCGTGCTTGACACCGTGATCAAGCGTCAAAAGGTGTTCACGACCATCGATAAGTGGTTCATGCCACCTGAATGGGGCTGGCAATCCTTTATTCTTTCAAACATGGGTGAAGGGACGATCTCTCTCGATTTTGGTCAGGCGAAATTCGGAGCCAACAATGTCCCGTCACCGAATGAGCAATATCTGAAAACAACCGTTCAATCATACGTTTGCCCGAGTGCAAAATCCCTTCCTTCCGGTCGGCCTGGTCAGGGGCAGTCTCAGGGGTGGGCCTATTCAACGTATCGGGGGAATATGGGTGCCTACGACACCAGTGGGACGTTCCAGAATGCTCCAACGACTCCTAACGGAATGCTGTATGACGGCAGTTCGGTACGCATGGCCGATGTGAACGATGGTACGTCAAACACGCTGATGATCGGTGACTCACTGTATGGATTCTGGGCTGATGGTTTCAGTTGCTGTGTCCGGGTTTGGGATGATCCAGGTCACCCTGACTTGTTTGACACGTGGTGGGCGGCCAATCTGCCGAGCAATAATTCTGTGGGGTTAAACTTCTTCAGTTTTGGCAGCGGACACAACGACTTGTGCTGCTTTGCCCTTGTTGATGGCTCGACCAGAGCCGTTTCCAAGAAAGTCGATGCCAACGTGTTTAAAGCCATCTCGACGCGTAATGGAGCGTTGCGAGCGATGGTTCCCGGGGTCAATATCGAGAACGTGACTGAGGGTTGGTGATTCGGCGTCGGAACTGCGTTCGATGTGATGAGCCCGGCATTATTCAGGATGCCGGGTTTCTTTTTCTGATTACGGCTGCTCGTTAAAAATGATTTCGATTCGTGTGAATGGTGAGTCACTGCAAATTGCAGCTGATTCAACAGTCGAGAACTTGATCGCTCAACTGAAATTGAACTCGAAGTTTCTGGCAGTCGAATTAAACCGCCGGGTGATTCCACGAGCCGAACATGGCCGAACCAGGCTCGCTGCCGAAGATCAAGTTGAAATTGTCACGCTGGTTGGGGGGGGCTGAACCGCTTTTATGACAGAACTCGATGTGAAGCCGCTTCGATTGGGATCGCACAACTTCGCTTCCCGATTGATCGTTGGCACGGGCAAATATGCGACATTCGAGTTAATGCGCGAGTGTCTGACAATCAGCGAGGCCGACGTCATTACCGTCGCGGTTCGACGAGAGCGACTCGTCGATTCGGCAGGCCGCAGCATTCTCGATTTTATTGACCTGAACCGCTACACCATTCTGCCGAACACGGCAGGGTGTTTCACGGCAGAAGATGCAGTTCGCACCGCAAGACTCGGACGCGAAATCTTGTCAGGACTGGAAAATCCTGGTGCGAGTTGGGTGAAACTGGAAGTCCTGGCAGACAAGAAAACACTGCTACCCGACCCGGTCGCCACGCTCGAGGCGACGAAGCAGCTCGTTGCAGACGGTTTCGAGGTCTTGTGCTACACGTCAGATGACCCCATCATGGCCCGTCGTTTAAAAGACGCGGGTGCAACGTCGGTGATGCCCGCCGGAAGTCCAATCGGCAGCGGGCAGGGAATATTGAATCCAAATAACATTCGTATCTGCCTCGAATATCTCAAAGAGGGCGACCCGAACTACCCCGTGATTGTCGACGCTGGGGTCGGAACTGCGAGCGATGTGGCGTTTGCGATGGAACTGGGTTGTGATGGTGTTCTGCTTAATACGGCGATCGCTTCAGCTCAAAACCCCCGTCTGATGGCAGAAGCAATGCGGCTCGCTTGCCGCGCCGGTTACCTGGCCGCAAATGCGGGACGCATTCCAAAAAGGCTGTATGCAACGGCAAGCAGCCCGGAAGTCGGTTTGATATCCGGCAAATAGCCCTGTCTTTACCCATTTTCGTCCGGTGAATTGCGAACGAACATCGAGTGCCATGGAAACTGAAATACACATGGAAAAGTTCCGCCTTGCACATCGTGGGTCAAAAATTTCGATTGTCGGCACGCCTGATTAGGGATACGATAGAAAGGGCAGTCGGCATTAAGGGAGTCTTTTTTTGTGAGAGATGCCACTGATCCACTGGACTTCGGCGTTTCTCGACGTCGGTTTGGGGTGCAATTGCAATGAAAGAGCGCCTTAACTGGATGCTCCCCTCGGTTTTCGTGGGGCGAATTTTTTCGACTGACGTTCGAATCAGTTGGTGGTTCGGAATCGTTCCACTGATCGTCTGCCCGAAGCATGGCCTTGCGCTGGGACTGATGTTTACGGTGACGCTGTACCTGTCGGCCCTGCTGCACGAATTTGCTCATGTTTTTGTTGCCCGCTGGACGGGTGGGACGGCGGACGAAGTTCACCTGACGCCGATCGGCGGAATTGCGCTGGTTCGCCCGGCCCGCGGTGCCTTCGGAATGGGGATTACGGCTGCGGCGGGACCGGCAGTCAATCTTTTGATTTGTCTCATTTCGTTTCCAGGCTGGTATGCGTCTGAGACGCTGCCCGGGTCTCTCAATCCGTTGCTCATGCCAATTGATGTACTTCACTCGAATTCACCTGAAGTCTGGCACGACCTGGGATTACTGATATTCGTCGCGAACTGGATTGGACTGCTTGTTAATCTTTTGCCGGTGTTACCGCTGGACGGGGGACAAGTGTTAAGGGCGAGTCTGCTGACGCGGGTTCACCCCGAATTCGTGAATCGAACGGCCATCAACGTCGGCATGTTCGTAGCAATCATCATTTTGATTTTTGGAGCGTATCTGGACCTGAGTCAGGTTGTGTTGATTGGAACTTTCGTTTTGATGATGAACGTGATCCAATTGTTTCAGACGGAAAACAGTGAGAAATCGGACAATTCAGATTACGATTCTGATTTATCAGCAGTCGAAGAAAGCCTGTTCGAATCCAGCCATCTCGAGTCACCAGAGTCCTCGCTCAGCCCACTCGACCAATGGAGAGAACGTCGCAGGGCCCGGCGCGAGCAGCAGGACCTGATTCGACGCACCGAAGTTGAGCAGCAACTGGATGAGCTGCTGGCAAAGGTCCACGAATACGGGTTCCAATCTCTCTCTGAGCAAGAGAAAAAGTCGCTTCAAAGCTGCAGCAAGCTCATCCGCGAGCGGGGAAAGAGCGAGAGCTGATCGACTGCTTCTCGTCGGCCCTGCACACTGCTTTACATTCGGCCTGGTCGCCATTAGATTCACGCGGTGCGTTCGGCACGTTTTCTCATCGGCGTATTGCTCAAATCTCGTTTTTCTGCGACAACAAAAAATCATAAGTTCTGGTGGTCTTGCAATTGTCGCATTGACCGCCGAAAAATTCAAAATCCTCGACGAATCCGCTCAACAGGGGTGCATGCATCGTGTATGAACCGCCATCCGAACATCTGGTTCGACAACTCACAGAGTTGCAGCTGTGTCACCCGCGTGACCTGCGGCGAGCTCGTGGTCGGGTTCGACGTCTTTCCGCTGACCTTCCCGCGTTCGACTCTGTCTGGATCGATTCTCTTGTCCAGCTCCGCCTGTTGACTCCGTATCAGGCAAAACAACTCGAGATCGGTCAGGGGGATTCACTTCGAGTTGGCCCCTTCGTGGCGATCGACGAACTTGGCCGAAGCAAGTATGGCTCCACAATCCTCGCTCGAAGACTCAATCGACGTGATCGTTGTGTGGTCAGGCGAGAACGACTGGCAAGTGACCGGATCACCGAAGTGCTCAGTCAGACGGGACTCGTTCTGGAACGGTTGAAAGGATTCGTCCACCCCTATCTTGTCGTCCCCAATGAGATTTTGCCGACAGAAAACAACGAACTCGTTTTGGTCAGTCGATTTGTACCAGGATTGCCGCTGAATGAACTTCTGGTTCGTCGCGGTCGATTCCCGGCCACGGTCGTCGTCGAAATTGGCAGGCAATTGCTGGAAGGTCTTGCCGCGTTAAACGCCAGAAGCGTCGTTCATGGCGACATTCGTTTGTCGAATATCCGCCTGACAGAAAGCGGATTGGCGGTACTTGTCAACGGCGGTGTTCGGCAGGTCATTCGCCCGTTCCTCACAATTCACGACGCGTTGCCCATTGATCACTATGACGGTATCGCCCCGGAATTAATTGGGACAGGAGCCGTTGCAACAGCAAGCTCTGAGCTCTATTCGCTGGGATGTGTTTTGTGGCAACTTCTTGCAGGTCGCCCCCCGTTTGTGTCTGCTGACCCATTGGTAAAAATCGCGTCACATCAGACTCAGACGATCGATGATGTTCGGAAATGGGCACCTGATACTCCTGCGATGCTGGCTGATTCGATTCGACAGTTAACATCGCCATTTCCATCGACACGCCCTCGAAGTTTTGAGGAAGTCTTACAACATTGGGGCACACCAAGTTCACAAAGTCGGTCTCGAATTCGAAAATTCCGCCGGCTGTTCGACGGCGCCATGCCCCATTTTTCGGAACCAGTATCTGACGCTCGCGTGGGTCACTGGGTCTGGACAACGGCAGCGGTCGTTGCCGTCGCGGCCGGGCTTGCATTCAGCTACGACAAAGGGCTTCGCAATGAATTACTGAGCATCGCACGCAACGTAGAAGCAGTGACGCATGCAACCCGCGACCAACAGGTTGACACGAAGCCTGGCGAGGCGTTGGGTGGTTCGATCACCCATCGAAACCGCGAACTTATCCCGCTTCCCGCACCTTCGGACGAAGGAGTTATTCTTCTGACCGAACATGGTCCGTATGAAGCAACTGGCGTGAACCTTGAACGCAGCCTGACAATTCGAGGATCAATCGGCGGATCTGCAGAAATTCACGTCGGAAATGTGCCGTTGAATCTCTCGTCGGATGAAGTTGTACTGGAAAACGTAACGATACGCCGTTCAAAATCTGCAGACCATGACCTGGTGGCAGTGGTAACGGTTCGATCCCGGTCACTGCGAATATTGAACTGCGAAATAGCAAGCTCCGATGTCGATAGTGACTCTGTGGATACTTCGCCGGAACGTGCTGGTGCTGCTTCCGTTGCCTGGATGTCCCCACCCACCCGCGATCCGAAATTGTCTGAAATAACGATTCGAAACTCGGCGTTTCATGGAAACGGCGTGTCGGTCGCCTTCGTTCATACTCCCCGTTCAGTGAGTGTCGAGAACACGTTGAAAACTGGTGCCGGGGCGCTTTTCACACTTGGAACCAAATGCCTGGCGACAGAGTTCTCCGTGCAACTCGATCGAGTGACGCTCAGGGACTCTGGTTCAATGCTATGGGTTGCAGGTGATTACGCCCGAACGAACGGTGCGCCTCCGATTGCAATTCAAGCGAACAATTGCGTTTTTAAACTGGATCGCAGTGATTCCGGACTGATCGTGATTGACTCGGACCGGCCACGGTCAGACATTGCAAAATCGATTGAAATGAAGTCACATGAATCAGTCGTCGAACCGGGAACTGTCTTGCTGGCCTCATTCGATCGATCTCGAAACCGACTTGCGCAGCAGGACGACGAACAATTCGAAGGCCTGGTCGCAACGGAGATCAAGTTCGAGGGAACCGACGTTCGCAACACATCCGATTCGACGGTAGCCCACCTCGCTGGGCCGCGAACATCAGAGAAATCACAGCCTGGTATTGACCCTCGCCTGATTGGCTCGACACGCCAACAGTCAAATCCCTGACCGGTTCAAGACTCATTTCAACACGATTGCCCGGCCAGGTCCGCCATGGCAATCTCGAATCTTGAGCGGAGCAAACAGGAAGTAACCGCCGTCGGAAACCTGGCTGACATTGTGCAGGAATTCGACACCAACCATCTCGTGGCTTCCGAGCGCCCAGTATGTCATCAACGCTTTTCGCGGATCGACGCCACCCAGATCCGGCGCATCCGTGGCGACGCAACGAATTTCACGGCTTTTCAGGTAGACAATTGCGTCAGCATCGGGTGCCGGCCAGCCTTCGCTTTTTCCAGACAGCGGATCGGCCCAGACGCCCGAATCGTCTGGAAGTGGTTTCAGATTGCGATCGAGATGCCCCGTATGAAACAGCACAACGTCCCCCGGCTTAAGTGGTGACTTCTTTTGTTCAAAGTCTTTAATCAGAGCCGTCGTGATCGCCGGTGACGCGGGCCAGTTTTTGGCATCCGTGGTCCCTACAAGCGAACGGACATCGATGACTCGCACAGATCCGCAAGTCCAGTCCAAAGGGATCTTTTCCGTGGTCATCGAGCTGAAGCCGCGCGGACCATATTTTTGTTCGAAATCTTTTAACCATCCTCGAACTTCGGGGGCGTAGTCGGGGTTTGTCCCTTCCGGCGGAAGCGCAAACGAGGGGGGGACCAGGTGGGTTCCCGCCATCGAATCCATCATGTGCCCATGATGCCACAAGTCCAGGTATTCGGAGTAAAGAAAGTCAACTTTGAGGTAAACCTGACGATGTTGCCCCGTCGCAATTCCCGGCGACGTCACAGGCAGATTCGGCGCCAGAGTCGGGGAGAGATCGACAACTCTTTTATTCCTGGCAGCATCGATCAACCGTCTGGGGAGATCGCCTCCGACGATTGAGAAGGCTCGCCCTTCACTATATGGGCCTCCCTGATGTTTCGGTCCCATCATACAGTAGAAGGCCCCTGTGTCGGGGAGCGCACCCAGGTTTGTTGCTCCTTCGGTCCAGATCATCCCATGCCGAAGCCCTGCATAGTGTGTCGGTTCTGCCAGATTTGGCATGGGACCCATGCTGGCGCTATCAGTCCCCAGTGTCATCACACCCCGCGTCGCCAGAAATTCCATGCAATCAGGATCGGGGTCGGGATAACCAGGTGCCTTGCGATCAACGACATCCGCGATGAACCGAGCCCCTTCAGGGAACGGACGGTAATACTTGTCTGAATAATCACTGCGAAACAGGACAACATCACCAAACCTCAACGGTCGATGGCTGGCCTCAAACCGCTTGACATGATCGGGCGTGACAAGAGGGCTAACCCCCTTCGGGGCTTGATCGAGTAACTCGCGAACGTCGACGACACACGCTTCTCCACCAAACTGCCATGGCTCGATCTTGTCGGTGTAAGCCAATCCAAGTGGCCCGGATTTTGGCCGATTCAAGTCTGGCCGCGTGACAGAATGCGGAGGAACATCCAGTTGCGTCCCCGTATTGCCGTCAATAAATAAAGTGTCAATGTGATAGGGAGAATCAGGTCCGATCTTTCGCTGATGACTCAGTTGGAATCGAGGGAACGGGTATGTGGGCCAGGTGCATGGGTATTCGGGTGCAATCAGTAACGAATTATCAATGAAACGAGTTTTCTGGCCTGCCGAACTGGCCTCTTGCGCAACGGCACAAGAGACCGCAGTCGCGGTCAACAAAAGGCAAAGCAAGGCGGAGACTCGAGGAATCGCGAGCGCGGGATTCATCATGGTCTGATTCGCTTTCAAATTGTTTTTGACGAGCAACCGTCAGGCAAGCATTTCTTCTCCCAAGTCGCGGAGGCTTCCGCTACCCAAAAGACGATCTGCCTATTCATCAAGCACCGTATTTTTCCAATCGACCTGCGTGCGCCATCGCAAGCAGCATCAGGTGCTTGGCCTCAAACTGACCAAGCCCCCCACGCAGGCATTGTGATTCACCAAACTTCGTCGACCCATCAAACCGACAGTGATTCGCCGACAACAGGACCGGGACCGGATGCCAGCTATGCGACTTCATTTTGCTCGGAGTGCTGTGATCGCCGGTCACGACAATGACATCGGGGTTGAGTTTTGTAATCCGCGGAATGGCAGCATCCAGTTCTTCCGTTCTCTGTACCTTTAACGGGAAATTGCCGTCTTCACCGGACGAATCGGTGTATTTCCAGTGAACGAAGAAAAAGTCGTAATCGTTCCAGGCTGCTTCCAGTCGAGCCATCTGATCTTCGAGCGTATGCCCTGCGTCGAGGATGTCCATTCCGACAAGTCGGGCAAGTCCACGATACATCGGATAAACAGCAATCGCCCCCGCCTTCATTCCATAGACTTCCCGGAAAGGGGGGATGGCCGGCATTGTGTCGATGCCACGGAGGGTCAGGAAATTTGCGGGAGCATCGTCTTTCAGCACAACCTTGGCTTGTCGCAAGAATTCCGCAGCAACTTGTGCCGTCTTGGCGCTGCCAGCCGAACGAGCGACGGGTTCCAAGGCCGGGACACCTGTCTTTTGCGGATCGGTATCCGCGACATCGCCCCCGAGACCAGCACCCCGAAAAATCAGCACGGTGCGATAGCCTTCTCCCGCTCGAACAAACACCTCAACACCGGGAACTTTGATCTGATTCAGCTTTTCGCTGAGTTTTGTGCCGACTTCGGTCGGAATACGTCCCGCACGCCGATCGGTGATGTTGCCTGCCGCGTCAATGGTGCAGAAATTGCCTCGAATGGCGACGTCGTTTGGCCCGAGTTCAAAGTCGATTCCGAGCGCCTCAAGCACGCCGCGTCCGATTTGATATTTGACCGGATCATATCCGAAGAGACCAAGATGCCCTGGACCGCTTCCGGGAGCGATTCCTGGCAGGACAGGCGTACTCAGTCCGAGTGTTCCACGACGAGCCAGCGCATCGAGGTTCGGCGTATTCGCCGTTTCGAGTTCGGTTTTGCCACCTGGTTCGAGTGGCAGTCCCCCCAGCCCATCGCCGACAACGAGGACGATTTTCGAACCATTATCTTTTTGCAATTTGCGAGTAAAATCGTGCGGATCTGTCATGAGTGAAAGGTCACCTTCAAAAACGGTTATCCCCGAATGAAAATCTGCCCACAGTCAGGCAAATTCGCGGGCGCAACACGATTGTCCGTCAGACCTCGAACTCATGCAAGCGACGTGCTCAGATTCTGTTTTTTTCGATCCTGAAATTCGAAAAATCGAAAATGAATCTCGCAAAAACGCCAATTACCGACGACGCACGAAGTCCCGTTAATACATGCGGGACTGACACCGTTTTTTACGCTCGCGGTCCGCTGATCCTAATGTCCGGCTCGCGACGTCAGGTGTCCGTTTCATCAAGGCTGCTGATCTCGTGAGTCATCAATCATCGATCGGGCCAAACCCGAGGCCAACCACTTGAACTCAACAAGGCTTCGACTGCATAAGAGCCTTTCATTGCCGCACAAAAAAGAGACCAGTTCTTCGCGTATTTCAACGCGTTAGCCAGCGCCACTCGTGTTGACCTGCACGAAGAAACTGTGTCTCTCCTGTCCCGATGAGTCAGCTCCGCCTAATACGCATACGCTCCAATGTCAATTTTACGGGTATTTCGAGTTTTCCCAGTGAAATCAACTGTCGGTGCGCCTGCGGAGCTGCCCGTTCCGATTGCCGGACTCCCTGAACGAAGGCTGAAGTCAAACGATGCTGTCGACGGTGAATATTTGACAAATACCTTTAACGGATCAACGATCGGGATATTCGCGTCAACCGGCAGGCCGATACTGACAAAAGAAAGGTTATGGTCAAACACCACCCCAGTCGTTGCGTTCGTGCCGAAACTGTTGCCAATATTATTGCGCACGACGACATTCACTGGCGGGGCCCCGGTAGCACTATTAAAAACCCCGATCCATGTTTGATTGTTTCCACCCTGGCTGATCAGAGTATTATTCTCTATCGTCGCATTTGTCATCCCGTAAAAGGACATACCGTGGTACACGCCCGCTGCAGCCACGACGTTATTGGTAATAGTGACATTGCTCCAAACGCCGTCAAAAATTGTGAGCCCCTGAAGGTAATCGTCACCAACACCAGTCGGAACAACTGGGATTGTCGAATATTTGCCGGTCGATGCGATAATCATGTTCCGATCGATGACAACATTCGTAGTCGACGTCTGATTCCACTCAGTCCAGCCTTGCATACCATCATGATGTAGCCCATCGTTCCATCGTCCGTAATGGTTTGTAACGATATTCTGACTGATGACCGAGTTGCTTGAGCTAAACTCAATTCCGTCATTGGCAAAGTAATCAATCGTATTCCCGGTAAATAAAATACCGTTGCCGCCGAGATAAGCCCCATTTTCAACATTGGAAATCTTGTTGTTACTAAACGTACACGATGTAACGCCATCAATGTAAATGCCGTACGAAGAACTGGATGTCGCCCAGTCGCTCGGCGTCCACGCGACCGCGTTCGGGACAGAGTAAAGGACATTGCTGTCGAAGAGGATGTTATTGACACCAGAAAAACTCGTCAAATACCCTCGGCCTGTATAATTCGGCGGGTTTTGAATGGTCAATCCCCGAAAGACCCAATACGAGGCGTTTTGAAACTCAAGCGAGTTTATCACCGGCGTATTACTTGGCGCCGCCTGAATTGTAATAAAATCAGTGTTGGCGACCTTCGTGCCAGAATACCAGGGATCGATATGAATATTCCCATGATTTCCTGTCATTAAATAAATCAAGTCGCCAGCATGGACAACACCACTTGCGCGATCTTGCCCATTAATTAAATTGGCATTTAGAACCGCCTCAAGCGTACTCCACGGCCGAGATTGTGACCCATCCCCGTTCATACTGCCCTTGACCGGATCAATGTAGAAAATGTGTACCGGCTTGTTTGGGACGGCGCTGCCAATCGTGACAGCCTCTGCATCGCGTGACGCACAGGCCATCACACACACGAACGCAATCGCAACGGATCTTGCATGTAACCGATTAGTCATATTGTTCACCTGAAAAAAGTACGATCAAACACGATCAAAAAAGGACACAGAAACCATGCAGCGAGAAAAAAACGAACCATTAACTCACATACACCAATGATTAACAAAGCGACATTGCACGCGGCAAACAGCCAAGGAAGTCCGATTTCATCCCTCAGAACGACAAGCAACCAAACCATGGAAACCTTGGATCGACCCTCAAATGCCAATAGTCGCTTTAGCGCCTCCGTTTCTAGTTGGCCCTTAATTAAGCGGACAATACTTTAAACAGGTCGGCAGTATTAACCCGCCTGCACAATGAGTTACGCGAGAACAAACCGAATACAAAACTGCGCCAGGGCAATCGCATCTAAACCATCTACACTTTAGCAACGGGTCTTTTCGAATCAATGGGTGTTGACTGAATTCCTTCGTGTTCTGTTCCCTTCACGGAGGCTTTTCGATGACTCAAAGCATGAATGACATTTTTACAACGTTTGCAAATCTTACCGATCCGCGTTT
>CAIOKO010000056.1 GCA_903858935.1 uncultured Schlesneria sp. | reverse complement strand
TTCACAACGTCGGCTCAGACGGCCGAAGTCAATACGATTGAGACGTTGGTCGATATCCAGGTTGCCGGGAAACGCCCCAAACGACTTCTTTACGACAAGGCTGCCGACGCCGACTGGCTTCGAGACGCCCTCCAGCGGCGTTGCATCGAACAAATCACGCCACATCGTAAAGGACGCAAGAAACCTTCTCGCCAGGATGGTCGACCGCTGAGACGATACCAACAGCGGTGGAAAATCGAACGAATAATCAGTTGGCTTGGATACCAAAGAAGGTTGCTCGTTCGGCATGAGTACTACGCGCATTTGTTCGAAGGTTTTTTTCATCTCGCCTGCATAATGCTATGCTTAAGTCGGTTTTGAAATGACCTCTAATCTCTTTTGCAATTTCCTTCGTTCAATACGCGCGTTGGACTGGAGTTGAGAAGCTTTGGAATAGTCATGGCGAACTTGCGTCAACTTTCTTCGCGAATTTCGGCGCGAGGTGATTTATGAAAATTGCAGAGTGAGAAACACCGCAAGGGCCAATACATTGATACCCTTCTCGCATTCGCGGCTCAGAAGGAGCTTCGCCCTCGAGATAAATAAGACAATCATTCGGTGAGCCTCGAAGACTCGACAGGCCAATCTACTGCGCTAGCCAGCGGACGGCGTTTTCAAGAATTTGTAATGTTTCCGGTTGTTTGAAAACGTCGAACGTTTCGTGGCCGGGGCGAAAGTAGAAAAGTCGGCCTTTGCCGATCTTCCAGACGCTGCCGCTGCGGAAACGTTCGCCCGCATCCCAACGTTCTTCGAATATGACTTCGTCAGGCGCAGGGACGTGAAATGGTTCGTCGTACATTTCAGTATGGGGGATGTCAAATTGTTTAGGGATTCCTTTTGCAATCGGATGATCGGTCAGCAAGGTGCTGACGTGACTCGGTTTGCCATCGCCACGATAGGCGGGGAAGCAACAGTTTGGCAGGTTCACTTTCAGCAGGATTGTTCCGTCCGGCTGAGCGATTTTTTCCACGTTTGGGGTCAACATCGCATCTCGTTTGGGGGCGCCGTATTTCTCGGGTCGAATTGCATCGACTTTCGCGGTCCTACGTTCTTCCGGGGTAAGGGTCGCCAGTGCGTCGGTGATTGCTCGTTCGTTCATCGCTTCAATAAAAGGGATTGACCAGTGGGCAGAATGAAGCGAGATCATCGAGAGTTTTCCCTGCTTGATTCGTTCGACTAGTTGCTGACCCGTTTCGATTTTGATCTCACGATGTCGCACGTGACCCCACCAGATGAGAACGTCGCACTCGTCGAGCGTCGTTTTGGAAAGCCCTTGTTCGGGATCGTCCAAGCGAAAAGACTTGACCGTCAGGCCAGGTCGCTGCTTCAAAAAGTCGGCAATCGCGTTGCCGAGAAAGTTTTCGTATGCCTGCTTTTGAGCTGGTTGTTGTTCGTCCCAGATGACCACTCGAATTGGTTGCGCCTTTTCGTCGGCAATTACTAATGTGTAGGCCCCCAAAGCCAACAAGAATCCCGTTACCGTAACAAATGTTCGAAGCATGAGAATCTCGCTCAATGTTGAAGTGAAATGATTTGATCTATGATTCCAAGCGAACAGTGTTATACAGCCCGGCCAATACCGCTGACGAGTCTCCGTAACGAGTCTGACCCACGAAGTTTCCTCATCTTGACTGAATTGCCTGTTGTCGATACGTTCCCGCCGCGGGCTGGACCGAAGAAAATATCTCTAATATTGACAAATCACGATCGGTCGACGGATGTGAGGCAAGGACGCCGATGGCCGGGTTTCATACACACATCACCGTAAGTACGCTTGTTGGCGTAGGCTACGCTTATGTTGGTACGTGGGTATTCGGATTGCCGCTTTCGACCTGTGCAATTGGTGGCGGGCTGTGTGCCATTTGCGGGATTATGCCGGATCTGGATAGTGATCACGCTGTCCCAGCCCGTGAAACGCTGAGTTTCCTGGCCGCTGTCGCACCCATGCTGCTGTTTTACCGGTTCCATTATGAAGGACTGGCGACTGAACACATTATGTTGTTTGGTGCACCGCTATATCTTCTGATTCGATTTGGCTTTGGCGAAATGCTGAAAGTGTCCGTTCATCGAGGCATGTTCCATAGCATTCCCGCTGCGATGATTGCGGGTTTGATCGCCTATGTGATCTGTGACACGGGTGTGAGCATGGGGCGTAGTTACAAGGGGGTTGGGGCTGTTATTGGCTATATGGTCCACCTGATTCTGGATGAGATTTGGGCAATCGAGATACATGGCCGACATCTTCGCCTGAAGAAGTCATTCGGAACGGCGATGAAGCTATTCGGAAATGTTCGCAGTGCAAATACCGCAACTTGGGGATTGTTGACCGGAATGTCGGTGTTCGCCGCGAACGATCATGGACATCCTGAAGTAGCGGCTCCGTTCCAGCGAGTCAGTCCAGGTCAGATTCAACAAATCGAGACCGCGGTACAACCGAAACGAGTTCGCATGACTTCACACCAGCTTCAGCGTCCTGAATCGTCGATCCGTCGCCAGGTATTGCCAGATCAAAACATCCAGGACGATCTGCAATGGCGATGACAAATTCGCAAATCCCTCCCAGATTTTTGAGATGTTAACCCGCGTTACCTTCCGTTTGTTTTGCATATAACTCAAGGCGGCTCGGGTTTACGAAAAGAAGGAATTAAGAACATGGCGGCATTGGGTGGGGTTACCGCATATGATGGAGTGATGGCTCTGATCGTATTGTTTGCCACGGTACACGGCTTCTGGAAGGGAGCCACGTGGCAGATCGCTCCGATCATGTCGTTGGTGCTTGGCTATATGGTCGCGATGCCGATGTCAGTCACAACGGCTCACTATTTCGGCGATCCGCCGCAGAACCGCTTGTTTGCTTTAGTCACCATTTACATCGGCGTTTCGATGGTGGTTTATCTTCTGGTTCGTTCGTTTCGAGAAGGGATTGAAAAGGCCAAGTTGACGGAGTTTGATCGTCACCTTGGTGCGTTGCTTGGTGCCTTGAAAGGGATTCTATTGACCTTGGCGGTCACGGTAATTCTCCTCATCTATTCATCGATGGCTCGCGATTTGATTTTGAAGTCGGAAAGCAGTTCCATCGCCGCCAAGATTATCAATGCGGTGTATCCGATCCTACCAAAGGCGATGCATCAGATACTTAGTCCATATCTGCGTCAGCTTGATCGCGAGCTTCCGCTCAATCTAAACTACAACGATACTGATGGTCAGATTAATAACTCGATCCTTCCCCAGAAACGATCGCCGTTGACGCCGACAAACACGAGTGCCCGACGAACGTCATTTGATCAATTTGCTCCCGAGCCCCGTCAAAGTTTGATTTCTGACGAGGAGGAAGATGATGATGAGCAGGGATATCCTGCAGCTCTGCCGCCACATCGACTTTCAACGCCAGCGGATGATCTCGACACGCGTGTCAATCGACGTCGAGATTCTGCCAGCCGTGTCGCGCCTCGTTATTCATCGGGGGATCAATCAGATTATCCCGATCCAGTACCGGGGAGGCGAGGGATGGTCCCCATCCCTGCCGAGGAAGATGATCCATTCGTACCAGCCGACCGAAACCGCTATGCGCAGCCTCGACCAAGATGAAAAATGTTACTGATTGCCCCACGCCGCTTGCGCAAAGGCCTCAATGTCGTCGTATTTGTTGGTCCAGGTCGTGTACATGACTCCGCGAAGCGTCTTGAGGCCTTTGGCTTTTTTCAGCCAGGGAACAATGCTTTTCGGGTCGCCGTCGTAATATCCTGCCAGGATCTGTGGGCAGCCTAGCTTTTCAAAAAACGCCAGGCTTTCGTCGGCTTTCTCGGAGTTCCAATTGAGAATGGTCAATCCTGTTTCAAGACCTTTCCAAGAACCATTCCAACTGCCGTTGACGAGGTAGTATGGCCCCTCAACCGCGTTATGGTGGGGATCGAACATGTCATTCCATGTGCATAAACGGGCTTTCGGGTTGATGCCCCTGACTAACTTGACTGTCTGTCGCATATTGTCGGCGAGAGCCTGTCCAGCCGATCGTGTCTCACCGCGAACGGAGGATCCCCAATTCCCAATGCGGATTTCATCGTGTGACAGCATGTAGCTTTTAGGCGACAGCAATTTCTCCACACCACGGACCTGTTTGTCGATGATCTTAAACACGTCTGGGTGATTCAATGCGGCAGGAACCTGGCCCTCGTAAATTGTCGCTGTATGAAAGTAGCTGACTTTAAGTTTTGTTCCATCCGCGACGCGACTGCCCGAGGGAATTGTTAATTGAGGAGGTTCGTGAAAGACCTCGTATTCGCCTTCCCACGGAACGTTGCCCAAGCGAGCGTCTGCCAGTGGAGCGAAGTCTTTTCCTTCTTCATAGGGCTTGCCATTTTCATCCGCCACAACCAAGGGGCAGTCATCGCGGCGTAAAAGATTGATAAACGGAACCTCCTCCAAATGGACGTCGTCGAACCAGATCTTACCTGTTGTTCCGCCCCAGACACCGCAGTAGAACGTGAAGTCGTCGCTTTCTAATGAATTGAAGACCGAATGGTGCAGCGTCCAGTCCTGCGTTGGTTTTACTCCCAAAAAAGAATGCGATAGGGTTCTGCCCGCGGCGTTGATTGCCATCAGGCGGACTTCATTGGATTTTTCGAACCCATCCGTCTTTATCCACATTGATGCGTGATATTGCCTCCACGCTTTACCCCGGACTTTATGGATCAGTCGGCCGAGTCCGTTTTTGGGTTCGACGGATGATAACCGCTCAAAGCGTAACGAAGCTTTACCGGCGTGTTTGACCTTGGTGTCGATAAAGCTCAGTGACCCGGGGCCATCCTGATAATCCCAGCCCGACGCTTTGTCGTTGTTGGAATTTTCAAAGCCTCCCGCAGCGAGCGGCTTCCAATTGGTGTCGATAATCGCGACTCCCTTGCTTACGACCATCGACAGCTCTTTTACCGGAAGCTCTTCGGCCAGGTTCGGGTTGTGAGACAGAATACCGTTGCTATATCCAAATGGAGCAACCGCTGGGATGATTTCAAGACCTAGTTCGTCAGCCAAACTGCGTACAGTCTTAATGTTTTTGAAATAACGATCAACAACACGATCAAGGACGTGGAATTTGTAATCGGCCATCAAAATGCCGTTATAACCTGCGGACTTTGCTCGACGGAGAATTGACATCGCATGCTCGGGCTCACCCTCTCCTTGAAGATTGACTGCCAGATAGACCCAACGATCGATGAGATTTTCTGCAGGCATTGCATCTTGCGCCAGTCCAGTTACACCAAACATCAAGCAAAGGGCAGCTCCGATCATTTCAGCTCGCACGGACATTCGTTTTAAATAAACACGAAAAGGTTGTTGAAAGATCGAAGTAAAGTTTACTCGATGCAGAGGATTCATTCTCGCAATTCCCTATAGATTGTGGGTTACTATTCGCCACGCTGATGCGGATCGCGACCATCATCGTTCGTAAAGTTCCAGTGGCAGCCCGTCCGGATCCGCAAAGAACGTGAATCGCTTGCCTGTATGCTCGTCGACGCGAACCTGTTCCACCGTGATTCCGTGATTGTGAAGCTCATCGACCGCGTCATCAATGTTCTGAACTTCAAAAGCCAAGTGCCTTAATCCGCGAGCCTCGGGATAACTCAATCGAGTGGGCGGATTGGTGAACGAGAACAGCTCGATCTGTAATCCATCGGGCAGCCTCAGGTCGAGTTTATAAGAGTTGCGTTGCTCCCGATAGACTTCTGCAACAATATCGAGTCCCAAGACTTGCGTATAGAAGTATTTCGATCTGGCGTAGTCAGAGCAAATAATTGCGACGTGATGTGTCCGCAGGATTTTCATCGGGGCTATTTCTCGTCCAAAAGTTCTTCGATCCGTTTACGAAAGAATTCTTCGCCCGTCGCACCCTTCCAGTTCAATTCACCGTACCACCAGTTTCGTACGCGACCTTGTTTATCGATGAGATAAACGCTGGGCCACATATCGTTGGCCCACGCTTTCCAGTTCTGAGCCGATGCATCAAAGGCGACAGGATATTCGATCTTACGTTCGTTAACCTGCCGCTTCAAATTATCGAGCGAGCGCTCAGATTCGGTTTCCGGAGTGTGTATACCAACAACGGTCAAACCGGATTTCGCGAACTTTTCGTGCCAGGAATCGTAATGTGGAAGGTTGCGAATGCAATTGATGCATCCGAACGCCCAAAAATGGACAACGACAACTTTCCCCCTCAATTGCAGAAGGGTTAATGGCTGCGAGTTAATCCAGGCCGAGACATCACGCAATTCAGGAGCCACACATCCGACCTTTGTGACCCGATCAAGATCGAAAGGCTTACCGAGAAGTTGATTGAGTTGCGACTGCTGTTGAGCGGTCAAAACATCCGCAAACCTTTTGGATTCCGCTCTAAGAAGCCTGTGCCTTGCCGACTCCTGATCAACAGCGGGTAATCCGGCGAGTGTCCTTTCGTTTTCCTCGCGTTGACGAGGGACATCTGCCAAAAGATTTCGTATTCGTGATACTTGATCGCTTGAAAGCTTTAAGCGATTGGCTATCTCTGGAGTGACAGTAGCTTTCCAACTGCGCGCCTGCAACATGATCTGGTCGAACCGATCAAGCTGAGACGAATTCAGCTCTAACTTGAGGCTCCGTCGTAAATTGGTCAGGAGCGTTTCAAGCTCAGTCGAGCAATTCTTGACCGGGACATCTCTCAGCCGCCAGAACGATTCATCGACCTGTGCGATTGCTGTTCTTACTCCATTGATTTGTTTTGCGTCGAGTCCAAGTTCGGTCTGAACCGCCGAGTCGCTTATCAGGCCCAATGTTAGAAACGGAACCGCAGGAATCTCGGCAAGTACATCTTCGGCAGCTTGATTCGAGGCTAATTCAGTCGCACGTTTGGGGGGATCTGCAGATGTTGTCCGTGCGCTATAATACGCGAATCCAATCACGACGATTACGAATATTGTGTTCAGCTTCGCTGTTTGACTTCTCATGAGAGGGAGCCCTGCTCTGAAAAACAGAACCGATTGTAATTTTACGTCAACACATGCATTCACAACGATGAGAGAACGCTAACGAGCATAGAAAGCGAAAATCCAATCGATCGTCTTTTTCTGGTCACTCACCACGCCTTTGCAAGCTGTTGAAGTTTTCGCTGCTACTAAATGAGAACCAAATTGGCTGAAGATACCCGGCCGGTTACCTTGAGAAAAGACAAAGCCTTGAAACTGATGCAATTACTTTGAGTAAATTTGAGAATAACTAGAGGTCATTTCAAAACCATTTTAAGCATAGCATTAAGCAGGCCAGATGAACAAAACCTTCGAACAGATGCGGGTAGTACTCATACCTAACCAAGAGCCTTCTTTGGAAACCCAGCCAACTGATTGTTCGTTCGATTTT
>CAIOKO010000055.1 GCA_903858935.1 uncultured Schlesneria sp. | reverse complement strand
GGTGACCATGCGGGCGGTGTCAGAGCTGTTGGAAATCAGCAGATCGGCAGACCTCAGTGATTGTTTCAGGAAAGGTCCGACCCATTTCTTTCTTCGAGCCAGTGAGAACTCGGCCCCGTGTGACATGATGACGAGCGGGGCACCGCTGAAGAACCTGGCGACCTGGCCCATCAAGCCGTGTGGGAACGGCCAGTGGACGTGGACAACGTCGAACTTTCGAGTTGAAGCGAGCCAGGCCGCTGCAATGCAGCCGAAGATGATGTAGGGGATGGCGAGCAATTGCATGTAGGCTTTGCGGATCTTGTAGCTGGCCCCTTCTTCGTGGGTCAGTCGTTCGATTGAAGCTGGTGCGTATCGAAAACGGCAAACTTCGATTTCATCGAGAGAGTGTGATCGCAGTCCTTTGTAGGACGGAGCCAGAACGGTGATTTCGTGTCCGCGTTCTTTCATTTGTTGATGGATTTCTCGCATCCAGGGGAATGCGTTATCCGTCGCGTGCTTCGGGTAGGCCGAAGTGATGACCAAAACTCGTTGTGGAACCGTCGTGCAGTTGCTTTCTACGGATTCAATCTTGTTTTTTGATGCAGGACATGGAAGTGGTGCTTCGAAATCGCCACGGCTGGTGTGCGAGTTGCGGGCGCGAGGAGCTTTCGGCGACAGCGGGAGGATTTCACGAATCTCGCCTCGTTGTGAGTTGGCGGTGTTGGTCTGTCTCGGTTGGCTGTCGAATCGCGTCGTGGACATTGGCTTGTGCTCGTCGAATGCTTGAAAATTAAGGGTAGGTCAGAAGCGCTGTAGAGCAAAAGGGGGGCCGAAGAACCAAATCGCAAAGAAACCGCTTGTTTCGACGTTTTTTCGAGTAAAATAGGCCGTGACGAGTCGCAATGGTGTAAAAACGACCGTGTAAAAAATTCCTTAACAGGGGTCGGATGGCGTGAAAAAAGAGGGGGTGCCGGGCCCTTCGAAACCCCAATCGCAACACGGCATAGGTTTGTTTCTCCCTTGAAACTGCCGAAAATCTTATCGATTTGGGGGGGGCTGTGAGTTCAACGGGCTGTCGAATGACGGCAACGTGGGGACTCACGTTCGTCTTAGGAAAAAATAAAAAGAAAACAGATTTCTGGGCTGGCCGTTGAAGCGGAGCGGTAAATAATTCCATGGCAATGATGTGGAGGTGCCGGTTGAAGCCGAGCCAGACAAGCCTCACTCTCAAAGTTGCCCCGCCAAATGATTATGGCGTCCGTTCTCGAATAGATGCGCCCCCCCCCTGAGAGGGGTGGAAAGCCGGTCGACCTTTGAGCTGAACGTGAAACGTTCCTATCAGCCATGCGAGGTCACCGGCGGTATTTAACGGATTTCATCTGCGGATGAATTGATAAGGAAAAAGTTCGTCGTCAAGGCGGACACGAATCGGCCATGCGTCGCTCGCAGTATTTATGAAGTGATATGTGTTTCCCTGAAATGAAAGATGATCAAATGTTTGTACAGTTTAATATCAAGGCCTTCGGGCTTGGCATGTCGATCGTGACGATGCTCGTGGCAAACACTCAATGTGCGGTTGCGGGTACAATTCCGTACCCAAGCCCCGGGACATTGAATGCGACAACTTATACGTTTACGGCCAGCAACACGGGCGAAGTCATCGCCTATTATGCTGGTTCAACCGCCTCGTATGACAATCAGCTCGGTATGCTCATTAATGGCGTGCAGAGTTCGGCTGGATTTGGTTTAGACAATCATACCTCTCCTCTCGGGCTGGCATTTGACTTAGGTCACGTGACGAAGGGTGATACTTTGGTTTTCGACCTTAAAGTCATCAGCCTGGGTGGACTCCTTGTCTATTCCGATCCATCGAAGAATTCTGCCTATGACAATGGTGGGCCTGGGCTGAATCACGTTTACTCGACCCCTTATTCCGGCGGAAGTCTTGGTAACAACATTCCTGACGGAACATTTGTGGGTTTCGAGGACCTTCGAGGCGGGGGCGATAAGAATTACAACGACGAAGATTTCGTATTCACAAACGTCGCTTCCGTTCTTAGTTCTTCAGCCGCTGCTGGAGTTCCAGAACCGTCGAGCATCGTTGTGTTTGGTCTGGGTGTGATCGGACTGATCGGATCAGCCATACGAAAGGAACGCCAGAAACGCAAACGCTCAAATTGTGTCACTACCGCAAAATAGAAAGTCCGTCAGTTCTTCGAAAGTCTTCGTCATCGACACCATGTGTCTTATTCAAATGGGTTGTCAGATCTGGTCTGGGCAGATCTCAAGGCAATAACCCACGTGCCAGGTTGGTGGTTAATACGTAAGAAAGCAGCCGCTCGATATCGAGCGGCTGCTTTTATTTAGAAACGTGTCATGTTTGACCCGTTAGGGCCACTAATCCTTTTGCGAATGTTTAGGGGGAGGGGGGAGTTGCAGGACGGGTCGTGCCGACGTGACCGCTTGCTCGTATTCACGCAATTGCTCGTAGGTGTTTTGAAATTCGGGGCGTTGGGCGAGGCGTCGATAGTCGGGCGAACTGTTGATGTTTGTGAACCGGCTGAGCACGAGTGTCAGAGATTCCGCTGGCGGGTAATGCCCAGGCTCTTCAAGTTCTTTTGGTAATTTCAGGTAGGGTTTCCATTCAGGGCTGAGTATCGTCTGCAGCTGATCCGAGTTTCGCACCAATGATCTTCTGAGAGCTTCGATGAGCCTCGGAGAAACAACCGGGGCCGGCCGCTCTTCCGTGACAACGGTTGTCGTATGTTTTGGAGTCAGCTCTGTGAGAAAATGGCGAAGTTCGGCCGCTGCGCCAGGAACTCGCTTCGGCAACGCTCCCGATGGCGTACCATAGTAAAAGGCGTGTGCGTCGTGGTCGATTTCGAGTGCGGTCCCGTCGAGAGAAACCCCGACGAATAAACCCCGGCTGCGGGAGTATGAAAGAATCTCTGATCTCAATGTCGCGTCTGTTCCGGCCGCGGCTTCACGTCCGACCGGGCCGGCCGATACTGATGCATCGACCCCGACAGTGAACTTTCCTTTTAGAAGCCCGTCAACGCTCTTGCGGGTGGTAAACACGAGAACAACGTCCGTACCCTGGATTCCTGCTTGCCAACCGACACTTCCCCCTGTCAGGGTCACGAATTGTGGCAGACTCCATTCGCCGTCGTGGTCTTTGACCATCACTAATCCGTGGCCTCGACGCGCTCCTGCAACGAATCCAATCTTGATGACATTGGGAATGATGGCGATGCCTTGCGCCTCATCCAGTAACCGATGCGGAATCTGCTTGCCTGGAATGGCCATTAATTCGCTTAAGACTTGTTCAGATTCAACAATCGTCTCACCAGGACTGTTTGCATACAGCGATTGAGTCATCCCCAGGACAAGGGCAAATAACGGAATCAAAAACCTGCGCATGATCGAACTCCATTTCAGGACGAACCAAAACTTGGAAACCCATTCAGAGTTTAACAGACGTTGCAAATTCTCACCGACATTTCCGATTCAGAAATGATTTCAGTATTACGCAACACCAATGCCAAGAATACTGATTTCGTCGCCGTGAGGTTCAAAGTTACAATTAACGCCAACGAAGCTGCATTTTTGAGATTGCTGGGGACGGAACTCGGCGTTCAGACTTATGCTGAGGGCTACAGATGACTCAAAATACGTTGATTCGAATCGCTTATCGGCCCATTTCCGTTCCCTTAAACGCCGTGCATTCTCCAGCTGGATGAAAACATTCCAGCGAGTTTGAGTCATAACTCTCACATCGACGTTTTCAGAAGCAGGTCGAATGGCTGACTGAAGGGGTCTTATCGCTTCGAATTCGTCGCAATCGGAAGCTGGATGCTGAAGCGGGTGCCCCGTCCCGGTTCGCTGTCACAATGGATCGTCCCACCGTGGACTTCGACGATTTTTTGGACCGTTGGCAATCCAAGGCCGCTGCCGTCCTGTTTGGTGGAAAAAAATGTATCAAACATCTTCGCTTGCGTTTCTACAGTCATCCCTTCGCCGGTATCGATGATATCCAGCATAACGCGGTCGTCCCGAGTATAAGTTTGAAGCTCGAGCACACCCCCTCGCGGCATCGCCTGTTGAGCATTTCGCGAAAGATTCGTCAGGACCTGCAAAAACAGGCGAAAATCAATATTCACAAGAGGCAGGTTCGCTGCCAGATGCGGGCTGATTTCGATCCCCTGTTCCTTGGCCTGGGGTTGATAGAAATCGATAAACTCTTTGACGAGTACATTCAAGTCGGCGGGTTCCTGTTCGAGTGTGCCGACACGAGCGAATTGCAGAAAGTCATTCAGCAGTCGTTCCAGGTTGACGCATTGCTTGCGGACGGTGGCCACCTTTTGGAGCATCCGTCGTTCGCGCGGGGAATCACCGGCAGCCAGGTCTTCCAGCAGTAGATCGAGATTTAGCGCAATTGTTGACAATGGATTGCGAATCTCGTGAGCCAGCCCACCTGCCAGAGATGCGATTTCTGCGTACTGAGACTGCAATCGCTCGTGGTCACGAGCCAGAGTATGGTGGTCAGTTTGTGGTTGCTGCTTCGGGTCCATCGTACGTCTCAAACCGGCACGAATACGCTCCGAGGTATCAGTCTTATCACTTGAGATGGCGGGCCACAGGCCGTAGCGTGGGCATTCAGTCGCGGAAGTACAAAAAATGCGTGGAGGCTGGAGGCCTCCACGACTCACTCGATTCCGTTACACAATTCACCGCGTCTTTTCAAAACGCAAAAGCCACTGCTCTGATCAAAACATCGGAGCAGTGGCTGCAAGCTTTAATCAGTCGATGGCGTCTTCGGCGTCGCTGTCTGATTCAGCTTTTGGAGCGCCGTCGGCTTCTGCTTCGGCTTGTTCTGCCAATACCGCCTTGCGTGACAGTTTGACTCGGTTTTGATCATCGATGGCGATAACCTTAACCTGCAGTTTGTCACCGGCCTTGCAGATCTCGTCAACCGATTTGACATAACCAGTTGAGAGTTCGCTGATATGGCACAGGCCATCTTTTCCCGGTGCGATTTCGATGAAGGCACCGAAGTCTTTCACAGAGCTGACGGTTCCGTTGTAGATACGGCCAACTTTAATTTCTTCGGTCATCGCTTCGACTCGGGCGAGTGCGTCTTCGGCTCCTTCGCTCTTCGAACAGGCGATCATCACAGTTCCATCATCGGCGATATCAATTGTCGCGCCGGTTTCTTCCTGGATGGCACGAATGGTCTTTCCGCCGGGGCCGATCAGGAGGCCAATCTTCGCGGGATCGATCTTCGTCCGCAGAAGTCGGGGCGCGTTGACCGAGATCTCTGCACGAGGTCGTCGAATTGACGTGAGCATCGTCTTGAGCAGTTCGATTCGGGCCTTTCGAGCCTGTTCGAGTGTGGCTCGAATGATTTCCTCATTGATTCCATCAATCTTGAGGTCGAGCTGAATTCCGGTGACCCCTTTCTGGGTGCCGGCCACTTTGAAGTCCATATCACCGTGGTGATCTTCGTCGCCCATGATGTCGGTCAGCAGGACATAGCCGTCTTTTTCTTTGACAAGCCCGATGGAAATCCCGGCAACCGGTTGAGTGATCGGTACGCCTGCGTCCATCAGTGAGAGGGTTGCACTACAGACCGATGCCATCGAACTGCTACCGTTCGATTCCATGATGTCCGAAATGATTCGGATCGTGTACGGGAACTTTTCTTCTGACGGGATAACGGAATAGACTGACCGCTCGGCCAATGCCCCGTGTCCGATTTCTCGTCGGCCTGGTCCGCGAATCGGGCGGCACTCGCCAACGGAGTAGGATGGGAAGTTGTAGTCCAGCATGAACCGTTTCTGGACTTCGTCAAACAATCCTTCAACACGCTGGGCGTCACGGATCGTTCCAAGAGTAATCGTTGCCAGCGACTGTGTTTCACCACGGGTGAAGAGTGCAGAGCCGTGGACGATTGGCAAGACGCTGACTTCACAAGAGACAGCACGCAAATCTTGCGGGGTTCGGCCGTCGACGCGCTTGTTTTCTAAAATCAGATCACGCACCACACGGTGGTGAAGACCTTCGAAGGCGGCAGCAAAGTGGTCTTTTGTCCAACCTGCAGCCGTTGTTTCGGCGCCGCCGGGAAAATACGAAGCGAACAGTTCGTCTTTCAGTTCCTTTGTCGCAGCACGACGGTCGGCTTTGACACTGCCAACTTTTGCGTCGCGAAGTCGGCTGTAGGCTTTTTCCTTCAACTCGGCATGGAAAGGATGCACAGTGACAACGGGTGCAACGAACGGGGGTCGGCCAACCTTTTGCTTCAGTTCTTCCTGCAGTTCACACAGTTGAACGATGGCTCGTTGTGCGAACATGATTGCATCGGCCATTTGCTCTTCAGGCAATTGCTGAGCAAACCCTTCGATCATCAGCACCGAGTGTTTACTTCCAGCAACGATCAAATCCAGTCGGCTTTCGGCGACCTGCGTACGGCTCGGCATCAGGATGAATTCTTCACCGATTAAGCCAACGCGAACTGCAGCGATCGGGCCATTAAAGGGGACTGGAGCGAGGCTGAGGGCGGCGCTGGCACCGATGATCGATAGAACGTCAGGATCATTCTCGGTATCAACCGAAAGCACGTTCGACATCACCTGAACTTCTTCGACATATCCATCAGGAAAAAGAGGTCGAATGGGTCGGTCGGTCAATCGGCTGGTCAGAATTTCTTTCTGAGTCGGACGGCCTTCGCGCTTGATGAAACCACCAGGAAACTTGCCAGCGGCAGCGGATCGTTCACGATAATCGCAAGTCAAAGGGAAAAAATCGGTTCCGGGACGTGACGGACCGTTTTGAGCGGCCACAAACACGACCGTATCACCGTATTGAACCAGCACAGCACCGGCCGCCTGCTTGGCCATTTCACCTGTTGTCAGGCTGATCTTTCGTCCTGCAAATTCGCGTTCTACAACCACTTTCACGGCGATGTTCCTACAAAGATGTTTTCAAATTCCGGCTTCCTGAAATGCCTCGTCGGAACAAACTCGTCTGCGCAGCAGCGACCTGCGAGCGGAATGCTTTCACGACCGAGGCAGAAAGTCGATTGGATGCCGGTTCGAAAGAACCAGCCTGAAGAAACCGACCTGACACGACCCGTCAAAAAATTGACGCCAACAGACCTACTTACGCAAACCGACCTTCTTGATCACGTCTGCATAGCGGCTGGAATCGGATGCCTCAAGATACTTGAGAAGCCGACGACGCTTACTGACCAGCATCAACAAACCCCGGCGACTTGCATGGTCTTTGTTGTGCAGCTTGAAATGTTCGGTCAGCTGTGCAATGCGGTGTGAGAGGACCGCCACCTGAACTTCCGGGGATCCCGTATCAGCTTCTGTACGCTGATACTGCTGAATGACTTCTGACTTTCGTTCTTTCGTAATCGACATATCTCAACCTTGCCTAAGTTTCATCTTTTGATCGACGGCGCTGATACTTAAATCTGGCACTTCCAGACACAGACACGACGACGCAGCCGATCTCTCAGTTTTTCACACTCTATGAAATCGTGTTATAGTCTATCGTCTGGAGCGAAAGTTGCAACGGACGAAAATTCGACAGAATTCGTCTGACGAAAACTGTCCGAAGATGTCTGAGGTCTCTGCATTGGCACAACGGCTGAAAAGTTGGGAGCCGTGGCAATTGGGGTCGGGTGTTCAAGTTTCAAAATTGGCCCCTGGTCGATTTGATCTTCTGGGGACGCTGGGCGGGCCATTTTTGAAATTTGAACGCCCGATCCCCTTTCTCAGGCTGTTTTATTGACCGTTGACTGTAATTTCGCCGCCATCAGCGTGTTTTCCAGCAGCATGGCGATCGTCATCGGTCCAACTCCACCAGGAACAGGGGTGATCGCCGATGCGATAGAACTGACTTCATCAAACGCGACGTCCCCTAGAAGTTTATCGGCGACGCGGTTGATTCCGACGTCGATCACAACCGCACCCGGTTTGACCATCTCGCGTGTGACGAATTCAGGTTTGCCGATGGCTGCGATCAAAATATCGGCAGAACGGGTGATTTCTGCGAGATTTCTGGTTCGACTGTGACAAATCGTGACGGTCGCGTTCGCTGTTTCGCCCTTTTGAACGAGCATCAATCCGACAGGTTTCCCGACAATTTCGCTGCGACCGAGGACGACGACGTGAGCACCGTCAACGTTGACGTTTGACTCGCGCAGCAAGACCTGCACACCATGCGGAGTGCAGGGCAAAAACCGGGGACGACCTTGAGCCAGTCGGCCAACATTTTCTGGATGAAAGCAGTCAACATCTTTCAAAGGGGTCACGGAATCCAGAACGGTTGTTTCGTTAATCTGTTTTGGCAACGGTAGTTGCACCAGAATCCCATGCACCGTGACGTCGGAGTTTAATCTCGCAACTAATTCCAGCAATTCGGACTGAGTGATCGTTCCGGGCAGTCGATGGACGTCACTGGCGATGCCGGCCTTCGCGCAGGCCTGTTCCTTATTTCGGACGTAAACCTGACTGGCAGGGTCTTCACCAACAAGGATGGCTGCGAGCTTTGGAGTCAGATTGGTCGAATTCTGAAATTCAGCAACGCTAATTTTCAATCGTTCGCGAATCGAAGCCGCGATTGCCTTGCCGTCAATTAACCTTGCAGTCATCAGCAGGTTTTTCCTTCTATTCGTGGGCCACTTAAGACTTTTTGACCTATTGTGTCAACGAAACGTTCGGTCGCAATGCCGGTGCTTCAGTTCTTTGTCAAACTTCTCGATGATTATTCTGTGCCACTGCTCCGAAAAATTTGAGCTGCTCAAAAGTTTCGGAGCAATGGCACGTAAATTAAGAAGACCGACACACATTTAAGGTTTCGAAATTCGTTCGATCTTCGCTGTGGCTCGCTCTCTTTCCACAGTTTCCGTCCAGAGTTGTTGTGCCAAGCGATCGATGATCACGGGGCGAACGTCTTCCAGGCTGAAGTCACCGGGGTGTCGTTCGGTCACCTGAATCAAGTGTACACCGAACGGCGAAACAATCGGTTCGCTGATGTCATTGACCTTCAATCCAAACGCCGCTTGAGAAACCGCAGCGGGGAGTTTGCCTCGAAAGCCGAACAGGCCGACATCTCCCCCTTGAGATTTGGTTGGCGCCTCGGAATAGCGTTTGGCCGCTTCAGCAAAGGTCAGTTTATTCGCAAGGATCTGCTGGCGAATCTCGATCAGTTTTTCGGACCTGGCGGCCCTTTCCTGATTGCTCGCCGGTTGCGGCAATTTGAGAAATATCTGACTCGCCCGAACCTGAGTCCCGTCGAATTCTTGCCGATACTGCTCGTAATGGGCTTTGATCTGCGCTGGTGTGACCGTCTTCCGAGCATAAACTTGCCAGGCGAGGGTCAGGCCAAGCTCCGACTTCAATCTTTCGGGGGTGTAGCCGAGTTTTTCCAGCAAGGCTTTCGGGTCTTCGCCTCCCTTGCGTATCAGGGCTTCGGCCCGGGCAATCTGGAACTGTAAATCCTCCGTTGGCGGCTCGATCTTTTTTTCTGCCAGGAACGAGCGAATGAGTTGCCGATCGATCAGTCGTTCAAGCAATCTGGGATCAGGTTGTGTTTGTTCTTCTGCGGACTTTCCTTGTTGGGACGCAGCAAAATTAACATCAGCGGTTGTGATGGCCGATCCGTTGACCTTCACCACAATCGTTGCCGATTCATCAGCGAACAATACATCAACAAACAAGACTGTGGCCATACAGGCCAGCAATGTCAGACGGGCGACCATCTTGATGACTCCTTTAAAAATTCCCGCCATGAACTGAAAAGCTGTTCAATCTGGCGATTGTGTCGCCAGGCAAAGCCTTCCCCCCTCCGTGCAGGTCATGAGCATAGCGAACAACTCGTTCAGAACGAAGTTTCAGGCCGCTCAGGAATCGTGAGAAGAATTCGGAGTTCGGCGTCACGCTTGGCGTCACACTTATTGTTCAGAATTCGAAAGTTGGGTCTGCTGCGGTTGCAGGAATCGCTGGCGTGGTTCAGACTGTGGTCTGATCGCGGTAACTCGCACGGTGGCGAGACGCGAACTTTGTTTTTTCGTCACGGAAGGATGTCATTAAAATGGTTCGGTTCAGTATGGTCGCCAGCCTGGTGCTGTTGTGCGGGGCGTTCGGATGCGACAAGCAGGGTGATTACAAACCGGTTGGAGATGTTAAGAAAGCACCGGCGCTGCCTGATCACGCGCATGGGGCAAAGGGGCCGCACGGGGGCGGGATCGTTGAACTGGGTGACGAAGAGTATCACGCCGAAGTTCTGGTTGATCACGATTCTGAATCAGTGGTCGTCTACGTCCTGGGAAAAGACGCAAAGACTGCTGAAGCGGTCGCAGCAGCCGATCTTTCCGTCGCACTGGAAGGGAAAGAACCACTGACGCTGAAGGCTGCATCGCAATCCGGAGATGCTGAGGGTAAAGCGTCTAAATTCGTGCTCGTCGATCACGACCTGGTTCATACGTTGATGGATGCAGGGTTCCTGCACGGAGATCTGCGGATCACGATCGCCGACAAACCTTACATCGGTCATATCGACTATCATCTTGACGGCTCGTCACACGACGAACATGGTCATGATGAGCATGCCCATGACGAAAAGAAATCAAAATAGCCCGACGCAATTTCGTTTACCTCGCGAAGAGTTCGCTCAAAGTGGGTAACGATTTCTCCACAGGATTTTTCTTCGAGCTTCATTTTCATGTGCCACTGGTTCGGACTTCCTCGGATCTGAAACTTGACTCATTGAGTCAAGTTTCAGGATTTCTTCCAAAGTAGCCATCATCTCTCCGCGTGATGAGCATGCGTCGGAAACGATTCAAACGTTGCCGACGCATCGGAACAGATATTCCGTTTGAATTTCTGATTTGAGACCATGCGGATTGGAATTTGGTAGGTTCTCGAACAATGCTCATGACGCGGAGCGATGATGGCTGCTTTGGTCTGAGGCAAAGCCTCACTGGAGTCCTCGGAGAAGCGGTATCTTGGCATCAGCGTTCGTTTTACAGTTCGGCACTGCTTGACCGAGGAAGGTCAAGCAGTGCCGCGATTTTCCGTGGACCCCATGTTTTCCCGACAAAAAGTCCTTCCCGGCGTCGCAGGGAAGGACTTTCGTGATTATCCGGTGGTGTCGCTACGATCAACCACCGGTTACCTGCTGCAGTCCCGCCGGGACAAATACACCCGTCAGGCCAAACCGACCGACGAAAATCGTAAAACGCCAAATTGAATCGACCGCCTGTCATCGGGACTTCGCTGCGATCGCCTCTGCCTGACGCATCACTCGCAGGAGGTTCCCGCTCATGACCTGATGGATCTGAGCGGCAGTATAGCCACGGTTGAGCATTTCTTGCGTGATCACAGGATATGTCGAAACGTCGTCCAACTGTTCCGGAAGCATTGAGACTCCGTCATAGTCCGAGCCAATGCCGACGTGCTCGATCCCGGCGATTTTCACAATGTGATCGATGTGGTCGACAACATCATGGATGCTTCCCCGTTCGATCGGATGCTCGTTATCCCATCGTTTGCGGGCCGCTTTATAGTCCGCTTCGAGTGGGAATTGAGCTCGCAAATCACGGTTCACCTGAAACATATTTGCTCGCTTACGTGCCGATTCCGGGTGGACGAAGCCTGAAAAGAAATTGACCATGACAACTCCGCCATTTTTCTTGACTCCCAGCAGAACGTCGTCGGGGACGTTACGTGGATGGTCGGCAACAGCACGAGCCGAGGAATGTGAAAAAATCACAGGGGCAGACGAGACACGAATGGCGTCTTGCATCGTTTCTGCCGAAACGTGAGACAGGTCGACCAGCATCCCTAATCGGTTCATCTCTCGTATGATTTCTTCGCCGAAGGGAGTCAGTCCGTGGTGTTTCGGTTCGTCGGTTGCTGCATCAGCCCAGGCGAGGGTGTCCGAATGGGTTAGCGTCATGTAACCCGCTCCAAGCTTATTCAGCCGTCGCAGATTCTCGATCGAGTCTTCGATGCAATGACCACCTTCGACACCCATCAACGACGCGATTTTGCCTGACTTCTGAATCCGTTCGATATCACTGACAGTTCGCGCCATCTCGAATGTCTCGGGATATCGCTTAACCATCGTTTTGACGAGTTCGATTTGTTCCATCGTTTTGGAAAACGCTGTTCCATCCTTGACGGTCTCGGAGGGGACATAGACAGACCAGAATTGAGCCCCCACATTTCCCTGTCTCAAGCGAGCGATATCGGTGTTTAGCTTGGGAACATTTTTCGAAATATCGGCCTGATCGAACGACGATGAAAAATCTGTTCTGACCGCCCACGGCAGATCGTTATGTCCATCGAAGATGAAACCTGAGGCATGAATTTTTCGTGCCGCATCAGTCACCACAACCGCTTTTCTTTGTTCAGCGTGCCCAACGTTGGTGACAACGCAAACTAGAAAAGCGGCGAAGACAAATCGCATCGAACGATTGATCCGAACCGGCATCGAAACATCCGTTCGATCAGTGCAACGGTTTCCTGCAAATCTCGTTGGATTGACCGTCACGGCAAATCTTTTGGCCAGGCCATCGGGTTCTGATGTGTTCATCGTTGTCTTCTGAAAGAGTTCCATAAACCGTACTTTGAATTTCGATTGTACGAGGTACACTTTGTAAATCGAATCCGAGTGTGCTTTTAATTCCCAATTTGCAAGGAGGCAACGCATGGCAGCCAATGATAATCGGCGAAGGAAGAAGATTGAGGCTCAGCGAGCCAAGCGTAAAGACAAACAGCGCGCGATTGCTCGGGTAGAGTCGTCATCAAAAATCGCTCGCGTGTTGCAGGCTCAACGTTGGACTTTGTTCGACACGCGGATTAGCGATAGGCTGATTGAAAAGGGGATTGCAAACGCTTTTATCGCACGGCGGGGACCACACAATCAGGTCGTTGGCGTGGTCTTCCTGGTGGATACTTTCTGTCTGGGTGTCAAAGACGTCAGCGTGTTCTACGGCCCTGAAACGCGTTGGCATGAAATCGTTCAGCAGCAAATCGAAAACGGAATGCGGCTTGATCTGATTGCTCCGGAGGCACTTCGCAAACTCGTCGAAGGAGCCGTCGCCTATGCAAAGTTGTTTGGAATTGCCCCTCATCGCGATTGGCTCCAGGCCAGCCCGATATTTGGTGACATCGACGCTTCGAAATCGCTGGTCGAATTTACCTATGGTCAAGATGGCAAACCATCTTATGTAACGGGACCGTATGACCGTCCTGAACGAGTCAGGCAAATCTTGCAGGCGTTAACACAGCATGCCGGCACCGGGAATTTTCATTTTACCACCCACTATTCACCGGATGAGCTGGATTGTGAATTACTGGAAGAAGATCTGGATGACGACGATGATGATGATGAGATGCGCATTGAAGCACTCGAATCGCGACAAGCCGGTTGAGATTGAGCGCCCGACGCGGTAACGCTGCGAAGCATTGTTTTTCGCCTTTATCTTCATGTGCCACTGTTTCGGACTTCTTCAGACTTGAAACTGGACTCAATGAGTCAAGTTTCAAGAGTTCTTCAAAAGTAGCCATCATCGCTCCGCGTGATGAGCATGCGTCGGAAACGATTCAACCGTTGCCGACGCATCGGGACAGATATTCCGTTTGAATTTCTGATTTGAGACGATGCGTATTGGACTTTGGTAGGTTCTCTAACAATGCTCATCACGCGGAGCGATGATGGCTACTTTGGTCTGAGGCAAAGCCTCACCGGACTCCTCAGAGAAGCAGTGTCTTGAAATCGACGTTGGC
>CAIOKO010000054.1 GCA_903858935.1 uncultured Schlesneria sp. | reverse complement strand
CCTCGAGATCCCATCCCCAGCCCAGATCTTGAGTCGACTACTACCTCGACCTCCGACATGAAGTCAGTCTCTCCGCAATTCAGAACGCGTTCATCAACGCGATTTTGAGTCGCGCGCCAGGGTGCGGAAAATGGGTTTAAATGAGGTCACTGAAACAGCCCTCTCCCAACATTTTGCGTCCCTGGAATTCAACCCGAAGCAAAACGTAAGACTTCAACGTTTTTCCACTTCGTTGTCTTTTTTTCCAAGAATTCCTTGAGATCGGTGGTTCGGGTACACCCTCATCGGTAGTTCGTTGATTACAGATTCGGCGATCAATTCGAATGGGGTCCCATTGAATCGAATGTGTTATCGAACCTCGATATTCGGGTGTCACGGGATAAAAGTCTCAGGTCACACAGCTGACTTTCATTGCATCGAAATCAAGAAAAGAGATTGGATCGGAGACGGCTCCGATGCGGTGATACATCGCGTCATTAATATTTTGAAAACACCTTAGCAGCGTTGCCCGAGAGGGAGGCTGAAGGTCTTGGATTCGTATTTCTATCATCTGAACTTGATTGACGGCATCAATGACATGTTTTAGCTTTTGAATTAATAACATGTCAGGTGTTTGCGAGTCCGCTGGCTGAATAGAAACAGGACGTTATCAGGAGGAGACCTTCGAACCGCCCGTTCTGCGGGGTCGTGAGTCTCGCACACAACGGGGATTGAGTACGGCAAAACCGACGGGAAATGTCTTTTTTGTTTGCTAATGATGCCGAAACATTCGATAAAACGCCTTCAATGAGTTCTGCCTCTTTTTTTAAAGATCCCCTCAATGAGCACCATCGATTTTCCGGACGGCGCGGCTCAAAACCTTTCACATGCGGTCACTCAATCGACTTCGTCACTCCAATCGAAAAATATCGTCATTTGCTGTGACGGCACCAGCAATGATGTCGCTTCCGATTCGACGAACGTGCTGAGACTTTTCCGCTCGCTGGAGCGGAGCGAACGACAGGTTGCGTTCTATGACTCGGGTGTCGGCACTTTGGCTGATCCAACCAAGGTCACGAGGATCGGAAAGTACTTTAGTCGAATGCTGGATCAGGGGATCGGTCATAGCGTTCGTGAAAATGCCTGCACCGCGTATCGCTTTCTGACTCGAACCTACCAACCGGGTGACCGGATCTTTTTGTTTGGCTTCAGTCGAGGAGCGTATACGGTCCGCGCATTGGGGGGGATGATTCATTTTCTCGGCTTGGTCCGGCCAGAACTTGAGCATCTCGATCGACTGGCGTGGGCCGTCTACGCAGACGACTATGACCGCCTGGAAAAAAAGCGATTTCAATCTGGAGATCGTTTCAAGAGCTCGTTTTCAATTGCTGAGACGACGCGAATTCAGTTCATTGGGGCGTGGGATACGGTCAGTTCGTTTGGATCGCCCTGGACGCCGCGGATGGTACCGCATTCTGCGAACAATCCGTCTGTTGACCACGTTCGACACGCCGTTTCAATTGACGAGCATCGCGCTGTTTTTCAACCGAATTTGTTTTACCCGCATCCCCCCGAGCAACATCTCAGCTTCAAACAAATCTGGTTTGCAGGGAGTCATGGTGATGTGGGTGGAGGCTTTCCGGAAAAGGATAACGGGCTCGCCAAATATTCGCTTGAGTGGATGTACGCTGAAGCGGAAAAATGCGGCTGTCTTTTCAAGGAATCCCAAAAGGATGAATTTCTGGGGCGATCGCCCAAACATCCGGAAATCTCAAAGGCGGAGCCTCTCGCAGTCGCGCACCTCAAGATTAAAGGGTTTTATAATCTGCTGGAATTCCTTCCACGCAGGCACTGGAACCACGATGCTGGGCGGTTGGAATGGTGTCTGCCAAACTTGTATCGGCACCGGTCAATTCCCGAAAACTCGATTCTACATTCGTCCGTGGACGCCAAGCGGCGTCTAGATTCAAAATACCGCCCACGAAACCTGCCAAAGGCCTATACAATCGGTGAATAAAATCCCAGAAATCGGGACCAGGTCCAATCGATTTAGTTAGCCCTGCGTTATTGCTGATAGAGGATAGCGGTCAAAGCAGCTATCACCACACTAAGGTTCTCCGAAACGCTTTACCTACGGGACAAAAGATGCCCCAGGCCGCCGTCAACTCCTATGACCTGACCTGTGATAAAGTCATTTTCGGGGTTGATCAACCAGTCCACGAGGGACGCGACTTGCTCAGGTTCGCCCAGACGTCCCAGTGCGTGCATCTGTGCGGATGCTGTCGCACTTGCTGAACTCTCCCAGATACGTCGTGTCATGTCGGTGCGAATTAAGCCTGGGCTGACAACGTTGACTCGAATGTTTTTTGACGCGTAGCTCGCTGCAGCGGAGCGGGCCAATCCAATGACACCAGCCTTGGCTGCAGCGATGGCTTCGTGATTCGCGATTCCAATTTCGGCCGCGGCGGAGGCGAACAGGATGATGGAACCACCTTGTTCCCGCAACAGTTTGGCACCCGCTCGGACGGTCGCAAACGCCGTGAACAGGTTCGTCTCAACAATCGTTCGAAATTCCTCATCCGTTGTGGTGTGAGCGGATTTCAATAAAAGTGAGCCGACACAATTCACAATCCCGTAAATCCCCCCTGCCGCATCTGCGGCCTTCATCAAGGCCTCTTCAAGCAACAGCGAATTCGTCAGGTCCACATTTGCGTATGGTTGATCGAGTTCCTCAGACAATGCACGCAGTTTCTCTTCATTTCGTCCGACGAGGAGAAGCTGATGGCCGCTACGAACTAACCGCCTTGACAGAACGCTACCGATCGTCCCGGTAGAACCAATGATTGCGATCGTACTCATTGAGCGATGTTCCTTTAGTAATATCCAATTTCATAAAGCGGCGAGATTGTGTTTCGTCGGGAGGACGCGACTCCCGCGGAGCCGCGAAATTCACGCGCCGTCTGCGATCGAAACATGGGATGCCACGGTTTTTGACTTCCTCGCATGAGGAAGTTGACTTTTTGAGTCAAGTTTCAGGATTTCTTTCAAAGTATCCATCATCGCTCCGCGTGATGAGCATGCGTCGGAAACGATTCAAACGTTGCCGACTCATCAGGACAGTTATTACGTTTGAATTTCTAATTTGAGATCATGCGCATTGGAACTTGGTAGGCCCTCGAACAATGCTCATCACGCGGAGCGATGATGGCTACTTTGGGCTGAGGCAACGCCTCACTGGACTTCCTCGGGCCTGAAACTTGACTCACTGAGTCAAGTTTCAGGATTTCAGCATAATTACCCATCATCGCTCCGAGGCCGTCATTTTTTTGCGAGGATGGCTTCAAACGGCGGTCCGAAATCTTTTTCCGTTTGCCGCGAATTTGTTTTTAGCGGCAACGGTAGTCAGATTTTGAATGACGTCTGCGCTCTTCTGATCCCT